>NZ_JBIRHK010000046.1:0-1088 GCF_044328485.1 Streptomyces sp. NPDC017936 | reverse complement strand
CCCCTGCTGGTGGAGCGGGAGCGGGCCCTGTTCGGTTCGTGGTACGAGTTCTTCCCGCGGTCGGAGGGCACGCCCGAGCGTCCGCACGGCACGTTCCGCACGGCGGCCCGGCGGCTGCCGGCGATCGCCGCGATGGGCTTCGACGTGGTGTACCTGCCGCCCGTCCATCCGATCGGCACCACGTTCCGCAAGGGACGCAACAACACGCTCACGCCCGGCCCGGACGACGTCGGCGTGCCGTGGGCGATCGGCTCGCCGGAGGGCGGCCACGACGCCGTGCACCCGGAGTTGGGCACGCTGGAGGACTTCGCGTGGTTCGTGGAGGAGGCGCGCGGGCTGGGGCTGGAGGTCGCGCTGGACTTCGCGCTGCAGTGCTCGCCGGACCATCCGTGGGTGGACAAGCATCCGGAGTGGTTCCACCACCGGCCGGACGGGACGATCGCGTACGCGGAGAACCCGCCGAAGAAGTACCAGGACATCTATCCGATCGCGTTCGACGCGGACATGGACGGCCTGGTCGAGGAGACCGTGCGGGTGCTGCGGCACTGGATGGCGCACGGGGTGCGGATCTTCCGGGTCGACAACCCGCACACCAAGCCGGTCGTCTTCTGGGAGCGGGTCATCGCGGACGTCAACCGCACCGACCCGGACGTGATCTTCCTGGCGGAGGCCTTCACCCGGCCCGCGATGATGCACACCCTGGCCCAGATCGGCTTCCAGCAGTCGTACACCTACTTCACCTGGCGCACCACCAAGCAGGAACTGACGGAGTACCTCACCGAACTCTCGGGTGAGGCGGCCTCCTACATGCGGCCCAACTTCTTCGCCAACACCCCCGACATCCTGCACGCCTACCTCCAGCACGGCGGCCGTGCGGCCTTCGAGGTGCGGGCGGTGCTGGCCGCGACGCTGTCGCCGACCTGGGGCATCTACAGCGGCTACGAGCTGTGCGAGAACACGCCGCTGCGGGAGGGTAGCGAGGAGTACCTCGACTCGGAGAAGTACCAGCTCAGGCCCCGTGACTGGGAGGCCGCCGAGCGCGAGGGCCGCACCATCGCCCCGCTCGTCACCCGGCTGAACGACATCCG
>NZ_JBIRHK010000045.1:0-1241 GCF_044328485.1 Streptomyces sp. NPDC017936 | reverse complement strand
GACGAGATCGAGTTCCTCCAGCGGGAGTTCGGCACCCGGTTCCTCTGGTTCAACGACGACAACTTCGGCGGCGCCTTCCAGGACGGCTACCAGCACGCCGTCGGGTTCGCCGAGGAGATCCTCCGCCGCAACCTGGACATCTCCTTCCACAGTGAGTTCCGCGTGGACACCGGTCTCATCGACCGGGAGGCGCTGCGCACCCTGCGCAGGGCGGGGATGGCGTCCGCGCTGCTCGGCATGGAGACCGGGGCCCCGTCGATGGCCAAGAGGTTCCGCAAGGGAACCATGGTGGAGTACAACTTCGACGCCGCCCGCATCTTCAAGCAGGAGGGCATCGAGCTCGAACCCGGCTGGATCATGGTCGAACCGGGCACGACCCTCGACGAGCTCTGGGAGAACCTGAAGTTCATCGTGGCCGCCGGCATCGCCGTGAGCGAGAACCCGTTCTCCTTCATCAGCCGCGCCATCGCGCTGCGCGGCACGGAGATGTACGACAAGATCACCGATCCCGCTCCCCCCGACCTCCCGGACGTCGAGGGACCGGCCAGGGACGTCCTGCTGGAGGCCCGCCGCGAGTACCGGATCCCGGACCAGCGGGTCGAGGACGTGTGGGCGGCCTGGAGCAAGGTCAGCGCGGAGGTCGCCGACCACAAGGAAGAGCTGCCCTTCGTCGCCCAGCTCATCGTCGACGCGACCAGGGCGCGCAGGGCCCGGGGCGAACAAGGCCTGCGCCCGCGCCTGAGCCGGCTGCGCGGCTGGGTCGAGGGCCTGCCGGATCTGCTGGTCGCCTTCCTCAACGTCGGACTGCTGCTCGCGGACGAGAACCCGCCCCGGCTCGCCGAGCGGCTGGAGGCGGAGCTGCGCGCGCTGGTCGACGCCTACGACAGCAAGGTCCTGGGCCGGCCCTATCCGGTGTTCGTCGAGGAGACCAAGAGGCTGTGCGGAGAACAGGCCATGGCCGGGTGACACGGCCGGTGTCGGGATGCGCACGCAAGGACGAGAGAGGAGACCGGACATGGCGGATGTGGTCCTGCTGACCCCCCGGGAGATCCCCACCGGCGCCGCGAGCCTGAACAACCAGAACGTCCTGATCAACGACGAGGAGTACCTGTCCCTGGACCCGGCGATGCGGCTGTTCTACAAGCGGGTCCGGGAGAACCTGGGGGTGGCCTGCATCGCGGGCCACCTGCGGTCCTGCGGGTACTCGGTCCGGGCGCTGAACCTGCACGGACGCAACCCCA
>NZ_JBIRHK010000044.1:0-1297 GCF_044328485.1 Streptomyces sp. NPDC017936 | reverse complement strand
GGGCCTTGACCCTTATTCCTGAACACGGGTTATGCGGCTTTGGCCAGCGTAGTTGATGTTGTGTGGAGTGCTCGCTCGTAGGCGATCGGGCTGCGGTGGTCGAGGCGGGAGTGGCGTCGGACGGTGTTGTAGCGGTGCAGCCAGCGGAAGAGGTCCAGATGGGCTTCGCGCTCGGTGTCCCAGGCCCGGCGGCCCTGGAGGATCTCTCGTTTGCAGGTCGCGTTGAAGGACTCGGCGAGTGCGTTGTCCGCGCTGGAGCCGATCGCGCCCATGGACTGGGTGACGCCGGCCTTGCGGCAGGCGTCGGCGAAGGCCCGGCTGCAGTACTGGGCCCCGTGATCGCTGTGGAAAACGGCGCCGGCGAGACTGCCGCGGGTCCGTTCGGCCGCGTGCAGGGCGTCGATGACGAGGTCGGCCCGCATGTGGTCGGCGACCGCCCACCCCGCCAGGCGCCGTGAGGCGAGGTCGATCACGGTGGCCAGATAGCGGAACTTCCCGCCGGCCAGGGGGAGGTAGGTGATGTCGCCGACGTACTTGGTGTTCGCCTTCTGGGCGGTGAAGTCGCGGCCGATCAGGTCCGGGACCTTCGCCGCGGCCGGGTCGGGAACGGTGGTGCGGTGCCGACGGCGCAGGCGGAGCCCGGCCAGCCCGATCGTCCTCATTACCCGGGCGACGCGCTTGTGATTCACCACCTCGCCGTTTGCCCGGAGCTCGGCGGTGACCCTGGGAACGCCGTAGGTGCCCTCCGAGACCCGGTGGACCGCGCGTATCCGGGCAGCGAGCTGCGCGTCGGCGGCCTGGCGGGCCGCCCTTGCGGCTGTTGTCCTGCGCCAGTAGTAGAAGCTGGAGCGGGCGATGCCGAGGATGGTGCACAGCCGCTTCACGCCGTGGCGGCGCTGGTGGTCGGCGACGAACTGAAAGCGGTTCACCAGCGCGTCTCCCCGGCGAAATACTTCGCGGCCTTGCGTAGGATCTCGCGTTCTTCCTCCAGCTCACGGACCTTTTTGCGCAGCTCTGCGTTTTCCGCCTCCAGCGGCGTGGGCGGCTCGGCGGGTGCTTCCGCGCGACGTCCCCGCGGCCGGCTCGCACCGGCCGCCCGGACCCAGTTCCGCAGAGTCTCGGGATTGATCCCCAGATCGTCGGCGACCTGCCGGATGGTCGCCCCGGGCCGCGACTGGTACAGCGCGACCGCGTCCGCCTTGAACTGCGGCGGATAGTTTTTCATGACCACGAGATGTCCGTTCTCAGATCCTCAGGATCCAGTGTCTCGTGTGTCCAAGATCAGGGGTCAAGGCCC
>NZ_JBIRHK010000043.1:0-1420 GCF_044328485.1 Streptomyces sp. NPDC017936 | reverse complement strand
CGCTGCTGCGACGGACCGTTCGGCGCGGTCAGGCCGTTGGACGCTCCGTCCTGGTTCACCGCGCTGCCCCGCACGACCGCCCACACACGGTGACCTCGGCGTATCGCGTCCGACAACCGTTCCACCACCAGCAGACCGACGCCCTCGGAGAACCCGGTGCCGTCCGCGTCTGCGGAGAAGGCGCGGCAGCGGCCGTCGGGGGAGAGTCCGCGCTGGCGGCTGAACTCCACGAACGTCGACGGCGTCGACATCACCGTCACGCCACCCGCCAGCGCCAGGTCGCACTCGCCCAGCCGCAGCGCCTGACCCGCCAGATGCAAGGCAACCATCGACGACGAACACGCCGTGTCCACACTCACCGCCGGGCCCTCGAACCCGAACACATACGCCAACCGACCCGAAGCCACGCTGCTGGAACTGCCGTTGGCCAAGTAGCCCTCAAGTCCCGTCGGTGGTTTGGTCACTCGGGTGGCGTAGTCGTTGTACATGACGCCGGTGAACACGCCGGTGCGGCTGCCCTGCAGGCCGTGCGGGTTGATACGGGCGTGCTCCAACGCCTCCCACGCCGTCTCCAACAGCAACCGCTGCTGCGGATCCATCGCCAACGCCTCACGCGGACTGATCCCGAAGAACTCCGCATCGAACCCCGCCGCCCCCCGAAGGAAACCCCCCTCACGGGCATACGACGTCCCCGCATGCTCCGGATCCGGATGGAACAACCCCTCCAGATCCCACCCCCGGTCCACCGGGAAACCCTCGACCACATCACGGCCCTCGACCACCAGCCGCCACAGATCCTCCGGACCCCCCACACCACCCGGGAACCGGCAGGCCATCCCCACGATCGCCAACGGCTCGTCCACCGCGACCACCCCACCGGCCACACCGACGGACACATCGGCGTCACCCGTGAGCTCGGCGATCAGGTACTCGGTCAGATCGCGGACGGTCGGCTGGTCGAAGACCAGGGAAGCCGGCAGCCTACGGCCGACCGCAGCACCCAGCCGGTTGCGCAGTTCCACCCCCATGAGCGAGTCGAAGCCCAGTTCGGAGAACGCCCGCTCCACCGGCACCGCGTCCGCGTCCGCGTGCCCGAGCACCCCGGCCACCTGCCGGCGCACCTCACCGGCCACCAACCGCCGTCGCTCCTCACCCTCCAGACCCCGCAACCGCTCCGCGAACCCGTCACCCCCGCCCGTGGTGCCCCGCCGCACACGCACCTTCACCAGACCCGAGAGCACCTCGGGCAGTTGTCGGTCGGTGGCGGCGGTGCGCAGGGCGGCCGGGTCGAAACGGGCGGCGACCACGGCCGGGGCCTCGTTCGCCAGTGCCGCGTCGAACAGGGCCAGGGCGTCGTCCGTGGCCAGCGGCGCGATGCCGAGACGCGCGAGTCGGGCCCGGTCGGCTGCCGCCAGCCGGC
>NZ_JBIRHK010000042.1:0-1470 GCF_044328485.1 Streptomyces sp. NPDC017936 | reverse complement strand
CCCCGTTACCTTTTCCGTGGCCCCGCAATGGGGCTCCCGGTCTCCGGGTCCGGCATGACTTGCGCCCCTTGTCGACCATGGTCGAAAAAGTGGTGTCACCGGGCCGGGAGGCATTGGCAGACCGCTGATCAGGGGCATGACCGCTTCATCCGCACTCTCTGGGATGGACAGGCCTTCGTAACGTGGATGCCGGCACGCTGATGCCGCAGCGGAGGCCGGGAAGGGAGTCTGCTGGGGAGGGTGAGTGAGCGACGCGGGTGGGATCGATGTCTACCTCGGTCTGGACGTCGGCAAGGGTGAGCATCACGGGACCGCCCTGACTCCGGCGGGCAAGAAGGTGTTCGACAAGCCGCTGCCCAACAGTGAACCGCGGCTGCGTGAGCTGTTCGAAAAGCTCCAGTCCAGGCACGGAACGGTGCTGGTCGTGGTGGACCAGCCGGCCTCGATCGGGGCTCTGCCGCTGGCCGTCGCGCGGGATACCGGCTGTCGTGTCGCCTATCTGCCGGGACTGACGATGCGGCGGATCGCCGACCTCTACCCCGGTGAGTCCAAGACCGACGCCCGGGACGCCGCGGTCATCGCCGATGCCGCCCGCACCATGCCGCACACGCTGCGGGACCTGGCGCCGGACGACGAGACCGTCGCCGAGCTGAACATGATCGTGGGCTTCGACGATGACCTGGCCGGCGAGGTCACCCGCACCAAGAACCGCCTGCGCGGGCTGCTGACCCAGATCCATCCCTCACTCGAGCGTGTCCTGGGGCCTCGCCTGGATCACCCGGCCGTCCTGTTCCTGCTCGAACGCCACGGCTCACCAGCACAGTTGCGGAAAGCCGGAAGACGACGGCTGATATCCATGCTGCGGCCCAAGGCACCGCGCATGGCAGAACGGCTCGTCGCAGACATCTTCGACGCGCTCGATGAACAGACCGTCGTCGTGCCCGGCACCGACGCTGCGGCACTGATCGTCCCCAGCCTGGCCGCCTCGCTCACCGCCGTGCTCGACCAACGCCGACTCCTCGCCACCAGGATCGAGGAACTGCTGGAGGCACACCCTCTTTCCCAGGTCCTGACTTCGATGCCCGGCATCGGGGTCAGGACCGCAGCCCGCATCCTGATCGACGTCGGTGACGGCAGCGCCTTCGCCACCGCAGGCCACCTCGCCGCCTACGCCGGCCTGGCACCCGCCACCCGCCGGTCCGGCTCCTCCATCCGCAGCGAACACCCGGCCCGGCGAGGCAACAAACAGCTCAAGCGAGCCTTCTACCTCGCCGCCTTCGCCTCACTGTCCCAGCCCGACTCACGCGCCTACTACGACAGGAAACGACACGAGGGCAAACACCACGTCGCCGCGATCGTCTGCCTGGCCCGCCGCCGCATCGACGTCCTCTTCGCCATGCTCCGCGACGGCACCTTTTATGAACCGCCCACAATCAACACCGCTTGACGAAAGCCATAGGGGCACTTTTT
>NZ_JBIRHK010000041.1:0-1498 GCF_044328485.1 Streptomyces sp. NPDC017936 | reverse complement strand
CCCACGTGACAGGCACGGACGTCGACTGGCCGGCGTGGTTCACCCGGACCCCCGCCGCCACCGTCGACCTGCCCACCTACCCCTTCGACCACCGCCCCTACTGGCTGGCGCCGCACGCCCCCGTGGGCGATGCCCGTCGATTCGGTCTGGCGGGCACCGCCGACCACCCGCTGCTGGGAGCATTGGTCACGCCGGCCGAGGGAGAAGGTCTGCTGCTCAGCGGTCTGCTCTCGCTGCGCACTCACCCATGGCTGGCGGATCACGTCATCGCGGGCACGACTCTTCTGCCCGGCACGGCCTTCCTCGAATTCGCCCTCCAGGCCGCACGAGCCGCCGACTGCGAGGAGGTCGTCGAACTCACCCTGGAACGACCGCTCGTCCTGCCCCCGCAGGGAGCGGTCCAGATCCATGTGGTGGTGCAGGGAGCCGACGAGCAGGGCCATCGAGCCCTGGCCATCCACGCCCGCCCGGCCGAACGGGACGGTGAGCACGACCACCCGTGGACGTGTCACGCGACGGGCGTGATCGCCCCGGCCGCCCCCCGGCCACCACACGCCTTCGAGTGGCTGCCGACGGGCACCGTACCGCTGGACCTGGCCGACGCCTACTCCCGTCTGGCCGACGACGGCTACGCCTACGGCCCCGCTTTCCAGGGGCTGCGGGCCGTCTGGTCCTCGGGCGCCGACTTCTACGCCGAGGTCGAGATCGCCGAGGCACAGCGCGCCGACGCCGCCCGCTGCGGCCTGCACCCGGCGCTTCTCGACGCCGTGCTGCACGTCCTGGCCCTGGACGGTCTCGCCGACGGCGGCTCTGCCCAGGTGCCCTTCTCCTTCACCGGCGTACGGCTCCGGGCGCACGGCGCGACGGTGCTGCGGGCCCGGTTGCGGCGCACGGACGGCGGGGCAGCGATCACGCTCACCGACTCGGCGGGAGAGGTCGTCGCCGACGTCTCCTCGCTGGCGATGCGAGCGATCGACGCGCGGGGCGTCGCCCCCCTGACGAGGCGACCCCTGCACACGGTGCGCTGGGTCCCCCTGGAGACGGAAGCCGCCGCCGACGGGGCCTCTCTCGACGCGGTGGTGGTGCGGGTGTCCGCGGGTGATGCCGTGGAGGAGGCCGTGACCACGGTGTTGGCTCAGCTGCAGGACCGGCTGGCCGGCGACGGGCGTGTGGTGGTGGTGACGGCCTCCGGTGACGCGGCGGGAGCCGCGGTCGGCGGGTTGGTGCGGTCGGTTCAGGCGGAGCACCCGGGGCGGGTCCTGCTCGTCGAGGCGGAAACCGACTGTGAGGAGGAGGCGCTGAGGGCCGCGGTAGCCAGCGGTGAGCCCTGTGTACGGGTGAGCGACGACGGGTTGTCGGTGCCGCGTCTGACACGGGTCACGCAGGACGCCACGGCGACCACTGGCCCGGCGTTCGGTCCGGAAGGCACGGTGTTGGTGACCGGTGCGACGGGGACGTTGGGCCGGGTGGTGGTGCGGCATCTGGTGGAGCGGTACGG
>NZ_JBIRHK010000039.1:0-1880 GCF_044328485.1 Streptomyces sp. NPDC017936 | reverse complement strand
ACACGCATGGGGCTGTTCGTGGTTTCAGAACCAACACAGTGGACGCGAGCAACTGAGGACAAGCCCTCGGCCTATTAGTACCGGTCACCTCCACACGTTGCCGTGCTTCCAGATCCGGCCTATCAACCCAGTCGTCTACTGGGAGCCTTACCCCATCAAGTGGGTGGGAGTCCTCATCTCGAAGCAGGCTTCCCGCTTAGATGCTTTCAGCGGTTATCCCTCCCGAACGTAGCCAACCAGCCATGCCCTTGGCAGAACAACTGGCACACCAGAGGTTCGTCCGTCCCGGTCCTCTCGTACTAGGGACAGCCCTTCTCAAGACTCCTGCGCGCGCAGCGGATAGGGACCGAACTGTCTCACGACGTTCTAAACCCAGCTCGCGTACCGCTTTAATGGGCGAACAGCCCAACCCTTGGGACCGACTCCAGCCCCAGGATGCGACGAGCCGACATCGAGGTGCCAAACCATCCCGTCGATATGGACTCTTGGGGAAGATCAGCCTGTTATCCCCGGGGTACCTTTTATCCGTTGAGCGACGGCGCTTCCACAAGCCACCGCCGGATCACTAGTCCCGACTTTCGTCCCTGCTCGACCCGTCGGTCTCACAGTCAAGCTCCCTTGTGCACTTACACTCAACACCTGATTGCCAACCAGGCTGAGGGAACCTTTGGGCGCCTCCGTTACCCTTTAGGAGGCAACCGCCCCAGTTAAACTACCCATCAGACACTGTCCCTGATCCGGATCACGGACCCAGGTTAGACATCCAGCACGACCAGACTGGTATTTCAACGACGACTCCCACCATACTGGCGTATGGCTTTCACAGTCTCCCAGCTATCCTACACAAGCCGAACCGAACACCAATATCAAACTGTAGTAAAGGTCCCGGGGTCTTTCCGTCCTGCTGCGCGAAACGAGCATCTTTACTCGTAGTGCAATTTCACCGGGCCTATGGTTGAGACAGTCGAGAAGTCGTTACGCCATTCGTGCAGGTCGGAACTTACCCGACAAGGAATTTCGCTACCTTAGGATGGTTATAGTTACCACCGCCGTTTACTGGCGCTTAAGTTCTCAGCTTCGCCCACCCGAAGGTGAGCTAACCGGTCCCCTTAACGTTCCAGCACCGGGCAGGCGTCAGTCCGTATACATCGCCTTACGGCTTCGCACGGACCTGTGTTTTTAGTAAACAGTCGCTTCTCGCTGGTCTCTGCGGCCACCCCCAGCTCACGGAGCAAGTCCGATCACCGGTGATGGCCCCCCTTCTCCCGAAGTTACGGGGGCATTTTGCCGAGTTCCTTAACCATAGTTCACCCGAACGCCTCGGTATTCTCTACCTGACCACCTGAGTCGGTTTAGGGTACGGGCCGCCATGAAACTCGCTAGAGGCTTTTCTCGACAGCATAGGATCATCCACTTCACCGCAATCGGCTCGGCATCAGGTCTCAGACACATGGTGTGCGGATTTGCCTACACACCGTCCTACACCCTTACCCCGGGACAACCACCGCCCGGGCTGGACTACCTTCCTGCGTCACCCCATCACTCACCTACTGCAAGTCTGGTCCGTCGGCTCCACCACTCCCCTTTGCCCGAAGGCTCCGGGGCGGCTTCACGGACTTAGCATCGCCTGGTTCGATGTTTGACGCTTCACAGCGGGTACCGGAATATCAACCGGTTATCCATCGACTACGCCTGTCGGCCTCGCCTTAGGTCCCGACTTACCCTGGGCAGATCAGCTTGACCCAGGAACCCTTAGTCAATCGGCGCACACGTTTCTCACGTGTGAATCGCTACTCATGCCTGCATTCTCACTCGTCAACCGTCCACAACTACCTTCCGGTGCTGCTTCACCCGGCAGACGACGCTCCCCTACCCATCAC
>NZ_JBIRHK010000038.1:0-4351 GCF_044328485.1 Streptomyces sp. NPDC017936 | reverse complement strand
CGCCCCGGGTACTCCGCCTGAACCGACCGCACCAACCCGCCGACCGCGGCTCCCGCCGCGTCACCGGAGGCCGTCACCACCACCACACGCCCGTCGCCGGCCAGGCAGTCCCGCAGCCGACCCAGAACAGAGGACAAGGCCAGCTGCGCAACGCCACCAGCAGGCACCCTCACCACCACCGGGGCCGGGCCTTCACCACCCTCGTGGGAGCCGGCCGACGGCATCGGCTCCCACTCCACGCGGTAGAGCAGGTCGTCCGGCGTGGTCACCGACCGCGAGTCGAACGGGCGCAGGGTGACGGATCGCACCGACACGACCGGTTTGCCCTGGGGGTCCACCGCCGTGAGCGCAACGCGGTCAGGCGCCTCACGACGGAGCCGCACCCGAAGACGATCCGCTCCCCCGGCGTGCACGGTCACCGCGCCGAACGCGAAGGGCACCGTGCCCTCGGCCTGTTCGCCCAACGCGCCGAGCGCCACCGGGTGCAGGGTCGCGTCCAGCAGGGCCGGATGCACGAGGAAACGGCCGGCTTCGGCCGCCTCGGTCTCGTCCAGTTCGACCTCGGCGTACACCTCGTCGTCCCGCTGCCACAGTGCGCGCAGCCCCTGGAACGCCGAGCCGTAGTCGTAGCCGCCCGCCGCCAGCGTCTCGTAGGGGTCCGCGTGCTCCACGGGGCGGGCGCCGCGCGGCGGCCATGCCGTGACGGGGTCCCCGGCCTCCGGGAGGTCCGACGTCAGATAGCCCACCGCGTGCTTGGTCCAGGGCGCGTCCGTGTCAGCGGCAGGCCGGGAGTGGATGGTCAGCGGCCTTCGCCCGTCGGAGTCGTACGCGCCCGCTTCCACCTGGACGTGATGTCCGCCGTTCCCGGAGATCCGCAGGGGAGCGAGGATGGTCAGGTCGTCGACCTGAGTGCACCCGGCGACTCGTGCGGCCTGGAGGCCGAGTTCGAGGAAGGCCGTGCCGGGGAGGACCGGCGTGCCTGCGAGGGCGTGGTCGGCCAGCCAGGGATGCGTGCGCAGCGACAGCAGTCCGCTGAGCAGCAGACCGTCCTCCTCAGCACGGGCGACCAGGGCGCCCAGGAGGGGGTGGTCCACGGAAGCGAGGCCGGTGGCGGTCAGATCGGCACCCGTGGCGACCGGTTCGAGCCAGTACGACTCGTGCTGGAAGGGGTACGCGGGCAGCTGCACCGCCTGCCGCGGGCGCGCCGCGAACACGGTCGGCCAGGAGACGTCGAGCCCGCGCACGTACCCCTCCGCCAGCGCGGCCAGGAAGCGGTCCGGGCCGCCCTGGTCCCGACGCAGCGTGCCGAAGGCGAAGGCCTCCTCGACGCCGCTGTCGGCGAAGCTCTCGTCGAGCGCCACCGTGAGCACGGGGTGGGCGCTGACCTCGATGAACGCGCGGTGCCCGGAGTCGAGCAGAGCACGGGTGACCTGGTCGAAGCGGACGGGCCGGCGCAGGTTCTCGTACCAGTAGTCACCGTCGAGGTCCGTGGTGTCCCGTTCCTCGGCGGTGACGGCGGAGTAGAACGGCACGGACGCCGGTCGCGGGCGGACGGGTGCCAGCAGGGTGGCGAGCCGGTCGCGTATGGCCTCGACGTGGGGCGAGTGCGACGCGTAGTCCACCGGGACCCGGCGGGTACGGACGCCCGACTCGGCGCAGTCCGCCTGGAGCTCGTCGAGCGCCTGCGGGTCCCCGGACACCACGACGGAGGCCGGGCTGTTCACCGCGGCAACCGTGAGCCGGCCCTCCCAGCGTCGTATGCGTTCCTCGACACGGTCGACCGGCTGGGCGACCGACACCATGCCGCCCGTACCCGCCAGCTCGGCCAGCGCCTGGCTGCGCAACGCGACCACCCGGGCCGCGTCCGACAGGGTGAGGGCGCCCGCGACGCAGGCTGCGGCGATCTCTCCCTGCGAGTGTCCCGCCACCGCGTCGGGCCGGACACCGTACGACTCCCAGAGCGCGGCGAGCGAGACCATGACAGCGAACAGGACCGGCTGAACGACGTCGACCCGGTCGAAGCCGGGCGCGCCGGGCTCGCCCTTCAGCACGTCCAGCAACGACCAGTCGGTGAACTCGGCCAGGGCAGCCGCGCATTCGTGCATACGCTCCCGGAAGACGTCCGAACTCTCCAGCAGGTGCAGCGCCATGCCGACCCACTGAGAGCCCTGCCCGGGAAACACGAAAACTGTGCCGTGGGACCCGGCGGCCGTCCCCGTGACGACGGTCGCCGGGTCGGGGTCGCCATCTCGCAGCGCCCGGAGGGAGGCGAGGAGCGCTGCGCGGTCGTCGGCGAGGACGACGGCCCGGTCGTCGTGCGGCGCGCGCGTGGTGGCGAGAGCGTGTGCGAGGGAGTACAGGTCGGTGTCCGGCGATGCGGCCATGTACGCCTGGACGCGCCCCGCCAGCTGCACCAGTGCCCGAGGCCCGCGTGCGGACAGCACGACGGGGACCGTCCCCGGGGAGTCCTGCGGCTCCGCTTCCTGGGCGGTGCGCTCCGCGGGTGCTTCTTCGAGGATGACGTGGGCGTTGGTGCCGCTGATCCCGAAGGACGACACCGCCGCCCGCCGCGCCCGCTCGGGATCCGCGGGCCAGGCAACCGGCTCGGTCAGCAGCCGGACCGCCCCCTCACCCCAGTCGACGTGCGGAGTGGGCTCACTGACGTGCAGGGTGCGGGGCAGCGTCTCGTGGTGCAGCGCCATCACCATCTTGATCACACCACCCACACCGGCCGCCGCCTGGGCGTGGCCGATGTTGGACTTCAACGACCCCAACCACAACGGCCGATCCGGATCATGCTCGGTGCCGTAGGTGTTCAAAACCGCCTGCGCCTCGATCGGATCCCCCAGCCGGGTGCCGGTTCCGTGCGCCTCGACCACGTCGATGTCCGTGCCGTTGAGACCGGCACTGGCCCACGCCTGCCGGATCACCCGCTGCTGCGACGGACCGTTCGGCGCCGTCAGACCATTGGACGCTCCGTCCTGGTTCACCGCGCTGCCCCGCACGACCGCCCACACACGGTGACCCCGACGCACCGCGTCCGACAACCGCTCCACCACCAGCAGACCCACACCCTCGGCCCATCCGGTGCCGTCCGCATCGGCGGAGAAGGCACGGCAACGGCCGTCCGGAGACAACCCCCGCTGCCGGCTGAACTCCACGAACGTCGACGGCGTCGACATCACCGTCACCCCGCCCGCCAACGCCAGATCGCACTCACCCAGCCGCAGCGCCTGACCCGCCAGATGCAACGCGACCAACGACGACGAACACGCCGTGTCCACACTCACCGCCGGGCCCTCGAACCCGAACACATACGCCAACCGACCCGATATCACGCTGCCCGTATTACCTGCCGCCAGGAGGCCCTCGACCGCAGGTGGAGCGGGCCTCAGACGGGAGGCGTAGTCGTTGTACATGACCCCGGCGAACACGCCGGTGCGGCTGCCGTGCAGGTCGTGCGGGTTGATGCGGGCGTGCTCCAACGCCTCCCACGCCGTCTCCAGCAGCAACCGCTGCTGCGGATCCATCGCCAACGCCTCACGCGGACTGATCCCGAAGAACTCCGCATCGAACCCCGCCGCCTCATGCAGGAAACCCCCCTCACGGGCATACGAGGTACCGGTGTGGTCGGGATCGGGATGGAACAGCTTCTCCAGGTCCCAGCCCCGGTCGGCCGGGAAGCCGCTGATTCCGTCCCGGCCCTCGGCCACCAGCCGCCACAGGTCCTCCGGACCCCCCACACCACCCGGGAACCGGCAGGCCATCCCCACGATCGCCAACGGCTCGTCCACAGCGAGCGCTTCCCCGATCACCGGGGCGGACGCGCCGGTGTCGCCCGTGAGCTCGACGATCAGGTACTCGGTCAGATCGCGGACGGTCGGCTGGTCGAAGACCAGGGAAGCCGGCAGCCTCCGATCCATCACGCTGCTCAGCCGGTTCCGCAGGTCCACACCCATGAGCGAGTCGAGGCCCAGTTCGGAGAACGCCCGGTCCACCGGCACGGCGTCCGCATCCGGACGCCCCAGCACCCCGGCCACCTGCCGGCGCACCTCACCGGCCACCAACCGCCGTCGCTCCTCGGCCCCCAGACCCCGCAACCGCTCCGCGAACCCCCCGCCACCGCCTGTGGTGGCCCGCCTGGCCGGCGTCCTCACCAGCCCGGCCAGCAACGGGGGAAGCTGCTCCGCCGCGATTGCGCCGCGCAGGGCGGCCGGGTCGAAGTGGGCAGTGACGACCGCCGGGGTCTCGGCGGTCAGTGCCGCGTCGAACAGGGCCAGGGCGTCGTCCGTGGCCAGCGGCGCGATGCCGAGACGCGCGAGTCGGGCCCGGTCGGCTGCCGCCAGCCGGC
>NZ_JBIRHK010000037.1:0-17157 GCF_044328485.1 Streptomyces sp. NPDC017936 | reverse complement strand
CGACAAGACCGAGCGCGGTGACCGCGAACGACCAGCCGAAGGTTTTCAGAAGCACTGGCTACCCAATCCTTGTGTACGGGGCTCCCCCGCGCCGTGTGGTCAGGGGTTCTCGGGGAGGAGGACGATGCCGTCGTCATCGGCGTGCAGGAGGTCGCCGGGGCGGAAGGTGACGCCGCCGAAGACGACGGGGACGTCGACGGCTCCGGCGCCGTCCTTGGCGCTCTTGCGGGGGACGGTGCCGAGGGCCTTGATGCCGAGCCGGAGGCCGGCGAGGGCGGCGCTGTCGCGGACGGCGCCGTGCAGGACGAGGCCGGCCCAGCCGTTGTCCTGGGCGGCGCCCGCGATGAGGTCGCCGACCAGGGCGGTGCGCAGTGAGCCGCCCCCGTCGACGACGAGCACGTGGCCGTCGCCGGGGGTGCGCAGCAGGTCGCGCAGGAGGCCGTTGTCCTCGTGGCAGGAGACGGTGCGCACCGGGCCGGCGAAGCCGCGGTGGGCGCCGAACCGGCGGAACTGCAGGTCGCAGACGCGCAGTGCGGTGCCGTATCGGTCGACGAGGTCGGCGGTGGGGACGGGGGTGACGGTCATGGGGCTCCTTCTTCGCTGGGGGAGACCGCCGCGCTCGCGGCTCATCCGGCCGTCAGGGGGATGTGGGGGCGAGCGCGGCAGCCTGTTCGGGGGTGAGGGGACGGGTCGCGTGTCCCCGCAGCAGGAGGTGGAGCCGGGCGGTCTCCTCCAGCTCCTCGATCGCGTCGGCGGCCTGTTCCAGGGACGCGCCGGCGACGACGGGTCCGTGGTTGGCGAGCAGCACGGCGTGGTGGGTGCGGGCGGTCTCCTCGGCGAGCGGTTCCAGCGTGCTGTCGCCGGGGGCGTGGTAGGGGAGGAGGGGGAGGGTGCCGACGCGCATGGCGTAGTACGCGGTGAGCGGGGGAAGGGCGTCGGCCGGGTCCACGCCGTCCAGACAGGAGACGGCGGCGGCGTGGGGGGAGTGCAGGTGCACGACCGCGTGGGCGGTGGGCCGGGCCCGGTAGAAGGCGGCGTGCAGGAACGCCTCCTTGGTGGGCCGGGGGCCGTCGAGACGCCTGCCGTCCAGGCCGGTGCGGGACAGCTCGCTCTCTTCGACGGTGCCCAGGCTGGAGCCGGTGGGGGTGAGCAGGAGGCTGCCGTCGGCCAGGCGGACGGAGAGGTTGCCGGTGGAGCCGTGGGTCAGGCCGCGGGCGAACAGGGAGCGGGCGGTGCGCACGATGAGGGCGCGGGCGGCCGACTCGTCGGTGTAGGCGGTCACTCGACCTCCTCGGCCGGGCCGATGAGTGCGCGGGTGAACAGGTCGGGGGCGCCGAAGTTGCCGGACTTGAGCATGAGGGCGAGGTCGCCGGACTCGGTGGTGGCGTGGGTCCACGGCACGCCGGGGTCTGCTTCCTCGCCGACCAGGACGGCCCGGACGCCGAGGGCGGTGGTGACGGCGCCGGAGGTCTCCCCGCCCGCGACGAGCAGGCGGCGCACCCCCCGCCCGACGAGGTGGGAGGCGAGGGCGCCGAGCAGTTCCTCGACGTGCGCGGCGGCCTCGGCGACGCCCAACTGCGCCTGAACGGCGGCGAGTTCCTCCGGGGAGGCGGAGGCGTAGATCAGGACGGGCAGGGCGGGGTCCTGCTCGTCGTACCAGGCCAGTGCCTCGCCGGTGACGTCGCGGCCGCTGGCGGCGGCCAGGACGTCGAGGTGGAGGGAGGGCAGACCGGCGGCGTAGAACTGGGCGATCTGCTCCAGGGTGCGGGCGGAGCAGCTGCCGGCCAGGACGGCGGCGCGGCCTTCGCGGGGCAGCGGTTCGGCGGTGGACGGACCGGCGGCCGGGTAGGCGTGTCCGAGTCCTTCGGCCAGGCCCGCGGCCCCGGCGACGACGGGCAGTTCGAGGGCGGCGGCCCCCAGGACGGCGAGGTCGTCGTCGGTGAGGGCGTCGGCGACGACGTGCCGGACGCCGGCCTGCTGGTGGGCCACGAGGGCGTCACGGACGGCCTCGACGCCGCGGCGCACGGTGGTCCAGTCGATCGACGCCACCCGGTGGCGGGTCTGTGCGGACAGCAGACGCACCAGGGCGGAGTCCGTCATGGGGTTGAGCGGGTGGTGGCGCAGCGGGGAGTCGGACAGCAGCTGGTCGTGGACGAACAGGTGCCCCTGGTAGACGGTGCGGCCGTTGGGCGGGGAGGCCGGGCAGTGCAGGGTGACGGCGGCGCCCGCGGCGTCCAGGAGGGCGTCGGTGACCGGGCCGATGTTGCCCCGCGGGGTGGAGTCGAAGGTGGAGCAGTACTTGAAGTAGATCTGTGCCGCGCCCTTGGCCCACAGCCAGCGCTGGGCGGCCAGGGAGTCGGCGACGGCCTCGTCGGCGGGCGTGGAGCGGGACTTGAGGGCGACCACGGCGGCGTCGCAGTCGGCGGGGAGCACGGTGGTGTCGTCCGGGGTGCCGAAGACCAGGGCGGTGCGCAGGCCGGCGCGCCGGAAGGCGGCGGCGACGTCGGTGCCGCCGGTGAAGTCGTCGGCTGTGCAGCCGATGCGCAGGGTCATGGTCGGGGGTCTCTCCTCGGGCGTGCGGGCGGAGCAGCGGAGCAAGGGGGCCGGGGCGGGCGGTCGGAGGGGCCCGCCCCGGAGCCGGACTAGTTCTGGCCGGCGCCGATGGCCTCGATGACGGCGGCGGTGAACTCGGTGGTGGAGGCGGAGCCGCCGAGGTCGCGGGTGGAGGTGCCGGCGGCGATCGCGTCGGCCACGCCCTTCTCGATGACCTCGGCGACGGTGGCGAGCTTCTCGTCGCCGTGCCGGGCGGCGAGCCACTCGAACAGCATCGCGCCGGAGAGGATCATGGCGACCGGGTTGGCGATGTTCTGCCCGGCGATGTCGGGGGCGGAGCCGTGCGAGGCCTGGGCCATGGCGGTGGTGGCGGAGGCGTTGATGGAGGGGGCGGTGCCCAGCGAGCCGGAGATCTCGCCGGCCAGGTCGGAGAGGATGTCGCCGAACATGTTCTCGGTGACGATGACGTCGAAGTCCTGGGCGCGGCGCACCAGGTGGACGGTCATGGCGTCGATGTGGAAGTCGTCCACCGCCACGTCCGGGTAGTCCTTCGCGACTTCCTGGCACACGGTGCGGAACAGGCCGGTGGTGAGCTTGAGGACGTTGGCCTTGTGGACGATGGTGAGCTTCTTGCGGCGGGAGCGGGCCAGGTCGAAGGCGACGCGGGCGACGCGCTCGGTGGCCTCGCGGGTGATGATGCCCAGCATGATCGCGGTGTCGGGGGTGGGCATGAACTCGCCGGTGCCGGCGAAGGTGTTGCGGTCGGCGTAGAAGCCCTCGGTGTTCTCGCGGACGATGACCAGGTCGGCGTTGCCGCAGACGGCCCGGGCGCCGGGGAAGGACTTGGCGGGGCGGATGTTGGCGAACAGCTGGAAGTGCTTGCGCAGGGTGCCCGAGGGGTTGAGCGCGGACTTGTGCGGCTCGGGGTAGCTGACGGAGTCGTGCGGGCCGAGGTACCAGCCGTCCAGCCCCGCGAGGGCGTCCTTGGTCTCCTCGGGGACCGGGGTGCCGTGGGAGTCGATCGCGGCGGCGCCGAGCGGCAGGGTCACCCAGTCGACCGAGACGCCGGCGGCCCGGGCGGCGGCGGTGGCGATCTCCACGGAGGACGGGACGATCTCGGGGCCGATGCCGTCGCCCTCGAGGACGCCGAGACGGTAGGTCGTGGTGCTCATGGTGCGGGTTCCTCTCAGAACAGGGGGTGGGGGAGGTGGGTCAGGACGGTGCGGACGCGGCGTCGGTGAGTGCGGTCCAGGAGCGGGCGGCGGCCTTGGTGCTGTCGCCGTCCTGGGAGTGCTCCAGCGTCAGCCAACCGGTGAAGCCGCCCGCGCGCAGCGCGGTGGACAGGGCGGTCAGCCGGGGGTCACCGGTGGTCAGGGGACCGCGGGTGGCGGGCGCGGCGAGCTGGAGGCAGCCGGTGACACGGGCGTGATCCGTGACCGCCCGGACGGCGTCGAGGCCTTCGGCCTCGAGGTGGTGGGTGTCCAGCACCAGCCCGGCCGGAGCGTCGAGCGAGTCGACGAAGGCGCGGGCCTCGGCCGGGGTGTGCCACAGCGAGGTCCGGGCGCGCGACTGGGGTTCCAGCAGCAGGCGGCTGCCCCGGTCGGCCGCCTCCTCGGCCAGCTGCCGCACGGCGCGTTCGGCCCAGATGCGCTGGATGTCCTCCAGCCCGGGCAGGAAGGTGCCGCGCGTCTGGCCCAGGGTGACCGGCACGCCGAGCTCGCCGGCGAGGCGGGCCGCGCCCAGCAGCCGGTCCAGGGCGTGACGGCGTACGTCCGGTGACGGGTCGGTCAGCGTCAGCCGGTCCTGGGCCGCGACCGGTCCGGTGCCGATGCCCAGGACTCTCAAGCCGGCGGCCTCGACGGTCCCCGCCAGGGCCTCGGCGCCGTGGGCTCCGGCCTGACGGACCTGTACCTCCACACCGTCGTAACCGAGTTCGGCCAGGTGGCGGACGGCCTCGGCGAGGGGCGCGGCGAAGCCGAGCGGCACGGGCGCGGTGCAGTCGTCACCGGAGACGGTGTAGGCCAGGGGCCAGGGCGGCCGCGCCGTCACGGCGCGGCCGCCGCGGCAGGGGCCGTACGCCCCTGACCGCCGTCGACGAGCAGGCCGCGCAGTTCACGGGCGGCGGCGCCCGCCCCGTCCAGTACGGGCACGCCCACCAGGGCGGCCAGCGCCTCGCGCGCCGGGGTCAGCGAGTACTGCGCCAGCAGCACCACGTCGGCGTCGGAGCCCCCGGCGGCGTGCAGGGCGCCGGCCAGGTGACGGGCCACCGCCCCGGCGTCGCCCGCGACGGCCGCCTCCTCGCTCAGGGCGGTCACGATGTCCACCGGACGGTCCGGCCGCACCGCCGGTACGAGCGCTTCGCACTGGGCGACGGCGGCCGGGACGGCGGGCGGGGTGGAGGCGACGACGGCGATGCGCCGGTACGGACCGGCCAGGGCGGCCTTGAACATCGCCTCGTCGGACTTCAGCACGGGCACGTCCCACAGGGCGCGGGCGGTGTCCACCACCTCCCCATAGGAGGAGCAGGTCAGCAGCAGGCCCTGGGCGCCGCCGTCCAGCACGTGCCCGATCAGGCGGAGCATGCGCCGGCGCAGCGCGTCGGTGAGCCCGCCGGCCGCGCGGGCGTCGTCCAGCAGGCGGTCGTCCAGCACGTTCCAGACCGTGGCCCGGGGAAACTCCCGCGCGAACGCTTCCTGGGCGATACGGGCTCCGGTCGGCACGGCATGGATCATGGCGACGAGGGGATGGGGTTCGATCACCGGGTTCTTCCTCTTCCGGTAGGCGGGGACCGGCAAGGGTCCCGACCGCGGGCTTGCTCCGGGCCGACGGGTCACGACCGTGCCGGCAGGACAGCCCGAGATGGGGGACGGCAGCGTTTCGCAGCGGTGCCGCGCCGCCACTGTAGGCCCAACCGGTCAACCGGTCAACCGGTTCGGGTCGTGCGGTGCCGCGGGGCGCCGGGGACCGTCCGGCGCTCCGCGGCGGCCCCTACTCCTCGCGCTGGTCGAGGGCTTCCCGCAGGCGGCGGGAGGCGCCTTCCATGTGCCGGGCCATCGCCGTGCGGGCGGCCTCCGCGTCCCCCTCGGCGACCGCTTCGAAGATCGGCACGTGGTCGGCGTAGGCCACCTCGCGGGAGCGCACGGCGCCGGTGCGCTCCACCCAGCCCCGCTGGATCATCGCGCGCATGCCCTTGAGCATGTCCCGCAGCACCGTGTTGCCGGCCAGTTCGCCGAGGGCCGCGTGGAAGGCGGTGTCCGCCTCGGGGAACTCCTCGTCCGGGCACTGGCGCATCGCCGCCAGCCGCGTCCGCAGCAGCTCCACTCCGGCCTCGTCGCGCGCCTGCGCGGCCAGGCCGGCGACGACCACCTCCAGCTCCGCGCGGGCCTGCACCATGTCCCGGGCGCCCCGTTCCCCCAGGACCAGGCCCAGCTCGAACAGCCGGTAGAGCACGTCGGAGTCGGCGCCCCGGAAGTACGTCCCGCTGGACTGCCGGATCTCCAGCAGGCCGAGGAAGCCGAGCGACTTGATCGCCTCGCGCACGGTGGGCCGGTTCACCCCGAGCATCTCGGTCAGCTGCCGCTCCGACGGGATCCGGTCACCGGGCTGCACCTCGCCGGACATCAGGTAGTCGATCAGTCGGCGGGAGACCTCGGCGGCCAGCGGTTCCCGCGGCTCGACCGTGATCCTGGCGAGTTCGGCCATCGAATTCCTCACTTCGGTATTGACGTGATGGCCGGATTCTAGTTACCTACCGGCAATCCGGTAAACCGGTTGTCCGGAAGCCCGGCGAGCCGCCCGCCCTTCCCCGCACCAGCCGCCCGCCGCCGGACGCCCAGCCATGCCAGGCGCACCCCCGACCTCCCCACCGGGCCGATGCCCGCCGCGACCGTGCGCCCCGGAACGCCCTCTACAGGAGCCGCACGTACCATGACCGACCCGACGCATGAGCCGAGTACGGCATCGCGTGCGCTGCCGGTCGTCCCCCGACCCGACACGCACTGACCCGCGCGCCGTCCCGCGCCGCCGGCCGACCGGCGGCCCCCCGTCCTGCACCAAGGAGCAACGATGCTCGCCGTCCTCGGCTTCGCCACCCTGGGCAGCTTCATGCTGCTCGTGATGCGGAAGCACCTCTCCGCGTTCACCGCCATCATGCTCACGCCCATCGCCGCGGCCCTCATAGCGGGCAAGGGCACCGGGCTCGGCGACATGATCATGAACGGCCTGGAAACCGTCGCGCCCACCGCGGCCCTGCTGCTGTTCGCCGTCCTCTACTTCGGCCTGATGATGGAGGCCAGACTCTTCGAGCCGGTCTGCCAGGCCATCGTCCGCGCCTCCAAGGGCGACCCGGTCCGCATCGTCGTCGGCACCGCCGTTCTCGCCCTGTGCGTCGCCCTGGACGGCGACGGCACCACCAGCTACATGATCGTCTGCTCCGCGTTCCTGCCGATCTACCGGCGCCTGGGCATGAACCCCCTCATCCTCGCCACCCTCTCCGCGATGGCGCTGGGCACCATCTCCGGCACCACCCCCTGGGGCGGCGCCGCCACCCGCGGCATCAGCGTGCTGCACCTGAGCGCCACCGAGTACTTCGTCCACATGATCGGCCCCATGGCCCTCACCAGCCTGGCCATCATCGCCGTCGCCTACTGGCTCGGCCTGCGCGAACGCCACAAGATCGACGCCGAGAAGCTCGCCGCCTACAAGCTGGAGATCGCCTCCGGCGAAGCCTTCGAGCCGGTCGAGGCGGACTGGCGGATGTGGTTCAACGCCGCCCTCACCCTGCTGCTGATGGTGCTGCTCGTCCTCGAGGTCGCCGACCTCCTGGTGCTGTTCATGGTCGCCTTCGTCCTCGCGCTGCTGGTCAACATCCGCGCCATCGGCGACCAGCAGGAGCTGATCAAGCGCCAGGCCGCCAACGCCGTCCCCGTGATGATCCTCGTCCTGGCCGCCGGCGTCTTCACGGGCATCATGACCGACTCCGGAATGATCAAGGCCATGGCGGACGCCGCCCTCTCGATCGTCCCCGACGGCTGGGGCAGCGCCATCCCGCTGTTCACCGCGCTCCTCGCCCTGCCGCTCGGGTTCTTCATGTCCAATGACGGCTACTGGTTCGGCGTGGTCCCGGTCCTGGCCGAGTCCGCCGCCCACTACGGCATCGACGCCAACGAGATCGCCCGCGCGGGCGCCATCGGCCAGATCCTGCACATGATGGGTCCGACCAGCGCGCCCCTGTGGGTCCTCCTCGGCCTCGTCAAGGCCGAACTCGGCGACTTCCAGAAGCACGCCCTGCGCTGGGGCGTCCTGGTCTCGGCCGCGTACGTCGTCTTCGCCGTCGTCACCGGTGCCATCGGCGTCACCTGAGCCGCCGGGCGGTCCCGCACCCTTCGCCCCTCTGTCCGGCGGGCCGTACGCGGCCCGCCGGACAGAGGGGCGAGCCCGTCGCACCCCGGCCGCTGAGCGGCGGAACCCTTGCCCCGTCCGGAGGGGCTCGGCGCGGCGCGTCCGGAATCCTCACGGCGCGCCGCGTGATAACAGGCCCCTCGGCATGTCCCCGCTGTTCCCAATAACAGGCCCTTCGGCCCGCCCTGGTCACGATCACCCGGCCGGAACGGCAGCAGCAGGAGGAGGCCTATCCGGCGGGCGCGGTCGGGGCGTCGTCCAGGGGGAGGGGCGGGGTCTGGTCGAGGACGGCACGGCGGAGCTGCTCCAGCTTGGGCGGCAGCAGCGCGACCAGGTCGTACCGGGCCCGGCCGGCGCGGTAGCTGAGGAGCAGGCCCTTCTCCTCCAGGGGCATGCCGGGCGGGCGCAGTACGGGCGGGCCGTCCTCGGGCGGGGTGCCGGCGTGGTTGACGGACAGGCTCACCCACAGCCGGCTGGTGCCGTGGGCGCGTTCGACCAGGTGCCGGCGCACCGCGAGCCAGCGCTCCAGCGCGGCCCGGCCGACGGGGGAGAGCGGGAACCAGGCGCTGTCCGTCCCGGCCGCGCCGCGCTGTGGGCGCCGCTCCACGTACACCGCCCGGTTGCCGTCGGCGAGGTGGGACAGGCGCAGCGAGGTCAGTTCCCCGGCGCGCGGGGCCGCGTCCAGGACCAGGGCGAGCACGGCGGTGAGCCGGGTCAGCCCCGGTGACATGGCGGTGCCGAGGTGCTCGTCCAGGCGGCGGCGCAGGGCCCTCAGCGTGCCGTGGTCGGGGGTGGGCCGCAGCGGCACCCGGCCGCCGGCGCCCCGCCGCAGCGGAGGCAGCCCGTACGCCTTGCGCAGCAGGTCCAGGCACTGCGACCGGGCCTCGTTGGTGGCCTGCGAGGTGGGCGGGCAACCGCCGGCCACCTGCCGGGAGCGCAGCGCGCCGGACTCCGCCAGCCGCAGATACGGCGTCAGGGCCTCTCCCTCCAGCAGCCGCCGCAGGCTGCGCCGGGCGCCCACCGGCAGCCCGCCCCGAGCCAGCGCCCGCTCCAACTCCCCGCGGACCATGGCGAGCTGGCGCCGCCGCGCCTCACCGACCCGCAGATCGGCCAGGAGCGCGTCGAGCGCGGTGATCGAGGTGTACTCCGACACGCCCCCGATTGTCGCCCATGCCCGTGCCGTGGCGACGAGCGCTCCTCGGCGCCGGCCGGGAGCGCCGGGGGGAGGACCTGTCCCGGCGCGCCGCTGCGCGAGGTCCCCGGACGTCCCCCGCTCCGCGCCCCTCCCGGGCGCGGAGCGGGCACAGGTGGTGCGCCGACGGACAAGGCGGTTTCGCGGGACGCCCCTAGGGTGCTGGTCGAGCCCGCGGGCGGTGGGCCCCGGCCGGCCTCCCGGCCCGCATCGGCCGGGCGCCGGGACAGACAGGGAGCCGTCCTTGCCCCGTACCGACAACCCGACCGTCGTGCTGGTCCACGGCGCCTTCGCCGACGCGTCCGGCTTCGCCCGTGTCATCCCCGCACTGATCGCCCGTGGTCTGGACGTGGTGGCACCGGCGGTCCCCCACCGCGGTCTGCTCGGCGACTCCGCCTACGTCGCCTCGATCGTCCGTGAGGTGGACGGCCCGGTCGTCCTGGTCGGACACTCCTACGGCGGTGCCGTGATCACGGTGGCGGGTGTGGAGGACAACGTCCGGGCGCTGGTCTTCGTGGCCGGCTACGCCTTGGACGAGGGCGAGAGCGTGGGGGAGCTGCAGGGCGGCTTCCCGGACTCCGACCTCGCCACCGCGCTCGTGCGCACGCCGTTCCCGGACGGGGACTCCGTCGCTGCGGGCGCCGACCTGTCGGTCGGGATCGACAGGTTCCCGTCCGTCCTGGCCGCCGACGTCGACCCGCGCGTCGCAGCCGTCCTCGCCGTCTCCCAGCGCCCGTTGGCCGCGCGGGCCTGCGCGGAGCAGGCGCCGGCGGCCGCGTGGAGGACCAAGGCGTCCTGGGGGCTGGTCGCCACGGCCGACCGCGCCGTCGACCCCGAGGCGCAGCGCTACGGATACCGGCGGGCCGGCATGGCCGTCGCCGAGGTCGACTCCTCGCACCTGGTGATGCTCGCCCACCCGGAGCGGGTCGTCGAGCTGATCGAGGAGGCCGTCCGGGCCACCGTCCGCTGACCGGGGTCCGACGCCGCGTCGGCCGCTACGGATCCGGAAGACGTCCCGTCCGTCCCCGGGGCGGTCGGGAACCCGTCGGTCCCGAGGGCGGGGTGGAACGGGAGGGGCGGGCGGTCCTGCCGGATCCGGCCGAACGGCGTGTCGTCCGGCGTCCGAGGCCGCCGTGCGCCGGCCTCCCGGCCCGGGCGGCCGGAGTCCAGGTGCGCGCGGGGAACCGTTAGAGTGCGCTGAGGGGCACATGTCCACCGGCACGTCGTCCGCCCGCGGCCGCTGCGCGGTGATCGTGCCGACGGCGTCGGTCATCCCGTCCGCCACGGCCGGGCGCGGTGCCGGGCCGGCTGGAGGAGTGCTCCGGCGGGTGAGTGCGGACGGAACGGGTCGTGAATGGCGCAAGCAGGCGGTCTGCTGTCCCGTAGCGGCCTGCGCGGCCGGGAGGCCGAGCTCGGGGAGCTCGAGGCGCTGATCGCCTCCGTGGCCCGCACCGGGAGCGGCACACTGGTCCTCGTCCAGGGCGAACCGGGCATCGGCAAGACCACCCTGCTCGCCGAGGCGGCCTCCAGGGCCGCGGCGGCGGGATTCTCGGTCGGCGTGGGCAGAGCCGACGAGCTGCATCACCTCGTGCCGCTCTCGTCGTTGGCGTCCTGCGTCCTGCACGGTGATCGGCCCCTGCTGTCCGGCGACGCCTTCGCCGATCTGGCCCGCCACCACGATCAGCGGATCTGGCTGGTGGAGCGCCTGGCGGAGGTGATCGAGGCCAGAGCCGGCAGCGTGCCGGTGCTGGTCGGCCTGGACGACGTGCAGTGGGCCGATCCGCTGAGCCGATTCGCCCTGCAGCAGCTTCCGGCGCGCCTGCGGACCTCTCCGGTGCTGTGGATGCTGACGAGCCGACGGGAGCCCACGGGTCCGGCGGAGGAGATCGTCGCCGCCGCGGCCGGCGGCCTCCCGGCGGTCACCGTGTCCTTGGGACCCCTGTCCGGCGCGGCCGTCGCCCAACTGGCCGGTGACGCACTCGGGGCGGCCGTCGACGAACGGGTACGGGAACTGCTCGACGGAGCGGGCGGGAACCCGTTCCTGGCTGTCGAGATGCTCGCGGGACTGCGGACCGCGGGGGCCTCGGACGACCTCGTGCCCCCGGGGCTCGTGGTGGGCGTGCGCGGCAGACTCAGGTCCCTGCGGCCCGGCACGCTGCGCTTCCTCCAGATGGGAGCGGTCCTGGGACGCAGGTTCGGTTTTCACGCCGCCGCCGCGCTCTGCGGCCGGCCGGTCGCGGAGCTGGTCGCGGCGCTCGAGGAAGCCGTGCGCGCCGGACTCCTGGACGACGACGGTGATCACCTGGTCTTCCGGCACGATCTGCTGCGCCAGGCGGTCTACGTCGACATCCCGCCGTCGGCCCGCAAGGCCCTGCACCGGGAGGCGGCTCGCGGTCTTGTCGCCGCGGGGCACCAGCCGATCGACGCGGTGCCGCACATCCTGAGGGGAGCCCTGCCCGGAGACGAGGAGGCCGTCGTGCTGCTGCAGCGGGCGGCTGACGACGTACTGCCGGTCGCACCGGGCCTCGCGGCCGACCTGGCGACGCGCGCACTGGAGCTCGTGCCGTCGGCACGTCCGCTGTGGTTCACCGTGGGTGAGCAGGCGATCTCCTGCCTGACGCGGGCCGGCAGGAACCGGGAGGCCCTGTCGACGGGCGACCGGCTGCTGGCCGGCCGGCCGCCGTCGGAGGTGTTCGGCCGGCTGCAGGCGGCCCTGGGCGGGGCGCTGTGGACCATGGATCTGGTCGGCGAGTTGCGCCGCCGGACCGAAGCCGCCCTCGCCCTGGGGGGCGCCGCCCCGGAGGTCGGGGCGAGGCTGTGCGGTCTGCGCACGCTGGCCATGTCCCGGGAGCACGATCTGGTCGCGGCGCGCGAGGCCGGTGAGACCGCGCTGCGAGCCGCCGCCGCCACCGGTGACCGGGAGGCGCACGTCCTGGCCCTGTCCGGGCTCGGCGAGATCGCGCAGAACGCGGGGGAGAACGCGGTCGCGCTGGAACGTTTCGCCGCACTGGGCGCCATCGATTCCGCCTTCCTTCCCGAACAGGTCGTCGCGCACCTGCACATGGACGACTTCGCGTCCGGCGCACGGCTGCTCCTGCGGGCGACGGACGCCGGCGCGACGCGTCAGGCGATGCTGCTGTGGGCCCAGGGCCAGCACGATCTGGGACTCGGCCGGCTGGACGACGCCGACGCCGACTTCGTGACCATGGAGCGCCTGGAGGACGAGGTGCGGGTGTCGGTCCAGCAGGTGAACGGCCGTGTGATCCGCTCCCGGATCGCCCTGCTGCGCGGCGACCGGGAGGGGGCGCGGGAACACCTGGTCGCGGCGCGGGAACGGCTGGCGGCCAAACCGAACCCGGGCAACACGGCGGCGGTGCGCTTCCTGGAAGCGGTCCACGCCGAGGCCGACGGGGACGTCGGCCTCGCCGTCGACAGGATCCGGCAGGTGCAGCAGGAGGGCCCCTTCATGCGCTGGCGGCTTCTGCGGGACTGGGTCGATTCCGCGATACGCACGGCCCTGCGCGGCGCGGAGCACGGGCTCGCCGAGGACCTGGCCGCACAGGCCCGGGCCCACGCCGGACGCAACCCCGCCGTGCCGACCGCCACGGGCATCGCGGCGCAGGCCCTCGGGCTCGTGAAGAACGATCCGGCCGTGCTCGAACGCTCCGTGGAACTGCTCGGCGCGAGCCCTCGCCCGCTGGTCAGGGCCGCCGCGTACGCGGATCTGGGGCGGGCGCTCCTGGCGGCGGGCCGGGAACGGCAGGCAGTGGCCGCGCTGACGCACGCCCGGGACGCGTTCGCCGGGTCGGGCGCCCACGCCGGAGCGGCGGGCGTGCAGCGAGTCCTGGAGGGCGCGGGGGCCGGTGGCCGCGGGGCGGCGGCCGTCCAGCGCCCCGTGCAGGGATGGGGGGCGCTCACGCCCTCGGAGAAGAAGATCGCGCGCCTCGTCGCCCAGGGCCACACCAACCGGTCGGCCGCGGACCTGCTCGTGGTCTCCCCGCACACGGTCAACACCCACCTGACGTCCGTCTTCCGCAAGCTGTCGGTCAACTCCCGGGTCCAGCTCGCCAACCTGGTCGCGTCCCTGCCCGACGGCTGAGGGATTGGTACGTTCACGCGATGCCCCGCCGCACCCGGACACGCTTGGCTGGGACGTCCCCCACCGGTCGGAGGTCACCGGCATGCACGGATCCAGCCCCGTACCGCCGGCCGTCGTGCTCGTGCACGGTGCGTTCGCGGACGCCTCGTCGTGGGCGGGGGTCATCGGTCGCCTTCACGCCGCCGGACTGACCGCGCGCGCACCGGCGAACCCGCTGCGGGGCCTGGCGCAGGACGCCGACTGCGTCAGGAGGGCGGTGCGCGACCTCGACGTCCCCGTCGTGCTGGTCGGCCACGACTACGGCGGTTCGGTCATCACGCAGGCCGCCGCCGACGCCGACAACGTCGTGGCGCTGTGCTACGTCGCGGCGTTGGGCCTCGACGCGGGTGAGTGCGTCCTGGACGTCGTGAACCGCTTCGCCCCGACTGCGGTGGCCGACGCGACCTTCACCGCCGCTCTCCCCGCTCGTGTTCCCGGCGGCCCGGACAGGGAGCTGTACATCCGAAGGGAACGATTCCCGCAGGTGTACGCCGCCGACCTGTCGCCCCGTGTCGCAGAGGTGCTGGCGGTGACCCAGCGCCCGATCGCCTGCAGCGCCCTGACCGGCAGGTCGGGCCCGCCGGCATGGGCCTCGAAGCCGTCGTGGTACGCCATCGCGACGGCCGACCGGATCCTCAGTCCCACCGCTCAGCGCTTCATGGCGCAGCGCATGGCGGCGACCGAGCACGTGCTGGACGGCTCCCACGCCGTGGTGCTGTCGCAGCCCGACGCCGTGGCGGCGATGATCCGGGAAGCCGCCGGCCGGGGACGGTGACCCCGGTGGCGACGACCGCCCGCGGCGGCGCTTCGGGCAGGTGGATCCCTCCGACGACCCCACGCCAGGGGCCGGCCGGGGGCGTCTAGGATGCGTTCGGGCGGAGGCCGCCGGTCCGGGCCACTCCGCGGCCTCCCGGAGTCCGCCGTTCCTCGCGACGCCGACCCCGGCCGCGGACCGTCACTCGGCAAAGGCACCAGCATGATCCCACCGGCCCGGCGGCCGGCGCGGCGCGTCGCCGCCCACCTGACCAGAAGCGTGGCGCTGCTACTGGCCCTGACCGGGTGTGCCGGCGGAACCGGGGCCGGGGCCGGCGACGTCACCTCCCTCACGGTGCTCGACTACTACACCGACGGATCCGAGCACGCCCAGTGGGGCGAGATGCTCGCCGCGTGCGGCAGGACCGCCGGCGTCAGGATCGAGCACACCAGCGTTCCGCCGGCGTCGCTCGTCCCCAGGGTCCTGCGGCAGTCGTCGTCGCGGACCCTTCCCGACCTGCTGATGCTGGACAACGCCGACCTGCAGCAGATCGCGCAGACCGGTGCGCTGACTCCGCTGGACCGGTACGGCATCGACACCGACGGCTTCGCCGAGGGCATCCTGTCGGCGGGCACGTACCGGGGCGAGGTGTACGGGCTGGCCCCCTACGTCAGCACGGTCGCCCTCTTCTACAACAAGGACATGCTCGCCGAGGCCGGCGTCGCCGTACCCAGGACCTGGGCCGAACTGAAGGACGCGGCGGCCCGGTTGACCGGTCCCGGACGCTACGGCATGGCGGTCGACGGGAGCGCCACGTTCGAGAGCAGCTGGCAGTTCCTGCCCTTCCTGTGGTCCAACGGCGGGCACGAGAAGCAGTTGGACACCCCGCAGGCCGCACAGGCACTCCGGCTCTGGGTCGACCTGGTGAAGAACGGATCCATGTCGAAGTCGGTGCTGAACTGGACCCAGGCCGACGTCCACGATCAGTTCGCCGCCGGCAGGACGGCCATGATGATCAACGGCCCCTGGCGGATCCCCGCCCTGAACGAGGACGAGGACCTGCGGTGGGGGGTGGCCCCCGTGCCCGTTCCCCGGGCGGGACAGAGACCGGTCACGCCCCTCGGCGGCGAGGTGTGGACGCTCCCGCGGAGTGCTTCCGGGGCCCGGCAGGAGAAGGCCGCCCGGGTCCTCGCCTGCCTGACCGACTCCTCGAACATGCTCACCCTGGCCGAGCAGCACTTCACCGTGCCCTCCCGTCCCGCGGTCGCCGCCCGGTACGCCGAGCGGGACCCGGTGATGGCCGTCTTCGCCGAGAGCGTGGAAACGGCGCGCGTTCGTACCGGCGAACTCGGCGTCAGGTGGCCCAGGACGGCGACCGGGATATACACCGCCATCCAGTCGGCGCTGGCGGGGGAGCAGTCACCGGAGGAAGCCCTCAGGCACGCGCAGCGGATCGCGACCGGCGACTGAACCGCCCCTGATCCAGCGGGTTCACGCGATGTGCCGTCCCCGGGCCGGCCGGCAGGGTGCTGCGGAAGGCACACACCAGTCGAAGGGCGGAGCACATGGCGCCGTACGTCCGGGACGGAAGCGTCCCCGGCAGCTTCCACACCACCGATGCACTGCCCGCGCACCACAGGCGGGCGTACTGGCGCGGAGCCCTGTCCGAGACGTTCGGAGCCGTGAGCACGACCGTCCCCGACGAGGTGTGCTCCGGCACGATCCGTACGACGCCGCTCGGCCGGCTGCAGGCCGTCACCGTGGACGGCGACCGCCTGTCCGCCCTGCGCACGCGCCGGCTCGTCAGCCAGGACGACCAGGACGAGTACGTCGTCGTCAAACTGCTGGACAAAGGAGGCGCCCGCCTGGAACAGGACGGCCGTGAAGCGCTCCTGGGCCCCGGCGACCTCTTCGTCTACGACATGGCGCGCCCCCTCCGGCTGACTTTTCCCGAGTCCTTCAGGACCAAGTCCCTCGTCCTGCCGAGAGACGTCCTGGGTCTGAGCGAGTCCGACATGACGCGTGTCACCGCTCGTCCGCTCGGCCCCGGCACACCCCTCGGCGCCCTGCTCTCACCCTTTCTGGCCGGGCTCGTGGACGGCGCCGGGAACTACCCGCCCCGTACCGGTGAACTGATGGCCCGCAATGTCGTGGACCTGCTCGGTGTGATGGCCGACGAGGTCCTCGGGCGGCCGGCCGGGGACACGCCCGGGGGCAACCGGGCACTGCTGCTGCGGATCCAGGCGTTCATCGACCGTCACCTCGCGGACGGGGACCTGACCCCGCAGGCCATCGCCCGAGCGCATCACATATCGCTGCGCTATCTGCACAAGCTGTTCGAGAGCGAGGACGCCACGGTCGGCCGGTGGATCCAGCGCCGCCGCCTGGAGGAGTGCCGACGCGACCTGGCGCTCCACGTGAACGCCACGATCGCCGCGGTGGCGCACCGATGGGGTTTCACCAGCGCCGCGCATTTCAGCCGGGTGTTCCGGGCCGCCTACGGGATGGCCCCCCGGGAATGGCGCGGCGCCCAGGACCCGACGCCGCGGGCCCGGTCGTCCGCACGGCTCGTCGACGCCTGAGACCGGTGTGCGGCTCGTCCCGGGCCGTGCCGTCCGCGGGCCTCCTCCTGCGGGGCGTACGGCACGGGATGCGCGGTGGGCCGCGGCCGGGTCCGGACGGGACGCCGGCGCGAGGCGCACGGGGGGACCGTGCCGCGGCCGGTTCGCCGGTCACGCTGTGCGGGACCGTCCCGGGCCGGTTCCTGGCCGACGCACGGGAAGCTGTCCGCCGGCGCACCGCGCGTCCCACCGTGCACGGTGAGGTCAGAGTCGGTGCGCAGGTGTGCAACGGCCGCTGTCCTCACGGTTCTAGCGTGACCGTGGACGGCCCGGCGGATCTCCGCGCCCGGTGAGGGCCGCCCCGCCGGGAACACCGGCGCGCACGCGAATTTCGAGGAGTCCGTATGTCCCACGCCTTCGAGCCGGTCCAGCCGGTACTGGAACCGGCCGCGGCCGCGTTCGCCGAGGCCACGGCGAACCCGCCGTACCTGTTCGACCTCGGCCCCGTCGAGGGCCGCAAGACGGTCGACGAGGTGCAGTCCGGTGACATCGCCAAGCC
>NZ_JBIRHK010000036.1:0-23515 GCF_044328485.1 Streptomyces sp. NPDC017936 | reverse complement strand
TGGCGATCTCCCACAGGCCATCCGGCACGATCCATCCCCACCGCCCACTCCCCATAACCAGTCGAACGACCAACTGACCATGTAGGACACGGTCTTAAGGGCGGCGAGGATATCAAGAGGTGGCCAACTCCGTTTGGCGGGTGGCCGACCGATGGGCGCCCGGCGACACCGCGGAAGTTCTGCTCCAGCTCGGCCGCCTCGATCAGGCGATCGGCTCACGGGAGGGAGGCTCGCTGGCGCGGGGGGCCGTGTCTGGGCCGGCCGCGGTGTCGTGGATCCACGATCCGACGCACCCGGTTCCCTGGCTCGTCAGGTCCGAATGGAGGCAGTGCGCCGACCTGCCCGACGAGAGCGTCGTGTACGACCGCGAAGATGTCGCCACGTTCACCTCACAAGCGCAGGAGACCTCCGTTGAGATCGTCGGGCACGTCACGGCCGAACTCCAGGTAGAAGCGCCGACCAGCAGGACACATGTCGTCACGCGCCTTCTCGACGTCTACCCATCGGGGCGGGCCCGTCTGATCGTCGAGGGCGCCGCGGTCGCGCCTACCCGGTCCGGGCAGATCAGAGCTGAGGTAGACCTGGGCGACACCGCCTACCTCCTGCGGCAGGGCCACGCGCTGCGGCTCGCGGTCAGCGCCTCCTGCTTCCCGCTATATGCCGTCCACCGGGGAACAGACGGCGACCTCTGGAACCTCGGAGCCACCACGCTGGTGCGGCAAACCCTCCACTCGGACCGGGAGCGGCCGTCGCTGCTGCGCCTCTTCACCCGCGGCGGACGCCTGGGCAGCGTCAGCTGAACGGGTGTGGCGTCGCGACGCCCCGCAGATCCACCAGAAGGGCCCTGCACCAAGGCGGTGGCCCTCGGTCGGTCAGTCGTCGGCGGTGTCCGCCAGGCCGAGGCCTCCCGAAATTTCAAGTCGGTTCTCCCGGAGCACAAGTCAGGGCCCATGCCGTAGGCTGCGCTCACGGCGGGAAGTCGTGGAGCCGGGTACCCAAGTGACAGTCAGTGACTGTAGTCGGGACCGTGCCGGCCCGGAAGCCGGTGTCGTCGAGTCTCAGGCCGCCAGCATCGGCAGGTCCATCAGCTTCATGAACCGCTCCATAGCGGTCAGTTGACGCTCGCGGGTCCAGACGTCCGGGTGCTCAATGGCGGTGAGCACTACACCCGCGGTCCACAAGCGGATCAAATCGACGGTCTCCTCCAGTTCGTCGCTGGGGATGAACTCCGCGAGGGCGACCCGGACCAGGGCTCGCATTCCCGGATCGATCTGCTCCATGTGTTCTGCGACGGCGGGTTCGACCTCGCGATGGCTGGCGAGCGCGACCCGTGCCCGCTCGATCGTCATCGTCTCTTCGTCGAGCGGCAGGAAATACTCGATCGTGGCGCGCAGCCTCGCATGGGGGTCGGAGATCGCCATGAGTTCGTCCTGCTTGGCGCGGGCCTCCGACAAAGTGCGCTCGAGCAGTGCGTCGAGCAGCGCGTCACGGTTCGGGAAATAGTGCGTGACCAGGGTGACGGAGCCGCCCAGGCGCTTGCCCACGGCGCGCAGGGTGAACTTGGCGAAGCCCAGCTCGCTCAGTGTCTGCGTGGCCGCCGTGATGATCTGCTCACGACGCTCCTTGTGATCGACGAAGATGGGCACCGCGCCTCCTGTGGCGACCCGTTATACAACAACGCAAACATTGTACGGGGAAGGTGTCGACTGCTGTCGCCATATGCCGGGTCGGGCCTTGCTGACGAAGGGGCTGATGGCGGTGGGAGCACGGCCCCGCATGCGGCGTGCTCCTACCCCGCTTCTCGGTCAGGCCTTGGTGTCGACGACGCCGTCGTGCAGAGGCTCGGCCTCCTCCTTCAGCGCGGCCTTGTGTACCTTCCCGCTCGGTGTGTAGGGGAGCGCGTCACGGAACTCCACGTAGCGCGGCACCTTGAACGCGGCGAGGCCCTCCCGCGCCCACGCGACGACGTCCTCCGCCGATAGCCGTGAACCGGGCTCGCGTACGACGATGACCTTGACCTCCTCGTCCCGTGCGGGGTCGGGCACAGGCACGACGGCCACGTCCCACACCCCGTCGAGCGTCGCGATCTGGGCTTCGACCTCGGCCGCGGAGATGTTCTCGCCGCTGCGGCGGATCATGTCCCGGACGCGGCCCTTGTAAAAGTGCTGGCCGTCGGCCTCCTTGACCACGATGTCCCCGGTGCGGAACCAGCCCCCTTCCAGGAACAGCTCGGCGTTGGCCTCGGGGCGGTTGTGGTAGCCGAGCATCATGCCCGGGCCGCGCATGCAGAGTTCGCCGGCGGTGCCGTACGGCACCTCGGCGAAGTGCTCGTCGACCACTTTCGACTCACGGTTGGGGAAGCAGAATCCCATGGACCCGTTGCCGGCCAGGTCGTCGCGGTCGTAGGGCACGGCTGTTCCGTTGCCGACCTCAGTGCTGGCATAGCACTCCCGGCCGCGGATGCCGAAGCGCTGGAGCAGGGGCTTGTAGGCCCAGCCCGGCAAACCCGCCACTGGCGCCCTGGTTAGGGCCAGCTCGGTGTCCCGCGGGTCCGTGGGGAACTCCAGCAGGTCCTCGTCGATCCAGGCGAAGTCGATCTGGTGGTCGTGAAGCCAGTTCATGAACTTTCGGCGGCTCAGGCCAGGCGTGATGTACAGCGTGCCGCCCTTGAAGATGGCGAGCATCAAGTACGCCTGATTCTGCATGTAGTAGAAGGGGTGGTCCGCGAGGAGCCGTCGCGAGGAGACGTCCAGTAGCGATCCGAAGAGGCCCAGCTCCATCCAGTATTCGTGGGTGAGCAGGCATCCTTTGGGCAGCCCCGTGGTGCCGGACGTGAACTGGATATTGGTGACCTCCAGAGAGCCGATGTCCGTACGACGGTTTGTGGGCGGCGTGTGCAGGAGCTTCGCGTAGCTCAGGGCGGACAGGTTCTCGCCGTCGACGAGGACCATCCTGGCCATGTCGACCGGTCCGACCTTGCCGTCCGTCACGTGGGGCTCGACCAGCGCGCCCTCGCCGACGAGCCAGGCGGCGTCCGCGTCGCCGAGGACGAAGTCGATCTCCTTGGTCGTGTACTTCGGGTTGAGCGGCACGATCGCGGCGCCGGCCTCCACCACGGCGAACCAGGTGACGGGAAACTCGATGCGATTGGTGATGAGGACGCCCACCTTGTCGCCCGGTGACACACCTGCGGCCTCCAGGCCGGAGCGCAGGCCTGTCACGGCGGCCCGGAACTCGGCCCAGGTCAGGGACCTCTGCAGGCCCTCGATCTCGTGGAACGCGAGGGTGTCTGGCCAGGTGGCGGCGGCCTTGTCGAGTGCGTCAGGCATCGACTTGCCGCGCAACGACGTGTGCAGTGGGGTGAGTTCGGCAGTGAGGGAAGTACTCACGGTGATATCTCCATGGTTATGTAACAAAGCAAACAATAGCTGGACAGCCGGTGCCGGACACCTGGTCCCCCGGCTGCTGGCGCTGGGGGACCGGGTGTCCTGTCTGGTCCGGCGGCGTCAGGCCGTTCTGCGCTTCGGGCGCCAGCCGGGACGCGGGACCGCGTCGACGAGCGCCTGGGTGTAGGGCTGCTTCGGCGCGTCCAGCACGTCCGCAGTGTGGCCGGCCTCGACGACGCGTCCGTGTTCGAGGACGACGCAGGTCTCGCTCACCTGCCGGACGACACCGAGGTCGTGGGAGACGAACAGGTAGCTGATGTCGGTGGTCTCGCGGATGTCGGCGAGCAGGTTGAGGACCTGCGCCTGGACGCTGACGTCGAGCGCTGACACCGCCTCGTCGAGAATCAGCAGGGACGGGTCAAGCGCCAGCGCGCGGGCGATGGCCACGCGCTGGCGCTGCCCGCCGGAGAGCGATTCCGGGTACTGCGCGGCGTGCCGCTCGTCGAGGCCGACCGACTCCAGCAGCTCGGCGACCCGCTCCCGCCTCTCGGACCTGCGGCGCAGACCGTGAATACGAAGCAACTCATGCAGCCCCGTGCCGATCGCCTGGCGCGGGTCGAGCGAGCCATAGGGGTCCTGGAACACCATCTGGACACCGCCTCGGCTCTTCCCCTTAACCGGCTGCTCCGGAAGCCGAATCTCGCCCGCGGTGGCGCTCTCCAGGCCGGCGACAATCCGGGCCGCCGTCGTCTTGCCGGAACCGGATTCCCCTACCACCGCGAGGCACGAGCCCCGCTCGATGGAGAAGGACACGTCGATCAAGGCCGCGCGCTCGCCGCCGGTGCGGCTGTGGAACGTCTTGCACAGGCCCGTGACTTCGAGAGCCGGCTCCCGCGTGTCGGTGACCGTCACGACACCTGCTCCTGCAGCGGCTCCGCGATCTCCTCGGCCCGATGACATGTGACAGTCCTGCCTTCTATCAGCCGACGCTGCGGTACTTCGTTGCGGCACTGGTCGTTCGCGAACGGACATCGGGATGTGAAGGAGCAGCCGCTGGTGACCTCGTAGGCCGCGAGCGGCCGTCCGGGGATGGCGGTCAGCCGCCGGACCTCGGTGGTCGAGGGCCGGGACCTGAGCAGTGCGGCGGTGTAAGGGTGCAGCGGGCGCGCGCAGATGTCCTGCGAGTCGCCCGTCTCCACGATGGTGCCCGCGTACATCACGGCGAGCCGGTCCGTGACCGCGGCGGCCAGATCCAGGTCGTGCGTCACGAAGAGCATCGCCATGTGGTGATCCCGGATCTGTTCCATGAGGATCGCCATCACGTCGGACTGGACAGTCACGTCCAGCGCCGTGGTCGGCTCGTCGGCGAAGATCAGGCGCGGTGACGGCAGCATGGTGGCCACGATCATGACGCGCTGGAGCAGACCACCGGAGAGCTGGTGCGGGTACTGCCTCAGTCGCTTCTCCGCGTCGGTGATGCCGACGTCACGCATCAGGGCGCACGCCTGTTCCAGTGCGGACTCCTCACTCATCAGGCCCGTGTGCACGACACCCTCGGTGATGAACTGAGCGATCGTACGACTGGGGTTGATGTGCGCGCGCGGGTCCTGGTGGATGAGCGCGACATCGCGCGACCTAAACCGGGCGAGGTCCCGCCGGCCCAGCTTGTTCACGTCCTGGTCGTCGAACGAGATCGAGCCACCGACCGCGGCGTTGCGGGGCAGCAGCCGCATGGCCGCCTTGATCGTCAGCGACTTGCCCGAGCCGGACTCCCCGACCAGGCCCACCGACTCTGCGGCGCCCACCGACAGGTGCACATCGCGGACGAGCGGACGCCGGGAGCCGCGATGTTTTACCGAGATGTCCAGGTCTTCTACAGTGAGCAACGAGCGCGGGCTCATCGACGCCCTCCTGATCGAGTGGACAGCTGGGCACCCAGCACATTGAAGACGATCACCGTCACCACGATGAACGTGCCGGCGACGAAGGTCTGCTGGAACTCCCCATTGAGCAGTTCCGACCTGCCGTCGGAGACCATGACCCCCCACTCCGATGCCGGAGGCTGGATGCCCAGGCCGAGGAATGACACGGCGGCGAAGTCCGCCAAGGCGGCGCCCAGACCGTAGGTGGCCTGGGCGACCACGATCGGCAGGACGTTCGGCGCCAGATGGCGGACGCAGATCCGCCAGGACGACATGCCCGCCAGCTGAAGACTCTCGACATAGGCGCGCTGGCGCTCCTTGAGCGCCACGCTCCGCACGACCCGGGCCATGTACGGCATGTACACGATTCCCAGCGCGATGACGGGGGCCCAGAACCCGGCGCCGAACACAGCCGAAGCCAGGACGGCGACCAGGATGCCGGGCACCGAGAACATGACATTGAGGAATCGGTTCACCATCCGATCGACCCAACCCCCGTGCCAGGCGCTGAAGATGGCCAGGCCGGTGCCGAGTACCGAGCTGATCAGCACGATGAGCGCGGGAGCCGTCAAACTCAGCCGGGCGCCGGTCAACGCGCGCGACAGAATGTCTCGCCCCAGCGAGTCCGTGCCGAACAGGTGCTCGGCGCTCGGCCCCTGGCTCGCCGCCAGGACGTCGGTCGCGTCCGCGTCGTACGGCGCGATCCACGGGCCGATCACGGCGAGCACCGCGATCAGTCCGGCCAGGACACCGGAGGCCATCAGCACGGGCTGACCTAGCGACCCGAACTTGCGGCGCGAGGCTTGAACCGCCCCCTCCCAGGTGATCGTCATGCGGCCTTCGCCCTTTCACGGGGGTCCAGGGCGACCTGGACCAGGTCGATCACCGTCGTCGCGACGACGAATGCCATCACGATGATCATGCTCACGGCGGTGACCACGGGATAGTCCTTGCTGGTGATGCTCCGGATCAGCAGAGCGCCGATGCCGTCCACGGCGAAGATCTGCTCCACGACCACCGTCCCCGCGACCAGACCCGCGACGGAGAGCCCCGACGCGGTCAGGACGGGCAGCGCGGCGTTGCGCAGGGTGTGATGACGCAAAATCACTCGTGAGGGGACACCGCGCCCGTGGGCCGTGGTGACGTACTCCTTCTCGGCCTCCTCGGCCACGGCGGCCGACGTCAGCTGGGTGACGTAGGCGCCGTAGCCGATCGAGAGGGCGATAGAGGGGAGGGTGAGATGCCAGATGCTGTCGCCCAGCCCGTCTCCGCTGCCGAAGGTGGGGAACCACCCCAGCTTCACGGCGAACACCCCGATCAGGATGTTCGCCGCGACGAAGCCCGGCACGGCGATGCCCAGACCGGTCAGGGTCGTCACGACACTGCGGCCGCGCTCGCTCACGCCGCCGAGGACGCCGAGCGAGATACCGACGGTGACGATGAGCACGGAGGCCATCACGACCAAGAGGAACGTGGTCAGCAGCCGGGGTTCGATCAGGCTGGAGACGTCCTGGCGGGTGGTGAGCGAGGTGCCGAGGTCCCCCTTGAGGGCGCCGGCCAGCCAGTGCCAGTATCGCTCCAGGAGCGGGTCGTCCAGACCGAGCTTCACGCGCATGCTTGCGCGGGCCTCGTCGGTGGCCTTGGCGCCTAGGATCTGGGCGACCGGGTCTCCCGGCGCGGTGGTCAGCCCAGCGAAGATCACGAACGATGCGACGAGGACGGTCGCGACGGCGCCGGCGACCGTCGTGGTGATCCGTCGCGCGAGATTACTTCGCAGCACCGAGGTAACCCATCTGCGGCATCGACCAGTAGGCGAACGACGTGATCGCACCGGTCAGGCGGTTGCTGAGGAAGGTGGCGGTATTGTTCGACACCAGGCTGATCACGCCGGTCTCGGGCTCGAAGATCGCCTGTGCCTCCAGGATCATCTCCGCGCGCTTCTTCGGGTCGAAGGAGGACCGGGCGCCGGTGAGGAGCTTGGTCACCTTCGGGTTGTCGTAGTTGGTGTAGTTGTACGGCTGGTCCGGGAGCAGGTCGTAGCCCAGTGGCTCCAGGGGCTCCTGGCGGGAGTTGAAGTTGGAGGAGTACAACAGGTCGATGCCCTTGCGCTTGCTGGCGTCGTAACTGGCCTGGTCGTACACGAGTGCCTGCATGGACTGGATCTTGATCGTGATCCCGACGGCCTTGGCTTGCTGCTGCACCAACTGGGCGACGCGCGAGGCGGTCTGGTCGCCGGCCATGACGGCCAGCACCAGTGGGCTACCGTCGTACTTCGACTTCTCCACCAGCTTCTTGGCCGCCGCCTGATCGTAGGACCGGGTCTTGACCCACTTGTCGTACGCGGGCTGGTACAGCTCGCGCTCGGCGTTCGGCCAGGTGGCCGGCGTGAGCTCCGTGTAGTTCGGGGTCGCGGCGCCGCTGAAGATCACCTTGGCGATGGACTCGCGGTCCAGAGACCGCTGGAACGCCTCACGAAGGTTCGGGTCCTCCAATTGGGTGCCCGGGTTGGCGACCGACAGGGCCGTGCTCTGGGTCGAGGGCCCGAAGATCACCCGGCCTGACTTGGACTTGCTGAGCTTGGCGATCGTCGATGGCGGCAGCTCGTAGGAGCCGTCGATCTCACCAGCGTCGAGCGCCTGCGCCAGGGCGGTGTCGTCGGAGATGAACGAGAAGTCGACCCGCTTGACCTGAGGCTTCAGGGCGGTGTTCCAGTAGGCGTCGTTGCGCTCGATAGTGATGCCGCTGCCGGAGCGCCAGGAACCGAACTTGTAGGGGCCGGTACACATGAGGCCGCCGGTGGGTGTCCCGACCTTGTCGCCGGTCTTCTCAGCCCACTCCTTCTCGATGACGACACCGGCGAGCGAGGCCAGACTGCTGGTGAAGTTGGCGTCGGGCCGGGAGAAGGTCAGGGTGACCTCCATAGGGCCGGTCACCTTGATGTCCTTGACGAACAGGAACCCGAAGCTGACAACAGAGTCCTCGGCGGCCGAACGCTTCAAGCTGTATGCGACGTCCTGGGCGGTGAGTGTCTTGCCGTCCCAGAACTTCACGCCGTCCCGGATGGTGAGCTTCAGCTCCGTCGGCGACACCTGCTTGTAGGACGAGGCGAGGTTCCCCGTCACGTTGAACTTCTCGTCCGTCTTGAACAGGGCCTCGCACAAGTTGCGTGCGATCTGTCCGTTGCCGTAGTTCACGGCGTTGCGCGGGTCCAGCGTGTCGGGCTCGCCGTAGACGTTCCACTTGACGGTGCCGACGGTGCCTTTGCCCGCCGGTAGTTTCGAGACCAGCTTCGTGGCGTCGACCTGCGCATCTTTGTCGTCATTACCACTGCATGAGACCAGCATTGTGCCGGCGAGGGCTGCGGCGGCCATTGTCAGCCACCGCGATGTGCGGACTCGCTTCATGCCATCTCCTCCATGCACGACGTGTGCTGCACCGCCTGATGTGACCCACGTCTCGTTCGTGTAACGCGGAAGATATAACAGGAACAACACAACAGCAATGGTCATGACGTGTTTCGCTTCGGTTAAGACGAATGGGTCGGACCAGCTGTGCTGGTCCGACCCATTCCTGTGCTCGCCTCTGAATTCTCGGGTCAGAGGGTGGCGCGATCTAGATCTCGGGGCGGCGCAGGTGCCAGTCGGTCGCCCGCTGGTACCGGGCGGCCACGGAGATGAGGTCGGCGTCCGCCCACAGGTGGCCAATGAACTGGAGCCCGATCGGCAGGCCCTGCGGGGTGAACCCGCCCGGGACGCTGATCGCCGGCAGGCCGGCGTGGCTCGGCGGCTCCGTTGTCATGTGGCAGAGGTGGCCGAGGGCCTCGACGCGGTGCCCGTCGACAACCGCGGACGGGCCGCGCGCGCCGCCATGCGGGAAGGCGGGCACCGGCGTGGTCGGGGTGACCATGACGTCGGCACCGGCCATGGCCGTGCGGAAGGCGTTGTAGATCGCGGTCTTGCCTGCGTGGTTGGCGTCGTTGACCTGGCGGGCGGTGACCTCGTCGGCGGCGGCCGCGACTTGCTTGATCATGGGCCACAGCTCGACGCCCATTCCCTCCAGCTCCTCGGTGTACTGCCGGTAGGAGTGGCCGTTGATGTGGGCGAAGTACTCCTCGGTGTCGGGCAGATCGATTTCCACTTCCTCGACCACCGCGCCCGCCGCGCGCAGGTCGTCAAGTGCGGCGTCGAACAGCCGGCGCACGTCCGGGTCGAGAATGTTCTGCCCCAGGTGGTGGACGGCGGCGACCCGCACCCCGGTCAGGTCACCGGCGGCTCGGGCCGCCTCAACGTAGTCACGCGTGTCCTTCTGCACGGAGAAGCGGTCACGCGGGTCGTGCCCGTTGGTCGCCTCCAGCACGATGGCCGCGTCCAGGACCGTACGGGCGATCGGGCCGTCCGTGGAGTCGCCGTCTTCGCAGTCGATGTAAGGGACCCGCCCGATGGACGGCTTGATGCCTACCGCGCCGCAGAGCGAGGACGGCACGCGGATCGAACCGCCACCATCAGACCCCCAGGCGATCGGGCCGACGCCCGCGACCACCGCGGCGGCGGCGCCGGCCGAGGAGCCGCCCGCGTCGTAACCGGGACGCCATGGGGTGCTGGTGGCACCGGTCAGCTTGCTCTGGGCCACGCCCAGGAGACCGAACTCCGGCGTGGTGGTCTTGCCCAGGAGGATCGCCCCCTGGGCCTTCAGCCGCGCCCAGCCGATGTTGTCGAAGTCCGGAACGTACTCGGCGAACGCCGTGCATCCGTATGTGGTGCGCACCCCGGCGGTCTCGGCCAAGTCCTTGACCGTCACCGGCACGCCATAGAGCGGCGGCAGATCGTCGCCGGAGGCGAACCGCCGCTCCGCCGCCTTGGCGTCCGCGCGGGCCTGCTCGGCCGTCTCGGTGACCATGATGTTCAGGACCGGCTGGACGCGCTCCATCCGGTCGATGACGGCCTCGACCACCTCGACCGGCGACACTTCGCGGCTGCGGTAGAGCTCGCCCAGTTCCGCGGCACTCTTCCAGATCAGTTCATCCGACATGTGATCTCCTGTGTGAGTTGCGACGCACCGAGTATGTGTTGCTGACGTTATGTAACACAAGCAATAAGTCATGTACTGTGCAGCGCACCCCCACTGTGCACTGGAGGTACACCATGTCTGACACTGACCCCGTCGCCCCCGTCACACGGCTGCGGGAAACCGATGTCACCCCCGCTGCGGCACCCGTGACCTGGCCCGATGACTTCCCGGGCACATGGGAGGGCTGCCCCCGAGAACCGCTGCTGCAGGTCCTGAGCCGCGGCATTGACCGGTTCGGCGACCAGCAGGTGCTGCTGTTTGACGATGGAGCCGCCTTCACCGCCCATGAACTGCGCGAGCACGCCGAGCGCCTGGCGGGCCATCTGTCGACGCTGCTCACCCCGGGTGACCGGGTCGTGATCGCCCTGGGCAACCGCGCCGAGTACGTCATCGCTTTCCTCGCCGTGCTGGCCAACCGTGGTGTCGTCGTTTCCATCTCGCCTGAGATCGGACCCGACGACGCCCGGTACGCCGTAGAGAACGCCGGCTGCGTGCTGGCCGTCACCGAGGACCGGTCCGATGCCGTCCTGCGCGGACTGGTCGATACCGTCTCATCATTGCGGACAGTCATCGAGGTGCGGGACCCGGAACCTTCCGGCTTCGAGCACCTGCTCGCCGACGTCAGGCCGCTGCGGCTCGCCGACGTCGAAGCCTCCCTCGATGACATGGTCGACATCGGCTACACCTCGGGCACCACGGGTCTGCCCAAGGCCCTGGCCGGCCGGCACGTTGAGACGCTCCGCTACATGGATGTTCATCTGCGCCGCGCGGCACTCACCAAGGAACCGATGCGGATGCTGATGCCGCTCCAGCTCCACTACGGAGACCCGCTGACGTACCTGTTCGCCGCCATGTGCTCAGGCGACTCCCTCGTCCTGATGCGGAAGTTCAGTGCTTCCCGCTTCTGGGATGTGGCCCGCGCGTCCGGCGCCACCGAAATCCTCACCATCGGCTCCGTGCCCAACCTCCTGCTGGGCCGGCCCGAAGGCCCGGCCGACCGCGACCACAAGATCCGGCACGCCACCGCGCTGGCCATCCCACGCGACCACCATGCCGAACTGGAACGCCGCTTCGGCTTCCCCTGGAGCGAGACCTACGGGTCCTCTGAGTCCGGTCCCGCCATCAGCATGCCCGCGCACGTCGCCGCCGAGTTCGTGGGCACCGGGGCGCTCGGCATCCCCCTCCCCGACATCGAGGCACGCCTCATCGATCTAGACGGTCAGGTCGTTGAGGGCCCCGGGTCGGGCGAGCTGGAGCTGTCGGGGGAGATCGTGTTCGAGGGTTACCTCGGCAACCCATCGGCCACGGCCGAGGTCCTGCACGACGGCTGGCTGCGCACAGGTGACTTCATGCACCGTGACGCCCGTGGGGTCTTCTACTTCGAGGGGCGCCGCAAGGAACTTATCCGCCGCAGCGGCATCAACATCGCCCCGACCGAGGTCGAGGGGGTCCTCCGCAGACATCCCTCGGTGCTGGACGCCGCCGTGGTCCCGGTTGAGGACCAGGTCATGGGCGAGGAGATCAAGGCGTACGTCGAGCTGGTGCCCGGCGCGGAATTCGATCCGGCCGGTCTCGTCGCGTTCTGCGCGGAACGGCTGACGCGCCAGAAGGTGCCGCGTTACGTCGAGCAGCGGGTCGAGCCGTTCCCGCGGACCCCGACGCAGCGCATCCCCAAGAAGGAACTGATGGTGGGCGGACGGCACACGACCGACGCCGCCTGGGACCGCTTGGGCCGGCGGACCGACTGAGGACCTGACAGCGGCGGGGGGGCCCCCCCCCCCGGGGGGGCCGGCCCCCCCCCGCCACTGCCATGCTCCGGAACCTGCCACCGCGCCCGCCCAGGCCTCAAGCCGGGCCGGCGCGGTGGCAGGGCGCGGCTCAGGTGTCGAAGCCCAGACCGGCCGCATCGAGCGTCCGCAGGAACAGGTTCCGGCGTCCCTCCCGGTGGTCGGCACGGTCGAGCGCCCAGCGGGTGAGGTTGACACCGATGGTGGTGATCGGCTCCGGCGGGAACGGAAGAGGCCGCTTGCGCACCATCTCCAGTTCCGTCAGGGGCGTCTTCTCACCCGAGAGGAGGTCAAGCAGCACATCGGCGGCGAAGCGCGTCGCTCCCACGCCCAGGCCGGTGAATCCCGCGGCATGCGCAACGCGCCCCTGGTGCGACAGGCCGTAGAACGCCGTGAACTGGGTGCACGTGTCGATTACGCCGGCCCAGCGGTGGCTGAAGCGGACGTCCTCCAACTGTGGGAAGGTGGCGAAGAAATGCGAAGCAAGCCGCTGGAAGCTCTGGGGGCGCTCCTCGTACTCCTCCTTGATCTTCCCGCCCGCGTGGTAGACGGCGTCGTACCCGCCGTACAGGATGCGGTTGTCGTGCGTCAGGCGCGAGTAGTGGAACTGGTTCGCCAGGTCCGTCAGGCCCTGGCGGCCGCTCCAGCCGATGGAGGCCAGTTGTTCCTGGCTCAGGGGCTCGGTCAGCAGGACGTAGTCGTAGACCGGGACCGTCATCAGGCGGTTGCGGCGCAGCAGGGAACGGAACACGTTGGTTGCCAGGACCACCTGGTCCGAGCGCATGGTCGCCAGTTCGGTCCGCACCTCGACCGTGTTCGACGCCTTGTCGTGCCTGATGTCCACGACCGGCGAGTGCTCGTGGATCTCGACGCCGAGTGTGACGGCGACGCGGGCGAGCTCCAGCGCCAGCCGCGCGGGGTGGACCAGTGCGCAGTCCGGGTCGAACGCACCTTGGAGGAACAGGGGACTGTTGATCTGTGCCTGCACCGCCTCACGGTCCAGCGGGTGCGCGGCGTTCTGCAGCCATGGGACCTGGTGTTTCTCCACGGCGACCGAAAGGGTGCCCGTGCGCTGCCAGTGGCAGTCGAGCCCGAGGTCGCTCACGTCCCGCTCGAAGCTGTCGAGGTTGTCGGCGCCGAGCTTGTGCAGGGTGTCGTACTCGTCGGGCCAGCGCGTCTGGCCGTTCTCCCTGCCGTGGGTGATGGAGGACTCGCAGAAGCCTCCGTTGCGCCCCGAGGCCGCCCAGCCGATGGTCCTGGCCTCCAACAGGACGACCCGGCGGCCGGGATCGCGGCGTTTGGCGTTCACCGCCGTCCACAGTCCCAGGTAGCCGCCGCCGACGACGGTCAGCTCGGACTTGGTGGAGGCGGAGAGTGCCGGGTACCGCGTCTGCGCGCCCGCCTCTTCCAGCCAGTACACCCCGCTCCGAGCAGCGCCGAGGGCGCGCTCGACCACGCGGTGGTCGGGTGCGTTGCGTTCGTAAGCAGTCTGATGCGGTTTCACGCTGTGCCCTGTTTCGTATGGAATATGGCCGTGCGGTGCGGGCGGCCGGACCGGCTCCGCCCGCACCCCACGGCCACGTGGTTTCAGGAGCGCCGGGACTTCTCGACGACACCACGGGGCAGCTGGTAGCCCCACCAGTCGGCGACCATCGCCGGGCGCTCGGCGCCCTCGACGGTGAAGGTGCAGCGCCGCAGCACTTTGAACCCGCCGTCCTTGGGCTCGACCGCGAGGGTCTCGAACGTAGGCAGCACCCGGTCGCCGATGTGCACAGGGGAGACGAAACGGACCTTGTCCAGGCCGTAGTTGAGTCCCCACATCGCGCCGCGGTCGTCCCCGAGCGCGAACTGGAGCACGGAGTCGACGAGAGAGAGGAGGTGGAAGCCCTCGACGAGGGTCTCGGGGAACTCCGGGATCTCGCCCTCGGGATAGGCGCGGTCGACCCAGGTACCGCTTTCGAAGCGGTCCACGTCCTCGCGGGTCACCACGAACGCCTCGCCGGTGATCACCTGGCCGACCACGGCCGGCGCCGGACCAGTGTCTTCGCTGCCTGATGCGTTGGTCATTCGGCTTCCTTCTCCCGGAATTGGGCAATCGGCATCGACGAACGTCGTATGACACACCTTATATAACGAACGTAATATTTCACAAGGGTGTCGCACCGCATGAGGCGCGATGCTGATCCCGGCTGCTACGAAACGCGCCGAGGTGCCGCGGTACGAGCCGCGGACGCTGCGTCGTACGGGCTTAAGCGCCACGGCGACAGCCTCGGGGCCCGGGCTGTCCGGCGCCGTGGGTCACCGCCGGGTGGAGCTCGCCCGCTTGCTGGTCAGGGTGGCGAAGAGGCCGGCGAAACGGTCCAGGGCCTCGCGTGCGCGCACGTTGTCCTTGTGGGACAGCCAGGACCAAGTGATGCCGTTGAGTGACGCCAGGAGCAGTTCGGCGAGGCACTCCTCGGGCTGCGAGTACTCCAGTTCCGCCTCCTGCGCGAACCTGCGCAGATATCCGGCGGCCTTCTCCAGCGCGGCGCGCTCCTCCCACTGCGGCAGGTCCTGCAGCTCGGGGTCACGGAGCGCCAGGCTGCCCAGGTCGAAGAGGACTAGCTGGCCCTCAGGGTCGTTTTCGATCTGGGACCAGAACGCGTGCAGGAGGGTGCGGATGTTGTCCTCGGTGCTCATCTCCGGGTGGATGTCCGGCCAGGCCTCTGTGAGGTCGATCTCGATGTCGCTGGCGAGCAGGGCCGCGTACAGCTCCTTCTTGGAGCGGAAGCAGTAGTGGAACGCGCCGTGTGGCATGTCCGCCTCGGCGCTGATCGCACGCGTGCTCGCTGCGGCGATGCCGTCGCGCTTCATTACGCGCAGTGCCGCGGCTACGAGCAGCCTGCGGCGCTCCTCGGCGCTCACCTGCTTGCGTGGAGCCTTTGCGCCCTTGCTCTCTGCCATAAGCGCGACCTTACCACTTGGCCGCCTGCCTTGTGCATCTGACTTGGTCACTTGCCCAAGTCGTTTGGCCAACGTAGCGTGGACTCCGGCGGCGCAGCGAAAGGAGCGCGATGGGAGCCCCGATGTCTTTGGACCCGGTGCGCCGTGCCGGGGCACGGCAGTGGCGGGCGCTGGCCGCGCTGGTCGCTCCCGCCCTCCTGGTGAGCGTCGACCGGACAGTGCTATCGATGGCCGCCCCGCCGCTCAGCCAGGACCTCGAACCGATCAGCCTCCAGCTGCTGTGGACGATCGGCGTCTATGGCGGCTTCTTGGCCGCACTGCCGCTCCTCATGGGCTCGCTCGGCGACCGGATCGGCCGTCGGCGTGTGCTGCTCAGTGGCTCAGCCGTGTTGCACGCGGCCTGGGTCCTGGCGGCGTCCGTCTGGAGTGCGAAGGTGCTTCACACCGCTTGCCCTGACGGGCATCGGCGACGCTGATGCCGACGCCCTCCCTGATCCATGCCGCCCTCAAGGACACGGCGCAGCGACGCCGTGCCGCCCTCATCTGGATGGCTGCCCTCGCGGCGGCTCGGGCCTCGCCCCGCTGAACGGCACTGCGGCGTGATCTCCGCACTCCGCAAGCACCGTTCGACAATGCCCAGCCGGTCACTGACCCACTTGAGGAAACGACAATGGAAACGCAGGGAACGAGCATGAGCGAAACACTGCCCGGGCCGAAGCCACTGCCGGTGGTCGGCAACATGGTCGAGATCATGGCTGCACCCCACGAGACGACCCCCGAGTTCGCGGAGGCCTACCACCAGCGGTACGGCGGCATCTTCGCCCTCAACTTCGGCAGCAAGCGGTACATCTTCGCCTCACACCATGCCCTCGTCGCCGAGATGTGCTCCAGCCCCGTGTGGTCCAAGGCCGTGCACGACGCCCTGGAGCAAATCAGGGACCTGGGCGGGGACGGGCTGTTCACCGCATACAACGATGAACCCAACTGGGGCAAGGCGCACCGCCTGCTGATGCCCGCCTTCGGGCCCGCAGCGATGAAGGACTACTTCCCGCAGATGCTCGATATCGCCGAGCAGATGATGACCCGCTGGGCGCGGTTCGGCCCCGAAGCCTCGATCGACGTGGCCGAGGACATGACCCGGCTCACCCTGGACACGATCGCGCTGTGCGCCTTCGACGTCCGCTTCAACTCCTTCTACTCCGACCAGCCGCACGACTTCGTGAAAGCCATGGTCGGCGCGCTCACCGAAGCCGGAGCACGCGGCGAGCGGCTGCCCGCGGTGCAGCCCTTTCTGTTCAACAAGAACCGTCAATACCGCGACGACATCGCCACCATGCAGCGCATCTCCGAGGAGATCGTCGCCGCCCGCATCGCGTCACCCGATGCCAACCACCCCGACGACCTGCTGGGGCGCATGCTCGGCGCCGCCGACCCCCTGACCGGTGAGCGGCTGTCCGAGGACAACATCCGTCACCAGCTGGCCACCTTCCTCATCGCTGGCCACGAGACGACCTCCGGACTCCTGTCCTTCGCCACCCACCAGCTCCTCGCCCACCCCGAGGTCATGGCGCGCGCCCGCCGCAGCGTCGACGAACTCCTCGGCGACCGCACCCCCACCTTCGATGACCTCCCAGGGCTCGGCTACATCGGGCAGGTGCTGCGCGAGACACTCCGGCTGTATCCCACCGCCCCCGCGTTCGGGCTCGCGCCCAGCGAGGACACCACACTCGGTGGCCATCGCATCAAGGCCGGCGAACACGTTCTGGTGATCCTCTCCACCCTGCACCGCGACCCAGCCGTATGGGAGAACCCGAACGACTTCGACCCCGACCGGTTCGCCCCGGAGCGGATGAACCAGATCCCCGAGTTCGCCTGGATGCCCTTCGGCCATGGTGCCCGCGCCTGCATCGGACGGCCCTTCGCGCTCCAGGAGGCCACCCTGGTGATCGCGATGATGCTGCAGCGCTTCGACATCGCTCTGACCGACCCTGGCTACCAGATGAAGATCGGCGAGACGCTGACCATCAAGCCGAAGGACCTCGCCATCCACGCCGTCCCCCGGCGCCACCACCCCACGGCCAGCCCCGTCACGTCGTCCGCCTCCGCGGTCCCCGCCTCCGCGTCGTCGCGGCCGCTGCCCCAGGTGAAGCATGGCAAGCCGATGCTGGTGCTCTACGGCTCCAACGGCGGCAGCAGCGAGAGCCTGGCGCATACCGTCGCGGGCGACGGCAAGGCCGCCGGGTGGGCCACCACCGTCGCCCCGCTGGACGCCTACGCCGGGTACCTGCCCACCGACGGCCCCGTCCTCATCGTCACCTCTTCTTACAACGGCACCCCGCCGGACAATGCCGGACGCTTCGTCGACTGGCTCACCCGGTCCGCCCCCGTGCTGACCGGCGTGGACTACCTTGTCCTGGGCTGCGGCAGCCGGGACTGGGCCGCGACCTACCAGCGCGTCCCCACCGTCATCGACGAAGCCCTGGCCGAGGCCGGCGCTTCCCGTCTCCGCGAGCGCGGTGAGATCGACGCCCGAACCGACTTCTTTGGCGACTTCGAACGCTGGTACCAGCCTCTGTGGGACCAGTTGACCGAACGCTACGGTCTGCCGACCGCCCGGCCCACCGGCCCCCGCTATCGCGTCACCGAGACTGCGTCGGCGGCGGTGGCCCCGGATGCTACGGCGACCGCAGTCGTCCTGGAAAACCGCGAGCTGGTGCGAGGCCCGAAGGGATCCAAGCGCCACCTTGAGATACGCCTGCCGGAAGGCATGACCTACCGCACCGGCGACTATCTGTCGGTACTGCCGCAGAACCACCCCAGCCTGGTCACCCGCATGCTCGTCCGGCTCCGCGTAGCGTCGGAACGACTCGTCCAAGTGGACACCGAGGCACCCGCCGGACGCCTACCCATCGGCGTCCCCCTGCGGGTGGACGACCTCCTCACCCGCTACGTGGACCTCTCGTCGCCCGCCACTTCCGGCGTCGTCGCCCGGCTCGCGGAAACCACCCAGTGCCCGCCGGAGCGGTCCGAACTCGAACGCCTCGCCGGCGCCGACCACACCGCCGAGGTACTGGACAAGCGCCTGTCGCTGCTGGATCTGCTGGAACTGTTCCCCTCCTGCCAGATCGATCTGGCCTGGGTTCTCCATCAGTTGCCGGAACCCCGGATGCGCCAGTACTCGATCAGCTCCGCGAGCGAAGTCCAGGACGATGTCGCCCTCACCGTCTCCGTCGTCGAAGGGCCGGCGCGCTCCGGTCGCGGCACCTATCGCGGGGCCGCCTCCAGCCACCTCCAGCGGGTGCAGCCCGGTGAGCGCCTCAACGTCATACTGGCCTCCCCGACCGAGTCCTTCCGGCCCCCCGCGGACAACTCCACCCCGGTCGTCATGATCGCCGCGGGCTCGGGCATCGCGCCCTTCCGCGCCTTCATCCAGGCCCGCACGGCCCGCGCTGAGGCGGGCGAACCCCTGGGCGAGACCGTCCTGTTCTTCGGCTGCCGCCGCCCCGACTGGGACGACCTCTACGCCGACGAACTCGCGCCCCACGAGAAGGCCGGACGCCTCCGGGTGCACCGCGCCTACTCCCACCGGCCCGACGGGGACATCCGCTATGTGCAGCACCGGCTCTGGCAGCGCCGCGCCGACATAGTGGACCTTGTCGACCGCGGCGCGCACCTCTATGTGTGCGGTGACGCCGGCGGCATGGGACCGGCCGTCGAGGAGACGCTGACGCTCATAGGCCAGATCACCCACGGCCCCACATGGCTCGATGACCTCACCCGCGCCGGCCGCTACGCCACCGACCTCTTCTAAACCGGGGCCCTGGCTTCTGCGGTGACGGCCCACGCCACGCCGCCACCGCAGGCGCGCACGCGGTAGAGCCCTGGTCGAAAGGCCTCCGCCGGATGGCCGCGCGGCGCGCGCCGACCGCGGTCAGCGCGCGCCGACCGCGGTCAGCGCGCGCCGCCGTTGATGTAGAGGGTCTGGCCGCTGACGTAGGAGGCATCCTCCGAGGCGAGGAAGGCGACCACGGAGGCGACCTCCTCGGGGCGGCCGACGCGCCGCAGCGGAGTGCGTTCGGCGGCCAGGCGCTGGTGCTCCTCGGCGCTGGAACCGACGCGCTCGGCGGTCGCGGCGGTCATAGCAGTGGCGATGTAACCGGGCGCGACGGCGTTGACGTTGATGCCATATGGGCCAAGCTCGATCGCAAGCGTCGCCGTGAGCCCCTGGATGCCGGCCTTGGCGGCGGCGTAGTTGGCCTGGCCGCGGTTGCCGAGTGCGGAGCGGGAACTCAGCGAGACGATCTTGCCGTAGCGCTGTCCGACCATGTACGTCTGGGCCGCCTGTGCGCAGGTAAAGGCGCTGGTGAGGTTGACCGCGAGGACGGCGTCCCAGTCGTTCCGCGGCATCTTGAAGAACAGGCCGTCGCGGGTAATGCCCGCGTTGTTGACCAGGACGTGGACGGTGTCGAAATCGGCCGCGGCCTTCGTGAACACCGACTCGACGTCGTCCTGGTCGGCGACGTCGCAGCCGTACGCGCGGGCGCTCCCGCCTTTGGCGGTGATCTCCTGCGCGGTGGCGAGTGCCCGGTCCGCGTCGAGGTCAAGGACGGCGACGGTCGCGCCCTCCTCGGCGAGACGGTGCGCGGTGGCTGCGCCGATGCCCTGGGCGGCCCCGGTGACCACGGCGACCTTGTCGGTAAAGCGGTTCATGTGCAGTGCTCCAGGTGAGGGAAGAGATGAGGGCGGGTGGAGGTCGGTCAGTCCCGGTCGACGAGCACAGCGGTGCCCTGGCCCACGCCGACGCACATCGTTGCGAGGCCGTGCTCCGCGCCGGTGCGGCGCATGCGGTGCAGCAGGGTGGTGAGAATGCGGGCGCCGGAGCCGCCCAGCGGGTGACCGAGGGCGATGGCCCCGCCCTGGGGGTTGACCAGCTCGGGGTCGACACCCAGCTCCCGGACGCAGGCGAGCGCCTGTGCGGCGAACGCCTCGTTGAACTCCGCCGTGTCGATGTCCGCCAGGGCGCGCCCGGTACGGCTAAGCACCCGGCGTACGGCGGGCACCGGACCGATGCCCATGACGTCCGGGTGGACACCGGTACTGGCACCGGCCACGTACCGGCCCAGTGGTTCCAGGTCCAGCTCCCGCAGCATCGGCTCGCTCACCAACAGCAGCGCGGCCGCGCCGTCGTTCATCGGTGAGGCGTTGCCGGCGGTGACAGTGCCGTCGGGACGGAAGACGGGCTTGAGGTGGGCGAGCTTCTCCGCCGTGGTGTCGGCCCGGATCGACTCGTCGTGCGCGACGACCGTTCCGTCGGGGCGGATCACGGGGACGGTCTCGGCGTCGAACAGGCCGTCCGTGCGGGCCGCGGCGGCGAGCCGGTGGCTGCGTAGCGCGAACACGTCCTGGTCCGCGCGGCTGACGCCGTACCGGGCGGCGACCTCTTCGGCGGTCTCGCCCATGGACAGGACGTGGTGCAGTTTTTTCATGCGCGGGTGGGTCATGCGCCAGCCGAGCTTGGTGTCGTGGATCTCTTGGTGATGGGGGAGTGCCTGGTCCGGCCGGGGCAGCACGAAGGGCGCGCGGCTCATCGACTCCGACCCGCCGGCGAGTACGACGTCGGCCTCGCCGCACCCGATGGTCCGGGCGGCCGTGGTCACGGCCTCGAGACCGGAGGCGCACAGCCGGTTCAGGGTGGCGCCGGGGACGGAGTCCGGCAGCCCGGCCAGCAGGACGGCCATCCTGGCGACGTTCCGGTTGTCCTCACCCGACTGGTTCGCAGCGCCCCAGTAGACGTCGTCGATCTGGGCCGGGTCGAGGGCGGGCACCGAGTCCAGGACGGCGCGGAGTGCGGTGGCGGTGAGGTCATCGGGCCGGACAGCGGAGAGGGCGCCACGGAGACGGCCGATGGGGGTGCGTCGGGCTGCGGCGAAGTGCACGGGGCGCATGGTCATAGCTCCAAGGGCTGGCGAGCGGGGGGATCAGAAGGCGTTGACGCCGGTCAGAGCGCGGCCTATGAGGAGCTTTTTGATCTGGCTGGTGCCTTCGTAGAGCGTCATCACCCGGGCGTCACGGACGTACTTGCCGACCGGGTACTCGTCGATGAAGCCGTAGCCGCCGAAGACCTGGAGTGCGGTGTTCGCGGCCTTGACGGCGGCCTCGGACGCGTACAGCTTGGCCACGGATGACTCGGTCTGGAACGGCTCGCCGCGGTCGATCAGGTCGGCGACCCGCCATACCAGCAGCCGCGCGGCGTCCAGTTCGACCTTGATGTCGGCGAGCATCTCCTGGACCAGCTGGTGCGAGGCGATCGGAGTACCGAACTGCTCGCGCTGACCGGCGTAGGTCACCGCCGCGTCCAGCGAGGCCTGGACGATGCCGACACAGCCCGCCGCCACCGACATACGGCCCTTGGCGAGCGTGGACATCGCCACGTTGAACCCCTTGCCCTCCGGGCCGAGCATCGTGGATGCCGGGACGCGGACGCCGTCGAGGACCAGTTCCGCCGTCGGTTGGCCGCGCAGCCCTAGCTTGCCGTGGACCGCCGTACGGATCAGCCCTTTGGTGTCGGTGGGCACGAGGAAGGCGCTGACACCACGGTGACCCGGCTCGCCCGTGCGCGCGAAGACCAGGGCGACCTTGGCCCAGGTGCCGTTGGTGATGAACATCTTGCCGCCGGCGATCACGCAGTGATCGCCGTCCCGCACAGCCCGGGTGGTCAGGTTGCCCGCGTCCGACCCGGTACCGGGCTCGGTCAGGGCGAAGCAACCGAGCGCGTCGCCCGAGGCCAGACGGGGGAGCCAGTGCGCCTTCTGGTCCGGCGTCCCCCAGTGCAGAACGGACTTGGCGACCAGGCCGAGCGACACGGACACCAGCCCGCGCATGGCGGAGTCACCTCGGCTCAGCTCCTCCAGGACCAGCGCGTAGGCGAGGTGGTCGCCTTCGGCACCCCCGTACTCCTCGGGAATGGTCAGCCAGAGAAAGCCGAGAGCCCCCAGCTTTTTGACGATGGCTGGATCGACCTGTTCGGCGCGATCCCACGCGGTGGCGTGCGGGGCGATCTCCTAGTCCACGAACTCCGCCGCGAGGGCGCGGACCGCCTCATGTTCTTCCGACAGTGCAAGGTTCATGACCCCTCCCATAAAACTAGCAGTGCAAGTTTTATGGACTGTAGCGGCCTCGGCCGGGCCACGGTCAAGCCTTTCGGCGGCGTCGAGCATCCGGGGTGCGTCGGTGGCGGTTGCGGACCTGCCCTGGCGCTCTCAGCCGACTCAGGGGAACCCGGGCTGCAGCCAGTGAGGGTAGGTCAGCAGGCAGCCTCGGCGCGGCGGTTCGAGGTGGTCGGCGGGGGGCTGACGAGGACGTCGCCAGGCTCTCTCCTGCTCAAGGACAAGCACATCGACTTCCTGGGCCACTACCTGTTCAACATCAAGGCCAGCGGCCCCGGCCAGGGCCTGCGCCCCTTCCGCGACTCCGAGGCCGCTGAGGAAGAGACCTGACATCCTGGGCGTATCCGGGACGTCAGGCCGTTCGTTCGCTGCTTGCTACCGGGCTCTGGGTCCGGGGGCGGGCGGGGTGCGCGGTCGCAGGCGCTCTCCCTGCGGCCCGAACATGATCAGGTACTCGACCGGGCCGCCGGGGCCGGCGTTTGCGACCCCATGGGGATTGCGGGTGCTGAACTCGACGACGTCCCCGGCACTCAGGACGAGGTCCTGGTCGCCGAGTGCGAGCCACAGCCGCCCGTACAGGACGCACAGCCATTCTCAGCCGTGGTGGGAGACCTGCCGGGGCCGCGCGGGCGGATCCTGGACGGCGGGTAGGACGTGTTTGTGGGCGTGCAGGCCCCCGACGTACCGGGTCAGCGGCAGCACCGCCTTGTCGTCGCCGAAACGATGGAGCGCGGATGTGCGGGGCTTGGTGGTGGGGGCGATGCCGGCCAGCTGGTCCAGAGAGACGCCGTACTCCTTCGCCAACTGCAGCACCACTTCCAGGGTGGGCTTGCGCCGGCCGGTCTCGATCCGGGACAGCGTGCTCGGGGAGATGCCGGTCGCGCAGCTGACGCCGGTAAGCGTGGAGCCGCGGTGCTCGCGCGCGGCCCGCAGCCGGGGGCTCATCGCCGTCAGCATGTCGGCCACATCGTCGCTTGTCACCCGCTCTGCCTCCTTCCGGACGTGCCGCTCCCCCGTCATCTCCTGCAAGTTTGCCAGGTTGGCAAGGGTAATCGCGGTGGACGGTCGCTGCGCCGCATGATCGACGGGTACCTGCATTCACCCGCAAACCGAGGAGAAACCCCTATGCAGCCCGAGTCGTCTGCGGCACTCCGCCACCGCACCGTCGAGGCCCCGGCCGGGCGCCTGCACCTGGTCGAGCAGGGCACCGGCCCGCTGGTCCTGCTCGTCCACGGCTTCCCCGA
>NZ_JBIRHK010000035.1:0-25610 GCF_044328485.1 Streptomyces sp. NPDC017936 | reverse complement strand
TGGCGCTGCCCGCGACGGGCACCTGGTCCGACCCGGGCAGGGGCGGCGCCCAGGCGGACATCGTCGTCACCGCGTCCGGGGACGGGGTGCCGCTGTTGTTCGTGGAGATCGGCAACTGCTTCGAGTCCGCCCAGGTCCTCGCCGCGAAGACCGACAAGTACATGCGGTTCGGCCAGCGGAACCGGACTGGGCACCTGCCGATGGGTGATCGGGCGGACCTTCGCCCGGCTTCACGGCTTCCGCCGCCTACACATCCGCTGGGAGCGACGAGCCGACATGCACGAAGTGTTCTGAAACTCGCCTGCTGCCTGATCACCCACCGGCAACTCGGCTTATTTTGTCAGTCGTTGTTGATGTCGCCGAAATTGACACCCGCGGCCTCCACCTGGACCACGGTCTCGCCCGGCCCCGCCAACGGATCCGGCACATCGGTCTCCTCCAGGACCTCCGGGTCACCGAACCTCCCGAAGCGCATGGCACGCATGAATTCCCTTCCGCGAGGTCACTGTTTCCAGCCCGTCCGAAAAGCTGTCCCGCAATGCTGGCCAACGCCCAGACAGGTACGGAGTGCGGTCGCCGGCCCGGGAAGCGGGCGCCCGGAGTTCCTCTTCCAGGAGGAGTCCATGGGCCAGGTAGCTGATGGTGCGGTACCAGCCGGCCAGCACGAGGAGCTCGGGCACTTCGGTGAAGATCCGCCTGGACCTCGGTCAGTCGATGCCTTCGACGATGCGGAAGTCGCGCTCGACGCCGTCGGAGAGGGCGACCAGTGCCTCCTGGTAGGCCGCGCTCTCGCGCGCCGCGACGGCCTGCTCGAAGCTGTCGAACTCGACCAGGACGGTGCGCTCGGCGATTCCGGCGTCATACGCCACGACCCGACCGCCACGGACGAGGGTCCGGCCGCCCCAGGGCTGGACGGCCTGACGGGCCAGCTTGTTGTAGGCAGCCAGCTTCTCAGGGTCTGAAATGGTGCGGTAGACGCTGACCCAGTAGCCCTTGGGCATGGGACCTCCAGTGTGGGGATGAGGGCATCTGACTTACGGGTTGGTCTCGGACGAGCGTCGGCGGGCGAGAGCGAGGCTTGTCAGCGTCGTGATCGCCATGGCGCCGATGCCGACCAGCGCCGCGGTGGTGTAGGCGCTGTCGTCGGGGAAGAGGTGGCCGGGGCCGGTGCCCGCGGCGAGGATCAGGCCGCCGATGGCGCTGCCCAGGCAGTACCCGACGCTGCGGACGACGTAGTTGAAGCTCATGGCGCTCGACGTCTCGCGCTTGGGGGTGACGGCCAGGATGACGCCGGGCATCGCGGCCGAGAAGCCGCCGACGCCGAAGCCGAGCACGCCCGTCGCCGCGAACAGTTCGGCCAGGTCCGACCGGGCCGCCGCGAACAGGGCGGACCCGCCGCCGACCACGACGGCGCTGCCGGCCAGGAGCAGGGGGGCGGCGATCCGCGTCCGGACCCGCGGCGTGAGCTTGCCGGCGGCGAACCCCAGCACCGAGAACGGGATGAGGACCAGCCCGGCGACGAAGGTCGTCAGCCCGAAGCCGTAGCCGGCGCCGTGCGGCGTCTGCGCGTACCGGGTGAGGAGCGTGAGCAGGAGATACATGCCGATCCCGCCGACGAACATGGCGAGGTTCGCCCCGGCGACCGCCGGGTGCCGCACCGCCCGCACATCGACCAGGGGCGTCGTGCTGCGCAGCTCGATGACGGCCCAGACGCAGAGCAGCACCACCGCGACGACGGCGAGGCCCGCCGCCACGGCGAGGTGGCGGCTCCACAGATTCCGTTCGCCGGCGAGGAACAGCACCAGGAGCAGCGCAGCGGCCAGGACGACCGCGCCTGCCACGTCCACGTGGGCGGAGCGGCCTTCGGGGGCTTCGGGCAGGGAGCGCCACGCGGTCAGGAGGGCGGCGGCGGTGACGGCCAGGCCGAGGCCGTAGGCGGCCCGTACCCCGCCGAGCTCGGCGAGCAGTGCGGCCAGCGGGTAGCCGACGCCGGCCCCGATGACCGAGACCACCGAGATCAGGGCGATCACGGCCGCGCTGCGCTCCTCGGGGAGGTGGTCCCGGGCCACGCCCATCATCAGCGCCGTCAGCCCGAGCCCGACGCCCTGGGCCGCCCTGCCGGCCAGCAGCCACGCGAACGGCAGCGGCAGCACGGTGAGCGCGCTGCCGGCGACGACGACCGCCAGCGTGGCGAGGATCGTGGCCCGCCGGTGCGGGCCGGCTCCGAGCCGGCCCAGGACCGGCGTGGCGACGGCGCCGCTGAGCAGCGCGACGGTCAGCGTCCACTGCGCGCTGCCGAGCGAGACGTGGAACGAGGTCGCCACGCTGGTGATGAGCGGCGTCCCGAGGCTGGCGACCGCCGCCACGACCAGAGCGATGAACATCAGGGCGGGGACCAGCAGCCGCGCCTCGGAACGCGCCACCAAGAACGCCTTCTCCGCGGCCCCGCCGACCGGGTGCCCGGTCACTGCTTCGGCCCTTCGCGGTCCTGGCTTTCGAGCTCTGCCAGATGCTTCAGCGCCGGAAGGGCCGCCACCAGCGCCTCGACCTCGTCGCCGGTGAGCTCGCCGATCAACCGCTCGAACGCGTGGACGCCCGCCTGGCGCCGCGTCCGGACATAGGAGGCGCCGGCCTCGGTCAGGCACACCAGCGTGACCCGCTTGTCGGACGCGTCGCCCCGCCGCTCGACCAGGCCGGACTCCTCCATCACCCGGACCAGGGCGGTCATCGCGGGCTGGGTGACGCCCTCGACCGCAGCCAGATCGGTGATGCGCCGCGGGCCGGTCCGATCCAGGGTGGCCAGGGTGGCGGCGGACGTCAGGCTCATGTCCCGGGGCAGGCGTCTCGCGGCCCTGGTGGCCAGGCCGTAGAGGGCTGCCCCGATGGCGGCGGACGCGCCAGGAGCGGTGTCTTCACGACTCATGCTCGAAGCATAGCGTTTTTATATTCATAGTTTATGTAAATGGTCGGCCGGCGCCGGCTCCACGGGCTGCGCTCGGGGCCGAGGGCAGCATTAAGGAGTTCGTGGACGGCCGCCGCGGACGCCGGTGCCGCTACCGCGACCTCGCGAAGACGCACGTCCAGCACGTCCTGACCGCATTCGCGGTCAACGTCGAGCGGCTGAGCCTTCAAGAACCCGCCGACGGCCCCTGCCGGCCGCGCCCGCCCACGGCGTTCCAGCAGGACCTCGACAAGCGAGGACTGCCCCTGTGGTGGAGGCAGGGTAAATGACCCCGAACCTCAAGATTCCCGACAGAGTCGCTCTATGAAGCAGCGGTCTCCCTGGCCTCGTACCTGCTTTGGGCAAGATCCGCTTGAAGACGGACCCCTAGGAGGTGGGCGTGTGGCTGCTTGTCGATCCGGGCGGGTGATCGGATCGGTTCGGAACGGCCGGGTGCGGCCAAGGTTGCTGCTGCCAGGGTTGACGTCGAAGGAAGGTCTCGTGATCTCGGCACTCAACCAGCTCGTCGATCTCGTCGAGGAGCACCTCGCGGAGGAACCCGACGTCCGCAAGCTGGCAGGGGCGTTCGGCACGACCGAGTACCACTTGTGCCGGATGTTCTCGTCGCTGGCAGGCATGCCGCTGTCGGAGTACGGACGCCGACGGCGCATGACCGTTGCCGCCGCCGACGTCGTCCGGGGCGAGGGCGGCGGGAAGGCAGTCCTCGCCGTCCGGGTCGTCCTCGATGTCGTCCGGGCTGTCGTCGGTGTCCCCGCGGTCGCCGTCTTCAAGCGGGACGGTGAAGGAGCCGGGCAGTCCGAACGAGGCCCCCGGCGCCAAAGGCGCAGGGCACTGCTGCGATGCGGTGGCAGGGGACGGGTCGGTCATCTGCGCGGCCGCCTGGGCCCGGGCGGCCACCGTCCGCTCTCGTCTGCTGCCCGGTCCCTGGCTGGCACGGCGCAGCAGCGCATCCAGCGCCCGGGCGATCGCCGCCTCGTGTTCTTCGCGGCCCTCGCGGCGTTCCACGGTGCGGCGGACGTAGTCGAAGGCGAACGCGGTGAAGGGGCGCCGTACCGCCTCCGCGTGGACCCACGGCACCTCCCACCACCCCTCGGGCAGGCGCACCCACACCCGGTCCGGACCGTAGGGGTTGTGGTGGGCCTCCCGCCGTCCGTTCTTGTCCTCCTGCGGTGAGCGGCGGCGCCGGCAGGGGGTGAGGCCGGGGTGGTCGTAGGTGCGGTAGCCGAAGCGGACGCCGTAGTCGTTGATCGCCAGCCACCGCAAGGGCAGCAGCTCAACGTGGTCGTCGGCGGACAACGGCACGGGCACGTGACCGGTCACCGCCACCAAAGCTGCCCACATCTCGTTCGGGGAGATAGCGACCTGCGGCATCATCGGGTGCCGCAGCGCCTCGTGACGGCGCTCCTGCCACCCGCAGATGACCCACTCGTCCAGCAGTTCCTGAAGCTGCGCCAGGCTCCAGCAGGCATCCTGCTTCCGCGGCCGCGCCCCGCTGGGAGACGTCCGGGCCGGTGTGGCCTGGCAGGTACTGGCTGAACCCGTCGGCGATGGCGCGAAAGGTTCGTTCCGCGTTCCCCTTCGCCGGGGGTACCGGCTGCACCGACACCCCCAGGCTCTCGCACGCGAAGACGAACGAAGCCGACACATACACACGGCCCTGGTCCACCACCACGGTCTCCGGCATGATCACCGGCCGTGCGGCCGCCTGCTCCAGCCGGGCGTCCAACGCGATCAGCCGCTCATACGGGATGACGGATCGCTGCATGGACAGCGCCTTGTCCCAGCCCGGCCGCATCGCCGTCGGCACCACCGTCTGCGCCAGCAGCATCGCCGCGTCCACCGACGTCGTGCCCATCGGGCGCAGCAGCGCGGCGCAGATGCTGCGCGTCGCCACGTCCAGCGCGATGCCCAGCTCGACCCGGCCGGTCACACCGTCGTCCAGGACCGCCAGTACATCCAGCGGCGTGCTGTCCAGCATCACCGGCTCGCCCGGCCGCGGTGCCACCGTCGGCGTGAAGGGAGGTGCCGGCCGCGACGCGTGCCACCGCCGCTGCGCCACCGTTCCCCAAAGGCCTTGTCCGTCGGCCGCCGCGTGCGCCAGCCGGTTGAACGCCGACGCCGGCGGCAGGGCCACCACTCCGGCGCCGTACTCCTTCTCCAGCAGCCGCCTCACCTGGCGGCGCAGCCGCGCCAGCGTGCCTGTCGACCGCTCCCGCTGTCCCTCCAGCACCTTCCTGACTGTCGCGACGACCCGCTCATCGGCCCGCCCCACCGCCGACCGCTCCCGCACCGCACGGCCGTCGACCAGCCCCCACAGTCCCTCGCTGCGGTAGCGCGCCCGCATCCGGCGCACTGTCGCCGCACGCGCCGCCCAGCCTGCCGCCGTCAACTCCTCGGCCTTCGCACGCTCCCGCTGCGCCAGGCTCCGCGTCGCCGGATCGAACCGCTCACGCGGGGCGCCCTGACCGTCCGCGTCAGGAAAGCCGGTCTCCACCTCCCGCACAGGCCGCTGCGACGCCAGAGCCCGCTCGCGCACCTGCTCCGGCAGGGCCTCCAGCAGCCCGAACGGCGGCACCTTTCCCGGCGCCGGTCCGCCTTCCACATCGAAGGACGGATCGGCGAACAGGTAGGGCAGCAGCACCACCGCCGAGGCGCCCTCGTCGGTCACCGGCGTGGCCCGGGGACCTTCCGGCACGGCGAGCGTCCATACCCGTCCGTCGGAGCGAAGACGCGCCCCGACCTCGACTACCGCCTGCGTCACCTCGCTTCGGCCTCCTGCCGTGCGACCGAGACGACGACACGCTCGTGCAGCGGTTCGTCCAGCCGCACCCGCAGCACACCGCTCCGCAGTGCGTGGAAGACCGCGGGCCATACGGCGATCGGATCCCCCAGCTCACACACCGCATCCACCGCCGGCCGCGGACTGCCGAAGGCCTCCGGCAGAGCCGGCATCCACGGCCCTGCGGCGTACCGGGGATGCCGGTAACCCGCCGGCCACCGCACATTGGCCGCCAACACCGGATCCGGCGGCCCCGCCAGCCGGTAGGACCAGCCCGCTGCCTCCGCGGCAGCTGCCGCGACCCGTGCCCGCGCCGCCAGCCGGGCCGAGGGGCCGCTGCGTCTCGCGCAGTCGAGCAACAGGCCGCTGCCGTCCTGAAACCTGGCCATCAGCTGCGGTGCATGACCGACAGCCTTGCTCTCCTCACGCCACAGCAGCTCGACCGGCCGGCAGGCCAGCGCCACCACCGTCGGTTCCCGGTCCAGCAGCATCAGCTGGGTCCGCATGACACCAGACCCGTACGCCACCAGCCGCCCGGTCGTCGACCACCACCAACCCGGAGCAACCCGCCGCCCGTGCCGGACGGGGAAAGGCCGTACCGCAGGACTCTCCTCGAAGGGGACGTCCTGCGCAGCCTCGAGCCACGGGACCTGACGCGAGCAACCCAGAGGGTCCCGAAAGCGCACATCGATGAGGTTGACGTCTACGGCTGGAGCGCCTTCGCGTCGCACGGCACCATCCGTAGTGTGCGGCTCGGGGATGCGGCACCTGGCCTCGGGTACCGCGGACGATGCGGCCTCCTGGCTGCTGTCGGTGATCACGTACTCCCCACAACGCCATACCTGACCTGCCGCGCAGCAGAACCGGCCGGTAACCGCAACATCAGTGCAACCGCGGGTTGTTGGGATGCGCCCGGTACCCAGGTTTCGGGCGGGGGCACCGGTGCCAGTGCAGAGTTCTGCACTCTCACCCCCGCTGCGCCGCACCGTGCCGGGCAACGGCTGGCCGGATACCGACCGGCTTGCGCCGCTGTGGCAAGCCGCTTCCCGGCGGTTTCAAACTCGGCATCAACCCCGGCCTGGTCAGCACGAGGGCACCCAGAGTGTCCCGTGGGGCGAAGAGGTCCGCGACCGCTACGACGCCCCCGGCCTCAACCTCGCCCGGTACATCAAGGACGGCACCGTCACCGACACCGGCCACGGCGAGTAGGGAGCAGACGGCCGATGAGCGTGTTCGCGGACGGCCGGACGCCGCCGTGCACAAGGCGTTCACCTGCCCCGTACTCAAGACCGCGCCCGCGCAGATGCGCCACCTCGTCAGAAACCGCACAGGCACCCGCGCGGTGGCCCAGCTGCTGCGCATCTCCCAGCGCACCGTCGAGCGGCACGTTCAGAACCAGATGAAGAAGCCCCGCCCGGACCTCGCCGCCCGCCTGGAGCGCGAGGTGAAGGAGCGGTGGCAGCCGCAGATCCGGGCCCGGACCCGCCGCCGGGCGGCAACCACCGGTGGCATCGTCATCGACACCCGCGCCCGCCTGGGCTACACCGCACCCATCGGATCCACCGGCCAGGACCGCATCCGCCACCTGACCCTCGCCCTGCCCCCGCACTACGCCGCCCGCCTCTTCGGCGCCCGCGAAGCCGGCGCTAGCGACGCCCGCCTGCGCGAGATCGCGGCCGAAGCCCTCAAAGACGTGTACTTCCAGGACGGCGGCCGCCGCGCCGGCTCCCTGGAAGAGAGGTCCGCTTCACGGACATCGAGCACCTCGAGTCCGACCTGTGACAGCCAGGCCCCGGCCTGCGGACCGAGAGCCCCGCACCCGGGCCGCCGAGGCCCGCGCGCCCACCCGGCTGCGCGTGCCCGTCCGCTGGGCAGCGTCTCACCGGAGCGGAACACTGCCCAGCCGGGGGCGTCCTGCCCTTGACCGCCTGATGCGGTCCGTGTCCTGTCAAGGGGAGGTCAGCGGACGGCCGTCAGCCGGTGTGTGGCCGGCTGGGGGAGCTTCGCTCGTGCCTGTGTGCGGTTCGCGCGGTGGGAGGAGCTCCTGGGGCCGGTGTGCGGGGCTTGTTCACACTCCCGCCGGCTGCGGGGCCGCCGCGGCCCCGGCTGGAGAGGCTCTTCACTTCGACCGCCACGTACCGGCCCTCGTGCGTCGTGAACAGGTCCGACTGCCAGGCGAGTGGGGCGTGCAGGCTCTTGCCGTTGAGGGAGGCTTGCGACGCCAGGTAGCTGTGCATGCCGATCGCGACGGCTTCATCCAGCGCGGCGGGCGGCAGCAGTTCGACCAGCTGCCTCCATGCCTGGCTGTTGGTCCGCGTACCAGGCCCGCCCGCGTGGGCGGACGCCATGTGCGGCAGGCGCCGCTCGACGGGGCGATCCGCAGCTGCCGGTTCCTGCGGCAGCTCGTGCGCGGCGGTGGCCTTGGCGAAGGCGGCCGTCCAGGCGGCGTGCTTGTCGGGCGGGACGCCGCAGCCGGCAAGGAACGCCTCCAGCTGCTGCTCGTCGGCGGGAACGGCGTCACGGTTGACGATGCGGGCGGCACTGCTGACGGGCAGGGCCGGCGGGTTGCCCGAACGGTCCCGGATGTCCCGCAGACTCGGCGCCCCTGCCTGCTCCCACACCACTTCCAGAGCCCGGCTCAGGTCAGCGGGGTCGCTGATGAGTTCGGGCCGCGGGGCGTGCAGCCCGGACAGCCGGCCGCGTTCCTCGATGCGCGCGTGCCGCCACAGCTCACCGGGGTACTGCACCTGTGCCGCCCCGCCGCCGCAGTCCTCCACGTAGGCCTCGACCGTCGTGTGCCGGGGCACCACGGTGCCCGAGGCCGCCCGCTTGAGCGTGGCCGGCGACAGCCCCGTCGCGCGGGCCAGTTCCTGGTAGGTCATGGCGGCCGACTGCCGCCGCAGGCGCAGATATGCGGCCAGCCGGCCCCGGGCGGGCCGGCTGTGGTCGACGGGGTTCTCCCGGCGTCCCATCGCGGCCCCCTACTTTCCGGCGGCGGCGCGCAGCACCGCACCGGCCAGCGCCGCCGCACGGCGGCGGCCGCCGCCGTGCGGCCACGACCGCCGCCGCGCCCAGGGCGCCGCAGCCGCCCAGCAGGACGAAGACGTCCTGCAGCGGCACCCCGGCCACGTGCAGGGCACCGCCCAGGACGGGGAAGGAGACGGCGGTGAAGGCCTGCGGCGCGCCGAACCGGGACGCAGGGTCCGTCCGCACGGGCTCGGCGGGGACGGGCACTGCGAGGGTGGTCTCGGTGGGCATATGACGTCCTCTCGGCATGCCCGGCTGCCAGAAGACGGCGGGCCGGGCGCGAAACTGCTACTGGCTGCAAACCCCGTGTGCACAGCGGCGATTGGCGTCGCCAGCTGCGCCGGGGGAGATCTCCGTCATTCCAGGACGAGGCCGCTCCCCGCAGAGCGATCACCGCCCGTAAAATCCCACATTTGAATTATGGGAGTTTTTTGGTTTGCTGGTGTCCAAGAGATCGCATCTCACCCCCTGCTCCTGCGTCCCCCTCTGACCAGCACTGGTGTCGTACGACGGCGGCGCAGGACGGGCCCGGCCGCCGGGATGGTTCATTCGCGTCCACGCTCGGCTTGCCGCAGTCCCTGTCTATGAGTGATGGTGGGCCGCACCACATCACGAGGCCGGTCCTGCCGGCCGCGAACGTCCTTAAGCTGCTACTGGCTGCAACCGATGCTGACAGGGACACCCGGCACAAGCCACGTTGGCGCGTGGCCTGCCCGCACCGAGCCGGCACCCGTCTCCCGGGCGCCGGCTTTCGCGTGTGGTCCCGCACACCCCTGCGGCCGGCGTACACGGCGGGCACGACGCCGGCCAGCCGACGGTGCCCCGCGCGGCGCAGGACACAGGTGTCCCTCGTGCGGCCCGTACACGCAGCCGGCCAACGGCCTGCCCGGGCTGCCAGGGGGCCACGACGGCGCCGGCCCGGCCGGGCGGCGGCGCGCCTGCCGCAACGCGACCGTCATACCGCGGCCTTCAGGCAGCGTGCCGGAGGGGATGCCTTCTTCTCGAGTGCCCGCATTCCCCTTACCGTGCCGCGTACCGGGCACGGCTGCGGGGCCGGTACGGAGACAACCCGCGCGAGCGTTCTGGATTCTCCAGCCCTCGCGGGGGACAGGTCTGCATCGTCGTTGGAATCGGTGCGGGAGCCGGGGCGGGCGCAGTGCTGCTAGAGGTGCGGGTCGATCCGTCTACGGGGGAACTGCGTTCACTGCAGGGCTGGTTGCGTGCGGACCCCGAGGCGCGCCGGTCGGTGACGGCACATGTGCGGGGCGGTGTCCCCGGTCCGGGGGACATGGGCACGGCGCTTGATGTCCTGCAGTTGGTGACGGGCAATGGGTGGAGTGCGGCATCGTTCGTGCTGGCGGTGGCGGCGTGGCGGCAGACGCGCCCGCAGCGGCCGCGGGTGGAGATTCGCCGAGGGGACACGGTCATCGTTCTCACCGACTGTTCCGAACAGGAGATCCAGCAGGCGACGCGGGCACTTGACCACCTCGACGGCGACGGGGAGGCAGGCCGGTGAGTGTGCTGCCCGACCCGGGAGCGTCGCGCGCGGTCCTGATCGGCACGAGCCGCTACCGGCACCTCGAGCAGCTGCCGGCGGTCTCGAACAATCTGCGGGCCTTCGCCGGCCTCCTGACCAGCCCGGTGTCCCTGCACCTGCCCGCCCAGCATGTCCGCGTCGTCGAGAACCCGGCCGCCGGGCAGAGCGCGGTGGAGGCGGTGAGGCAGGCGGCTGCCGAAGCCACCGACACATTGATCGTCTACTTTGCCGGGCACGGCTCGGTCGATGCGGACGCGCTCAGCCTGGCCCTGCCGGACACCGAGTACGGGCGCATCGAGACCAGCCTGCCCTATGACTGGCTGCGCCGGGTTCTCCTGCTGGACTCCCAGGCCGAGCGGCACGTCGTGATCTTGGACTGCTGCTACAGCGGCCTGGCTCTGGGGAGGATGAGCGCTTCACCCGGGCTCGCCGACCAGGCGGCCGTGGAGGGCAGCTTCCTCCTGGCGGCCGCCGCAGAGACCCGGACCGCCCTGGCGCCGGTCGGGGACACCTACACGGCCTTCACCGGCGCCCTGCTCGACACCCTGCGTCACGGCATCCCGGGCGGTCCGATCCTGCTCGATCTCGCAGCCCTCTGCCAGTATCTGCGCCGCACCCTGGAAGCCACAGGACACCCCGTCCCGCAGGCCAGGGACCGCAACAGCGGCTCCAAGGTGGCACTTGGCCGCAACCACGCATCCCTCCCCGCCCCTCCGGCCGCCCTTTCGCCCGGAACCGTGAGCGGTGAGCGGCCCTGGCCGGATCCGGGGGCGGTCCGCACCGTCACGGGCTTCTTCACAGCTCTCGCAGACGTCCGTGTGATCAGCGGCCTGACCCACCAGGCAGTCGGCGAGCGTTCTGCCGGAGGCATCTCGGCCGGCGCTGTCAGCCGTCTGCTCAACCGCACCACCCTCCCGACGACCTGGGGCACCGCCGCCTACCTCGCTGCCTGCGGTGTCCCCGACGGCCAGATCGTCCGGTGGCAAGCCCTCTGGGAGCACCTGGGCGCGCAGCCCGCGACGGCGGAAGAGGCCACCGCACGCCCCGCACCCCCTGCCCGGGCCGGCAGCGGCAGGACACGACTGTGGCCGCGGTCCTGGCCGGTCTTTGGCCGGGAGCGGGGCTAACGACCGGAAACGGCAGGGGCCGAGGAGCCTGACGGCTGGGGAGCGGGCGTCTTGCCCGAGTCGTCGGACTCGTCGGCGAGCAGCGTGTTCCATCCGGCTACGGCCACCAGCACCGCCACCACGACCACGCCCGTGGACGGCTTCTTCCACTTGCCGGAAGCCGACGACGGTTTCACATAATGCCTCGCCCGGTAGTACCCCTTGCGGGTCCGCGCCACAGCTACCCCCCGCTCCGCGCGACTGCCTACCGGGCGAAGCCTCCCAGCGATCGGACCGCACCGGCCTTTGAACGGCTGGGCACGGCTGATCCTGCACGGTTGCCTCAACAGCGCATCCGCCGCGCCGCGTGCCGCTCCGTCCCTTCGCGCAGAAGCGAACGCGGCCACCCGATCGGGACGGGCAGAGCCGAGCCAGCCTCTGGACGCGCGCGGGCCCGTCCCTTTTCTTCGCTGCGCGGCCCCTGCGGAGATGCTGCGCGCTCCAGTACGCCTTTGTGGCGGCTGGCTGTGCCGAGCACCAGCAGCACGACCAGGACGTGCCCGAGCAGAAGACCGGCGGCACCTGGCTCTCCCGCTTCCGCGGCTGACGTCCGGACGCAGACCACGGCCGGGCAGGACCGTCCTGCCCGGCCGTGGCGGCTCCTCCCAGGGCCTCGGCAGCGCGTGCCACAGGGCTCCGAGCCCGTCGGGCGGGTTGGCGAGGAACTTGTCCACCAGCCGGGCCATGGTCCGGTGAGACTGCTTTTCACTACTCTAGACGGAGGGGTGAAAAGAATCAGGGGGCTATCGTAATGAATGCTGATGACACCGGATCAGACGGGGCGAACCCGCCAGACGGGAGCATTCCGCAGATCCCGCCGAATCCACCCGCCACTCCGCCCCCGCCTGAGTCCGGGAATGCTCCGGGCTCTTCTGGCCGTGGTTGGTTACCTGATCACAAGGTGCAGGTTGCGGTCGCAGTCATTGGATTTCTTGGTGTTGTAGTTGCGGCGTTCTTGCAGTATCTCGGAGGTGCCAAGGGCGATGGGAATACCGCCAGATCTTCCGGCCCTCCAGAGATTTCCCAAACCAATGACGCGTCTGAGCCAGTCACGCCAACACGCGCAGGTACCTCTCCGTCCGTTGGGGTTGCGGTTCCGCCGACACCATCAAGTGCCCCGCAACCCTATGCAGCAGTTTATGAAAACAAGCCCCTGGCGATATCCTGGGCGGACTGGCGCAGGGGCGCTATTGACCTCGATGTTCCATCGGTGAGAAGTTTCAGCACTGAAGAGTGGTCAAGTATTTCCGATACGAGTAAGTGGGACCTGAGATACTGGGGTACTTCCGTGACGGACAGCGCCTATCTTGAGGTTTCCAACAGCGTGTCCGCGGCAGAGGTCGACGATTCGCCGGAGTCTGCTGAGCAATGCGCTTCTGAGGCCCAAGTCGGTGGTTACACTGATGCGAGTCTTGAAGAGTGGCCACTCAAGGTCGGTAATGGTCTTTGTCTCATTACCGACCAGGGCAATGTTGTCCGCCTGAAGATTACGAAATTTGTGGGCGGTGACAGCCGCAGGGGCGATGCGCCTCCTGACCGAGTTGAGTTCGAGGCAACCATGTGGCAGGGCGAGCAACCATGAGAAGCCGCGCCCCCGGACAGGTTGGGGCGGGCGTCGGCTGACGTTGCTGATCGCGATGCTGACCTGCACGCGAACTCCCATGAGGAACCGTCGTCGGCCGGTTCGCACCCCAGGTCACATCACGGTCATCAATGGTGGTTTATCAGGTCATCAGGGCGGCGTGCGGTGCCCTGTGCTGGTGGCCGCCACGACGACGGCGAGGGGCGGGAACACTTCCTCGCCTCACAGCCATCGCCGAGGTGCGCACGGCCAGTTGACCGCCACGGATGCAGCCGCCCGAGCAGGTAGCCTGCCGTGAACGCGACGACCGCAATGACGACGACGCCCATCACGACCAGCGCATGCCGATGACAGAGAGCTGGTCCACCCGCTCCAGGGACAGTGTCGCGGCCCGGCTGCGCTGGTTCCCGATCCACGCGCCCAGCTTCACCTCCCGAACCCCTTGCCCCTCGCCGCTCCCGTCGCTGCCGACGACGATCCGCTCGACGTGTTTCCTCGGCACTCGCAGGTGTCCCTCGCGCTCGTAGAACTGCTTCGCCGCAGCCAGGTTCAGTGCCCATTTATCGGCCTGGCTGGTCCGTGGTTTGGGCTTCTCGTCCTCGCCGGCAGGTTGGATGCCGAGGATGTTTTCACACATCCACTGCTGCACACCGGTGAGCTTGTCCCAGCCGAGCCGTACCGAGCGCACCCACCGTCCGAGGTCTTCGCCCTGGCGCACAACGTCGCCCGACGACGTGGGCAGCATGCCACCGGCCTCGAGATGCTGGCGGACGAGGTGGAAGCAGCGTTGCCACTCCACCGGCCAGGCTGGGCACCATGACGGATCGATGTCCTCCAGCCGCCCGCGCCGCTCTTCCGACATCGCGCCGGTCGACGACCCCACGCAGAGGCCCTCGGCCCGCCGCTGTGACGGAGCATTGATCTTCAGGGAGCTCGGCTGCTCTGAGCTGGTGTCTTGTCTTCTGGTTGAGATTTGAGGCTTGGGGTCTGGCCGTGTCCGGGGTGATGGGTGTTGTCTGCGGCCTGTTCGGTTTGGCTGTTCGGGTCGTTGGCCTGGAGTCCTGTAGTTGTATGGGAATGATCTTGGGTTTCCTGCGGATGTAGTGGTGCGTCTATAGGTGCATCTGGTGGTTGCGCTGATGCGGTGATGAGGCGCGCGTCAGTGGGGGTCTGGTTGGTCGGCATTACGGCGGAAGGCCCCCGCGTTTGCGGGGGCCTTCCTGACGACGTTCAAGGGATGGGTACTACTGGGTGGCGGCTACCCGCTCGCCTTTGGTTGTCAGTTCGAGTTCGACCACGACTTCGTCGTCGCGTGTCGATTCTGTTTCCACGGACACCAGTCGTGCCTTGGCCAGCCGTGTAATCGCGGCTCTGGCCGACCGGTTGCTGGCGGGGAACGCTGCGCACAGCCTTCCGGGCCTGAGAGCGGCGAATGCCCAACCTGTAAGGGCTTCACCTGCGCGAGTGTGCTCCTGGATTGTGCCTTCTCGCACCGGCTTTCCAGTCGCAGGCCCTGAGTCTTCGGCTTCGCGGTGTGTAGCGTTCAGCGCGGTCAGCACCTCACGATCCAGTTCCGTGAGTTCGATCGGCTTGGGAGGCCTTCCGCCGCGGCGGTCCCACCGCTTCTCGAAAGCTTCGACCTGCCACTTCACGAACACCGGACCAGCCTTGAGGTGAGCCACGGCGGGCGGGAAGTCCTCACGCTGTACGACCTGGGCAGCGCGCTGCCTGCCGACGCCGAACATGGCGGCGATCTCGGAGACTCCGACCAGTTCGGGCACAGAAGGTTCCTCGAGCCTGCGGTCCAGTTCCTCCTCGGTGACCAGTTCGATGCCGACCACCGTGTGGTTGATTCCGGTCTGCTTGGCCGCAGCGGTGACTTCCTTGAGTGCTGTGTCCACGGCCTGCCGCGCGGTGCCGGCTTCGATGAAGATCCGCACCGAGAGGTTATCGCTGGGGGCGGTGCCGACGGCGGGGCTGCAGTCGGCCAGGTGCTCGTGCAATTCGTCGACGGTGTCGTCGCTGACGTCGCGTACGCCCAACTCGACTTCGATGCTCCACGCCTGAGGCATAGTTGTGACAACTCCTCTCTGAGTTCTCTGGGGTGTTGCGGTCCGCCGGGGGTGCCTCCCGGCGGACCTTCTCGTGGCTTGCTACTTGTCGATGAACCCGGCTCTCTTGAGCTGAGCCTTCGCGTTCTTCAGGGCGCGAGGGTCAGACGATGTGCCGGAGATGGTCGTTATCCGCTCGCCGTCCTTCGTGACCATGTAGTGGCCCTTGCTCGTGCGCCTGACCTCGAAGCCCTGCTCTTCGGCTCTCTTCGCCAGGTCCCGTTCTTCCTTGGCCAACTGTACCTCTTTCCCTTTACGTCGTCCAGGCATTGTACCCCAGAAACCCAGGACAACGTTTAGGGTAAGTGTTCGATGTCGGCTCCCTGGTTCGAGCAGCGGACCTGCAGTCCCGTCGGGTATTGCTGCCGGAGCCCTCGTGCTGAAGTGCGGCTTGCTGGTGGCGCGGGCACATCAGCCGGTGCGGTGGCCGATGAACCCAGGCGGTGTCGGTGGCGCCGTGGCTTTGGAGGCGGGTGCACAGCGTGCAGGCGCGGACGGGCTGGTGCCCGGCCTCGAGCCGCTTCCAGTGCGCGGCGGCTGCGGTGCTGTGCGCGTCGTCATCGGCGGCGAGGCGGGGCAGGGCGCGCGTCAGGTGGGGGAGCGGGGTGCGGGCCAGGACGGTGAGGTGCGGGCCGCGGTGTGGATGAGGTGGAGCTCGGCTGCGGGCAGGGTGCCGTGGCCGGTCAGGGTGATGCCGACGCCGTCGAGGAGCTGGGGGAGCGTCAGCTGGTAGGCGTCGGCGAGGCGTTGTGCATATGAGGCGGTCGCTTCGCCGGTCAGCGGCCGTATGTGGAGCACGCCCGGCGCGGCTGACGGGATCTGCAGCCATGTCCCTGCGGTGATGACACTGCGCTGCGCGGGGATGGCTGCGGCCGTATCCCGGGCCGTGACGTCTGTCCGGGTCATGGGGTGCTGGTACTGCGGCTTCGCGAGCGGTGGTGGGGCCGGTAGTGCTGTTCGGCGAGGTGGTCCAGGCGGATGGCTTCCAGAGTGCTTTTGGTGATGCGTTCGGTGCCGTCGATGAGGGCGGTGATGGCGGCCTGGCGGATGAGGCGGGCGAGGCTGCCGATGCGGCCGGCGGTTCGCTCGTGGAGGTAGGGGGCCAGCTGGGGGAGGGTTCCGGGCCGGTGGTGGCGCAGGTCGAGTGCGCTCTCCATGGCTTTGACGAGGTCGCGGAAGGGCTCGCTGTCGCCGAGGCGGGCGGGGAAGGCGGCGCAGTCGATGAGGGAGGCGCGTCCGGCGAGCTGGGCGCCGCGTACTCCGGTGAACAGGGGTGTGGCGGTGACGTCGATGCCTGCGTAGACGAAGGTGGCGCCGATGCGTTCGGTGAGGTCTTTGAGTAGGTCCGCGGTCTGGGCGCCGGTGGTGGTGCGGGGATTGAGCCGGTGGATCTCGTCGATCATCACCAGTTGCACCCGGGCGGCGGTGTAGGTGTGGCAGACGGCGTTGGTGATCTGGGCCTGGGACATGCCGGCGGCGACGGGGATGCCGAGGTAGCGGACGAACTCGGTGGCCAGGGTCTTGGCGCTGGCGGCGGGCGGGACCAGGACGTAGGCAACGGGCACCTGCCCGGCTGTGGCTGTGGGGCCGTGGCGTCGGGTGTGGGCGAGGTGGCAGGCGCGTCCGACCTGGAGCAGGGCGGTGGTTTTCCCGGCGCCGGCGGGGCCTGTGACGATCAGGGACGGCCGTGCGGTGACGGTCTGGTGGCGGCCGAGGATCATCAGGGTGCGCACGTTCTTGGCGAGGGTGTCGACGGCCGGGGTGCGCACGGTGACGAACCGCGAGTGGTAGGCGAGGCGCTCGGCGAGGCTGCGGGGCGGCGCCCCGGGAGGGGGAGGGGCTGCCACGGGTGTGGTGGCGAAGGCTTGGAAACCGTCCCAGGTGGTCACCGACTGCTGGTGCGCATCAGGGGCGTCGCCGTCGGCGCTTGCCGCGGCACCGGGAGGCCGGTCCGCTGTCGACGGGGACCCGCCGGCCGGTGCATCGTTCGTGTTCGGGGAGGCGTTCACCATTGCTCGGCCTCTGCTTCGGCGTCCCACAGCCCGTATCCGCCTGCCTCGGCCGGAAGCATGCCCGCGCCCTGCGGGTCGCTCGTGTCCGTCTCGGCCGCCGCCTCGATGCCGATGAGGTCGTCAAGGCTCTCGCTCCACTCCGGGGCCGGGGCCGGTGCGGTCTCTGCGTCGAGGGGGCGCCGCTGGCCTGGCAGGTCGGGCAGCTGTGCTGCCGTACTTGCGGAGCGGGGGGTTCTCCGGCGGCGGGTGTTGTGCTCGGTCCCGGTGGGGCTGCGGGTGCGGCGCAGGAGCTGGTCGAGGGCGTCGGCGAGGTCGGCTTCGTGCGTCTCGCGGTCCGCGCGTTGTTCGACCTCGGTCTGGATGTGGCGCCAGAGGGCGTCGTTGAAGGGCTGGTGGACGTGGTCGCGGTGGATCCAGCCGATCTCGTGGAGCTGGCCGTCGGTGAGGCGGACCCAGATCTGGCGGGCGTCGTGGGGGTTGTGGTGGACCTCCCACTTGCCGTCTTTGCTGGCGACAGCGGAGCGTTGGCCGCGGTGGGGGTCGAGCACTTCGTGGTTGTAGGTGCGGTAGTCGAGGCGGATGCCGCGTTCGGTGATGGGCTGCCAGCGCACCGGCAGCAGTTCGAGGCAGTCGGCCCCGGTCAGCGGGACGGGCACGTAGCCGCTGATGGTGATCAGCGCGGCCCACATCTGGTTCGGTGTGAGGGCGGTTTTGGGCAGGACGGGGTGGCGCAGTCCGTCGTGGGGCCGGTTCTGCCAGCCGCAGGTGATCCATTCGTCGAGAAAGTCCTGCAGCTGCGGGATTGTCCACCGCGCCTCGGCCGCCGTCTTGGAGCCGCGGCGCTGGGGGTTGGAGCCGGTGTGGCCGGCGACGTGCTGGCAGAACAGGTCGTTGATCGCGCCGAAAGTCCTCTCCACCACGGCCTTGGCCTGCGGTCGCCTCGGAGGAGCGGGCTGCACGCTCACCCCGAGCGTCTCGCAGGCGGCGACGAAGCCCTGCGAGAGGTAGATCTTGCCGCGGTCGACGACGATCGTCTCGGGCACGACCACCGGACGGGCGGCCGCGCCCTCCAGCCGCTCGTCCAGCGACAGCATCCGCTCGTAGGGCACCTCTGCCCGCGACAGATGCAGCGACTTGGGCCAAGCGGGCCGGGCAGGATGGGGGACGGCCATTTCCGCCAGCAGCAGGGCGGCGTCGACGGCTTTGGTGCTGTGCGGGCGCAGAACGGCGGCCAGGATGGAACGCGTGGCGACGTCGACGGCGATCGTCAGCTCCGGCCGCCCCAGGCTGCCGTCCTCCAGGACGGCCATGATGTCCAGGCGGGTGGTGTCGATCTGCACCTGCTCCCCGGGCCGCAGCACCACCGGCGCCGACGAGGCGCGGGCGGATGCGGTGGCGGTACGCGCCGGGCGTCCCGGACGCTCGGCCGGGTCGGCCAGCACACTCACCAGCCGGTAGAACGACGACCGCGACGGCATCTCCACCACCCCGCGCCCATGCGTGTCCTCCAGGATCTGCCCGACCAGCACCTGCAGTCCCTTCACCGTCCCCTTCGACCGGCCCCGCTGACGCCGCAGCGCCTCCAGCACCGCAGCCACGACCCGCTCGTCGGCATACCCCGTCGGATGACGGCCGCGTGTCGGCACCGTGCGCTTGTCGACCAGCCCCCACAAGCCCTGCTTGCGGTAGGCGTGCCGCATCCGCTCGACCGTCGTGCGAGTCACCCGGGTGAAGCCGAGCGCGGTCAGCTCCTTCGCCTTGGCCGCATCCCGCTGCGCCAGAGTCCACCGCTGAGGGTCGTACTCCGGCCGCATCGCCTGGCCCTCGGGGCTTCCCTCAGGGTGCGGCCACCCGGTCTCGACCTCCCGGATGTGGGGCAGCCACGCCAGCGCCCGCTGCTGGGCCGCCAGCGGAACGGTCTCGAACAGCCCCCATTGCGGCACCGTGTCCGGCGCCTGCGCTCCCACCACTTCGAAGCCCGGATCAGCGAACAACCGTCCCAACAGCAAGGCTTCTTCAGTGCCGTCCTCCTGCAACAGGTAGACCCGCTGGCCCTGCAACGCAGCGACCTGCCAGGTTTGCCCCCGGTAGACGACGTGCGCGCCGACCTCCACCACCGGCCGCCGGCTCTTGCCGTGTGTGCCGCCCACTGGGCTCAACCTCTCTCCGGATCGCCGCCGACGCTGCTCAGCCGCCTTTCGACGCCCTCACCACGGTCTGCGTCAGCGCAGATCAGCGCCCGCTCGTGCAGCGGCTCATCGAGAGGCGTTGTCAGATGCCCGCACCACAGCGCGTGATAGGCGGCCGGTAGGACCTGCAAGCAATCGCCCACCACGGCTACGCCGTCGGCCAGCGGCCGCGGCGCGGCGAACGCTTCGGCCAGCGCGGCCTGCAGTTCGGGAGGTCCCTGATAACGGGGGTGGCGGTAGCCGGCCAGCCATCGCAGGTTCGCCGCCACCACCGCTGGAGGCGGCTCGAGGCGCCGATACGACCAGCCCACGCGGGCACACGCCGCCTCAAGGACCACGCGGGCCCGCTGCGCCCTGTCTCCACCGGCGCTCGGGCTGGAGGGACAGTCGGCGAGAAGGCCGGTGCCGTCGGCGTACCGGGCGAACAACTGAGGCACCCACGAGCGCACCCGCCCGTCGGGATCCCGCCACAGCAGCCGTACCGGGCGTGCGGACAGGCCGGTCACGTCCGGGTCCCGGTCCAGGATCATCAGCTGGGTGCGCATCGCTGCCGAACCGTGCACCACGTGCCGTCCGGTGGTCGCGGACCACCACCAGCCGGGCCCCCACCGGCGGCCCGGAACGACCGGAAACGCGGATACCGGCGCCAGATCCTCGAACCGCACCGACGTCGCCCGATCCCACGGCAGCTGCGTTGTCTGCCCGGCAGCGGTGGCGATTGCCGCTTCGACGTCCATCTCGCCCCACCCGTTGACAGCGTGCTGCTCCACGCCGGACAGCCAAGTGCCTGCCGCCTCTGACGGAGGGGCACCTCAACACCCATCACTCGAATGGGTGACCGGTGTGTCGCTATCTGCAATCCTGCGACAGACTGCTTGTCTGATCTTCAATCGGCCTGTGTGGAGCGGCTTCTAACATGGCCTCAGGTTGGGGGAGCAGTCTTGGGGAGGGACCGCGCGGATGAAGGTGCTCAGGCCGACGCAGCCGACGAGCGAGCAGCTCACGGTGATCAACAACCACAAGCCGGGGGTGTTCGTCGTACGGGGCGCCGCCGGTAGCGGCAAGACCACTACGGCCTTGTACCGGCTGAAGTTCACCGTCGGCTTTTGGCAGCGTCGCCGCCGCGACGGCTTCATCAGCGGCCCCGTCCGCGTACTGGTCCTCACGTACAACCGCACGCTGCGCGGTTACATCGAGGAACTCACCCAGGAGCAGCTCAAGGGCAATGACGTCGAGCTGACGATCTCCACCTTCGCGAAGTGGGCCACCGACCGTGTGGCCTACGAGCGGATCCTCCAGGACCACGAGCGCAACCGGAAGCTGGATGCCCTGGCCGCGCCTCTGCCGTTGTCCGCCGACTTCGTACGCTCTGAGGTGGACTATGTCCTGGGCCGCTTCACGCCTGACCACCTGGCCGAGTACGTCGAGTGCGAGCGTCAGGGCCGCGGCCGCTCCCCGCGGATGCCGACCCCGTTGCGCCGCCGGCTGTTGGAGGAGGTGATCTATCCCTTCCAGGAGTGGAAGAAGCAGCAGCAGGCCTGGGACTGGTCCGACCTGGCGAACGCCATGGCGGCCAAGCGCGCCGACGACCCCTACCACGTGGTGGTGGTCGACGAGGCTCAGGACTTCTCCGCCAACCAGGTCCGGGCCGTACTCAACCACCTCACCGACGAGCACACGCTGACCTTCGTCCTCGACGCTGCTCAGCGCATCTACCCTCAGCGCTTCACTTGGAGCGAGGTCGGCCTGAGCGTGGGCTCGCACAACAGCAAGCTGCTGTCCAAGAACTTCCGCAACACCCGGCAGATCGCCGCCTTCGCCGCTCCGCTGCTCAAGGACGTGGAGACAACGGACGACGCCGCGATCCCTGACCTCACCTCCTGCAAGGAGGACGGCGACAAGCCTCTGCTGGTCCAGGGCACCTTCACCCAGCAGATGGATCATGTGGTGCAGTTCCTCAACGACCTGGGACCCGACAACGACGAGTCCGTCGCCATCCTTCACGCCAAGGGCTGGTTCGGCGAGGTCAAGAACCGTCTTAACTCCGCCGGACTGGCCTACGTCGAACTCACCCGGAACGCCGAGTGGCCGACGGGACCGGTGAACGTTGCCCTGTCGACCATGCACTCCGCCAAGGGGCTGGAGTTCGACCACGTGATCATCGTCGGACTCAACAGCGAAGTCATGCCGCACGCCACCGAACCCGGTGACAGCGAGCGAGACGCTCACCTGCGCCTGCTGGCCATGTCCGCCGGACGCGCCCGCAAGACGCTGACCATCACCTACAAGCCCTCCGAGGCCAGCGACCTCATCGCCTGCATGGACCCGGACACCTACGAGGTGAAAGCCGTATGACCGCGGCAGAGCCGATCCCGGCCATACCGGATGGTGAAGGACAGGCTGAGGGCATCAACGCGCTCATCCAGGAGCGCAAGATCAGCGAAGTGGTGCATTTCACCACAAATCGCGGCTTGCTAGGCATACTCCTGCAACGAGAATGCAAGGCTCGGGCTCTTCTGTCCGAGGACGAGTATCTGGAGAGCATCTACCACGAGAACACCAAGTGGCGCCGCGAGGACCCGAAGTACTGGCGGTACGTGAACCTCAGCATCAGCGAACCCAACCACAGCTTTCTGCGGACCAGCAGCCAAAAGTGGTGGGCGAACGAAGACCTGTTCTGGGCAGTCCTCAGCTTCGATCCCGTCATCATGACGCACCCAGGCGTGCTGTTCTCCCCAAGCAACATGGGATACGAGGGCATCACCCCCGTGGAGGGACTGCCTGGAGCCGAAGCTCTCTTCGCCGAGCGAGTCCCCTACGGATTCGGTAAGAGCACGCCGCCACGCGGCAACCGCGAGCCTCACCTTCCCACGAACCCGCAAGCCGAGGTGCTCTACCCGCAGGCCGTCTCCACACGACACCTGCTGCGCATCTACGTCCTCACTGACGAGGACGCAGCGAAGGCTGAGGCCATTGTCAGTGTCAGCGGACATGATGAGGTCGACATCATTGTCGACCCGGTCACGTTCGGCAGGTAAGGACTACGGTGAGCGCCATGCAATGGGAGGCAGTACGCGCCTCAGCCCAGTGGGCGGCGTACGGAGACGCACTCGGCTTCATCACCGAACTGACCGACACCGCCGGCGTGCGACGCCGCATCGGGCGCGATGACGTCACCACCACCGTCCCCTGGAAAAGGCGCATCGGAGGACGCTACGGACGCGACATGCCCCTACCGGCAGGTGCGTACTCCGACGACACCCAGCTACGCCTGGCCACTTCACGTGCCATTCGCGGAGACGGAGAATTCGACGCCGAGGCATTCGCGAAGATCGAAGTCGTCGCATGGCAGGCCTACGCCCTTGGAGCCGGCCGCGGGACCAAAGCGGCAGCCACCGGCTTGATGCGGGTCGACGCCAAGTGGTCACAGAACATCTTCGCCACCAAAGCCGCCCGCTACGTCGACATCGGCGGCAATGGTGCTGCCATGCGCATCCAACCCCACGTCTGGTCCGCACGGGACCTCACCAACTGGGACCACATCACCCGCGACGTCGTACGAAACGCTGTCAGTACCCACGGCCACCCCCGAGGCATCCTCGGCGCCGTCCTGCACGCCATCCTGCTGGCCCACGCCCTGGACACCAACGAACTTCCCGGCCCCAAGCAGTGGCGCCCCGCAATCGACTGGCTGGAGCAGGTACCAGACGTCATCGCAAAGGACGACGAACTCGCGTACCTGTGGCTACCCACATGGACTGATGCCGCAGGCATCGACTTCCGCTCAGCCGCAGTCACCGTCGCCAACGAATGCCGCGCAGCACTCGAAACCTTCGCCCCCACAACACCCTTGACCGCAGAGACCTACGCTGTTCTGGTGGAGCAGTGGGGCGGCTTCAACGACGCGACTCGCGGATCAGGCACGGTCACCACCCTGCTTGCAGCGGTGCTCGCCCATGCTTATGCCGACTCACCCGAAGCCGGCCTGCTCCTCGCTGTAAACACTCTCGGCTCGGACACTGACACCATCGCCACCATGGCTGGCGCGCTCCTAGGCGCCGTCACAGCAGGCCCTCCACCTGGCACCGTGCAAGATGTCCAGGTAATCGACTCCGAGGCGCGCCGCATGTGGGACATTTCCCAAGGGCGTGAAGCCAGCACGTTCGCCTATCCAGATCTGCTCCGTTGGAGCCCTCCCAAGGCCACGCTCGACCTCGTAGGCCACACGGCTATGGGACCGGCACTGGCCGGTCTAGGGCCTCTCACCCCTACGGACACACCGACGGCGAGCAACCAGGCCACATACGTGTGGGGCACCTTGCCCTTCGGTCAGAGGGTCTTGGTCCGTGCCAGGCAAGATCTCAGGCCTCTGGATGAGAACCTGCTCCCGGGCGATGTGAGACAACCGCGGAGCCAACCTGCTGGGGATGCTCCGAGAGAACAACAACTTCTCTTCGAAGCTCCTTTGCGGCCTGCTGCATCCGCCGATCAAAGGCCTCACCTCTCCGGAACTGCGCCCGGTGCCGTGAACGAACGCGCCCATAGGCACGTACCCCCGCCCATTGAAGAGATCGTTCAAGAGCTGGCGAGAAACGGCTTTGCCCCCGACCAGGTAGGCCGTGCACTGCTCCAGCAGATCCGAGGCGGCCGCTACAGCGTAGAGCGGGCTGCTGCGTTCGCTGGGCTCCTTGCCCGCGCCTACCATCAAGGCGATCAATAGCAGCTTTCCCGTGGTGCACCCGCCAGTACGGGACGGCCTTGCTGCTGGAGGCCATGGTGTTTCCTGGCCTTGACGTCTATCGGGAATGCGGCGTGTGTGGGCCGATGGCTGTCAGCAGTGTCTGTTGGTGGGGATGGAGTTGGTGCCACAGGGTGGTCTGTTTGCGGGCCCAGCGGTCGAGTTCGGGTGGGGTGGGCTGGCCTGTGGCGTGGGCGGCACGGGCCAGCTGGTAGTTCCGTTGCCAGGTGAAGGGCCAGGGTGGGTTCCACCACGAGTCCAGGACGGTGAGTTCTTGCAGGGTGCGGGCGGACAGTAGGCCTGAGCGGGCTTTGCGGCGCTGCTGCACGAGCCAGCGTCCCAGGGGAAAACCGTCCTGGTGGGCATGGATGGATACCGCCAGGTGCCCGTGCAGGGCGGCGTAGGCGCGGGCGTGGGGCAGGCCCTCGCCTGGCGGGTAGTGGCGTGCCGTTGTGCGGGTCTGCGTGGGTACGGCGGCAGGCCCGGTCGTGCCGAGGTCGGCAAGGAGTTGCTGCTGGGCGGGGTTGAGGCTGTCCCATAGCTGTGCCTGTGTCCTGATCCAGCGGCGTTCGCTGCTGGTCAAGGTGCCGTTGTCGGTGGCGGCGCGGGCTCGGTGGTAGGCGCGTTGCCAGGCGAGGGGCCAGGGCGGGTTCCAGTGAGGGTCGAGGGCGTTGAGCGCGGCGAGGCGGGCGGGCTCGATGCGCCCGTCGGCGGCGCGTTGGCGCTGGCGCAGGAGCCAGCTTCCTAAGGGGTGGCTGTTGTGGCGGGTGCGGTCGGTCACGGCCAGGTTCCCGTGTTCGGCCGCGTAGCTGCGGGCCTGCGCTAGCCCGATCTCTCCCAGGGTGGGAGTGGTGAGGGACGCGGTGACGGTGCGGGCGGTGGCGGCGGTGATCCCGATGTCGGTGAGGAGGTTCTGCTGTTCTGGGTGCAGGACATCGTGCCGGGCGCACTGCCGGCGCAGCCACACCGTCAGCAGATCCTCATCCTCGTCCCGGTCGCCGGGCAGGGCGTGCTGGCCGGGCAGGAGCCTGCCTTCCTGCCATAGCGTGCGGGCTTGCTGGTAGTGGCGCTGCCATGGGAAGTGCCAGGGTGGATTCCACCAGGGGTCCAGCTCCGTCAGGCGCAGCCCGGGCGGCCAGGCGGTTCCCGTGGCCCGCAGGTGACAACGTTCCTTGCTGCGCTGGGCTACCAGCCAGCGGCCCAGCGGATACTCCTCATGCACATAGTCGAAGGGCAGTGCCAGGTGCCCGCGTGCCGCGGCGAAGGACCGGGCGCTGGCCAAGCCGGCTGAGCCACCCAGTCGTGCTGCGGCCTGGCTGGCGGCCTTGGCCTCTTCTGCCGTCATGGGGGCTTTGCCGGCCTCCTCTGCCGTGATGTCGATACCTGCCAGCAGGCACTGCTGATCATGCTGAGGGCCTTGACCCCTGATCTTGGACACACGAGACACTGGATCCTGAGGATCTGAGAACGGACATCTCGTGGTCATGAAAAACTATCCGCCGCAGTT
>NZ_JBIRHK010000034.1:0-32292 GCF_044328485.1 Streptomyces sp. NPDC017936 | reverse complement strand
GCGACGGGCCTCGGCCAACTGCGGCCGCGTCAGCGGCAGAACGAAGACATCAGCAACAGCATCCCGCGGCCTGGAAGACACACCATCATGCTCACCCTGCTGAAGCCCCAACCACCACAGAACCAACGAAAAGCTCAGTAGTGGTCCTACCTGTAGGTGACGGAAACACGCGGGCACCCGACCGGACGTGTCGCCGGTCGGGCGCCTGCCGGGCGTCAACTGCCCGTCGTGGAGCGGGTGCCGAGGTCAGATGGCGGGGCCGAAGTCGGTGCAGGTCGGCCGGAATGCGGGGTCGTCGGGGCCGAGGGAGTTGAGGACGTTCTGCAGCACCGGGCCGTCGACGAACATGCCGATGTGGGGCACCGGGTCGGCGGGGCACTGGTCCTGGACGGTTATGTTGCGGACGTTCGGCCCATTCAGGAAGGCGTTGGTGTACGGGGTGACGACCCGGTCCCGGTTGGTCTCGATGACCGTGTAGCGGGGGCCGGGGACGGTGTCGCCGTCCGCCCAGAGCGCCTTCTGGAAGGCGGTGCCCTGGACCTGCTGGGCGAGACCGGGAACGCCGGCGATGTCGTAGAGGACGCTGATCAGGCCGAGGACCCGGAAGGACTCGGCGAGGCTGGACAGCCCGGACACGCTCGTCCCGTGGTTGCTGGGCGCGATCGCGACGAACTTCGCGACCTTGTCGGCCCCGCCCATCCGCTTGAGGTAGTAGTTCGGCACCATGCCGCCCTGCGAGTGGCCGACAAGGTCGACCTTCGCCGCGCCGGAGACGGGCCGTGACGCTTGCCGGAGCCACCCTGATCTCCACGCCCGCCCGCACCGTCCCTCGGGGGAGCAGCCCTTACGCTGGGCGCGCCCCAAAGCTTCCCGAAACGTTGTGCTCCGGCTGGGCCAAAATCTGTGCCCGCGAGCTGAGGTTTCGACGGGACAGGCAGACAGATTCTCTACCGCATTAAGTGGGGCGGGATTCTTCACCGTACACAGGCCGCTTCGGCGTGCTACTGTCGATCTCAGTTGCAGTTGTGGTTCCCAAAACTTCAAGTGCCCTCCGGGCGGCGCCTGTACCACTGGAAGCACTTTTGTTATCCGGTCTTTTCCCGGCGGGGTGATCATCGCGGCGACACGGGGTCCGTGCAGTGCGGATCCCGATGCACTGCCCCAAAGGAGAAATGATATGGCTACTGGTACTGTGAAGTGGTTCAACGCGGAAAAGGGCTTCGGCTTCATCGAGCAGGACGGTGGCGGCGCTGATGTGTTCGCCCACTACTCGAACATTGCCGCCCAGGGCTTCCGCGAGCTGCTGGAGGGCCAGAAGGTGACCTTCGACATCGCGCAGGGCCAGAAGGGCCCGACGGCCGAGAACATCGTTCTCGCCTGACGCTGACTGTCGCGTAGTTGTAGCTGGGGCCCGCGTCCTTCGGGGTGCGGGCCCCAGCTACTCGCATTTTCCGCAGTGGTTTCGCCTGCGAACGACAACCAGGAAACCCGTAGGCTCACCGCCTGCGGAGCATCCTTCAGGGGTGCACGCATCCCTTCATGGCTTCATCGCGGCGGACGCCCGAACATTGCGTCCGCTTCGCGCCACTCATTCCAGCTCCTGTGCCGCACGGATTTTCCGTCGGTCAGATTCGCTTTCGCATTCCACCGGCCCATTCTTGCAATTCTCTGTGCTGCTGATCGCTGCGGGAATTCCTTGATATGTGCCGCATCGAGGAAGGTTCCGCATGAACCGCACACGCACGAACGACCGCTTCACCCGCACCCGTAACGGCAGTGCCGAATCCGGAAGGGGCGGCAGCCGATTCGGTTCATCGGCCAGGAGCCGCTCCGGCGGGCCGGGCCGTTCCGGTGGTTACGGCCGCCGGCCCGCCGCGGCCCAGGGGGAGTTCGCGCTGCCCAGGACGATCACTCCCGCGCTCCCCGCCGTGGAAGGCTTCGCCGATCTCGACATGCCCGGGGCGCTGCTGGGCGCGCTCAGCTCGCAAGGCGTGACCGTACCCTTCCCGATCCAGGCCGCGACCCTGCCGAATTCCCTCGCCGGCCGGGACGTACTGGGCCGTGGCCGCACCGGCTCCGGCAAGACCCTCGCCTTCGGGCTGGCGCTGCTGGCCCGTACGGCCGGGCAGCGCGCCGAGGCGAGGCAGCCGCTGGGGCTGATCCTCGTACCCACGCGTGAGCTGGCGCAGCAGGTCACCGACGCGCTCGCCCCGTACGCCCGCTCCGTGAGGCTGCGGCTGGCCACGCTGGTGGGCGGAATGCCGATCGGCCGGCAGGCGAGCGCGCTGCGCGCTGGCGCCGAGATCGTCGTCGCCACGCCGGGACGCCTCAAAGACCTCATCGACCGTGGCGACTGCCGGCTGAACCGGGTTTCCATCACCGTCCTCGACGAGGCCGACCAGATGGCCGACATGGGCTTCATGCCGCAGGTCACCGCCCTTCTCGACCAGGTCCGCCCCGAAGGCCAGCGCATGCTGTTCTCCGCCACTCTCGACCGCAACGTCGACCTGCTCGTGCGCCGCTACCTCAGCGATCCCGTCGTGCATTCCGTCGACCCCTCGGCCGGCGCGGTCACGACGATGGAGCACCACGTGCTCCACATTCACGGCGCCGACAAGCACACGGCAACCACCCAGATCGCCGCACGCGACGGCCGCGTGATCATGTTCCTCGACACCAAGCACGCCGTCGACGGCCTCACCGAACACCTCCTGAACAGCGGGGTACGGGCCGCCGCCCTGCACGGCGGGAAGTCACAGCCGCAGCGCACCCGCACGCTGGCACAGTTCAAGACCGGACACGTCAACGTGCTGGTAGCGACCAACGTCGCGGCGCGCGGCATCCACGTCGACAACCTCGACCTCGTCGTCAACGTCGACCCGCCGACCGACCACAAGGACTACCTCCACCGCGGCGGCCGTACCGCTCGCGCAGGAGAGTCCGGCAGCGTCGTCACCCTGGTCACCCCCAATCAGCGCCGCGGCATGACCCGCCTCATGGCAGCGGCCGGCATCGTCCCGCAGACCACCCAGGTCCGCGTCGGCGAAGAGGCCCTGCACCGCATCACCGGCGCCCAGGCCCCCTCCGGCATCCCGGTCGTCATCACCGCACCGGTGGTCGAACGCCCCAAGAAGCGCGGCGCCACCTCACGCGGCCGGCGCCGCCCCGTCTCGGCGGCCCGCCGCGCGCTCGTACGGCAGTCCACCGCCGGTACGGCGGCATAGAACCTTCGTGTCGGGAAGCCCGCCCAACTTCGCAGGAGGCACCCTTTGACGCTGGACCAGACGCAGTTCCGCTCAACACCTACCAACGCCGTGCAGACGGCGGCCGATCCCGCGGACGCGGCCGGACCACAGGTCTGGGAGGACATGACCGTGGAGGTGGCACTGTCCGTGATGGCCGCCGCCCGTACAGGTCAGCTGGTCGTCTGCGACGAGGACGGTATGTGCACCGGCCTGGTCACCCGGGACCGGCTCGCGGCCGTTCGTGACGGCTCCGGATACACGGACCGGATCCGCCTGCGTGACATCGCCGACGTCATCGAGCCCTTCGCCTCGCCGCTGGCCACGAGGGCCGAAGCCGAGCGTACGATGCGCTGCCGCCGGCTCGGGGCCCCGCCCCTGGTCGACGGACACGGCAACGCTCTGGGCGTCCTCGGCCTCTCTCGCTGAACCGCCGTCACCCCTGTCCGGGCCCGTCTTCTCTTCCCCCTGGAGGGCTGTGGCGCGCAGAGATGGTGCTCGTGTCCGAACGGCTCCACCGTCAGTAGACGGCGAGGGAGATGGCGATGTAGTGCGCGGTGAAGGCCGCCACGGTCAAGGCGTGGAACACCTCGTGGAAGCCGAACCAGCGGGGCGAGGGGTCGGGGCGTTGGACGGCGTAGACCACCGCGCCCGCGCTGTAGAGGAGACCGCCGGTCACTGTCAGGGTGACCACGGCCGCACCGCCGGTGTGCAGGAAGTCAGGCAGGTAACGCACCGGTGCCCACCCCAGGGCCAGGTAGCAGGGGGTGTACAGCCAGCGGGAAGCGTTGACCCACAGCACGCGGAAGGCGATACCGGTCAGCGCGCCCGTCCATACGATCCACAGCAGCAGGTTTCGCTGGTCAGCAGGGAGGAGGCGCACGGCCAGAGGGGTACAGGTCCCGGCGATGATCAGGAAGATGTTGGCGTGATCGAGGCGACGCAGGACGGCCTCGCCCATCGGCCCCCAGGTACCGAGGTGGTAGACGGCGCTCGTCCCGAACAGCAGCCAGGCGGTGACGGAGTACACGGTGCAGGCCAGGGCCGCCTGCGGGGTCCGAGCCAGGCAGACGAGGACGATGCCGGCGCTCACCGAGGCAGGGACCATCGCGGCATGGAGCCAGCCACGCAGCTTCGGCTTGACCGGCTCGACCAGGTCGGCCGCCCACTCGACCAGGTCGGCAACCGGGTGAGCCTCCTCCCCGGCATTGCCATGATGTGATCCGCCGGGGAGACCGGCTACGGCGTCCCCAGACACAACTTCCCGTCCTGCCCCGTTCTTCTGGGCATCATCGGCAACCATCCGATCATGCTAAGAGCCTGCCCGTGACAGCGTCCGCCGAGGTCGGTCTCGCCACCAACCGGGCTGCGGTGGCCGCCACAGGAAAGTCACGCCGGGCGGGGGACCGGTCGTGCGGTGCGCGCCATGTCGTTTCGGGGGTATTCGTGCGCCTCAACCGGGTTGCTCAGGATGAGGGTGGCGGTGTGGACCCAGTGGTGCACGGAAACGAGGACCAGCCACTGGCCCGCCGCCCGATACCGTCGGCCCTCGCCTTCGAGGGCAGCGAACCGATCACCGAGGCCCGCAGCGCGGCCCGCCGCTTCCTGACCGACGTACAGGCAGTACACGGCATCCTGGTCTCCGACCGCGCGATGGGCACCGTGCAGCTGGCCGTCAGCGAGCTGGTCACCAACGCCTACAAGTACGCGCCCGGCCCCTGCCTGCTGGACGTGGAGGTCAGCGAAGGCGCCGTCCAGATCAGCGCCTGGGGCACCGACCCGACCCTGCCCGCGGCCTGCCCCGCAGACCCGGGCCGGGTCGGGCAGCACGGCCTGGAGATCATCATGGCCATGTGCCAGAGCTTCGAGGTGCGCCGCGAGCCGGTGGGCAAGCGAGTCAGGGCCGCCGTCGTGCTGGCCGACGACCCCGGTGGCGATCCGGCCGGCCGCCTGCTGTCACCGTCCCTGGGCGCCGGAACCTGGCGCAGGTGTCCACCGGCCCGCCGGGTAGTCGGCGGCCCGCTCGGCAGCCTCATGGCGAGTCCGCCACCGGGCCGGTGGCCGATCCCGCCGGCCAACACCCTCCAGGTCGTCGGCCGCCCGCTGAGCAGCCTCCTCCGACGACCGCCGCCGCGGCCCCCTGCTGCGGCGAGCCTCCCGCCGTCGTTCATGGAAGCGGGCCAGCCGGCCTCCGCGCACACCGCAACCCTGCGGATCACTCACGGGACAAGATCATCCCATGGTCCGTTTGACGCGTACCTCGGCGGCCCGGGGGCGGTGGCAGCCCTCAACTCAGGGTCATGATCAATTTCAGCGCCAACGGCTGTACCGATGTAAAGGCCGGTCTCCAGGGCGGTCATGCGCTGTCACCCCACCCTGGATCGGTTGTGTGCCTCCAGGGTCAGCATGTGGTCGCCGAGTCAGGGAGCAACCCGGGACAGCACTCTTTCGAGTGTGTCTGCGGAAGAACTCCAGACGCTAGCCATGGAGAAAACCTGTCGTGGCGACAGTAGACATTGGCCCGCCACAGGGTTACTGTTTTTGTCGTACCCAGCAAGTCGAAGTGGGCACGGCAGACACGAACTGCCATGCCGGCAGGTCAAGCAGGACACGGCCCAAGAGGGCCGTGAGCAGTACCCGCGGTATCCAGCAGTACCACCGAGTAACCGAAGGTAAGGAGCGAGACGCCATCAGGATCGCCCGGGCGAGGAAGAGTCCGCCCGGGTACCGCAGGCCCCGGATTGGAAGGTGGTCCCCGGTCACGCATCCGCGATCCCCGCAGTCCCGCCCTCCCAGGCGGACCCTGCGGACGTACAAGGCCGGCGCAGTTCGCCGGTAGATGGTGTTGAAAGCTCGGGGCCCGGGCGCCAGTACGGCGCCCGGGCCCCCCGACGCGTCCCCCGGAAGAAGAGGTCTATGCCCCCTGGCAGTCCCCGCGCCGTCACCCCTCTCGATGACGACGACTACCCCGCCTACACCATGGGCCGGGCCGCCGACATGCTCGGCACCACCCCCGCCTTCCTGCGCGCCCTCGGCGAACACCGCCTGATCACACCTTTGCGCTCCGAAGGCGGCCACCGCCGCTACTCCCGCTACCAGCTGCGCATCGCTGCCCGTGCCCGCGAACTCGTCGACCAGGGCACCCCCATCGAAGCTGCCTGCCGCATCATCGTCCTCGAAGACCAACTCGAAGAAGCGCAGCGCATCAACGAGCAAATGCGCACACAAGGCCCCGAACCGCAGTCGAAGACCCCAGCCTGACCGGACGCCGGCGCGAAGACACGGACGACGCTCCCGGCCCGCCACCGACTGCACCCCACCATCGGCCCCTGAAACGAGCGCCCTGACTACCACAGGGCAAGGACCCCGGCGATCACCACGCCGGGATCCTTGCCCTGTCCAAGACGGTTCCACCAGTTCCGGGCCGGAGCCCTGCCAGCGCGCCGGTTGCCCATCGGCGGCCTGCCAGGCCCAGTGAGGCACACGCCTGCCGTGTCGACGTCCGTGCCGTCCCGCGCGCCTGGCACGATGGTTCTCATGCAGCCGCTGCCGGCTCCCTACCCCGCCGACCTCATCCCGACGCGACGGGCATGGCGGCCTTCGAAGCGGCGTACCGGCAGGCCAAGGAGCGGGACGCCGTCTTCGTCGCCATCGAGTCTCTGGGTGAGCACTGGACGGTGAAGGCCGACATGATCACCGCTCCGCAGCACGCCGTCGCCGACTCGGTGTAGGACGCCATCCGTGCCGCGGTCATCCAGATGATCCGCGCCGGCGAGATCCGCTCGGACTCCTCCGCGGGGCCGGTCCACTTCGTACTGCACGACGTGGCAGACGAGAGCCGGGCCCGCGAACTCGCAGCCGCCCTGCACGCCGCCCTGTACGGAAACCTGGCGCCGCTCGCCCGCGCGATGCCTACCGCATCCTGACCAGCCGCCTTCAGGACTCCAAGATCATCTCGTGGTGGCTCTTGAGCTCACCTCGGCTGGACCCCGCCTTGACCCCTCCCTGTCCGGCCGCCGGCGTCATCGGATCGTCCCCGGACACCCGTTATGGTGCCCCGACCCTGTCGGGAGGAGGTGATGGATCATCCTGTCCCGCTCTCCGGGTACCGTCAGGGTATGAGTCATCCGCATCCCGAGCTGAAAGCCGCCCCGCCCCTTCCCGAAGGAGGGCTGCGGGTCATAGCCCTGGGCGGCCTGGGTGAGATCGGCCGCAACATGACCGTCTTCGAGCACGCGGGCAAGCTGCTCATCGTCGACTGCGGCGTGCTGTTCCCCGAGGAGACCCAGCCCGGCGTGGACGTGATCCTGCCGGACTTCACCTCGATCCGGGACCGGCTGGACGACATCGTGGGCGTGGTCCTCACCCACGGTCACGAGGACCACATCGGCGGCGTGCCGTACCTGCTGCGGGAGCGGTCCGACATTCCCGTCGTCGGCTCCAAGCTGACGTTGGCGTTCCTGGAGGCCAAGCTCAAGGAACACGGCATCCGGCCGCGCACCGTGCGGGTGCGGGAAGGCGACCGGCGTGGCTTCGGGCCCTTCGACTGCGAGTTCGTAGCGGTCAACCACTCCATCCCCGACAGCCTCGCGGTCGCGATCCGCACCCGGGCCGGGATGGTGCTGCACACCGGCGACTTCAAGATGGACCAGTTCCCCCTCGACGACCGCATCACCGATCTGCGCGCCTTCGCCCGCCTCGGCGAGGAGGGCGTGGACCTGTTCCTCACCGACTCCACCAACGCCGAAGTGCCCGGCTTCACCACCTCCGAGCGAGAGCTGAACCCGGCGATCGAGCAGGTGATGCGCACCGCGCCGCGCCGGGTCATCGTCTCCAGCTTCGCCAGCCACGTGCACCGCATCCAGCAGGTCCTGGACGCCGCCCACCAGCACGGCCGCAAGGTCGCCTTCGTCGGCCGGTCGATGGTCCGCAACATGGGCATCGCCCGTGACCTGGGCTATCTGAAGGTCCCCTCCGGTCTGGTCGTGAGCACGAAGGAGCTGGAGAAGCTCCCCGACCACAAGATCACTCTGGTGTGCACCGGCTCCCAGGGCGAACCGATGGCCGCGCTGTCACGGATGGCCAACCGCGACCACATGATCCGCATCGGCAAGGACGACACCGTCCTGCTCGCCAGCTCCCTCATCCCCGGCAACGAGAACGCCATCTACCGGGTGATCAACGGACTCACCCGGTGGGGCGCCCACGTGGTCCACAAGGGCAACGCCAAGGTGCACGTCTCCGGGCACGCCAGCGCCGGCGAACTCGTCTACTGCTACAACATCGTCAAGCCCCGCAACGTCATGCCCGTGCACGGCGAATGGCGCCACCTGCGGGCCAACGCCGACCTCGCCATCCGTACCGGTGTCGACCCCGACCGGGTCGTCATCGCCGAGGACGGCGTCGTCGTCGACCTGGTCGACGGACGCGCGTCCATCACCGGCAAGGTCCCCGCCGGCAACGTCTACGTGGACGGCATGGAAGTCGGCGGCGCCACCGAGGCGTCCCTCAAGGACCGCCTCACCCTCGCCGCCGAAGGCGTGGTCACGGTGGTGGCGATCGTCGACGCGGACACCGGCGCCCTCGCCGAGGCCCCCGACTTCCTGGCCCGGGGCTTCGTCCACGACGACGCCACCTTCGAGCCGGTCATCCCCGTCATCGAGAAGACCCTGGCCACCGCGGCCAAGGAAGGCGTCGGGGACGCGCGCCAACTCGAACAGCTCATCGCCCGGGCCGTCGCCAACTGGGCGTTCCGCACCTACCGTCGCAAGCCCCTCATCATCCCCGTCATCATCGACGCCTGAGCCACACCCGGGCAGGTGCCCGGGGGCGGACGCCGATGTGCAGGAGGTGAAACCCGGCGACGAGTCGGTCCTGATGTCCAGCCTCATCACCGGCCCACCGGCCCACCGGCCCACCGGGTCGGCCCGGGCGGCCCGGTGGCGAGCGCTGCGCCGGGCATCCCGCAGCGCCTCCAGCAGCTGACCTGCCGCCCGAGCAGCAACATGACGGCCACGGGGATCAGAAACGCGGACAGCCCGGTGTACCGGCCAAAGGAGGAGAGAAAGTCCGTCAGACATGACGCTCATTTGACGCTCCGGCCGCCTCACAGTCCCTACCAGCCGCTCCCGCACCATCGCGGCAGGCGAACCCCTTTTCCGCGCCGCGCAACGCAGCGGAGAAGTGCGCGACGACGTCTCTCTCGGACAGATCCTCGACGGCCTCGTCGCGCTCGCCGGCATCGACAACGACCCGGACTTCCCCGGCGCCCTGATCCGCATCCTGCTCGACGGTCTGCATCCGGATCCGCGCACCACGGGCGGATCGCCGGCTGCCGGTGAAGGCACGGACATCCCCACGACCACAGGAAGGAGCGAGTGAGTGGCGTCCGTCTCCCCGTAAGACCCCGCGCCCGCCTGCGCCGCCGCAGGATCCGCTGCACCACTCCGGACAAGGCCGACCGAGCGCTGCCGTCGAAAGCTCGGGCGTCGAGGCACGGGCCCAGGATCCCTGACGGCCCGCACCCGCGACCAGCGCTTTCACGACGGGCGGAGGGGCATGCCCGACTGCGCTTCTGCACCTGGAGAGTGCTTCCCTCCTGGCAGCGGACAGGACCCGGACGGGCCCCCATCGTTGCAGGTCGGAGCCGCTCTCCACTCGCTCGATCAAGTCCCGGAGAGGCCGGCTCGTGAAAGCCCGAGGCTAATACTGCAACGGTGCGTGCCATGACTGCTGACCAGGTCGGTCATCGGTGTGGTCATAGGTGGGGACCTTGCTGATGTCAGATTGCGGCGAGTGAACTGGACGCTCTGCATAAACGGTTCGTGCACCGGTTCAACAGATCGGAGCCGAGGGAGTCGGCACTGCGCCGTCACCTATGACCGCCTCGGCCGCCGCGGTGACTGGGTCCGCGCACTGCTCGCTGCCGAGCGATGCGCTCCACAGGAGACCCACACTCGCCCGGCGACGAAGTCCTTGATCTCCAACCTGTCGGTTTCCGGTTCCACTTCAACGGAACTGTGCGGTCTCGCCGAACGCAGCGGCGTTCTTGTCTGAGAGCTGACGCCCTGATCGGCGCCCGCGGCGCGTACTGTGCGGGCCCGACTTGCAGTAGAGCGGTCTCAGAACGCTGTGCGGGCATCGCTGCGGGGGTCACCCACGGGAGTCCGCTTGTCGTAGAGTCCGGCTCGGGCAGAGCGACGCCACGGGCGGGCGCAGCGAACGGCCACGTTGATGTCTTCGTCCTGCGAGTCGAGGTCGATGTCCGCGATCGCCAGGGCGGGATGTCCGTTCGCTGGACAGCGCGCCAGCCAGCGGCCGCCGGGCGCCACGATCCCGGACGGCACCGTGGCGCTGAACTGCGCCGGGACCGAGTATCCGAGCCAGTAGTTGTAGAGCGTCCCGTACGCCTGAGCGACACGGGCCCGGGGCGCGTCGTCGACCATCACCGACAGCAGGACACAGTCGACGTCCAAGCGTTCGTACTCGGCGAACACCTCCGGAAAATTGGCCTCGATGCACAGCGCGAAGCCGAACCGAAGGCCGTCCACCTCGATGACAAGCTGCTGATGTCCGGGGGAGTACAGGAAGGACACCTCGGTGTGCGACAGGAACCGTTTGTCATACCGTGCGACCAGCCGGCCGCGGTCGGAGACGACGTAGAGGCTGTTGTGCGGCCGGTTCGGCGGTGTGAGGGGGTGAATCGATCCGAACACCGTCCACAGACCGAGCCTTCCCGCCAGCGCGGTGATCGACTCCGCTTCCTCGCGCAGGACATCCCACGCGGCACGGCTCCAGTCAGCCGGCACCAGCTCGCCGGCCGGGCCCGCCGCCATCACGTGCTTGCTCGGGTAGGTGACCGCCCCCTCGGGGAACTGCACCAACCGCGCACCAGCCCCGGCGGCCTCGACCATCAGGGCCCGGATCTCCTGCCCGGCCACCCACAGTGCTCCTCGATCAGTGGGATCTTCCGGCACCGTGCTCTGCGCGACCGCCAGCCGCAATGTCCTCGCCGCACGGGGACGTGCATCGGGTGCAGAAGTCGTCATCATCTCTCCGATCGGTGAGTGCTTGCTCGGGGGAGGTGAAGGAAGAGCGAGCACGGGGGCGGGGTGTCAGATGGCCAGCTGGGCCGGGGCGCCCTTCGTGGGGCCGGGGGAGGCGGGTGAGGATGCCGGGCAGGGGTCGTTCGCGTGCGACCTCGCCGCGGTGCGCGAGGATCGCGCGCCACTTCACGTCGGCCCAGGGGGTGACGTCGACGCTGGTGGTCACGTACGAGTCCGGCACCGCGAGGACGCTCTTGCCCACGCCTTCGAGTAGCGGGCGGAGCAGGCCGACGCCGGACTCGGGATGCGTGGCGGCGTACAGCGCGGCTGGCTGCCAGGGCGGTCCCGCTTCGGGGTGCAAGTGGGCGAGGCCGACGGCTTCGATGGCGAGCAGGGTGATCTGGTGGGTGCGTGCGTGGTCGGGGTGGCCGGTCAGCTGTCCTACTGCATCGTGCGTGACGACGATGTCCGGCTTGAAGTCGCGGATGTGGTCGACGAGACGACCGATGGCCTCGTCGAGGGGAGCGTCGACGAGGCGTGGCTCACCCGGGGCCGACTCCGGGTTGCGGGCGTCGCCGTAACCGAGCAGCCGCGAGGGGCCGGCACCCAGGACGGCCAGGGCATCGGCGAGTTCGGGCGCGCGGCGGCTGTTCGGGGCCCAGGTGGCGGTGACGACCGCCGTGCGGGCCCCGGTCGCGGCATGCTGGGCGAGGACGCCTCCGGCGAGGAGGGACTCGTCGTCCGGATGTGCGAAGACTGCAAGCAAGCTGGGCAGCACGGGGGTCTCCGGGGCGGTCACGGTTCGGGGACGGGGGTATCGGTGAGGTGCTCGGCGTGGCGGGCGAGGTGGGGAGCGAGGTCCGGGTGGTCGCCGCGCCCGGCGACCTGGAGGAGCTGGGCGAGCGCGACGAGTTCACCGGCCTGTCCGGCGGGCGTGTCCAGGACGTGGGCGAACTCGTGGCGGATCCGGGCGGCCGTGGCCGGCCGGGTGAGGCTGTACGCGTGAAGGAGCCCGACGTCGAAACCCATGGGGACCCGGCCCCATCCTTCCCAGTCGAGCATGACCAGCGGCGGGCCGGTGAGGTTCGCCCAGTGAAGGTCGCCGTGTCCAGTGGTCCAGGCGTTGACCTGGAAGGTGGGGATGCCCAGGAACCGGGTGAGGTTCTTGTCGACCCACCGCTGCCGTACGGCCTGCCGGTCGGTCAGGACGGTCGACGTCGCCTTCAGAGCCAGGCGGAGGTCGGCCCACCACGCGGACGGCAGATCGAGGTCCGCTGTGAGGACCGGGCTGCCAGTTTGGAGGGCGGGCAGTGGCACGTACTCGGACAGCTCCGCGCGGTAGGCGTGGCCGTGTGTGGACCATTCGAGCACGTCATGGAGCCGGGGCCGTGGCACGGTCGGGGGTAGCGCATGGTGGGCCGTGGCCGTTCCCTCCCACAGGCGGAGGTTGCGCTTGTCCTGCGGCGCGCAGACCAGGCGGAGCCACCACTGGTCGGCCCGGCGGCCCAGGGTGCGGCCCTGCCGGCCCCACACGTCCGGGCCGGTGGGCGTCACCTTGAACGTCCGGGCCGCAGCCGCGTGGGCATGACGCATCCGGACCTGGTCGTCGCGGTCGTGCGGCGGCACGAACACAGCCGTGGACGGGGAACCGGCCGCGGAGCCGGCCGCCGTGGTCACGAACACGCTCCGCGCGCTCGGTCCGGAGGGGTCGCGGAGGGGCGCCGGCCGCCCCTGACGAGGGTCGGGACGGAGTGGAGGGTGAAGGTCATGCCTGTGGTGTCTCCGGTGGTCGGGGCCGTGCGGGGGCTGGGAGATGCAGGTGAGCGAGGGCTGCTTGAAGGGGCTGCTCGGATGTGAGGGCGCTGGTGTCGATGAGGTGGCCACCGGCGTGGATCCAGTCGGTGGCGGCCTGCTGGTAGCCGGCGCCGACGGCAGTAGGCGCGGACGGCTTCGCCGGAAGCCTCCCAGCTGACTGCGATCCGCTCCTGGAGTACCGCCGGAACGGCGTGCACGACGAGGTGGTGAAAGCTGCAGGCCTGGCGCAGCGGGGGTGAAGATCTCCTCGGCGTACCTGAGGCTGAGGACGGTCATCGGCAGGATGCTGGGGTCGCCCGTGCGCCGGACCAGGCAGGCGGCGAAGTCGCCGGTCAACTGCCGCCACAGCGGCAGATCCTGGTAGTCCCTGGGCCGTAGGGCGTTGTCCGGCGAGCATGCTGCGCAGCAGGTCGCCGACGGCCTCCGGGGCAGCGACCATCACGCCGGGCAGAACTCGGGTCGGGCATCGAGGCGGCCGGCTGCGGCGGCCGGTATCCAGGCCGAGGGGCCGGCGCCGGTCATCGGGTGGCCGGCCGCGGCGAGGCGCGGAGTCATCTCGCCGTTGCCGCAGCCGCCATCCAGAACGCGGACCGGCTGGGCCGGGAGTTCGGCGAGGAGTCGGCGTTCGATCAGGTCGTGGCGGAGTCGGCCCCGCGCGCTGTCGGAGTGGTCGGTGTACGCCGCGCCCACCTTGTCGAAGCCGGTCAGCTCCCCCACCCCAGCTCCGTGTAGACGCGGCGAGCCTGAATGCCTTCGATCGCGGCGCGGGTGTAGGGGACGATCGGCCCGGGCAGGTCCTTGGCGCTCCACCACTGCCAGGCCACGCACTTGTCCGGCTCCCGAAGCGCCGGCGTACCCTCCCAGCGGCGGGCCCGGAAGAAGAGCTGGATCCGGGGCGGGTCCGCAAGCCGCTCACGCATGTGCACGGTATGGACGAGCTCCACGTCGGCCGGGTCGATCACCAGCCCCGCCTCCTCGTACGCCTCCCTCACGAGGCAGGCGGTCGCGGCCTCCGCCTCGCAGTGGCCCGCGAGCACGTGCCAGGAGCCGCCCGCGTACGCCGAGCCCGGGTGCCGCAGACCCAGCAGGATCTGGCCGCCGCGTTCGAGGTAGAGGTGGACGCCGACCACGTTCAGCACGGTCCCGGCCGGCGCCTTTGCCGACGCGGGCCCCGCGGCCACCGCCGGTTTGTCAGCGGGCGCGGGGTGCTCGGCGGCGTGCCGCTCCAGCAACGTCCTGGTCGACGACAGCATCGTCATGTACGGGAACTTCTCGGGCCGCACCCAGGCGAGCATCACGCCCTCTGTGAGGGAGAGCCGTGTCGGGTCGCCGTTCCAGCGGCCGGAGAACAGCTGGATCGGCACGCGGGTTCCGTCGGCGCCGGTGACGTGCTCGACCGCGTACGGCTCCAGACCCGCGAGAGTCAGGCCGGCCTCTTCGCGCAGCTCCCGACGGACCGTGTCGAGGAGGGTGCGGTCCTGCGGCTCCCTGCCGCCGCCGAGCAGCGACCAGCAGCCGGGCTCCCAGATCCACGGCTTATTGGCATCCCGTAGGTGCAGTAAGTAGCGGCCTTGGCCGTCGTGGATGATCGCGGACGCGCTCACCGGCTCGGGCTCGAGCGGCTGGGTGCTGTCGGCGCCGTCCGCGGCCGCCGCCTGCGACAGGCTCTCGGCCCTGCCGCTGTCTCGTTCGGCTGACGTCATATGCGTTCCCCCTCGTGGACGTGATGGCGGCGTCACGGTGTTCAACGACGCTGCCCCGATATCGAACACCTGGTCTTTCGGACGGGTTGTGCACCCTGAGGTTGAGCGCTTTTCCGAAGATGCGCAGTGCACCGACCCTTGCCGCCCAAGAGCACGCACCCGGGGCGGATTGGCCGAAACGCCGACGCTCAGGACACCCTCGCGTCGGCGGGGAAGACGACATCATCGACAGGTACGGACACGTCGACTCCGGAACACCCCCGCGTCGGCGGGGAAGACGCTACCGAGGCCGAACGTCTGTATGAAGCTGAGGTCTTTCCCGCCGACGCGAGGGTGTTCCGTCGACGGGAACCCGGCGGCGGGTTCCTGCGGTGTCCTCCCCGCCGACGCGGGGGTGTTCTGACCGCCTGGAAAAAGGTGTCCGGGATCGTGAACAACTGCTGTGTTCTGTTACACCCCAACGGTTGTGTCCCCGGCCCAGGGCTGATTCATAGTCGTCGTGGCCACAGGTTGTCGCTGGTCAGGGCAGCCTGAGTAGGCCGAGGGGGCGGGTGCGGGGCGCATAGGAGACCTCGCGCAGGCCGACCGCGATGCTGCGGTTCCCGGCCCGACGAAGAATGTCGGTGCGCGAGCCGCGCGCGGTCTGCGGTGTCCGGGTGCGACCCGCGTCCGGTCGGCGTGCCTGCGGGCCTTCGGGCAAGCCGAGTGCCTGGTACAGGGCCGTGAGGTGGTCGCGGGCGGCGAGGGCGTGCCGGACGGTGCGGCAGAGCTGTTCGCTCCGTTACTCCGACCGCTCCGGCCAGCGCCTACCCCACTCCTTGACCACCCGGTCGCCGACGGCGAGCGACTGGTACGTCCGGCTGTTCACCTCGATGGTGAGCTCCCGCCCCTCGTCGGTGCGGATCCGCATCGTGCAGTGGCCCGTCGGGCCGTAGGTACCGGTCGAACTGCTCACCCACCGGCCGGTGACCTCCCCGGTGTAGGCGTCGTTGACCTCGCTCACCCGCTGCGCGGCGATCATCGCCAGGACCATGGCGAGCGGGCCGATGGAGAGGAGCAGGACCATGGTGTTCGACATGTGCGCCCCCCGCGTCGACGACGGCACAGGCCATCCACGGCAGCGTACCGGTCTTGTGGGCACCGGCCCAGAAGGCATACGCAGAGGGGTTGTTCGGCCCCGGTCCGGGGGCAGGGCTGACTCATAGTCCGGGTGGTGGGCGTCGTGCAGGTCCTCGGAGGGTGACGGGACTGGCGAGGCCGTCACGAACGCAAGGAGGCTCCGGTTGACGGGGTGACCGACCAAAGTCGCCCTGCATCACCGGAGCCTCGATGTGCCGCCAGTCTGCCACCGTCTGCCTGATCAAGTCGCCCAGCCCCGCCACACGCGAACTGTCCGTGTTGACCAATCGGTTGACCGCTCTGTCCGACCCGCGCGACCGTCGCGGACGACGACACTCGCTGGTCGCGGTTCTCCTCACCGCCGCCTGCGCGGTCCTGGCCGGCGCCCGCTCCTGCCTGGCGATCGGGCAATGGGCCCGCCGCGCTCCCCGGGCGAGCCAGTCCCGCCAGGCAGCTGCTTCCTCCAGGTGGCCGGTGAGTACCAGGACGCTCAGCGCGATCGCGGCGTCCCGCAGCCAGGTGTAGCGGTAGTCCCAGTTCCGCTCGCCGCCGATCTCCTCCGGCAGTGAGGTGGTGGGCGCGGCGACCATGCCGCCGGTGGGGGCGTAGGTGAGGGCCTCGAGCGTGATCAGCGAGCGGTGTACTTCCTGCTGGTAGGGGCCGGTGTAGGTGCTGCGGGCGGACCAGTCGGACCAGAACGCGATGGTGCTCTCCAGGGCGGCTGCGGGGCCCGGCCTGGGCGGGGCGGGCAGGTGGGAGGGCTGCCAGGACAGCGCGAGGACCTGCCGTTCGCCGGGGCGGATGCTGAAGGCAGCTGCCACGGTCCCGTTCGCGCGCTCGCTCAGCGCTATCGAGGAGTCCAGGTAGAGGGCGTCCGGTCCGGCGAGTGCCGCGTACCGGTCGCCGCCGAACTGGTGGGGGTGGCGCACCAGGCGGGGCGCGACCTTGCCGTAGGCGAAGCGGACCAGGAGCCGCGAGGACATCTGCACCACTCCGCGAACGCCCTGGACGATACGGATCAGCTGAGGGTTTCCGCAGCCGGGGGCTCGGGTCGGCGTGAAGTCCAGGACGCGCGCCTGCCCGCCGGGCACGGTCCAGGTCGTCTCCAGCACGAGCGTGCCGGGCAGGTACCGGCGCCGCACGTGCGCGTCGGGGTCGGTCGCGCGTACTTCCCACGAGCCGTGCTCCGGGGTGCCGATCAGCGAGGCGAACACGGCGGGGGAGTCGAAGTCGGGAAAGCTCTGCCAGGTGACGATGCCTGAGCGGTGGATCAGGGCGGCGGTGTGCAGGTCGCCGACGAGGGCGTGGTCCTCGATGAGCGCGGTCATGAAGGTTCCGTTCGAATTGGTCGCCGGCCGGGAAGAGGCTGGCGGATCGTGCGGGTGCGGGTGCGGGTGCGGGTGCGGGGTGCGGGTGGGGCAGCGGGGCCGCCCGCGGCGAGGACGCGTGCTGGCGAGAGCGATGGCCCGGGCCAGGCGTCAGGCGGTGCCCTCGGGGGTCGATCGGTGTTGTGGTGCAGGGGCCCGGCGTGGGGCGGTGACCTTGTCGTGAGGGGAACACGAGTCGGGCAGTCGTCCCCACGCCGGGGGTTGTGCCTGTCCGGCGGCCCAGGCCGAGGGGGGCATCCGGGCCGCCGGACAGGGGTCCATGCGGCGCGCTCCAGCTCCCAGAGCAGTTCGTCCAGGGCCACAGTCCGGAAGGAGCTGAGCCGGCGCACGAGCTGGGAGGCGAGGACGGTCGGCAGGAGCGGGTGGCCGTAGGGGATGGGCCCGTCCGGCCGGGCCACGACCTGCACGCCCTGGTCGCCGTAGCCATAGCCGAAGCCGGTCACCCCGTACAGGGGCGCGCTCTGCGCCAGGAACACCATCGGGTCGCGGGTGAGGTGCGGGCACAGGTCGGCGGCGGGGCGCGCGTGCCGGGAGCACACCGGCGGCTGGTTCGTGAGGATCACCGGCTGTTCGAGGTCCATGGCGTTCGGCCCGGCGAGGAAGACGTACCCGAGCGGGGTGCGCGCGGGGTCGGTGCAGACCTGGCAGCGCAGCGCCTGCATCGTGCCGCGCTGTCGCAGGGGGTGCATCATCCGCCATTGCGGCTTGCCCGCCGACATCCCGAGGTCGTCGACCTCGCCGAAGGAGCAGCGGGCCCACAGCACGCCGCGCAGGTCGCGGTCGCGGGGGTCCTCGTCGGCGTAGCGCAGCCGGTAGCGGTCCGGCCCGAGCGAGGTCAGTATGAGGTTGGCGGGAGCGGCTTCCTCCCCTTCGGGCTGGACGACGAAGGGGATCAGGGGCGGCTCGGTGCGCACGGTGTTCTCTCTCGTACGGGGCAGGGCGGCGTGGGCGGGCGTCTGGGGGTGGGTCATGCCACCTCCTTCACGCAGCGCGCGGCGACTGTGGGCGGCAGCGAGGCAGTCGACGAGGAAGAGGCCGCGGCCCTGCTCGGCGTCGTCGTCGGCGTAGCGGACGACCGGCCGGCCAGGCGTCTCGTCGTGCACGGCCAGGTGCAGGAAGCCGTCGCGGACCGCCATGGTGAAGGTGACCTGTGCGCCATGGCCGTGCTGGAGGGCGCTGGTGACCAGCTCGGAGACGATGAGCGTGGCGTCGTCGACGAGCGTCTCCAGGCCGCAGTACCGCAACCGGGCCGCGACCAGGCGTCGGGCCATTCCCACGCGGCGCGCGTCGGGTTCAGAGATGTCGGCCCCGGCCTGGGGCGGGTAGACCTCGAAGCACACGCTCACCCGGTCATAGGGGCGGTGCGCGCATTCGGGCTGATGGGGTAAGTGGTCTGCCGCTGCGGCGTCCGGCAGAGGAGAGTCAGCGGCATCTGGGGTGGTTCGACGGGCGCGCCCCGAGGCCGGGAGGTGGGTAGTCGTCATGGTCGGCTCCATGTCGAAATGGCGTGTGACGACATGGTGGCGGACCGTGAAGACCCCAACTATCCAGACTTCTTGATAGTTGGGGCCAAAGCTTCACTGATTGTGACTTGGTGCGTGGGTGCCGGCCCGAGCCACGCTCCGTAGGACAGGAAGCTGTCCGGGAGGCGCCGGTGGGCGGCCTCGAGGCCTGCGTACGTCTCGCGTACGGTCGGGTGGTACTTCGCTTGCTGCGGAGCAGCCTGGCGTGCCTTGAGCAGGCTCTCGAATGAGGCGTCGAGGTTACCCGTCCACAGCAGGGAGCGGGCGACCTCCGCATAGTGGTGGCTGGTACGGGAGTTGGGCCAGTCCTTCGGGATGACCGTGGTCCGGGCTGCCTCGACCGATTCTCCGTATTGATCCAGCTCTGCGAGGACAGAGACGCGGTGCACGCCCACGTTGGTCGGCCCGAAAGCGAGCCAATGAACTTTCATGGCCTCGCCGGTCTCGCCCGCGATGTGCTCGGCCTCCCCGAGGTGCGTGTGAGCCTGGTCCGCGTCGTGCGCGCGGCCGGCCAGCACCGCGGCGCCGAGGTGGAGTTGTCCGGTGACGACTCGCCGTTCACGGCTGGCCTCGGCCTGTTCCAGGGTGGACAGGCCGAGACGGACGAGGCGGTTTCCCGTGCGGTATTTCCCTTCGCGCAGGTAGGTCAGCGCGCGCAGGTACTGGTGCATGCCGCCGAGGATGGCGTCTGACCCGCGCTGGGCTGCCCAGTCGAGCCGGGCCAGGGAGAGCTGGGCGAGGTCGGGGTATCCCAGCTTCGCCGCAACGTCGTAGGCCGTGCGGTAGAGGCTCGCCAGGGTCAGCCACCCTTCCCGCGTCCCGGCAGTGTGCGCGGCGGTCGTTGCTTCCTCGATGAGGCCGGCGACGCGGGACGCGGCGCTCTTGACGTTCCCCGCCCGTACATCGGCGCAGAGCTGTTCGGCCTCGCGGTGCAGTTCCTCCGGCCGACGCGCGCGGATGTCGGGGTCCGGCCCCAGGTCGTACACGTCCAAGGCCTCACGGATGGGCCTCATCAGCACGTCGAGTTGGTCGGCGCGCAACTCGTTCGCGTAGGGCTGCCCCTGGATGGTCGCCACCTCTACGCGCAGTGCGCGGGCGCATGCCCCCCACGACGTGAGGCGAGGCGGGGATGACGCCTTGTTCGGCCTTCGTCAGGGTGCTGTACGGGATGTTCGCAAGCTCGCTGAGGGCTTTTTGCGTCAGGTGCCGTTCGCGGCGTAGACGCGCGATTCGCGTACCGGTGTGGTCTTGCGGCAGAGCATGCATACTGGCTCCTGTTCTGCTTCGACACCAGGACGGTACCCCTCGATCGGCTTCGTGGGGCACGGACGGACCCCGCTCCCCCGAGGAGCGGGGTCTTCCGCTATCGGCCCATCACGTCGTTGGCCTGTCGACAGGGTTGCGCACAGGGACCTTGTCGAACGGGTTCTTCTTCGCGTCCTGAGCCGGGCAGACATAGACCTAGCGGGGGACGGATGAGCCCTCGGCCCATCGGCCCGCCCGCTCAAGCTCCTCGTCTGTGGCGTCGTTCGCGGTGAGGCCGGTGGCGCCGCCTGCGCATAGGCTATGGAAGGTGATAGGTCGGCCGTCGTCCACCAGCCCGGCCTTGGCGAACCAGTGCTGCACCCGCTCATTGATGGCGTGCCCCGAAGTGGCGGAGCCCGCGCGGCCCCCTGCGAGGAGACAGGTTGACCGTCAGTCCCCAGTCCGGCCGCGCCGAACCAATGCTTCACCCAATCGTTGACGCTCTGCCTGTGGAGGTGCAGACCGGAACCGTGTGCCAGCTGTACCTGGCCCCGCCAGCGGGCACCACACTGCTGCTCAGCGCGGACGAGAAGGCTGAGATCCCGCCTCCCGCCGCTACCCAGCACGCCTGCGTTTCCCGCATGCTGCAAGAGTTCGGGCTGCCCTGCGCGAAGGCACCGAAGCTCTGCCGCACAGACCTGGACTGAGCGCACCCACGAAACCTGAAGGGTCACCGCATGGCCACGGCACCCACGATCGAACTGCGCACGTTCACCGACCTGAGCCCCATACGCGGCAACGTGATCGACGTGTACGCCGAGGTACGCGCCCCGCTGCTCCACTTGCCGAACTACGCGGTCACCACCTTCGGTGAGTGACTCGACCGGCACAGTGCCGAACCCGGGTTCGCGGTCGTCCTCGCGTACGCGGACGGGACTCCGGTCGGCTACGTCTACGGCAACCGCATCGAGCACGGTGACCGGTACTGGCAGCGCACCGCCCCGGAGCCGGCGCAGGAGTACACCAGCCGCCCGGTCGTTCCGCATGGAGGGTGGTGGCCGCAAGTGGTCCGCGAGGGTTCGGCTGGCGGACCGTGGTCGCACCGTTTTCGGGGGCACGTCGCAGCACTCCGGTTGATCGTCGAGGTAGTTGGTTCCCCGGCTACGGACGATCGTCCGCCTGAGGGGGAACACGCGGGAGGAACCCACTTCCTCACCTCCTGAGCCTTGCGTGACGAGTTGCGGTGGGTGGCTGAGCGGTGGCCAGGCGGGTCACACCATGGTCGACTCCTTTGTGTCCGCCCGAGCAGCTGCCGCCGATCCGGGGGCGGACGTCGGCTTGGGACCACCTTCGCTGAGGCCGTACCGCGCGTGGAACGTGCGCAGGAAACCGGGCGCGTACCAGGCCGAGCTCCCCAGCAGACGCATCGCGGCGGGGACGAGCACGCCGCGGACGGCGAGGGCATCGATGAGGATGGCCAGTCCGCTACCGAGGCCGAACATCTGTATGAAGCTGAGTTTGGCGGTGCCGAAGGCGAAGAAGCTCACCGCGAGCAGGAAGGCGGCCGCGCTGACGATGCGCCCGGTGTGGCCGAGGCCGTTGACCACGGCGGTCTCGTTGTCCGCTCCCTGGTCGTGGAATTCCTTGATCCGGCTGGTGACGAAGACCTCGTAGTCCATCGAGAGGCCGAAGCCGATGCAGAACATCAGCACGGTCATCGTGAGCTCCATCGGCTGGGCGGTGAAGCCGAGCAGTGAGGAGAGGTTGCCGTCCTGGAAGATCCAGGTCATCACACCGAGGGTGGCACCCAGGCTGATCAGGTTGAGGATCAGCGCGCGCAACGGCTGCACGACGCTGCCGGTGAACAGGAAGAGCAGCAGGAAGGTGCTGAGGACGACCAGGGTCACGGCCAGCGGGAGTTTGGCGGCGATGGATTCCTTGGCGTCGACCAGTACGGCGTCGTTCCCGCCGACCAAGGGGTCCGTCCCCGGGGGCGGAGCCACCGAGCGCACCTGCTCGACCAGGCTCTCGGCCGCCTCCGACTTCGGCGTCAGGCTGCTCACCACACTGATCCGCTGTGCGTCGGGCCGGCCGAGGGCGGAGTCGGCCGGGCCGGTCGCGGCGGGCCGTCCCGCGCTGTAGGTGCCCGCGCTGGTCTCGACACGCTCGACGCCCTTGAGCGCGGCCAATCGCCCCGCGTACGAGGCCAGCGGGGCTTCGGCCACGGAGGTGTCGATGGTGATGAAGATGGCCGAGTCCTCGCTGCCGCCGAACTCCTCCCGCAGGACCTGCGAGACCTGGCGGCTCTCGGCGTCCTCGGGCAGCACGCGTTCGTCCGGCGTTCCGAAGGTGATGTTCAGCAAGGGGCTCGCCGCCAGCAGCAGCACGGCGAGAACGGGCACCGCTGTGAGCACGGGCCGCCGTGTGGCGGTGCGCGCCAGCCGCCCCCACACGGATGCCTGAGCCTCGGAGCGCCGCAACTTCGCCCACGGCATCCGCCCGCCGTTGACCCGGTGCCCCAGAACCTTCAGCAGGGCTGGCATCACGAACAGGGTGCTCAGGGCGGCGATGGCGACGACGCCGACCCCGGCGAAGCCGAACGAGCGCAGGAAGTACTGCGGGAACACCATGAGGGCTGCCAAGGCCGCCGCGACGGTCGCTGCGGAGAAGGCGACGGTGCGGCCCGCGGTGTGCATCGTCCGTCGGACGGCGTCGTCCACGCTCACACCGACTGCGATCTGTTCCCGGAAGCGGCTGACCATCAACAGGGCGTAGTCGATGCCCAGTCCGAGACCCAGGGCGGTGGTGAGGTTGGTCGCGGTGTCGGCCACGTCGGTGACGCTGCCGAGCAGGAAGAGTTGGGCGAACGAGCCGATGACGGCGATGACGGCGATGACGAGCGGCAACAGCGCCGCGACGACGCTGCCGAAGACGATCAGGAGCAGCACAAGGGTCAGCGGTATGGCGATCGCCTCGGCGAGGATCAGATCCTCGACCACCTGGTTCGACAGGTCGGCTCCTACAGCGGCGCCTCCTCCGGCCCGGACGGTGAGGGTGTCCTTGTAGGAGCCGCTGTAGGCGTCCAGGATCGCGATGGCGCTTTCCCGCTGCTCGGTGGTGTCTCCTTTCACGTGGGCGAGCACCGTGGCTTCACGGCCGTCCTCGGAACGCAGGTCCGGGCTGTTCGTCTCCCAGAAGGAGACGACGTTGCTGAGCCGCTCGTCCTTCTTGAGCTCGGCCACCAGGTCCTGACCGTTCTCCTCGGCGGCGGGGGTGTCGATGCGGCCGTCGGGGGAGCGGACCAGCAGGACGAGGTTGGTCTCGCCGCCGAACTTGTCGGCAATGACGTTCGCTGCTCGCGTGGAGGGGGAGGCGGGGTCGTCGAAGCCGCCTCCCTTCAGCTTGTCGAAGGCGCCGGCGCTCACTACGCCCATCAGTGCCACGGCCAAGGCGGCCACGACCAGCACCAGTCGGGACCGGCGGATCGCTAAGTCGGCCATACGTTCGAACACGAGTGGATCTCCTCCAGGGTTCTTCGGGGAAAGACGGGAAGTGGCAGCTGGGCGAGAAGCCGGCGGAACGCGTCACAGAGCCTTCTTCGCCCCGGTGGAAGGGTGCGCGATGACGCGCTCGTCGCCGCCGGGAACGACGCTAATAAGGCAGCGTGTTTTTGAGCAGAAGGAGATTTACCTAACACTGTTAGGTTTTTCGGCGGGTGTGGTTCTCTGATGACTCATCCCGGCAACCGCCTTAAGATCGCCGCATGTTCGCCGAAGAGCCCGCGACGGTCCTGCCGTCCCTGCGCCAGCGACGTCGAGCCGTCGCTACTCGAGAGATCGTGGACGCCGCCGAACGCCAGATCGCCGAGCACGGGCCGCACGCCCTGTCCCTGCGAGCGGTCGCCCGCGACCTCGGCATGACCGTGCAAGGGCTCTACCACTACTTCCCGAACAGGGACGCCCTCGTCACGGCGTTGGTGGCCAAGGCGTACGACGACCTGGCCGATGCCGTGACGGCAGCCGTCGACGCAGCGGCCGACGAACCGGCTGCACGGCGGTTCCTGGCCGCCACCGAGGGCTATCGCCGCTGGGCCGTCACCCACGTCGAACGATTCCAGCTGCTGTACGGCGCACCGCTGCGCCATTACGAGGCACCTGCCGAGGGCCCGACCACCCAGGCGATGCGCCGACTGAGCATGGTCTTCCAGCGAGAGATGTTCGATGGGTTCACCACGGCACAACTCGCCGCAGCCGACACCCGGGCGCTCTCGCCGGCTCTGCAGGCGCACCTGGAACCCCTGTTTCCGCATGGCTTGGAAACCCTGCCGCCTTCCGCAGCCGCTCTCCTCCTCGGCACCTGGGGGCACATGCACGGCATGGTCGTCCTGGAGGCCTTCGGGCACACCTCCTTCATCGGCGAACATCAAGCGGAGATCTTCCGCATGGCCATGCGCGACCTGCTGGAGGACATCCATCGGCGGATCCCCACGCAGCCCCCGGGGACACCGGCTGCTTGAGGGGCGGCGCTGGAAGCGCGGCGGCCGCATGGACGGCTGACCCGGTTCCGCACCGATGCCGGCACTGACGGGACGAATGCTCCCGGTGCTGACGACCCCTGGACCAGGCACGCGGGGGCGCAGGCCCCGGTCAGTGAGGCACTGCCGTTCCTACTGACACGCTGTGACCTGCCGGCCCTCGCATCGGCCAGGACGGGTGCCGTCAGAGTTCCATCAAAGCCGTGGGTGCCGCCATGAGGCAGTCGTCAACGAACGGGCTGATGTGGCCGACAGACGAGCTTTCCCCCGCCGTGGATGAGCGACGCGCGGCAGCTCGCCGATGGCAAGGGCACCTCGTTCGCGTACGACGACCAGGGCAACCTGTGGAAGGTGAAGCCACTGGCAGCTGCACCTACGACGCGCTGGGACGGGTGGAGACGGTCATGGAGGGCCGCGGCATCACTGATTCCGAGAACCTACGAAGGACGCGTGTGAACAGGCGGTGCGTGAAGTTCAGAGAGCCCCGGGGCGATCCGTGGCGGCGAACTGATCAACGACATCGCGAAGTTGCTCAAGGAAGTCGCACAGACCGGCGGCCGCGGCATAGAACTCGTCGTTCCAGGATGCAGTCCTGGACTTGTGGACCGTGCCGTTGGCCGCGAGAGCGAAGAGATTGCCGCCGCCGTCGCTCCCGAAGATGAGTCCATGATCGCCATTCTCAAGGGGAACCGCGCCGTACTCGTCCAGGTGCGCAGTCACGGTAGAGGGCGGGCGGATGAAGTACCCGTTGCCGATGTCGGGCAGAGACACGCTGTCGATTACGGCGAAGAGCGACAGCAGGGCCACACATTCCGACCGGTGGTTCGTCAGGAGGGTGACCGCGGCCCGCGTCTCATCGTCGGCCAGCGCCACCTCGTTGTCCCCCGCGGGGTAGCCGTGCGTCTCCTCGAAGGTTTCCATCAGCTGGCTCGCGCCTTGTGAAACCTGTTGACACCACGCATGTAGCCAGGATGAATCGAGACCACGCTCAGGCATGCAGGAGTCCTCTGGAGTCCGTGGGTGCACGCCCCTTGCGTGCGGCCTCACCATCTGATGGGCGGATCAGGATGCGGGTGCGGAGGAGGCTGAACGAGACCCGGTCATACATCGCTCGCTTGAGCGTTTTGACGCGGTTCACGTTCCCTTCGACAGCTGTCGGTCTAAAACTGACGATCATCGTTGACACCTGGGTCTCCGATCACTACGGAGATCCACATGCCCAAGTCCAGTCCCGCCACCCCGCCGCTTGACCGTGAGGCCAAGCGGCGCCTGGCCGTCATACGCCATGTCGAAGAGGTCAGCGGCAACTCGCGCTGTCCTGCCGGTACTTCGGGATCAGTCGGCAGGCTTACTCCACCTGGTACCGCCGCTGCCGGGCCGGGGGCGTCGAGGGCCTGCGCACCCGCTCCAAGGCACCCAAGACATCCCCGAACGCGACGCACGTCGAGGTGGTCGGGAAGATCATCTATCTCCGGCAGAACTACCACTTCGGCCCGGAGAAGATCGCGATGTACCTCAAGCGGTACCACGACGTGACGATCAGCAAGTCAGGCGTGTGGCGGATCCTCGACCGGCTGGACATGGGCCGTCTGCCGGCCTCCCAGCGCTACAAGCGCCACGACCGCAGACGGAAGCGGTACGAGAAGCAGCTGCCCGGCCACCGGGTGCAGATCGACGTGAAGTTCATCGAGCCGCTCGCCTCGATGCCCCAGGAGCGCCGCGGCGGCCGCAACGAGTACTTCCAGTTCACCGCGATCGACGACTGCACCCGCCTGCGCGTGCTGCGGATCTACCCGACGCTGAACCAGGCCACCGCGATCCAGTTCCTGGACTACGTCCTCCAACGTCTGCCGTTCCAGGCCGAGGTCGTCCAGACAGACAACGGCGCCGAGTTCCAGTCCGCCTTCCACTGGCACGTGCTCGACAAGGGCATCGCCCACACCTGCATCAAGCCCCGCACCCCGCGGCTGAACGGCAAGGTCGAACGCTCCCACCGCATCGACGCCGAAGAGTTCTGCCGGCTGCTCGACGGCGTCATCGTCGACGACGCCGAGGTCTTCAACGACAAGCTGCGCGAATGGGAGGACTACTACAACTACCATCGCCCCCACGGCGGCCTCGACGGCCAGACCCCCTACGAACGCCTCAAGCAGAAGACCACGACCCAGGCGTAATCGAAGATCGTCAGTGGCACACCGACAGAAGTGAACGAAGCCAGCCGTTTCTGCGGTAACGCGACGGCACGCGAAATTGCCGTCCGGGCGAGCCGTCTGCTGGCTGCCACCTGACCTGCCTCCACGTCGAGCCGCTCCGCGAGGACGGCCCGGTCAGTCAGTTCAGCTAAGAACAAGCTGCCTGGCGTCATGGAGGACCTGAAAGCATCCGGTTCAGCCACAGCGCCGGGGCAGGGGGGGAGCGACAGATCCGGGCCATGAGGTGAACCGGTGAGCTCTGGCAGTCTCTGGACTTCGAACAAAGCGCGTGGCATGATCACGGGCACCAGGTACGCAACACCTGGTAGTCGCGATAGCGTCACACTAGTGACCTCATAGATCTCCCTGCCGACAGGTAAGGGGGTCCCCTTCTGAAGGAGACTCCTATTCCTGCCGTTTCTCATTCCGTCAAGCCCACGCAGTGGGCCAACTATCGGCGTGCGGTCGTGGACATCGCCTTCCCTGCGCACAGCGTCCGTATCGCGCCTTTGGTGCACACACGGATCTGACGTACGGCCGTCAGACCAGAACGCGGCGTGGCCCACCACTCGAGGCAGCCGACTCACCGCCTGGCATCCGCGAAACCCCGAGGCGAGACCTGCTGCCCAACACCATCGCGGGTAGCACATAGTGGAGCCACACAACACCGATCCACTGAGCACCCATGGAGCAGGCGGCCGTGACGACCGTGTACAGCGAACCTTCCACCGAGCGCCTCCCCGGGCGGGCCTGGACCGTCCGGATCGTCGGCCACGGCCGGTCCTCCGCCTCGGTCACCTGCAGCACGACGGCGTGCCGGATGCCGCCCCGCTCCGAGGACCTCACCGCGCTGCGGGCCTTCGCCGCCCGGCACGCCGCCGCCCACGCGAAAGCAGCCACCGTCCGCCCCAACGCCTGGTGCCACTGCGGCTCCCAGCACTGCGGCGCCCACCCCGACACCAAGACGCACTGCGCCGGCGCCGTGCTGCTGATCCTGCGCCACGACCCGGTCATGCGCCGGGTCTGGAGCGTCGAAGAGGTCTGCGAATCCTGCGCGCCGCTGATCCCGAACGCCACCGTCCTGGCCCGGGCCGAACGACCGCGCCGCACCCCCGACCGCCCCACCGCGCAGGCGCCGGCCTCCGCACGGCCGGCCATCGCGGGCGGCTTCTCCTCGCCCGCCGCCCTGGGCGACGGCGAGCCCACACCCACGCGACGCTCCCGACGCAGCACCCAGCGCTCGGGCCGCCGCCGTTTTGTGCAGGGCCGCTGACAGGACAGGAAACCCGCGCCCTGTGAGATCGTCGTGCCCATGATCGAGTCCTGGGTGATCGCCGGCGACGCCCCTGTCCGTGTGTCGTGCGAGACGGTGCTGGACACCCTCCGGGCGAGAATCGACAGCGGGCGGCTTGAGACGTGGTGGACCAGTTCGGCCGGACGATCGCTGGCCTTCGTGACGAACACCGAGCGTGCGATGGTGATGCTGCTCGAAGGAGAGGGAGATCCCGGCGAGCATGCCGTGGACCCGCAAGCCGAGGGATCCAGCGACGGGTTCGTCCTCTCCAACGGGCAGCACGACGAGTACCCGGACCATGACACCGTCCGCATCGATGAAGCGTTCAGGTGTGTCAGGCACATTGTCAGCACGGGGGTCTGGCCCGCAGACGCGCGCTGGGTGGCTGACCGCTGAGACGACGGTCCGCCCGAAGACAGCTCGCTGCGGTGCTCGTAGGATGCCTGGATGCCCAAGCTGTTACGGACGGGCCGCCGCATGTGGGCTGCCGCGTGGGCGGTGCTGTGCGCGGCCGGTATAGCCACCACCGCCGCACTGAACGCCTCCCCGGCGCATGACCCGCAGCCCCAGGAGCCCGGGAAAACCGTCAGCGCCGAGTGCGCCGAGTACATCGCGGTCATCGAGACGCAGCTGGCCAAGGCCAAGGAGGAAGGCAAGGACGACGGCCTGCTGACCTTCACACGGAACCGGGCCGGCGCGGACGACTGCAGCGACGAGCTCCGCGACCACTTCAGCGGCGACCGGAGCGCCACGACAAAACCAGAGCCGCAGCCCACACCGCCGCGGGTGTACTCATCCTGCCTGGCGGCCGACACCAAGCCGACAATCGCAGGCGACGACGCGTGCGACGGCCGATGAAGAGCCGCTGCAATGCCCGTGACTGTCCCGCCCCGTTGATCCGAACGCCACCCTCCTGGCCTGGGCCGAACGGCCATGCCACACCTCCGACCGCCCCACCGCGCAGACGCCGGCCCTCGCGCGGCCGAACATCACGGGCGGCTTCTGGGGCTGGCGAGCCGGTGAACTGGTTGCGGCTGCCGCTGATCGACCGTCGGAACTCCGGCCGACGGTGAACGTCGTGGAGATCACGCGGTCCACGGGTGCCCCTACGTCTTTGGACAAGCTGGCCGGGTGTTGGTGCGGGGCGTCTGGAACGATGTGTCCGTGCATGCTGAGGATCAGGTCGGCGAGGGTGTCCCCGCAGAGCTCGCGGGACTCTTGACCGTCGGGGTCGTCCACGACGCCATCAGGTCGATCCAGGGGCCGTACCGCGAGGAGACGGTCGTTCTCTCCGCCCTGGACAACAGCCTGGTGCTGTTCACCGTGGCCGAGCTGCTCCACACCGTCCGCCTCACCATCAGGAACCAGACCCTCGACGGCCTGATCGCCGGCATCCGCAAGGTGCTCATCGTGACGGCCGAGGCAGAGAAGTCCTTCCGGTGGAACGTCCAGGGGATCGAACTGCTCACCCCAGCGGGGCTGATCTTCGTGATGGCAACAGCGGTGTACGTGTGGCGGCGCTCGACACGGCCGGGAGACTACTTCCCGCTCCAGGAGACGCGGCGCTCCCCGTCGCCGGAGCCGTCACCCACCTCGGTGCGCGGGTCCTGATCCGTCACCTTCCGCAGTCACGGCCGCCCGTACCCGCTGCTCCTCGCGAGCGGAGCCGACGTCCCGTTCCAGGGGCGTGCGGCTTACTGCTGTCGCGAGGTCCTCCAGGGCCCGCTTCTGCAATTCCGCCCCGCGCCGTAGTACCGGGCTCCGGTCCCCGGCGGCGCCCTCCCACGCGTGGAGCGCCTCCTCCACGCGCCCCCAGTCCGGATTCCTGTGTTCGCGCACGTCGACTGCTGCCTGTGCGGTGTCCGCCTTCAGGGCCTCGGCGAGCCGCTCCGCCTCGGGGACGAAACGGCTGTCGGCCCGCGGGACGTGGCTCTCCATGAGCATCGCCGCCCTCTCGAACCCCTTGAGCGCCTCCTCCGCCTCCTCCGCCTCGCGCGACGTCAGACCCCTGGGGCGGACCGGTTCCTGCCTTGCCTGGTCGTGGGCCTCCTGCCAGGCGGCACGTGCCTCCCTGCTCGCCAGCAGGGCCCTGCGCATCTCGGCGCGATGTTCCCGGGTCGGTTCGGCGTAGCTGCGGAGCACTGCGGCCGCGTAGCGGCCGTTGGCGGCGAGCCAGTCCGCAAGCCGGCCCGGCAGTCGGGGGGTCTCCCATGCGGGGAACACCACGTACGCCAGCATGGCCAGGGCCCCGCCGAGCAGGGTGAGCACCACCCGCTCCGGGACCGTCTGCGCCCATGCCTGACCGCCCATGCCGAGCAGGAAGACGACGTACGCGGCAGTGAAACACTGAGAGTAGGCGTAGCCGGTACGGATCAGCGTGTACGACAGGCCCGCCGAGACCACCGCCAGCGCGCCGAACACGTGGGCGTCCGGACCCAGGGCCCGCACCATCCCGGTGGCGAGCGCGACCCCCGTCAGGGTCCCGGCGAGACGGGCCACCGCACGCGCGTACGTCCGGTGGAAGTCCGGCCGCATCACCATCACCGAGGCGATGGGCGCCCAGTAGCCGTGGTCCAGGGGTAGCCGGGAAGCGATCAGATAGCCGAGCGTGGCCACCGCCGCCAGGCGGACGGCGTGCCGGAAGACAGGCGAGTCCCGGCGGAGCTCACGGCGTACCGCCCGGACGACGACCGGGACCAGCCGGAACATTGTCGGGCGCACCAGGAACTGGGCGCTAGCGGGGTCGGGCGGCGTAGGCGTCTTGTCGCACGCGCCGCTCCCGGCGATCTCCAAGGCCTCGGCGAGCAGTTCCACGAGCCGCTCGGCGGCCTGCCGGGCGGGGCCCTCCAGTACCTCGTGTTCCTCGTCGACGCGCAGGACTTCCACGCTCCGGGGCGGCACCTCGGCGGGAGTGCCGCGGCGGATCGAACGGGCGGCCGCGTCCAGGACGTCGGCGGCCGCGTCGAGCAACTCCCGCGCGCGGTCCCGCCCGGATCCCTCCGCCGGGGCGCCGACGTCCGGGTCGGCGAGCGCCGCGACGACCGGCAGAATGCGCTCGGCGAGGCCCCGGGGGCCGTGAAGGACGGGGGGACGAGTGCGGGCCTGTGATGGCGTCACGGCAGCCGCGTCCCGGGCCGTCATCAACGGCTCTGGGTCGAACGGGGCGGTCGGGTCGTGCCGGAGCCGGCGGGCGTAGTCCGCCACGGCGGCCAGGGCGTCGGCGAGCGCGTCACGATGCGCCCCCCAACGGCGGATCGGGAACAGCAAGATCAGCACGGCCTGCACCGCGCCCCCCAGTGCGATGACCCCGGCGTGCTCCAGGGCTCGCTCGACGCTCGTGGGCAGGGTGATGGTCACCAGCATGCTGCCGACCGTCGTCGCCGCGACGATCCCAGCGGTCGATCCGAGGGCCCACGCCATCCCCGAGGCAAAGGCCCATACGGCCAGCAGTGGGAGGAACGTCACGAGTCGCCCCGCTGCCAGGTAGCCCACGAAGGTGCTGAACGCCAGACCCACGCCCGCGCCGAGCGCGACCACCTTGCGTGGGCGCCAGCTGCGCTGGAAGGTGGCCCCACCCGCGGAGTAGGCACCGAGGGCGGCGGACGCGGCATAGGCAGGGGAGACCAGCCACAGCGCCGGCCCGATGACGATCGCCACCCCAGCCGCCGTGCGCAGCGCGAGCAGGGGCTCCAGCCGCGTCTCCTCGATCGTGAGCCCGGATCGCACGACCTCCCCGAAGGCCCGCAGCCACGTCATGGTGTGAGCCCGGCCGGAACGCCCTGCCGGGTCGCGTTGGCCTGGCCGAGGTGCGGCTGCCGGGCAAGGAAGCCTCCCGCACGGCCCAGGAACTGAGCGTCGGTGAATACGCGACACATCAACATCCGGCCTCACCAGCCCTGGGGCCCGCCTCGCACTGCGTGTCCGGCGGGGACTTCGCCGCCAGTTTGGCGAGCATGGGTTTGACGGGTGGTGTCACCGGCACATCCGTGGCTTCGATGTCAGGAGCGGGTTCAGACCCCGCATGTCGAGGACGCTCCCGTCAGGCTGGGCGGGGGCCGCGGTCCGTCCTGCCGGGCCGGACGCGGTGATCGCCGCTGGTCCGGCCCCGGCCGGGGCCGGGGCCGGGGCCGGACGTCGCTCCTCGGTCGGCCCCGTCCTGTGGGGAGCAGGCGGGCGGCGGCCCTGTGGCTCC
>NZ_JBIRHK010000033.1:0-33462 GCF_044328485.1 Streptomyces sp. NPDC017936 | reverse complement strand
AGCAGCAGCGCCGCCGCCGCACCGAAGGCGAGGACGGCCATGGAGCCGAACGCCCGGGCCATGGGCGGCAGGTCCTGGTCGGCGACGGACGCGAGTCCGGCGAGCGCGGCGCCGGTGAAGGCGAGGAGCAAGGACGCCTTGCCGTCGGTGCGGGCGGAAACGCGCGGGTTCGCGGATTCCGGGACTGGTGTGACGACGAACCCTGCCGCCTGCCCACCGCTGGAGGCGGCTCGGGGAGCGGGTTCCACTGCCCATGAAGCACTGGGCCGGCCAGATGAAGATCCGTACCTTGCCCACATGGTGGATGAAGGAGGGCTGAGGCTCTTTGTGAACCGTTGGGGCGACACGTCGGACCCGGCATCTGTAGGACGCGCTTCCTATCGGGATGAGTGCGCGTGCTTCGACCAGGCCAAGCCGTATCCGCGAGCCCGTGTCGGTTTCCACGCCGAGCGCCAGGACACCTCGGCCGCTGGGTGGCGACATCTGCTGGAGTTGATCGACGAGGCCGCGGAGGACGGGCGGGAGGAGTTCGACCTCTGGTCGAACTCAGCACCGAGGAGCGCCGGCAAGTCATCACCCTGCCGCCGAGCATCGCCAAACTGACGGGGGCCAAGCACTTCGTGCTCTACGGCAGCAGCCTGGTCCGAATACCGCCCGAGATCGGTGCAATGATCAGCCTGATCGCGCAACTCGCCTGGAATTCAGCATGATTGCACGCACTGGTTCCCCAGAGCACGGTCACGAAGAAACCGACACCGCTCTTACCGGGCCGGCCTGCCCATACGGTCGGCAGAGCTTCAGCAGCCGCGCCGAACCACAGGATGCCGCCCTCTGAGAGCGACATCCTGAACCGAGTGAAGGCTGAGGGCTGTCCTCATCCTTATCAGGTCGATCATAGGGGGCCATCGACGTCGGTCGACCGGGCCTGCGCCTCGGTCGATCATCCACTGAGGTCCGGCGCCCACTGTTGCCGTTCGCGCTTGTTGGTGTCAGCCGCCCCACGTAATCTTGACAAGCGGCTTTTCTCTGCGTCTTGGAGCACCCATTTGGAAGAGCCCGGTTGCGCGTTCCCCTCGATACGGGCACGCAACGGGTACGCGGCCAGGGTTTCTATCGGCGCTGCGCCACTTCAGCAGGACTCGTCAATCAGCAGCAGGATTCGTCCATCTTCCGAAGCGAACTTGAAAGCGCAGTAGAGCGGTTCCTTCGGCCATTCGGGACCTTCGACCTTGCCGCCGGGACCCTCGTAGCGTCGACTGGCCGTCTCCCAGACTGCGGCGCGCTGCTCGGCGGGCACATCCTCCAGTTGAGTGCTGCCTCCACGTCCCAACACCATGAGGTCGGCACTGATCGCGAGTCGTCGGGCGACTCGCACATCCAGTTCTTTTCCGGTCAGGTGCCAGGTACCCCCGGCCCAATCGTCGATCACGCCGGTGTTCACGACGGAGAGCCAGCCCTCATGGGTGCTCCCGGGAGCCAGAGAGTCCATGATCTCTTTGAAGGTCGCACGATGCTCGCCCTTGGCCATGGGTCTAGTCTGGACTGTATCCATGGCCAAGGCCAAGGGCGGGTACCGGCCTCGCCGCCATCAAGCAGCAGGTCGCCGGCCAGCAGCACGCCATCGACCAGATCCGGCAGGACGCCACCGCCGCCATCAACACCGGCCTCACCGAGATCCGAGCCGTCGCCCGCGAAGCCATCGCCCGCACCAACGAGATCATCACCGGCCCCGTCACGAACATCGGCGGTGAGCTCGTAGCCATCCGCGGCAGCATCGCCCACCTCGAGGGGCAACTCCGCACCGCCGCAGCACCGGCGTCCGAACCGCCCACGCCGGAACCCGAGCTCACCCCGGCCCCAGGTCCAGCCGAAGACGACCAGCCCGAACCGGCCGTCAACTCCGAACCGCCCCAGTCCGTACCCCGGATCGAGCAGCAGCCGGACGAGCAAGACCTCGAGATCCTCCGTGCCGCCGCGGGCATCTCCGCCGCCACTCTCCACGCCCACCGCGACACCTGGGAATTCCTGGTCGAGCACGCTGGGCGAGACCAGCACTTCCACCTCCCGGCGGAAGTTCAGGACGCTGCGGGGACGATCCTCGTCAAGGTGTCCGGGCCGAGTCCCGTCGCCGCACTGACAAGCCTCCACCGCGTCAGCCACACCGCCGACGACGCCGGCACCCGCGCCATCGCCGCCCACCTCCACGAACGGCTCACCGAAACCGTGCAGGAGATCGTCATCCGCCCCCACCGCGGCGACGGAGCCGACGCCGTCCGCATCGTCATCGACGACCGAGCCGAAGCCGCACACGACGGCCAACAGGGACGCGGCTAGCAGCATGAGAGCGCCCCACCCGGCCTGGGGTGGGGCGCTCTCATGTCGTTTACGTCAGGCCTGCGACACTGCCCACGGCCTGCACCTCACTGAGTGGGCTGGCCACTTCCTGTTCGGAGGCGGTGGAGCCGTTGACGTTTCCTGGGGTGACGAGGACAGCCGGAGGCAGGCGCCGGCCGTCGCAGGCGAGGTGGACCTTGGTGGTCAGCCCGCTGCGGGACCGGCCGAGCGCCTGACCACCCGCCGCGCCAACCAGTTGTGGGGGTCCCTTCGCCGCTGCTTCGGGCGGTTGGTGCCTGTGCTTCAGCGGCCGGGGGACCGGGTGGAAAGCGCGATGGGCGGAATCCCCAGCGCGTCCAGTCGGGCCAGGAGTTGTTCTGCCTGTTCGTCCGTGACGGCCATCCACAGAGCGGTTCCCGAGTCACTGGTGCTGAAGACGAGCCGGTCCCCTTGCCAGCCTTCGGCGTTAATCGTGTGAGGAGCCAAGTCCAGCAGCAGCTCGAACTGCGCGTCGTCACGGACGTCGGTCTCGATCCCCGTTCCGGGATCGGCGCGTGGGGAGCGCGTACCGTCCGCCACCTCCTGCCGGGCCAAGGTCAGCGCGCGTTCGTAGGAGTGTCGTACCGCGGGCGGCCAGGCATCGTCGCTGTATGCGTCGAGGTGGGCTGTGTCGATGCCGGAGCGCAGCACGCCCAGTGCCTCGCGATGAACAAGCACGACGTCCGCAGGGCTCAGTCCGTCGACGAGCACAAGTTCGCGGCCAGAGCCGCCAGCACCTCGTCGAACATGCCGCCACCCTCGGCATCGACATGGGAAACACCGCTCGCAAGCCCGAGACCGGAGGTTTCACTCCGATCCCGAAGCGGTGGGCGGTCGAAAGGAGTAGGTGACGCCCTGTCGCTTGGCGTGGCGCCGGGTCTTCAGGCTCAGCGCGTTCATCGCCTGTCGCAGGACCGGGCTCACTCCGAGCTTGCGGGCGAAGTGCGCGTCGGGAGGTCCGGCGATGCTGATGATCTTCCCGCCGGGCTTGAGGACCCGCAGGGACTTCTCCAGGGTCTGGCCGCCGAGGGTGTCCAGGACGACGTCGTAGTCGCCCAGGACTTCCTCGAAGTCCTGTGTCCGGTAGTCGACGACGACGTCAGCGCCGAGCTCCTTGACCAGGCCGACATTGGCCCCGCTCGCGGTGGTGGCGACGTGTGCGTCCAGATGCCTGGCCAGCTGGAGGGCGATGGTGCCGACGCCGCCGGAGCCCGCGTGGATCAGGACCTTCTGGCCTGGCTGGACCTGCGCCTTCTCGGCCAGCGCCTGCCACGACGTCAGGGCGACCAAGGGGAGGGAGGCAGCCTCCGCCATGGTCAGGGTGGCCGGCTTGGGTGCCAGGTCGTTCTGGTGGACGGTGATGAGTTCGGCGAAGGTGCCGATGCGGTCCTTGTCGGGCCGGGCGTAGACCTCGTCGCCCACCGTGAACCGGGTGACGTCCGATCCCACCCCGACCACCACCCCGGCGAGGTCGTTGCCCAGGACGAGAGGGAGACGGTACGGCAGGATCGCCTTGAAGCCGCCGTCGCGGATCCTGAAGTCCAGCGGGTTCACGCTCGCCGCGTGGACCCGGCCCCCCAGGTCGCCGGCGCCCACCTGGGGTCCGGCGCCTCGGCGATGCGGCCGCCGTCCTTGTCGCCGTACCGCTCGATCAGGAAAGCCTTCATCGTCGTCTCCGTTTCCCGTCCGCAGGGAGACGTGGCCTCTGTTCGTCCCGGGCATCCGCCCGTACGACACACTTCGTGGAGGTTGTTTCGGTTTCCTGGTGCCCCCGCCGGTGCGGCAGGCGGCTGTGACCGGAGCGGTGTCCGTCGCCGGGTCTCAAGGCCGCCGGGTGGGGGGTGTGCGCCTCACGTCGCGTCCGGCGATGCGGCCAGGCGCTGCTTCACGTACCGGGTGGTCTCGTCGGCGAGGATCTCGGGCAGCCCCGCCTCGATGCCGGACAAGGCCTGGGCGGCGACCTGGGCGGGGTCGACCTTCTGACCGGCGGGAACGCTCGCGGCCATGCCGGTGTCCATGTAGCCGACGTGCAGTGCCGAGACGGCGATACCGCGGGCCGCCAGTTCTTCCCGGGCCGCGCCGGTCAGCGCCCATGCCGCGGCTTTGGCCGCCGCATGAGCTCCGAGCTCGGCGAATACCGCTTCCATCTGCTCGGGGCCCGTCACCTCCGATACCGCTGCGCCACTGCCGCGAAGGCGGCCTTGGGTTCCCATTCCATGTCGGGGTAGGTCTGCCCCCGGCGTCCTTCGAGGAGCTTGACGATGCCCAGGCCGGCCCGGTCCAAGTCGTCCCTGGGGTCGCCGTCCGGGCGGTGCGGGTAGCCGGGCAAGGCGAACAAGAACACGAACGCGCTGTCCACACCCTCGGTCTCGAAGATCTCCAGCAGTTCGCTCAGATACGCGGCTTGGCCGGCCTCGTCGCGCTCGTACATGCCGTTCAGTCGCACAGGGGCCTTGGTCTGTGGGCTGTACTCGACCACTTCCAGCACCCGCCCACCGCGGTCTCCCGCGCCGCGGTAGGCCGCGGTGCCGAACCCGGTGATGGCGAGCGGCTTCGGGCCCTGGGCCAGGGCGCGCACCGCGTCCCGGAACCGGTCGGCGACCTCGGCGGAGCGGATCAGCTCGAACGTCACCATGTCGAAGGGAGTCCAGTCGACCTGCTCGAACTGGATGGATGCGTAGGTGAGCTTGCCCTGGAAGCGTTCGCGGACCGTGGCCGCGGCGTCGCGGAGGAATGCGTTGATGCGCACGCCGAGCTCGCCCATCGCTTCGACCCGCCGCTCGGGTGGGCTCATCAGCTGCTCGACCCGCTCCTCCGGGCTCTCTCCGGGCAGGAACCCGCGGTTCATCACACTCAGCTCGACCCCTGCGACGAACACGACTGTGGCCCCCTGCCGCCGGAGCCGTTCCGCTCGCGCGGCACAGTCGCGGAAGAGCGTGAGGATCTGCTCCGGATCCAGCTCCAGCGGATAGGGCGAGAACCAGACCTCCAGGCCGAGCTCGGCGGCGGCATCGGCAGCCAGCTCCAGCCGGTCCGGGTCGCCGCCGATGATCTGGACCGCGTTGCAGTGCAGGTCGTCGCGAATGATGGCGAGCTCGCGCCGGACCACCGCGGGGTCCAAACGCTCGCGGGATATCTGGCCGTGCGTGACGAATCCGGTGTCGTAGGTCATCCCTCTTGCTCGCATGGTGACGTCCTCTCTGTCGGTCTCGGTCGGGTCGAGGCTGACAGGAAAAGTGCGTGCCCGCAAGTTTGCGTCGATGCAACTTTGCGCACACGCAGCCCTGTGTGGAACGCTGACGCCGTGACGACACCACGACCAGGGCTGCGGGAGCGGAAGAAGCAGGCCACGCGCCAGGCGCTACGGGAGGCGGCCCTGCGCCTGGCCGTCGAGCACGGACCGGACCATGTGCGGGTCGAGGACATCGCCGAGGCGGCCGGGGTCTCGCCGCGCACCTACAACAACTACTTCGCCAGCCGCGAGCAGGCGATTGTCTCCGCTGTGACCGCGGACCGGGAGGCGCGGATCGCGGCGGCGGTCGCGGCCCGGCCCGCAGGAGTGCGCCTGGCTGACGCCGTCACCGAAGCAGTGGTCGAGCAATACATGAATACCGGCGAGCGCGAACAGGAGGCGCTGCTGCTGATCACCACCCGGACCGCGCTGCGCGACGCGTTCCTCGATACCACCGCCGGCATCGAGCGCCCTCTCACGGCGGTGATCGCCGAACGCCTGGACGACACCGAAGCGCACACAGCCCGCGTTCTCGCGGCAAGCGTCGCCGCGGCGGTTCGCATCGCGCTGGAACGCTGGCTCCAGCCGGCCGGGAACGCAGAGGCCGCCGGGAGTTTCGACGCCGGAAGACTGGTCGTGCTCTCCGGCTCACTGCCCGACCAGCTCTGCGCGGCGCTGGCTCCGCTCGCGCCCGCGTTCGACGCCGCCGAGCGACGCACCCAGCCATAAACGCGCTTCGTCTCCGCCGCGCCTGACCATCAACAGCCCCCGGTCACGCAACGCATAGGCGGACCGCCACGCACCCGGTTCCCAGCCTCCAGGACCCGCACCCCCGGCGATTCGGCCAAGTAGTGCGCGCTGTCGTGCATTCAAAGGGGACGAGCGATGCAGGGGAGCAGCCCACACCGCTCCGTCATCCCCCCCGCAATGACACGTACGAGCGACAGCTCCTTGAGGGTCCAGCCCTCCTGAAGGGCCCCGTCGGCTACTCGGCGACGTCGACACCGTAGCCGCGGGCAAGGTCGGCGAGGCCATGGTCGTAGCCCTGCCCGACGGCACGCAGCCGCCAGCCGTCTCCTCGGCGGTAGAGCTCGGCGAGGATCATGGTGCGTTCGGTGGTGGCGGCGTCGAGGGTGGCCCGGGCGGTCGGTGCCGCGCCGACCCCGCACCTGGCGGTGATCTCGATGGCTCCGACGTCGGAGAAGGTCGCGGCACCGTCGATCGCGGCGGCGATCACCACTCGGTGGACCTCCAGGGGCAGGCGCTCCAGGTCGGCGGTAACGGCCTGCTCCGTCGGACCGTCCGTGCCGAGGCGCACGGTGCCGTCGGGGTGCTCGGGTGCGCCGTAGAAGACGAAGTCCTCGTCCCCCGGCACCTGTTCCTGCGCATCGACCGCGAAAGCTACGACGTCCACGTCACAGACGGTCTGCTGACGCCATGCGGCGGCCACCGTCCAGGCCGTGCCGGTGTCGGACAGATCGATGACAGCCCCTCGAACCAGTACCGCCGCCGTGTCCGGCTGGTTCCCGGCCGCGCTCTGTGCCGGCGCGGGCATGGCCGTAGTCGTAGGTGCAAGGAGCCAGTCGGCGTCGTGCACGCGCAGGCCGAGAGTGGTGATGCGACTCATGCGCCGGTCCGCTTCGCCGCCGGGCAGCACGACGACGTCGGACACGCTGGCGGAGAGGTTGACCGCCGCGGAGGCTCCAAGCGCGACAGCACGCGCACGTGCTTCTGCGGCTGCGTCGTGAGTACCGCCCAGGACCAGGACCCTGCGCCCGGCAAGCGGCTGGTCCGCCGTAACGGTGGGTGCGGTCGGTGCGGCAGTCCGCTGGGCCGGGACGCTCGGCGTCGGCGCAGACACGGTGGGCGTGCTCGCGGGCGTTTCCGCCACGCGACGCTGCCGGGCGGTGCCCTTGGCCTGGCCGGGCTGCACACCCTCCAGCAGCCGCAGATACGTCGGCTCGTCCACGAGCGGAACGCCCTCGTCCACGGCGCGCCTTGGCAGATCCGGAGTCGGGGTCGTTGGTGACGACGACGCTGGTCTGACCGCTGACCGAGGTCATCATGTTCAGCCCGGCCGTCACCGAGCGGGCGACGAGTTCCTCACGGGAGACCTGGGTGTCCCCGGTGATGGCGACCTTCATGCCCTGCACCAGCGACCCGCCCGACTCCAGCCGACCCGGATCGCGGTACATGCAGGGCGTCTTGGACACGTACGGCTTGCAGTCCTGGCGGGGCGGGGAGGCGGTGGCATACCGGTCAGCAGGGTGATCACGGTGGAGCCAGTGCGGACATCAGGATGGTCGACGGCCGGGCCGAGCACCCTCAACGATTCACTCATAGCGGCGTGCACGGTGCGGCTGCACCGCATCCTGGCTGCACAAGTTCCGTCATGCTGGGCTCTGGCCTGGGAACTTCCCGGGCGGTGCGCATCGTCTTCACCGGTGACATAGGGGCGAATGCAGTAGTTGTTCGCTCACGCATCATCTGGGAGGCACCCCATGGCCCTGGTCGGCCTGTTCTGGATCACCGAGGACTGCGTCTATGTGGGAGCCGAGCCGGTCGGTGCGGCAACCGGAGTCCGGCTGACCGAAGAGGGCGTCGAAGCCCTGGGACTCGGACAGGGCAGGTCGTGGAGCTGGAGCCAGGTGCGGCGGATCGAAGTCCGTGACGTGGCCGTGCGGTCCGCCGCCCGGCGGCTGGTGTCCATGGCTTTCGACAACCTGGTCGTGGCGGTGACCGGCGATGGTGAGCTTCCGCCCTCCTACACGGTGTGCGTGGACGCCACCGACGGCCTCGTGGAGGTGAGCGTGGCCTCGGCCGTCACCGGCGGCATCTACACGCCCACCGAGTACGAACTGTCCTGCGCGCTCCTGACACGGCTCGCCGACGGCAGCACGGCAGTCGATGAGCTGCTCGCGTGGCGTCGCGCCCAGGCCGCCGACAACACCCCTTCCCGCGAGGACCGTGAGGCACTGCTGCGGAAGTGGACCGGCGACGACTGCCACTGACCTCCGTCTGCGGTCCGGGCGTTCCGGCGTCGCCGAGTGCCCGGTGCACGCCGTCCGTGTACAGGTCGACGGCGGCCGGGCTGTTGGCGAACAGCCGGCCGACTGAAGCGGCCCGGGGCAGGCGGCGGCCGGCGTGGCAGGCCTCCTCTGCCAACGACAGCTCCGTGATCAAGAGGGCCCACACCGTCGCCGCCGACGGCTGGGGCGGGCGGCTTCGAACTTCTGGAGTGCCTGGCTGACGGTGTGGTGGTCGGTGAGGTCGAGGTCGGCGAGCCTGAGTCCGAGGAAGTAGCCGTCCTCGATGGCCGTGCCGGCGCCGTAGGCGGCGTCCGGGGAGGTGAGGTGGGCGGCGTCCTCGATGAGGGTGACGCGTCTCTTGGACCACTGCTTGAGGGGCTTGCGGTCGCGGATGGGCCAGCTCTGGACGTGGACGGGATCGGTCGCCGCGATGAGCTGCGGCAGCGGATCGGGGAACGCCGCGGCGAGCCCGGTCGCGGCTTTGGAGATCAGGGAGTGGTCCCCATAGCCGTGAGGCGGGTGGCGTAGACCCGGTGGGCCTTACGCGCGGCGGGCTCGACGAATTCGGCAGCCAGGACCGCGCTCTGCTGGAGGGCCGCCCGGTGGCGACGGCGCGGTGGACGGTCTCATCGCCTGCGGCGAGCAGGTGGTCGGCGAACAGGCCAGGCAGGTCGAGGGTGATCTCCGGGTCCGGTGCCGACGGCTGCTCGGTGGCCGGGTCCGGGAGGACGTCGAGCCGCTCGGGCAGCTCGCGGGCGCCAGCTGCGTCCAGGACGACGGATCGTCTTCGGGTCGACCTGGTGCTTCCGGGCGAGGGCCTTGACAGCGGCTCCTTCGTCGAACGCCTCGACCACCTTCACTGCCTGGTCCGGGTCGAGCGCGGCGGGGCGGCCGAGCGTCTTGCCTGCGGCTTCGGCGGCGGCGACGCCTTCGCGGGTGCTCTCGCTGATCACGTCGCGTTGAAACTCCAGCACGGCGACGAGGACGGAGACCACCATCTTGGTACCGGGGGCGTCGGAGGCGAGGTCGATGCCGGACAACAGCCCGGACTCGACTCGCAGGTGCAGACCGCGGTGGATGAGCACCGGCCGCAGGGCGAGGACGTCGGTGACGGAGCGGAAGAGGCGGGCGGTGTCGGCGATGCGGATGGTGTCGCCGGCGGAGACCTTGTGCAGGAGCCGAGTGAAGCCGGCACGGTCGGGGGAGGGTTGGCAGGTGGAGGTGGCGGGGTCCTCGTGGACGGGAGCGCCGGCGGCCGGCAGCGCGGCCGGGGCGTGCAGTTGGCGGGCGTTGGTCTGCTCGTCGGTGGAATGCCGCAGGCCGATGCGGTCGGCCATGCCCGATCGTTTCCCTTCCTGGGCCGCCGGCGTCGCTCTCAGGAGTCTTGTGCAGGGTTCTCAGGAGACGCCCGGCAGGTCGGCAGGGATCCGGCCGACGGCGATGGCGACCGCTTCGGCGGCTGTGGTGACGTGGTGCAGGGCGGGGCCGTTCCACCACTCCCTGATGGTGTGGTCGCCGGTTCCCCGGGGCGAGCCGATCGAGACGAAGGACGGGGAGAACGGGTAGTCGGGCGTGTTGGAGAAGCTCAGTGCCCAGTGGCTCGTGAAGGGGTAGAGCTTCCCGATGCTGAAGTCAAGCCATCGCTGTCACTGAGGGTGTGACCTGGTAGCACCTTCGGTCACGGATTAGGGCCCGTAGGACGTTGACGCGACGGCGTGCGAGCGCGAGGACGGCTTGGACATGGCGCTTCCCCTCGGCGCGCTTGCGGTCGTAAAACTTCCGCGAGTTGGGGTCTCGTTGGACGCTGACCAGCGCGGAGATGTAAAAGACGCGCTGCAGACGACGGTGGTATCTCGTCGGTCGATGGTCGTTACCGCTGACCTGGCCGGAGTCGCGTGGGGCGGGGAACACGCCGGCGAAGGCCGCGAGCCGGTCGGCCGTGGGGAAGGCGTCCAGGCTGCCGCCGACGGCGACGAGGAACTCGGCGCCGAGGATCGCGCCGATGCCGGGCATGGACGGGATCACGTCGGCCAGTTCGTGTTCGCGCAACCGGCCTTCGATGAGCTTGTCCGTCTCGGTGATCTTCTCGTTGAGGGTCATCACCTCCTTGGCGAGGGTGTGCACCATCTTCGCGATGGCTTCCTCGCCCACCACGGCGGTGTGCTGACGCTCGGCCGCCTCAACCACCTTCTCGGCGAGGGCAGCAGCGTTGCAGACCTTGCGGTTGCGCAGCCAAGTGGTCAGCCGCCGGCTGCCCGCGCGGCGGATCGTTGCCGGTGCCTGGTATCCGGTCAGCAGCACCAGCGGGCCGACGTTACCCAGGTCGAGGGCCCGTTCCAGAGCCGGAAGCATGCTGTTCACCAGGGCCTTGAGCCGGTTGGTGGTGCGGGTGCGGTCGGCGACCAGATCGACGCGGTGGTCGGTCAGCAGCCGCAGCTCGAGCGTGGCTTCGTCGCTGGGGCGGATCCGCTGGAGATCGCGGCACATCCGGGCCTGGTCGGCGATCACGCGGGCGTCACGGGCGTCCGTCTTGCCCTGACCGCGGTAGCTGTCGGTGGCCCGGTTGACCGCTATACCGGGGATGTAGACGAGTTCCTGACCATGGTTGACCAGCAGGGCGATCAGCAGGCCGGGCTCGCCGCCGGTCATGTCCAGCGCCCAGGTCGTCTTACCGCCGTCGGCGAGGTCTAGGACATCACCGATCAGCTTCAACAGCTCAGGCTCGTCGTCGGCCACCCGACGCGACAGCAGCGGGTCGCCCTCGCTGTCCAGGACCAGGCGGTGGTGGTGGGTCTTGCCGCAGTCGATCCCCGCCCACATCCGGCTCATCGCGCTCCATTCGGTCGTACTTGCCCCGCGTACCACGGACGACCTCGCCGGCATTGCTCTACACAGCGACTTGTTCGCACTTCCCAATCGGCGGCCGAGTCGTCGTGGGGAGCCGGGCGGCCCAGCATCTGAAGCCACGAACGGCAGCCACTTGTCAGCCACACCCAGCTCCCCTGGGTGTCCTCACCTTACGAACGGGAGGACCAACCCGTTCAGGAAGGTAGAGCCACTTGTCGCCGGGCTGAGGCTGCCGGCGGCGCAGGCCGTCGGCGTACTGCTGACCGAACTTCAGGCACCAGCGCCGAACGGTCTCGTACGAGACGATCATGCCGCGCTTCAGCATCAGCTCCTCGACCTCCCGGAAACTGAGCGGGAAGCGGAAGTACAGCCACACGCAGTGCGAGATCACCTCGACCGGATACCGGTGCCCCCTGTACGACGGCGCACTGTCCACGGGCGGTCCCCCTCCACCATGACCAACCCGAAGATCATCCCACCCGGACAGCCAACGTGACAGCACCGAAAAACATACTGTGACCTGCCATAATACTGTTGTCCTGGAACGCATTCCCGGGACGCTCGATATCTCGCGGTGCCGTAGCGCTGCACGCCTTGTCACTGAGGCGGCGGAGGTACAGGCTGCTGGCGCGCCCCGGGGACCAAAGCTTGAGCACCTGTCCTCGTTCCCGTCCACCGCCGACGACCGGGACGCCATCGACACGGTGCCTTGTGCCTTCGCCTGTTTTGGGCGGGGCGTGCGCACGGCCGATCGCAGACGGCGAGCGAGGATATGAGCGAGGTCCCCGTGGCGTTCAGCGTTCCGTACGCCTACTGGTGCATCGGCGGCACCGCCTTGTATGAGGACGCCCTGAGGAAGGGCACCGTCGCCCGAGACGTCCCGGTCAACCACAGCCCTCGCTTCCCCTCCGTGCTCCAGCCCGCCCTGGACATCGGCGTCACCGCCCTCACCGCGGCCGCGCTCGCCCGGTTGGCGCCCTGAGCCCGTTGCGGCCGGCCCGGGCAGGCTGCCCGGTCGTCGGGGCCGGTGGGCGAGGGTCCACGTCCGGAGGGTGGCGGAGGCCGCCGGGAGATCGGTGCTCCGTCAGCGCCGGACGTCGCGGTCGGTAGCGGACCGCTCGCCCTGGCGGCCGGAGTAGATCCGCCTCCCTCCGGGGCCGCGGTCCAGGGCTGGTCCGAGGCGGGACGCGCGGCCGTGGAGATCCGGCTCCGGTTAGCCTGGGCGCATGCGTGTCACCAGGGACCTGCCGACGCTCGCCGCCGGCGAGGTGGACGTGCCCTTCGTGATTCAGGGGTATGAGGAGGTCGTCGACGCCGACACCGCGTGGAACGAGCACTCGCACCCGTGGCACGAGCTCCTCTGGAACGAGCACGGCACGTCCACCGCCGTGGTCGGTTCCCAGGTGTGGTGCATCACACCGACACTGGGACTGTGGATGCCGGCCGGGCAGCTGCACTCCGCCTCCGCGGTCGCGGGTACCTCCTACCGCGCCCACTTCTTCCGGCACGGCACGGAGTCGGCGCTGCCCGACGTGCCGGTGGCCGTGGAGATCACCCCGCTGCTCCAGCTGCTCCTGGAGCGGCTCGAGGAGGCGGAACTGCCGCCGAGCTCCCGGGCCGTGACCGAGGCGATGGTGCTCGACGTCCTGCGGCCGTCGCCCCGGGCGCTGCTGGTGCAGCTGCCCACGTCCTCGTTGCTGCGGCCGATCGTGGACGGGGTCCGGGCCGACCCGGCGGACCAGCGGACACTGGCGGGCTGGGCCGCCGCCCTCGGCTGCAGCGCGCGCACGCTGACCCGCGCCTTCCGTGCCGAGACGGGCACGAGTTTCGCCCGCTGGGTCGCCTCGGTCCGGGCCCAGCACGCCGTGCAGCTCCTCTCCCTTGGACATGAGGTCGACGTGGTGGCCGACGCGGTCGGTTACCGCTCGGCGAGCGCCTTCGGCGCGGCCTTCCGGCGGACGACCGGCATGACGCCCGGCAGGTTCCGGGCGCGCTGAGGACGTCGGTGCGGACGCCTCCCCCGCGCCGGAGCCACCTGCCCGCATGTCCCGATCGCTATAAGGGCTGTCGAAAAGGCTCGATTGATCAGCGCGCCTTCGCTTCATACTCTGTGCAGGCAAGCCTTACCTAACCTGCCGTAGCAAGTCCGGTGCCCTGCTCCACGACCCACAGTCCGCGGTCCGGACGTGCGAGTCCCGGCACCCCCGACCGAAAGTGAAACCGGGTCGATGAGAACCCCACGCCTCCGTGCGCTCGCCCTCGCGGCGGCTCTCCTGTTCGGACTCACCGCCTGCGGCGGCGGGTCCGCAGACAAGGACGACAGCAGCTCCGCCGGTGCCGACGGCGCCGGCCAATTCCCCGTGACGATCAAGCACGCGCTCGGGGCCACCGAGATTCCCTCCAAGCCCCAGCGCGTCGCCACCGTGAACTGGGCCAACGACGAGGTGCCGCTCGCCCTCGGCGTCGTTCCCGTAGGCATGGCCAGGGCCGACTTCGGCGACGACGACGGCGACGGCGTGCTGCCCTGGGTCGAGAAGCGGCTCAAGGAACTGAACGCCAAGACCCCGGTGTTGTTCGACGAGACCGACGGCATCGACTTCGAGGCTGTCGCCGACACCAAGCCCGACGTCATCCTCGCCTCGTACTCCGGATTGACGGAGCAGGACTACGAGACCCTCAGCCAGATCGCCCCCGTCGTGGCCTACCCCGAGGCCGCCTGGGCGACCCCGTGGCGCGACATCATCCGCCTCAACAGCAAGGCCATCGGACTGGCCGACGAGGGCGACGAACTGATCGCCGACCTCGAGAGGCAGATCGAGAAGACCGCCGCGAAGTACCCCCAGCTCAAGGGGAAGACGGCGATGTTCATGACGCACGTGTCGTCCAAGAACGTCAGCCAGGTCGGTTTCTACACCACCCACGACACCCGCACGCAGTTCTTCACCGACCTCGGTCTGAAGATCCCCGCCAGCGTCTCCGGACCGTCCGGGGCGACGAAGAAGTTCGTCCTCACCAAGAGCGCCGAGCACATCGACGACTTCAACGACGTCGACATCATCACCGGCTACGGGGACGACAAGGGCGAGCTGCTGAAGGCACTCAAGAAGGACCCGCTCACCTCCAAGCTGGCCGCCGTCGAGCGGGACTCCGTCTACCTGCTGCCCGGCAGCACCCCGCTGGCCACCGCCGCCAACCCGACCCCGCTGTCCATCCCGTACGTTCTGGAGGACTACGTGAAGGCGCTCGCCGAGGCCGCGGACAAGGCAGCATGACCGTCACCGAGACCCCGCCCGCGCCGGACACCGCCCCGCTGCGGCGTCCGGCGCGCGTGCGCGTCACCTGGCTCCTCGTCGTCGCCGCGGTCCTGCTCGCCGCCATGACGGCCTCCCTCGCCTTCGGCTCCCGCGACGTCGCCTGGGCCGACGTCTGGGCGGCGCTCGGCGGAGCGGAGGCCACCTTGGAGGAGGCAGCGGTCGCCAACCGCGTACCGCGCACCCTCCTTGCCGTCGCCGTGGGCGCCGCCCTGGGCCTGTCCGGCGCGGTCATGCAGGGCGTCACCCGTAACCCGCTGGCCGACCCCGGCATCCTCGGCGTCAACATGGGCGCCTCGCTCGCCGTGGTCACCGGCATCGCCCACTTCGGCCTGGCGTCGGTGTCCGGATACATCTGGGCGGCGATGACCGGAGCGGCCGTGACGGCAGGGTTCGTGTACGCCGTCGGCTCGCTGGGCCGGGGCGGTGCCACCCCGCTGAAGCTGGCCCTCGCCGGGGCAGCCATCTCGGCCGCGCTCGCCTCATTGGTCAGTGCCGTCGTCCTGCCGCGCAACGACGTCTCCGACACCTTCCGACTGTGGCAGATCGGCGGCGTCGGCGGCGCCACCCACGCACAGCTCGGCAGTGTCCTGCCGTTCCTCGCCGTTGGCTTCGTCGTCTGCCTGGCTTCCGCCCGCGCCCTCAACTCCCTCGCCCTGGGCGACGAGCTGGCCGCCGGACTTGGCGAGCGGGTGGCCCTCGTGCGGGCCGGCGCCGCGCTCGGCGCGGTCGTGCTGTGCGGCGCGTCCACCGCCGTTGCCGGCCCGATCGCCTTCGTCGGACTCGTCGTACCGCACGCCTGCCGACTGCTGGTGGGCGTGGACCACCGCTGGCTGCTGCCGTTCTCCGCGCTGAGCGGCGCCGTCTTGCTCACGGTCGCTGATGTGGTGGGGCGGGTCGTGGCCCGGCCGTCCGAGATCGAGGTGGGCATCGTGACCGCGTTCGTCGGCGCCCCCTTCTTCATCCACATCGTCCGCCGGCAGAAGGTCAGATCGCTGTGAACGCCCCCGTCGTTACCGCCCCGCCCACACTGCGCGCGGTCACCCGCACGCGGGTCCGCCGCGCGTACCGGCGACGGCTGATCGTCTGCGCCCTGCTGGTCCTCGTCGGCGCCGCGTTCGCCACCACGCTCATGGCCGGGCACACCTTCTACCCGGCCTCCGACGTGCTGCGCGTGATCATGGGCGAGCAGGTGCCGGGCGCCTCCTTCACCGTCGGCACGCTACGGCTGCCGCGCGCGGTGCTCGCCCTGACCGCTGGATTCAGCTTCGGCGTGGCCGGCGTCACCTTCCAGACGATGCTCCGCAACCCGCTCGCCAGCCCCGACATCATCGGCATCAGCGCGGGGGCGAGCGCGGCGGCGGCCATCGCCATCGTCACCTTCTCGCTGAGCGATACCCAGGTGTCCGCGCTGGCGATCGCCGCCGCGCTTGGGGTGGCGCTGCTGGTGTACGTCCTGGCGTTCCGCGACGGGGTCGCCGGCACCCGGCTCATCCTGATCGGCATCGGCATCGCCGCCCTGCTCGACAGCGTCACCTCCTACGTCCTGTCCCGGGCCGGTGAGTGGGACCTCCAGGCGGCGATGCGCTGGCTCACCGGCAGCCTCAACGGCACCACCTGGGAGGAGACCGCGCCCACCGTCCTGGCCGTGCTGGCGCTCGGCCCGGTGCTGCTGTTCGAGGGCCGCAACCTGAGCGCGCTGAGCCTGGGCGACGACACGGCCTCCGCGCTCGGTGTTCGTGTCGAACGCACCCGCGTCACCGTGATCGTCGCCGCCGTCGGGCTGATCGCGTTCGCCACAGCGGCGGCCGGACCGATCGCCTTCGTCGCGTTCCTCTCCGGGCCGATCGCCGCCCGGCTCACCGGAACCGGCGGCTCCTTGCTGGTGCCAGCCGGCCTGGTCGGCTCCCTGCTCGTCTTGGTCGCCGACTTCACCGGCCAGTACGCCTTCGACACCCGCTATCCCGTGGGCGTCGTCACCGGCGTCCTCGGCGCCCCCTACCTCGTCTACCTGATCGTCCGCACCAACCGGGCCGGAGGCTCACTGTGACCACGTCCCACACCCTCGCCACCGAGGACCTCACACTCGGCTACGGCGACCGCGCCGTCATCGAGGGCCTGGACCTGACCCTCGCGGCCGGGCGCATCACGGTGATCGTCGGCGCCAACGCCTGCGGCAAGTCGACGCTGCTGCGCTCGATGTCCCGGCTGCTCGTCCCGCGCACCGGCCGGGTCGTCCTGAACGGCGAGGAGGTTCACCGCACCCCGGCCAAGGAACTCGCCCGCACCCTCGGGCTGTTGCCGCAGTCACCGGTCACCCCCGAGGGCATCACCGTCCTCGACCTGGTCGGCCGGGGCCGCCACCCCCACCAGCGGGCCTTCTCCCGCTGGACGGCCCAGGACGACGCCGCGGTTGCCGCCGCGCTGGAGGCCACCCACACGACGGAACTGGTGGACCGGGCGGTCGACGAACTCTCCGGCGGCCAACGCCAGCGCGTGTGGATCGCGATGGCGCTGGCCCAGCAGACCGACCTGCTGTTGCTCGACGAGCCCACCACATTCCTCGACATCAGCCACCAGATCGAGGTCCTCGACCTGCTGACCGACCTGAACCGGACCCGCGGCACCACGATCGTCATGGTCCTGCACGACCTCAACCTGGCCGCCCGCTACGCGGACCGGCTCGTTGCCCTGGCCGCCGGACGGCTACACGCCGCCGGAACGCCCGAAGAGGTGATGACCGAGGACACGGTCCGGGCCGTCTACGGCATGGACAGCCGCGTCATCGAGGACCCGGTCTCGGGCAAGCCCCTCGTCCTGCCGATCGGACGCCATCACACGACGACCGGGGACACGGAAGCTGCCCTCGTGTCGGAGTCGGCCGGGAACCGCTGACCATGCACGCCAAACTCGCCGCCGTGTTCCCCGACCTCACGCCCTGGCGCTCCTCCCGCGACTTCCGCCTCCTGTGGGTGCAGGGCCTGGTCACCTACCTCGGCAGTGTGATGGCGCTGATCGCGCTGCCGCTCCAGATCAAGGAACTGACCGGCTCACCGCTCGCGGTGGGCGCGATGGGCGCCGTCGAACTGGTGCCGCTGGTGGTCTTCGGCCTGTACGGCGGGGCACTCGCGGACGCGGTCGACCGGCGCAAGGTCATCGTGCTCACCGAGGCGGGACTGGGGCTGCTGGCCGTCGTCCTGCTGCTGAACGCGCTGTTGCCGCACCCCATGCTGTGGCCGCTGTACGTGGTGGCGGCCGGAGTGGCGGCGCTCGCTGGGCTCCAGCGCCCCGCCCTGGACTCGCTGCTGGCCCGGATCGTCCCGCACGAGCAGCTCGCCGCCGCGGCCGCGCTGAACGCCCTGCGCTGGCAGGCGGGCGCGATCGGCGGACCGGCGCTGGCCGGCCTCGTGGTGGCGTACGCGGGCAACGTCCCCGCCTACGCCACCACCGTGCTCTGCTTCTTCGCGTCGGTCCTGATGTGCCGCCGGCTCTCACCCGTGCCGCCCGTCGAGCACGCCGCCAAGCCGTCGTTGCGCGGCATCGCCGAGGGAGCCAGGTACGCCTGGTCGCGGCCGGTGCTGCTGGGCACGTACGCGGTGGACCTGGCGGCGATGTTCTTCGCCTTCCCCAACACCATCTTCCCCTTCCTCGCCGACGAACTCGACGCCGACTGGGCGCTGGGCCTGATGTACTCGGCGGGCGCCGTCGGGTCGCTGCTGCTGAGCCTGACCAGCGGCTGGGTCTCCCGGACGCAACGGCACGGCCTGCTGGTGGTGTTCGGCGCCGCCGGCTGGGGCCTGGCCATGGCGGCGGCCGGCTGGACGTCGAACGTCTGGCTGGTGCTGGTGTTCCTCGGCCTGGCGGGAGCGGGGGACATGCTGAGCGGTCTCGGCCGCTCGACCATCTGGAACCAGACCATCCCCGACCGGCTGCGCGGCCGGCTCGCCGGCATCGAGGTCCTCTCCTACAGCGTCGGCCCCCAGCTCGGCCAGGTCCGCGCCGGGGCGATGGCCGGCTGGACCGGCGCCCGCCCGGCGATCTGGACCGGCGGCCTGGCCTGCGTCGCTGCGGTGGGCCTGCTCGCCGCCGCGCTGCCCAGGCTCATCAGCTACGACGCCCGCACCGACGAGGACGCCCGCCGCCGCGCCGACGAGAGCACCGGAACCGCACCGGACCGTGAGGACGTCGACGCCGACCGGTAGCCTGCTGTCCCCTCAACTTGTTCTTCAACTACCGTCGGTAGCTGCTTCGTCTAGAGGGCGTCTGAGAAGCTGGGCAGCGGGCAAATTGCTTGGTGGCGGGGTGGTGGCGCACTTTCGGGGGCTGGAGTGTGTGGGCTGCGTACCCGTTACTCGACGGATCTGTCCGATCCCGAGGGGGAGATCCTCCGTCCGCTGGTCCCGGCGGTCGGCCGGCGAGGCACACGCGGCGGGGGATTGTGAACGCGTCGGCGTACTGGCTGCGGGCCGGCTGCGCCTGGAGACTGCTGCCGCATGACCTGCCGCCGTGGCAGACCGTTTACCACTACTGGCGGCGAGGGCAGCAAGAAGGCGTGTGGGAGCGGATGCTGACGGCGCTGCGTGAACGCGAGCGGGTGCAGCTCGGCCGTGATCCCACGCCCAGCGCAGCCATCGTGGACAGTCAGAGCGTGAGAGCCGGCGAACGCGGCGGCCTGCACGGATACGACGGCGGCAAGAAGGTCAGCGGCATCAAGCGCCACCTGCTCGTCGACACCCGCGGCACCGTCCTGATCACCTGCGTGAGCCCGGCGAGCGTCGGCGATCGTGATGGCGCCGCGGTGCTGTTCTCCCGGGCAGCCGATGCCTTCCCGCGCCTTCGGCACGTGTGGGCGGACCAGGGCTACCGCGGCGCCGACTTCCATGCCTGGGCCCGGGAAGCCACCGGCATCACCGTGCAGGTCGTGCAGCGCCGTGACGGCGGATTCCGCTCGACCCGGGCGAAGGCAGGGACACCGCCTCCGGCCGCTCCCCTCTTCGCGGTGGTCCCACGACGTTGGGTGGTAGAGCGGACGATCGCCTGGCTGGGACGGTGCCGCCGCCTGTCGAAGGACTACGAGTACCTGCCCGTGTGCTCGGAGAACGCCATCTACCTCACCATGGCCATGCTCCTCGTACGGCGCCATGCACGATCAGCCCGCTGACCAGCTTTTCAGACGCCCTCTACTGCTCTGCCGATTGCTGCGGAAGCCGTGTTTCCGGCAAACCGCTTCGTTGAGTGCTCGATCCGGTCCTTACCATTCATCACGAACCATCCAATAACAGAATCAAACGCTCACTGAAGAACATCCTGGCCCGCTGCCCCGAACTGGACACGGTCGCCGGGCATGTTCGCGACTTCGGCAAGATCCTCACCGCCCGCCTCGGCGCCACACTCCCCGCCTGGATCGCCGCCGTCGATGCCGGCCGGCTACCTGGCCTCACCGGCTTCGCGCTCCACCCACTCCGAGATCTTGACGCTGTGACAGCCGGGCTCACCCTGGACTGGAGCTCCGGCAGTATCGAGGGCGTCATCAATCGCGTCAAGAAGATCGAGCGGCAGCTCTACGGACGAGCCGGACTCGACCTGCTCCGAAAATGATCCTGTTCCAGTGACGCGCCGCCCCCTTCGGTGACCGGTCTACCCTTACGCCGTGACATGGAACGAAGCTGAGTATCTCGACTACCTGCAGTCCGAACGGCGTGCCTACGCGTGGGTCATGCAGCATCACGGCGGGCTGGCGCCGGAGGAGGCGAAGGGGGCCGCCCTGGCGCATTACCCATACGAGTCGGCTGAGGCGTCGTTCCGCGGGCTGATCTTTCACGACGAGGCGTGGCACTGGGCAATGCTGTCGATCCACGGCGATCGGTACGTAGTGGAACACCCCGAGTTGGTTCATCCGTCACCTGACTACCTAGCTCTTGAGTAGCCGATCAACGAGCGCATCCGAACATTGAGGTAACGCTCCGCGACGGCTCCCACACCGCGGACACCGTCTACGACCGCCGCCACGGCGTCGGCGACCGGGACCCGCTCGCCGCGGTCCCGCTGTACGGCGGCCCCGCCCACGCTGCGGTGGCCAGTCGCGGCAGGACACCGGCGCGGAGACACACGCAGGCTGAGCTCGGCCGGCCCGTCCCTTGAGCTTTCAGGGGCCGGGCCGGAACTCACGCTCGAGGATCGCGTGGACGACGGAGTCCCGCCACTTCCCCGCCTTCAGCACATGCTCACGGATGCGGCCCTCTTCGACCATCCCGGCGGCGCTCATCGTCTTGGCCGATGCCTCGTTGAGGGGAGACCGCGCACCCCAGATACGGTGCAGAGCGAGGTCATCAAAGCCCAGGGCGAGCAGCAGCCGCACGGTCTCCACGCCGTAGCCCCTTCCCCACATCTGCGGACGCAGCGCGAAGCCGATGGTGGCTCCGCGCTGCTGGTGAGGATCGAGGGCCAGGCGGCCGAACCCGACCAGCTCGGCTGTCGTCTGCTCGACGACGGCGAGGGCGTACTCCGTGCGGGGTGTTGCTGTGGCGGCTGCGACGGACCGGGTCACGATCTGCTCGACCTGCTCGCGGTCGCGTGGTTCGAACGACAGGTGTTCGGTGGCTGCGGGACTGCCGTAGATGGCGAGCACCGCATCCACATCCGCGGCCGCGAGTTCCCTCAGGGCAAGGCGTGCGCTGGAACGGGTGACCGGGTGCATGCCCCGGACTCTACCCACGAGGCAGCGCGGGCCGGCTGACGGGGAAGGCCTCGATCTCCGCACGGAGGTCACGCGCGGCGACGGCCGTCCGGGCGGGGCCGGCGGTCAGGGCGCTCCGGACGTGCATCGTGGAGACGATGATCCCGTTGCTGCGGTGGGTGGAAGGCAGATCCAGCACGGGGCGCATGGCGGCCGCCGCGCCGTCCACGTCTGCGCTGTGGAGCCGGACGAGCGCGAGGTCGCACTGGCTTCCTGCGAGGTCGCCGAACGCCCAGTCGGGGCCGGAGATGCCGCTCATAGCGGCGGCCGCCCGCAACGGACTGATCTTCGCCCTCAACGCGCGGGGACGCCACCCGCAGGCCGAGGCGCTCGCCCGCGAGGCCCTTGCCGTCCATCGCGTACCGGACCGGTTCTCCCTGGTTCTGCGGCTCGGCCTGGCCCGCAGCCTCAACGGCCAGGCCCGCCACGAGGAGGCTCTCGCCGAGGCGGAGCGTGCCGACGAGCTGCGCCGCAGTCTGCCCGGGGAGCAGGGCCGCTCGGAGACCGGCGCCGTCGAGCTGGCCGTGGCCACCGCCCTGCTGGGGCTGGGCCGCGGTAGCGAGGCCCGCCTACGGGCCGGAGCCGCGCACGAAGCCTGCCTGGCCGCCTTCGGCCCGGACCACCGCCGCACCTTCGAGGCTTGGGCGCTGCTCGACCGTATCGACAGCGCTTGACCGGGCGCACCGCGCCGGCCCGCAAAGTCGCGCCGCCCCCCCCATGAGCTCAGCCCAGCAGCCGAACACGTCATCACGCTAGATTTCACACAGACAGCATCAGCAACGCAAATGCGTCATTACCCCGTGGCCAACTGCGATGCTCAGAGTGGCCGGCTGCCGTGCTCAGCCACAGACCAGCACGTCCAGGGCGTGTTCGCGTATCCGCTGGCAGAGGTGGCCGGCAGTGTCACAGGTCGGTCCAGGGGCGGGGTGTACCGCCGGTCAGGGGCGTCCGTACGTCCTGGGATGCGGTGGGGTGCGCAGTGGCGCCGAGGATCCGGATCCGGCGGCTGGCATGCTCGATCACCGCGAACACGTACAGGCGCGCCCCGGACAGTGTGACCGTCTCCAGGAAGTCGCACGCCAGCAGGGTGTCGGCCTGGGAGCGCAGGAAGTCCGCCCACGTGCTGGAAGTGCGTTCCGGTGCCGGGCCGATCCCAGCCTCCTGGAGGATCTCCCAGACGGTGGGGGCGGCCACCTCGATCCCAAGAACGAGGAGTTCGCCGTGGATGCGGCGATACCCCCCAACCAGGATTTTCCCGCGCAAGCCGCAACACCAAGAGCCGGATGGAGCGCACGGTCCGCGGCCTTCCCGAGCGCTTCGGCCGGGAAGCGGCAGCGTGGCGGCGCGCGACCGGATCGCGGTGCCGGCGCAGCACCGTATCCGGACGCGCCAGCAACCTCACCCTGCGCAGCACCTCCGACGGCAGCCGGTGCAGCAACGCCGCCAAGAACGCTCGATCGCCCAGGGTGAACCGCACCCTGCCTCTGCCGAGTTGACGCTGAAGCACCGTGATCTGATGGCGCAGGGCGAGGATCTCCGCGTCCTTGTCCCGGTCGCTCATCGGTAACAGACGGACCATGGCGAACGCTTGGGTCATGGTCAGGTGAGCCAGTCGCAGCAGCACGACCGACCATCATGTCGGTACAACCACCAGGCACGCGAGGGCACCCCCTCGAGCACCCGCGCGCGCCCGCGCACTGCCTTTCACCAGGGCGGATGAGGTTTTCGGCAGGGGTACCGCCGTCCGGGCCCCGAACCTCGTCACTGGCTGCGCACCACCACACGGTCCAGCAACGCCCGCAGGTCGCGGGCCGGCCGGGCGGGAGCCCGGATCCGGTCGAGCTCCGACAGTGCCGAGGCCCTGCACCGCCGCGCCACGGCGAGCGCCGCCGCGCGTCCTCCCGCTTCCTCGGCCAGCTCCGCCGCCCTGGCCACGTCCCCGTCCGCTTCGAGCAGAGCGGCGAGACGACGGGCGGCGGGGTGGTCGCTCTCCAGGGCGGACACCACCGGCAGGGTCTTCTTCCGCTCGCGCAGGTCCCCGTGCACCGGCTTGCCGGTGACGGCGGGATCGCCCCACGTGCCCAGCACGTCGTCCGCGATCTGGAAGGCGACCCCCGCCTGCCGGCCGGCCCGGTCGAGGCCGGCCACCACGGCGGGGGACGCGCCGGCGATCAGCGCCCCCAGGGCCAGCGAACAGCCCAGCAGCGAACCGGTCTTGCCCTCCGCCATGTGCCGGTACTCCGTGCTCCGCACGCGGCGTGGCCCGGTCCACGGGCGCCCCGCGAACAGCAGGTCGTCGGCCTGTCCGCGCACCAGGTCGCCCAGCGCCGCCGACAGCAGCCGTACGCCCTCGATCCCGCCGGCGGACGTGGCGAGGGTGTCGACGGCGAGCGCGAAGAGGGCGTCGCCGGCGAGGACGGCGGGGCCGGTCCCGTACGCCCGCCAGACGGCGGGACGGCTCCGCCGCACCGGGTCGCCGTCCATGATGTCGTCGTGCAGGAGCGAGAAGGTGTGCACCAGTTCCACCGCGACGGCGGCGGGCACCCCTGTCTCCGGGGGCGCTCCGGCGATCTCCGCACCGAGCACGGCCAGTGCCTGCCGTAGGCCCTTGCCACCGGGGGCGGTGACCGGCGCGCCGCCCACGTCGCACCAGCCGAAGGAGTAGGCGGCCATCTCACCGACCCAGGGGTGCAGTCGGCCGACGGCCTCCCGCAACGCCGGCCGGGTCAACCGCGCGCACCGGTCGACGATCTGGGCCGGTGCCGCCGGTACGGCCGTCACCGTCACGCGGAGACCTCCCCGTCCGGGACGAACTCCGCCTGGGCCCGGGCGACCATCTCCCGGGCGTGCCGCAGCCCGATCCGCTCGGTCAGACGGGCGAGTTCGGCGAGTTCGGCCGCCGTCGCGGCGCGGTCACAGCCCAGTCGGGCCAGTGCCTTGGCCAGCCCGAGCCGGGCCAGCGTCTCACCGCGCGGCTCGGTCATCTCACGGAACTCCGCCAGCGCGTCCCGGTACAGGTCACGCGCCTCGGCGTAGCGCCCGGCGCGGTAGAGGACGTTGCCACGCATCTTGAGGTTGTAGGCGAGAGCGCTCTTCAGTTTCATCTCCCTGCACGTGGCCTCGGCCTGCGACAGCAGGGACAGGGCCCGCTCGGTGTCGCCGTCGCGCACGGAGACGACGTCGGCGAGGCCGCGCAGGGCCCAGGCGTGCCCGCGCCGGTCGTCGGCGCGGGCGGATATCTCGGCCGCCTCGGCGAACAGCGCGTGAGCGCTGTCGTACTGGCCGGTGTTGCGCCGCATCTGGGCGATGCCCTCCAGCGCCCAGACGGTGTGGCGGGCCTCCCCGCGCTTGCGGGCCTCGTCGAGCAGTTGCTCGTGCAGCCGGCCCACGGCCTCGTAGTCCCCCTGGATGCGGCCGGTCTCGGCGAGACCCGCCAGCGAGTACCCGCGGACGACGACGTCCCCCGCCTGCTCGCCGAGCTCGGCGGCGAGTGCGAGCAGCCGGCGGGCCAGCGGGAACGCGCCTCGTTGGCGGGCCAGGGTACCGCCGCTCCAGAGCGCCCAGGCCATGCCCGCGAGGTCTCCGGCCTCCCGGGCCGTGCGGTAACTCGCCTTCCAGGCCCGCTCGGCCTCGCGTACCTGCCCGAGGCGCCGGTGCGCTTCGGCGACCGCCAGGCCCGTGCGCGCCGCCTCGGCGGTCCGTCCGGCCCGTACGGCCTCCTGCAACTGCTCGGTGCCGGCCGCGAGCACGTCCGCCAGCGGTGCGTTGACGGACAGGGTGGTGAGGGCGCCCTGGTACTCGGGGGCGAATGCCTTGCCGTACATCGAAGCCTTTCCGTTCGGTGGCCCGGACCCCCTGTATACACATCAGGTATACGTCGGGTGTATAGTCCGGCGGCCGTCAGCCCTTTTGCTGAAGGAGGGGAGAGAGGGCCGCGGCCCGTTCGTCGTCCGTCAAGACGGAGGATCCCGGTCCGGGGTTGCCTCCGCTGATCGACGAAAGGCGCGACGACACCGAGCGCACACACCAGCCGGGCGGTGGGCTCCTCCGCGAGCGAGGAGGCCCACCGCCCGCCGTCCTGCGTCAGCGGCTGCTCGTCGTCTCGATGTCGATGATGCGGTCGTACCGCTCCAGCAGCACGAAGAGCTTGGTCGTCCGGGTCGTCCCACCGCTGCCGAACGTCAGGGTGACCACGACCTCGTGGCCGTTGCCCACGGCGCCGTTGTCGCTCACGGTCCACCGCGTCGGGACGTTCTGGGCGCGCAGGACGCCGTCGGCACCGTTGCCGTTCTCCCCGGCCGTGAGCCGTGCGGCGAAGTCGGGCGTCAGGTAGTGCGCGCGCAGCGCCGTGGCCAGCGTCGCGTCCGGGTCGGTGTAGTCGCCCTTGGCGTCGACGTACGCGCCTTAGAAGTCGGCGAACCGGGTCAGCGCCTGGCCCTGTGTGCCGGTCACCGGCCGGGGTGCGGCGGTGGCCGTCCTCGCCGGGGCGACGACGGACGCCCGCGCCGACACCTGGGCCGACACGCCGAACCCGACGGCCAGGGCCAGGGCGGTGGCGACGGCGGCGCGGCGGCCGGGACGGCGCGGTGCGGTGCGGAGGGCTCGCTGTTCATGGGCGTGTCCTTCTCTGCGCGGTCAGCGGGTATGAAGAACAAGCTCAGGGGGCTGGGTCCGGGGGTTGTTCCGGGCTGTCGATTTTCCGGTAGAAAGCGAGGAGGGCGTTCGCGAGCCGTTCGGGTGCTTCCATCGCCGCGTAGTGGCCGATGCCGTCGAGCGATGCGGAACTTACGTCCTTGGCGACTTGGCGTAGCGTCGCCGGCGTGAAGTCTCCCGACCCGCCGCCGATGGCGAGCACGGGCATGGTGAGCTGCCCGGAGGCCAGTTCTCGGATTTCCTCGCCTTCGCGGAGCATCGACCGGTGGAGCCCGGCCGCACCCTTGAACGCGTCGGGTCGCGTGTAGGAGCGGGTGAGCTCGTCGATGTCCTGGTCGGTGAACGCGTCAGGGGTGGCGCTGAGGGAGGGCAGGGCGTATTCGGAGAGGAATGCGCGCTCTCGTCCGGCGAGCAGCATCTCCGGGACGCCGGGGGCGGCGAGGTGTGGAGTTGTGTTGGCCCGGAAGGGGTGTGACGCAGGCCACGGGAACCCCGGCGGGGCTGCGGAGAGTGCATGGTGTGAGAGACACAGATCGAGATGATGAGCTACGTGCGCGCATAAGAGCCGGGGACCGCGATGCGTTCGGCACCCTGTACGACGCACACGCGCGTGCGGTGTACAACCATGGGCTGCGGCTGACCGGGGACTGGTCGCTGGCGGAGGACATCATGTCCGAGACGTTCCTCGCCGCGTGGCGGACCCGAGCTTCCCTGAACCCCGAGGGCGGGTCGCTCAGACCGTGGCTCCTGGGGATCGCCACTCATAAGGCGCACAATGCCACACGCCGCCTGCGCCGACAGCGCCAGTTCCTCTCACGCCAACCGGCTCCACCTGCGGTGACGGACTTCGCCGAGGAGAGCGCGGGCCGGATCGACGACGCCCGCAGGCTGGCCGTGGTCCGCAGCGCCCTGAGCGGACTGCGCAGCCAGGACCGTGAAGTTCTCGTCCTGTGCGTGTGGTCCGGCCTCACCTACCAGGAATGCGCCGAGGCACTGGATATTCCCCTGGGCACCGTGCGCTCCCGGCTCGCGCGCGCCCGCCGACGGCTCGATCGGCTCAGTGCAAAGAACATGGAACCGGACGGCCCCTGCGGAGAGGTAAAGAAGCAGGCCGCATTCGCGGCCGCGTGCTCACAGGAGGAAAACCGATGACTGCCTCAAACCGCCATGACGGTTCCGGCGACGACGCCGTACATCTGCGTGGGCTGTTGCCGGACGCACCCGAATGGGACCTCCCGCCCACCCGCCACCTCCACCACCGGAACGTGCTGCTGCGCGAGATCGACCAGGAGCAGACGGCCGCCCCCACCCCGGCGACGCCTGCGCTTCAGCGGCGGTGGCTGCGTCCGGTCTTCCTGCTGCCCGCCACGGCCATGGCCCTCGCCGGCGCTCTGATCCTCACGCTTCCCGGCACGGAACAGGAACCTGGCGCCAAGGCAGAGGCGACCGACGCGAAGCACGCCGCAGCGAACGGCGTAGTGCTCACACTCGACCGCATCGCCGCCGCGTCCATGGAAGTCGACGTCAAACCGGTCCGCGACGACCAATTCGTCTACGTCCGAAGCCTGGTCCGCAGCAACGAAGGCACCTTCGACGGCCCGGTGAAGCTCAGCGCTCCACACCGCCGCGAAATCTGGGTGTCGCAGGACTCCGCACCGATCACTCGCACCGGGGTGATCCGTGAGTCCGGAAAGGGTGTTCCTATGTCTGGGCAGCGGATTCCCATCGAGACGGCCGCCCCTGACGGCAGTGCCGAGCAGGGAGTCCCAGCCGGAATCGACCGGCCCACCTACCAGTGGCTGGCCAGGCTGCCCACCGACACCGACGCTCTGCGCAAACTGCTCTACGCCCAGACTCGACCCCTCGAAAACGAATCGAAGGACCAGGCCGTCTTCAGGAAGATCGGCGATCTCCTGAACGAAACAGTCATGCCGCCGGCCAATGCCGCGGCCCTGTACAAGACCGTCGCCACGATCCCAGGCGTGAGCGTGACTCCCGACGCCACCGACGCTGCCGGGCGCCACGGGATCGGAATCACCCGCGAGGACACCGGCACCGCAACCCGAGACGAGTGGATCTTCGACCGAAACAGTTTCACACTTCTCGGCTCGCGCTCCTACCTCACGCACACAGCCGGGACCAAGCCCTCCACCCTCTACAACAGCACCGCCATCATGGAAACCGGCGTCGTGGACCGGGACGACCGCGAACCCACGGACAAGCAAAAGACAACCTGAACAACGGGACAGTGCGCACCCTCGCCCCGACAGCGACCGGAGGCCCCTGCAAGGTGCGATCCCAACAAGTCGCCCCTCGTCGGTGATCGTCCCGCCCGATGGCCCCGCCGACCCGCGCACCATGGATTCGGACGGGTGCATCCATCGGCGTGGGGCGGGCAGGCGGGTGACGGTCTCGGACTGTTCAAGTTCCTCCGGGGCCTGTCGGAGTTCGAGGCCGAACTCAACGACACTCCCCGATCTGCTCACCGGGGCCACGTTCGTGTTCCTCGCCTCCGACGCGGCGAGCAAGCCGATGATCATCGACTGGCTCGAAGCCCACGACGTACCGTTCATCGATGTCGGCATGGGGATCGAAGAGGTCGACGGCCGCCTCAGCGGACTCCTGCGCGTCACCACCAGCCTCCCGGGGCGCCGAGACGCAGCCACCGCCGCATCCCCAGCCGGCGCCCGAAGGCGACGCCTACGCACGCGACATCCAGACCGCGGATCTCAACGCGCTCAACGCCGTCCTGGCCGTCATCCGCTGGAAACGCTCCATCGGCATCTACGCCGACGCCACCGACGAGAGCCACACCACGTACTCACTGATCACTAACGTGATCGCCAATGAGGACCTTCCGTGACCGCACGGGACACCCTGCGCCCGGTCTTCACCGAGACCTTCCCCCCAACAATGGACGCAGGGATGCTGTACGTCTCGCTTCCCTATCGCACCTGCGGTCACCTGTGCTGCTGCGGATGCGGCCGCGAAATCGTCACACCGCTCTCCCCAGCCCAGTGGTCCCTCACCTACGACGGCGAGAGCGTGTCCCTCACCCCCTCGATCGGTAACTGGTCACTTCCGGGACGGTCGCACTACTGGATCCGTGACGGTCGCGTCCACTGGAGCCACCGGTAGGCGGTGGTGGTGTGGGTGTGTCGGTAGCGCGGTTCCGGGGTGGTTGTAGTCGGTGGTGATCGTTTTGTTGGGTGGGGTCTGGAGGATGCCGAGGCCAGGGGGGGGTGTCTCGGCGCTGTTGTTGAGGGTGTGGGTCTGCATCACGTGGTTCTTTACTTGTGGGATGCCCGGGCGGGCATGATCAGGGTGAGGACGGCGGCGACGGCGAGGGCGAGCAGGGCGGTGGAGCCCGTCAGCGCGGTGCCGGAGCGGGCTGCGATGTCGGCGGCCGCGTGTTGGGTGGAGGCGGTGGCGGTCATGGCGGTCAGGATGCTCAGGGCCAGTGCGCTGCCGATCTGGTGGACGGTGTTGACCAGGCCCGAGCCGGCGCCTGCGTCTTCGGGTGCGATGCCGTCGATGCCGCTGGAGGTCATCGGGGCCAGTGCCAGGCCCTGGCCGGCGCCGATGATCACCATGGGCAGGGCGACTCCGGTCAGGTAGGGGGTGTGCAGGTCCAGGCGGCTCAGCCAGGCCATGCCCACGGTCGTCAGCACGACTCCCGCGGTGAGTATCCGGGGCCTGCCGAACCTTTCCAGCAGCCGGGGCACGTGGATGGCGAAGACGAAGTTGGCCAGCGTCATCGGCAGGAAGGCCAGGCCGGCCTGCAGCGGCGTCCAGTGGTAGACGCTCTGCGCGAACTGCGTGGTGAAGAAGAAGAACCCGATCATGGCGCCCATGTAGAGCATCCGGGTGACGTAGGCGCCGGACCGCTCGTGGCTCGCGAACAGACGCAGAGGCACGATCGGCTGCGCGGCCCGCCGCTCCACGCCGACGAACGAGGTCAGCAGCACCGCGCCCGCTGCGAGGGGGAGCCAGGTGGCCGGTGCCGTCCAGCCGTGGTCGGCCGCGTCGACGATGCCCAGCACCAGCGCGGTCGAGCCCAGCGTGGCCAGCAGCGCCCCGGCCACGTCGAACCGGCCGCCGCGACGTTCGGTCTCGGGCAGGAACCGCACCGCCGGCACCATCATCACGATGCCGATGGGGACGTTCAGGAAGAACCCGGCCCGCCACGAGATCAGGTCCGCGACCAGGCCACCGACGACCAGCCCGAACGCGGCGCCGAGGCCGGCGACGGCGCTGTAGGCGGCCATGGCCCGGTTGCGGGCCTGGCCCTCTGCGAAGCTGCGCGTGAGCAGGGAGAGCGCGGACGGGGCGAGAACGGCGGCGCCGACGCCCTGCAGCGCGCGGGCCGCGATCAGCCACCCCGCGCTCTGGGCGGCGCCCACCAGCAGCGAGGCCAGCGAGAAGACCACCAGGGAGTACAGGAAGACCTTGCGGTGGCCGAAGAGATCACCGGCGCGTGCTCCCAGGAGCAGCAGTCCGCCGAAGACCAGCACGTAGGCGTTGGTGATCCACGACAGGCCCGTCTCGGAGAAGCCCATGTCCAAGCGGATCTGCGGCAGCCCGGTGAACACGATCGAGTTGTCCAGGATGACCATGAAGTAGCTGATGCAGATGATCGCCAGGATCAGCGTCGAACGGGCCGGGCTCCCGGAGGAACCCCGCGCCTGGCGGCGCGGGGCGGTGGTCCTGGCGCCGCTCGGCCCGCCCGGACGGCTCGAGTCGGCGACTGGCCCGGCGGGGGCGGCGCCGGTGTCGTGGGTGGCTGCTGTGCGCACGGTCTTCCTCGCGTCGATCGGGAGTGCGGTCCGATCCCGGGCCGCCCGTCTGTGGCTTCTCCCAGGTAACGGCGCCTTGAGGGGGCAGTGGGAGTCACTGCTCTTCCAGGTACTGGCAGTACCTCGCAGGCCCCTGCAGGCCGACCTACCGTTAAGGAGCCGGCACACCGAGCCAACCGATCGAGAGGAGTCCGCGGTGTCTCTCTGCTCGAGGTCAGGTCCGGCCCGGCGGCCGACGCGACCAGCCCGGTCCCAGCCGGGCCCCCGTTTCCGGGCCGCTGTGCCGGCCGGCGTTCGGGCGAGACCCGAGATGAGCTTCCTGCGTGACGGCTCGCGCCGGGAGCTGTCCGCCAAGGGCGCGACAGTCAAAGACACCAGGAAATGAGCATGACCGACCACCCCAAGAAGGACGTGGCTGCCGAGGTGCGGGAGTTCCTCAGCACCCGGCGGGCCAGGATCACCCCCGAGCAGGCCGGGCTGCCGGTCTACGGCGGAAACCGCCGTGTTGCGGGGCTGCGGCGTGAAGAGGTCGCCCTGCTGGCCGGCATGAGCGTGGACTATTACGTCCGCCTGGAGCGCGGCAACCTCGCCGGCGCCTCGGACTCGGTCCTCGAAGCCCTCGCGCACGCCCTGCAGCTCAACGAGGCGGAACGCACCCACCTCTACGACCTCGCCCGCGCGTCGACTCCCGCCGGGCGGCGGCCCACCGCGACGTCCTCCCGGGTACGGCCCACGATCCTGCGGCTGCTCGACTCGATGACCGGCGTCCCTGCCTTCGTGCGCAACGCCCGCTTCGACACCGTGGCCGCCAACGCCCTGGGCCGGGCGCTGTACGCGCCGCTGTTCGACTCGCCGCTGTTCGCGCAGCGCGGGCCGGTCAACAGCGCCCGCTTCCTGTTCCTGGACCCCGCAGCCCAAGACTTCTGGGTCGACTGGGACAAGGGCGCCGACGACGCGGTCGCCTTCCTGCGCACCGAAACCGGCCGCGCGCCGCACGACAAGGCGCTGACGGACCTGATCGGCGAGCTGACGGCCAAGAGCGACGAGTTCGCCCGCCGCTGGGCCCGCCACGATGTGAAGTTCCACCGGTCCGGAGTGAAGAGGTTCCGTCACCCGCTGGTCGGCACCCTCGCCCTGCCCTACGAGGCGATGGACCTGCCGTCCGACCCCGGCCTGCGCCTGAACTTCTACACACCCGAGCCGGACTCCCCGGAACAGCAGGCCCTGAACCTGCTCGCGAGCTGGACGACCACCGGCACGGTCGTGCCCTCCGGCAAGGACTGACCCCCGCACGAAAGAGGAGAATCCCTCCATGCAGTACCGACCGCTGGGCCGTACCGGTGTCCAGGTCAGCCCGCTGTGCCTGGGCGCGATGATGTTCGGCCCCTGGGGCAACGAGGACGAGACCGGCTCCATCCGGATCATCCACCGCGCCCTCGAGGCGGGCGTCAACTTCGTCGACACAGCCGACGTGTACTCCGCCGGCGTCTCGGAGGAGATCGTCGGCAAGGCGCTGAAGGGCCGTCGCGAGGACGTCTTCCTGGCGACCAAGTTCTTCATGCCCATGGACCAGAACGACCCCAACCAGCGTGGCGGTTCGCGACGCTGGATCATCCGCGCGGTCGAGAACTCCCTGCGGCGGCTCGGCACCGACCACATCGACCTCTACCAGGTCCACCGGCCCAGCCCCGACACGGACGTCTCCGAGACCCTCGGCGCTCTCACCGATCTCGTCCGCCAGGGCAAGGTCCGCTACATCGGCTCCTCGTCCTACTCCGGCTCGCAGATCGTCGAGGCCCAGTGGACCTCGCGCGAGCGGAACCTGGAGCGGTTCGTCACCGAGCAGCCGCCCTACTCGATCCTGGTCCGCGGCGTCGAGGAGGACGTGCTGCCCACGGTGCGCCGCCACGGCATGGGCAGCCTGACCTACAGCCCGCTCTCGGGTGGCTGGCTCTCGGGCCGTTACCGCAAGAACGCCACCGAGGGTCCTGCCTCGGCCGCCCGCCCGCAGGCCCGGTTCGACATGAGCACCCCCGCCAACCAGCGCAAGCTCGATGCGGTCGAACAGCTCGCCGTCCTGGCGGAGAAGGCCGGCCTGACCCTGATCGAGCTGGCCGTCGCCTTCGTGATCAACCACCCCGGCGTCACCTCGGCGATCATCGGGCCGCGCACCATGGACCAGCTGGAGGCGTTCCTGCCCGCCGCCGACATCACTCTCTCCTGCGACATCCTCGACGTCATCGACGAGATCGTCGCACCGGGTGTCACGGTCAACCCGGTCGACAACAGCTACGGGGACTTCGAGCTGCGGGCCGACCGGCGGCGCCGCTGACGTGAGGTGGCTCGGCCGGTCACGGCTGGCCGAGCCCGAGCGCCATCTCCACACCGGGGCGCTGTCCGATCTGCGCGAGCACGGTCTGGCGGAGAACGGCGGGCAGGTCCCGGACGGGGGCACGCTGCGCAACCTGACGCCCACGGGCCTGAA
>NZ_JBIRHK010000032.1:0-35980 GCF_044328485.1 Streptomyces sp. NPDC017936 | reverse complement strand
TTCCCGAACCCCGGACAAAGACACCACTACTGAGGCACACTCACGTCATGAAGAGCACCCAGACGGGGGGCGCCCGGACGCGCGCCGTCATCTACTGCCGCATCAGCCAGGACCGCACCGGCGCCGGCCTCGGCGTCGACCGCCAGCGCGAAGACTGCGAGGCCCTCGCGGAACGTAACGGCTGGGATGTCGCCGAGACTTACGTCGACAACGACATCTCTGCCTTCACCGGGAAGAAGCGGCCGGGCTACGAGAAGATGCTCGCCGACCTCGACCAGGGCGCAGCGACCATCGTCGTCGCCTGGCACACCGACCGCCTCCACCGCTCGCCCACCGAGCTGGAGAAGTACATCGCCCTGAGCGAGCGGCGCGGCGTGTCCACGCACACCGTCCAGGCCGGCGAACTCGACCTGTCCACGCCGACCGGCCGGATGACCGCGCGGATCCTCGGCGCCGTCGCCCGCCAGGAGGGGGAGCACAAGGGGGAGCGCGTCGCCCGCGCCCGTCGGCAGAAGGCCCTCAACGGTGAGTGGATGGGCGGCATTCGCCCGTTCGGCTGGGGCATGCCCACCGGCGAAACGAAGAAGAAGGTCGACCGGAAGACCGGCGAGGAGGTCGAGGTTCCGGAGCTGGACATGATGAAGGCCGTACCGGAGGAGGCCGAGGCGCTGCGCTACTGGACGGACGAGATCCTGTCCGGCGGCTCCATCCGGGGCCTCGTGAAGTGGTGCGCCGACAAAGGCATCCTCACCACGCGCGGGAACCCCGTCACCCACACCGACATGCGGGACATGCTGCTGCGCCCCAGGAATGCGGGGATCGCCGTCTACAGGGGCGAGGAGGTAGGCCGCGGCAAGTGGGACCCGATCGTCGACGAGACGAAGTACAGGGCCGTCGTGGCGATCCTGAAGAACCCGGACCGCAGGACGACGCCCGGGGCTACGCCGAAGTGGCTGGGATCGCTGCTCTTCCGGTGCGGCCGCGGGGAGTGCACGGAGTACGTATTCGTCACCCAGTCCGGCGGCCGCCGGTTCCCCAGCTACCGGTGCCAGACCGGGCACGGCGGCGGCCGGCGCGCCGAGGTCGTCGACCAGTACGTCGAGGACACCGTCGTCGCGCGGCTGTCACAGCCGGACGCGCACGAGCTGCTGCTCCCCGGTCCGGACGACGTGAACGTCGCGGGCCTGCAGGCGGAGAGCGAGCAGATCCGCCGGCGGATGACCGACCTGGCGGCGCTGTTCGGTGCGGGGCAGATCGACATGGTGCAGTTCACGCAGGGCACCGACACGGCGCGGGCACAGCTGGAGGGTGTCACGCAGCAGCTCGCACGGGCGGCGACCCTGGATCCGCTGGTCGGTCTGGTGGGGGCGCCGGATGTGCGGAAGGCCTGGAAGGCGCTGGACCTAGACCGACAACGAAACGCGCTGCGGTCGCTGGTCGAGGTGACGCTGAAAACCCCCCGACCCGGACGCATGCCGGACGGGGGGTACTTCGACTACGACGCGGTGGTGTTCGCTTGGAAGCGGGGGCAGGACGCGTAGGTAGCTCATCCTCCCTGCTGGTAGCTGTAGGCGAGTCTTGTCCATCAGCCGACCGTCCAGACCGCAGTGTTTATTACGGTCAGCACGTCGAGACGTCAGCACATGAGCTCCTCTACTGGCCTCGCTTACGGCGACGAGCGGGGACTTGCAAAGGAGCTTCCCTCTTCGGCTCCTCCAGCAAATATGCCAGAGACTCAGGAATCTTGGGTGGGAGCCATCCCTTCGCCCTGAACTCATTGATCACTTCTCGCGCATCTCTCTCATAGTCGGCCTGATAACTCAAATAAACCTCTAGGTTGGATCGACTCTGAGCAAGTTCACTTTTCTTTTCAACTAGCGCTTCCATCTTTTCGTTGCACTCGGTCATGAGCTTATAGCTCCTATCCGCCTCCGCGAACATCTCGTTTGTGGAGTCTGCAAGTCGCTCCTGCGCCTCCAGCTCCTTGACCTGGTTCAGGATGTCCTTCTGCTTCTCTGCGTGGCGGAAGAACTCCCTCCTGAGCTGCGCCAGCTGCTCTTCAATCTGGTCCAGCTCGGGAGCAACCCTCTCCACTACCGGCCGGATCTCTTCAACCTTTTCCCTGCACTCTTCGATCTGCCCCATCAGGAAGATCAAGTCATCACAGAGCGGTACGGGGTTATCTCCGTAGACCTCCTCTTCACCACTTTGCGCGTGCTCCCCACTAATCCACGCAGCAGATGCATACGGATCTACATCCGAACCAGGAAGGATCTCGAAACTGGACTCAAAGCCCATCGGGGCAATGAGCCAGACTGGTGGGATTTTCAGGACTGCCGCGAAAACGAGCAACTCGGCAACGCCGATTGATGCCCTGCGGCCGTTTTCAAAGTTCGCAATCACCGACCTCTGAATCGGCATCCCAAGCGCAGCACAACTATCGGCAAGCTCCTGGGCGCTCAAGCCTCGCCGCTCCCTGTGCCGGCGCAACTCTCGCGCGACGCCACGAGCCAGCCTCTCGGACCACGATTGCTGTTGTGTCATGGCAGCACAGTACGACACCACTTGACACGCGACAAGACAGCCACTCATGCTGTGATGCAAGTGCTCAACGGTACAGCGGAGTGACACTTCATGACACAAGTCAGCACAGAAGCGCACGCGCTGACACGAGAGGAGCTGTTGGCCTTGCCCGCCAGCATCGACATCGTGACGGCCGGCCGCGCGTTCGGAGTTGGTCGAACCACCGCATACGCACTCGCCCGAAGCGGCGAATTTCCCTGCCAGGTCATCCGGGCGGGGCGTGCGTACCGAGCGATCACGGCGGACCTGCTCCGGGTCCTGCACATCACCCCCGAGAGCGGTGACGGCGCCGAACCTTGCCCGTCCGACGCCGCCTGAGAACGGCCCGATCCGCACCAGCGCTAACTAGCAAGACGGCGACACCCGGGGTCTTGCCCACCCCATCAGTGCCGCCGCCGGAAAGAGACGTCTCAATGACTCACGTTACGGCAAAGGCGCCGTTCGTCGACCAGAGCATCTCCGTCAACCTCACCGTCGAGGTCATGACCGACCCCGACAACGGCCAGCCCATGCTGGTCGCCGCCACGCAGGGGAACCAGGGCGACCTTCAGGTGGTCACCGTGGCCCAAGCGCTGGCCAAGGTCACCATGCTCCGCGAACAGGCCAGCCGCATCGAGGCCCTCGTCAACCGGTACGCCGAAGAGGTCCTCATCCCCGCGTTCCTCACCGCGTTTGACATCCAGCTCGAGGAGCTCGACATAGCCAACCTCGTCGAGGACGCACCCGACCTCGCCGCCCGCTTTCGCGCCTTCGCCGCAGTCAAGAACGACGGCAGCGTCATCGCCGCCGTTCCCAAGGGACAGCCAGCCACCGAACGACTTGCCGCTATCCGAGACCTGGTCCTTGACCTGCAGAAGAAGGAACAGGGGTGACCGCCCCTCAAAGCACGCCGGCCGTCGGAGGCGATACGCCCCCGGCTCGCCCGGTCCGCTTCACCGACCCGGCTCGTAACGCGGCCTATTGGGCGCGCATCGACCGCATCGTCGCGGAGGCCCCGCCCCTCAGCCAGGAACAGGTTGCGACCCTCCGAACGATCTTCAGCACGGTCACCACCGCTAAGCGCCAGGAGGCGGCGTGACCGAGAAGACGCGCTCCGAGTGCCGCCATTGGATCGGTGCCGAACGCCGGCACTGCAAGCAAGTCGAGGGTGTCCGCCAGTACATCCCCGGCCCACGCTACCCCGCCCACACCCCGAACGCCCTGCGTGGCCTGCCCGAGACGCCGCCCGGGCCGGGCTGGCCCATCCACCGCAAGGAGGAGAACCAGTGAGCGACCTGTCATACACCGAGCGCGCGCAGTTCCTCGCTGCCGTCCAGGGCATGGGCGAGGGGGATGAGATCCCGGAAGCCTGCTTCCGGCTCGTCTACGAGATGGAGTCCGAGACCGCCGCCCCCTGGGCGCAGTCCGACCCGTTCGCCGCCGAGCGGTACCTGGCCGCCCGCGGCGCCACCCCGAAGAACGCCGCCGCCAACGCGGCCGAATTCGAGGTCAGCATGCGGGCGCTCTACGCACTGGCCACCGGCCGGCCCGCCCAGTCCTTCCAGGACATCGCCGACTGGATCGAGCAGAACGTGGACAGTGCCCAGTGAGCGAGCGCCGCCCAGGCCAGTGGCCCGTCGACAACCCCGTCGACCTGGAGCCGGTGACGGAAGACGAGCTGTACGTGCAGCGCGCCGCCGAGCGCGCCCTGCACGAGATGGTCCTCGACTCCATCCGGCACGACCTGCAGCAGCAGCCCACCCCGCTCTCCGTCCTCACCACCGCCCGCAACTGGTGCACCCGCATCACCGCGGCCGCCGAAGACATCGCCCACGAGAAGCGGAAGGCCGCATGAGCCACGGGCGGGCGCCGTACCTCCCCCCACGGCGCCCGCCCGCACCCCACGAACCATCTGGCCAGCTCGTAGAAGAGAGCACGTTCGTGAACAGCACGACCACCGTCCTCCCGCTCTTCGGGGAGGACACCGAGCAGGACCAGGCGGAGATCCAGCCGACCCCGATCCGGCTCGGCATGGCCGCCGCCGCGGCCCGCCTCGTCCCGTACCGGGACACCCAGAACGAAGACGGCAAGCCGCGGGCGCTGCTCGTCGTCGACTGCCCGTTCTGCGACCACCAGCACGTCCACCCGGCCGGCCTCGCCTCGGCGCCGCGCGTCTGCCCTCGACGCTCGCGCTGCGTCGGCCGCCCGACCGGCGTCTACTACTTCCCGGCGGTGCACCAGTGACCCAAGCCCCGCCCGCACCCCTCGTCGCCGACGAGCAACTCATCCACGCGTCCCTGGCCTACCACTTCCAGGACGTCCCCGGACTGCTCAGCATCTGCTCCGACAAGGACGGCTGGGCCGGACGCCGGTTCACCACCGACGAGGCCGGGATCGCGGCCGCCACCCAGTACGCCATGACGCTCGACGGGCGGTCCGCGAAGGGCGTCTACGCCCAGGTGACCACCCTGCGCGAGCGGCCCGCCGAGGGACGCGGCGGAAAGGAACTCGCGCACGGCCTCACGTTCCTGTGGGCCGACGGCGACTACGGCACCACCGGGCACAAGCCCGGCCTGGACGACCTGCCGCACCCGTCCGACGCCGACCACGTCCGCGAGATCGTGGCCGCGTCCGGGCTGCCGCAGCCGTCCGGCTGGTGGCTGTCCGGCGGCGGCTACAACCCGATCTGGGTGCTCGCCGAGCCGTACATCATCAGCAGCGACGACCGGGCCACCGTCGAGCAGTTCACCATGGGCCTGCAGGCCGTCCTCGGCGGGTCGGCCTACTCCCACGGCGTCTCGTGGGACACGCAGATCGGCAACCTCGACCGGCTCATGCGGATCCCCGGCACCGTCAACCGCAAGGCCGAGCCCCGGCCGACGGGCAGCTTCCCGGGCACGGGCGAGCCCGTCGACCTGGCCGTGATGCGCGAAGCCGTCGCACGGCTGGAGCCGGACGCGCGGGCCCTGCTGGAGAAGGCGGCCGCCGAGAAGCGAGCCCGGCACGCCGCACGCACCGGGCGGACCACGCACGCCGCACCTCCGCCGCGACGCGCCACCTTCCCGCGCTCGGCCGGGGGAACCAGCGTCTTCGACATCCTCGCGACCGAACTGGCGTTCCGTGACGTCCTGGAGTCCGCGGGCTGGACGTACCGGGGCACGGCCGCCGACGGGCGGGAGAAGTGGCTGCGCCCGGCCGGCGCCGAAGGGGCAGCGGACAGCGACTACAGCCTCGTCTGCGACGACCACGTCGCCGTGAACTGGTCCGAGCGCTCCGGCCTGCCCGTGGGGCAGCAGCCGGCGGGGCGGAAGCTGACCGTCCCCACCCTGTGGGCGCACATCCACTACGGCGGCGACGAACGCGAGGCCGCCCGCGACGTGCTGCGCGCCGCCTTCGACCAGGACGCCCAGGCGGCCGCCCGGGCGCTGCCTGCCGCGGTCCTGGGCCGGGTGCGGCAGCACTGCCGGCCGCCCGGGCAGCGCACCGCCGCTCCGCCCCCGCCGCCCGAGGACATGTGGGCATCCTTCGACGAGACGCCCGAGCCGGACCCCGCCGACGACGACGGCACGGAGCAACCCGGCGGGATCCCGGGCCTGATCCCCGAGGAGTTCTACGCCGCGCGCCCCGAGCTGGCGCACATCCGTCAGGCCGGGCATTCCCGCAGCCGGTCCGGGGACGTCGCCCTGCTGTCGGTGCTCACCCGCCTGTCATCGCTGGTGTCGCACCGGATCCGCGCAGACACCGGCATCGCCGGGTACGCCTCGCTCAACCTGTTCGGCGGGATCATCGGCCCGTCCGGCATCGGCAAGTCCACCGGCGTCGAGGTCGCCGACCGGCTCATGCCCGCGCCGCCCGAGCTGGACTTCCGCGACGGGCTGCCGCTCGGCTCCGGCGAGGGCCTCGCCGAGGTGTTCATGGGCGTCGTCGAGGAGGAGACCGGCGAGGTGCGCCGGGGCCGCGGCGGTACGGAGACGCCCGTCACCGTGAACGTCCGCAAGCAGGTCCGGCACAACGCGTTCTTCTACGTCGACGAGGGCGCCACGATCACCCGGCTGATGAAGGAACGGTCCGGCTCCACCCTCGGCGAGACCCTCCGCAGCGCCGCCGTCGGCCAGACCCTCGGGCAGACCAACGCCTCGAAGGACACCAGCCGGTACATCCCCAGCGGCTCGTACAGCCTCGGTCTGCTGGTCGGCTTCCAGCCGGAGACCGTGGCCCCGCTGTTCGAGGAGGTCGCCGAGGGCACGCCGCAGCGGTTCGTGTGGGTGCAGGTCATCGACCCGGCCATCCCTGACGTGCCGCCGGCCTGGCCCGGGGAGCTCACCGCGTGGAAGGACGCGGCCACGGTTGCGCCGGGGGACTCGGCGAGCCGGTTCGTGCTCATCTCCTTCGACGAGTCCATCAAGGCGGAGCTGCGCGCCGCCGACCTGGCCAAGGTCCGCGGCATGGTGCAGGCATCGGAGCTGAACCCGTTCGACTCACAGGCCCCGGTGATGCGAGTGAAGCTCGCCTCGCTGCTGGCCATCCTCGCCGGGCGACGACACGTCAACCCGGAGGACTGGCAGCTGGCGCAGACGCTGTGGGAGGCGTCGTGCGCGACCCGCGATGCAGTGCTGGAGTACACCGTGGCGCAGCGGCGGGCCGAGCAGGAGAAGCGGACCACGGCGCGCATCGAGGAGGAAGTCCGAGTCGACCACGCCAAGCAGCTGGCGGAGGAGAAGCGGACGGAACGGGCTGTCGAACGCCTCGCGCTGCGGCTGTCGGCTCATGTGCATGCGAAGGGGCCGTTGCCGCGCACGGAACTGAGGAAGCGGGCGGCTGGCCGGGAGAAGCGTCTACTGTCCGACGCCTACTCCTACGCTCTGCTGCGCGAGTGGCTCGTCGAGACGGACGGGAAGTTCGCGCCGGGCCCTGTCCCCCCGTCGTGAGGGGGGACAAGGGGAGGACAGGGGACAGCGTTTGTCCCCCCCCTCTTCCCCCGGAGCGACGAATTTCGTTCCACTCAGAAACTATTGCAGACGCAAGCAAGCATCTGACCTGCACTAATAGGAGATCAAGATCAACTACTAGAGGACTCGCATAGCGCGCGAGGGAGGGGGGGACAAACGCTGTCCCTCTTGTCCCCCCTCGTCCCCCTGTTCCCTCCAACCGATCAAGGAGACCTGATGTCCAACTTCCTCCCCGCAGCCCCCGGCTGGTACGTCCGTGAGACCGACGACGAAGGCGAGCACCTCGACCCAGTCATCGCCTGGAAGACCGCGACCGGCGACGACGGCGACGTCCTGCTGCCCTTCGTCGACGCAGGGCCCGGCTACCCGCCGTTCGCCCTCACCGAGGACTCGTTCAAGCACTGCAACCGCCACGTCGTCTACCGGCCCAACCACGACCCCAGTAACGGAATCTGACTCAACCCCACTCGCCGAAGGAGATGCAGATGATCCCGGCCAACCGTCCTGCCTACGTGGCCCGCTACCGCCACCACAACAAGGCCACTGACACCACCCACCACTCCACCAAGCCCGTCGTCGCCTGGGACGACGACAAGACCGCACTCGTCGTAGACGAGAAGACCGGCCGCCTCGTCGATGCCGACAGCTACAGCAACTTCGCTGGCCTCATGGAAGACAGTGCTCCTCAAGTCGTCGCCACCTTCCCTGGTGACGGCTGGCTCGCCGAGTACCGCGACGAAGACGGCACCACCTTCACGTTCCGCGTCGTGGCCTGGAACGCGAAGGACGACGGCGACCTGGAGCCGGTCGTCGTCGACAAGGACGGTTTCGCCAGCAACCCCACCAGCGACGACGGCTTCGTTCGGCTGTACCACCCCAGCGAGGAACCGTCCGCGCCCCAGCAGCCCGCCTGATCCGCACACTCCAGCCGGGCCCGCGGTCACCGGGCCCGGCCTCCCATCCAGCACACCACGAAGGAGCCCGCCATGGCAGGCGAGACCGTGATCACCGTCGTCGGCAACCTGGTCGATGATCCGGAACTTCGGTGGACCCCGGCCGGCGCCGCGGTCGCCAAGTTCCGCGTCGCGTCGACCCCGCGCGTCTTCGACCGGCAGACGAACGAGTGGAAGGACGGCGAGACGCTGTTCCTCACCTGCTCGGTGTGGCGTCAGGCCGCCGAGAACGTCGCCGAGTCCCTCGCCCGCGGCACCCGCGTCATCGTCCAGGGCCGGCTGAAGCCGCGGTCCTACGAGGACGGGCAGGGCGTGAAGCGCACCGTGTTCGAGCTCGACGTCGACGAGGTCGGCCCGGCCCTCGCCCGCGCCACCGCCAAGGTCACCAAGACCTCCGGCCGCGGTGGCAACCGTGGGGGAACGCCCACGGATGACTCGTGGGCCGGAGCGAAGCCCGCCAACAGCCAGCCGCAGGGCAGCGGATGGGGCGGGCAGCAGCAGCCCGCCGCACAGGGCGCCCCGTCCGAGCCCCCTTTCTGATCAAGGAGCCGACGTGACTGTGAACGAACTCCAGATGCTCATCTGCGGCATCGGCATCGGCGCCCAGACCATGGCCGTCCTGCACATGATCGGCGACATGCGCGACGCTCGACGGAGCCTCGCCGAGTCCCGTCAGGCGCGGCGCCGCGCGGCCGCCGACCACTACCTCAACAGCGTCCGCCTGCACCGGCTGCAGCAGCGCACGGGGGTCCGCCGGTGACCGGGGCCGACGCCGGAAAGGGGCGGGACCTGGCGCCCGCCCCTGGCGACGAGGAGCTGCGCGCCGCGCTGCGCCACGCCCTCGCACGCTTCATCGACCCGGACGACGACACCATGCCCGCCCTCAATCGTGCCGACGGCGGCTTCACCTGGGTCCCCGCCGGCTCCGTCATCGACGACCTGATGAAGGTCGTGGAGCCGCTGGCCCGCATGTACCTGCAGGCCATGGGGGACCTCGGCCGGGCCCTCGACAGGCTCGACGGCGATGCGGAGAAGACATGAACACCTGCGGACTGTGCGAGCGCGACCTCGAGGCCGGGCACCTCTGCCCAGGGGACACGCTCGCCCTCGGGGAGCGGCTGGAGCGGATGCCGACCCTGTACGCGGCGCTGGCCGGGTTCCTCGCCCCGGCCGCCCGCGGCGGCGCCGAGCGCGTCTCCACCGGCCACGCCGTGAGCGGCCTGCCCGTCGACGAGGCCGTCCTCGACCTCCGCTACGGGGGCATCGCCCTCGTCCTGGAGTCGTGGCGCTCCGACGTCCAGCGGGTGCGTGGCTGGGGGGAGCCGGCCGTCGTCGGCGACGTCGAGGAGCGGGTGCGGCGCGCGGCCCGGTGGCTGGGCATGGAGCTGCCGTGGATCGCGGCCAGCTACCCGGCGGCCGGCGACCTCGCCCGGGAGGTGCGCGAGCTGGAGGGCGCGGCCCTGTCGATCGTCGGCGCGCTGCCGGAGCGCGGCCGGCGGATCGGGCAGTGCGTGGCGGTCGACTCCTCCGGGGTGATCTGCGGCGCCGTGATCCGTCACCTGCCCGGCCAGACCAAGCTGGTGTGCGACTGGTGCAACTGCGTGTACGCCACCGAGCAGGACCTGCTGCTGCTCCGCCACTACCAACCGCGGGAGTCGGCATGAAGACCTTGCATCCAACAGGGGTGTTGGATAGAGTCGTCCCGATGGAACCCAAGCCCTGGCGGGACCGGGTCCGCGACGAGGAAGAGCTGTTGGCGCAGCTCAACCAAGCCGCATCCGACGCCGCCTCTCGACGAGCCCAAGCCCTCCGCGACGGCGTCGACGAACTCGGCTCCGTCGCCGAGGTCGCCCGCGCCCTCGGCCGCAGCTGGCAAGCCGTCGACCAGGCGCTCAAGAGGGACCAACGCAAGAAGGCGCCCAAGCCGGACGCCCCCACAACCGAATAGACAGCGAGGGCCGGACAGCAGCTCCCAGGTGTTGGCGCACCCGGGGCGATCGCACCGCCCGACCCTCCACCGAACATCCTGATTACGGCAGGAGTCGGCATGACCGATCTTTCCACGTCCGCCTGCGCGGACAACACCACCCTTCCCGAGCCTGTACGCGACCTGCTCGCGGCCGTCCTCGAGGCGATCGACCTCCCGCACCCGGCCACGACCGGCGGGTCCGAGGTGCACGACCGCCTGCTCGCGACCCGCGTCGTCCACGCCCGGATCGCCCTGCGGAACCTGCTCGACGACGGCCCCGCCCTGGGCCCGGCCTGGACCGCGAAGTACCTGCGCGAGCGCCTCGCCGAGCACCCCATCACCGGGTACGTCACCGTCGACCAGGCGCACGCCGCCCTCGACGCGGGCAAGACCTGGTCCGAGGCCGTCACCCTCGACGGTGGTGAGGCCCAGTGAGCACCGAGCCCCGCTTCGTCAACGTGCCCGTCCTCGTCATCAAGTCCCTGGAGATCGACGAACCGGACTGGTGCATCGACCCCCACACCAGCGCTCAGTTCCGGCCGGACATCACCCACAACGGGCCCGAGGTCTCCGCCCACATCGAGACCCGCCGCGGCCCCGAACCGTTCCTCACCGCGTGGATCTCCCACGCCCCGTTCTCCGAGCTTGCCCCCGAGCCCCTGCCCGTTCTCGCGGTCGACGCCGGCGGCGACATCCTCAACTTCGACCCCGACAGCGTCCGGGACTTCACCGCCACCGTGCGCGCCCACCTCGACGTCCTCGACCAGCTCGCCACCGAGCTGGAGCGAGTCCGGGGAGGTGGCCGATGACCACCCGCACTCTCACCAAGGGGCAGCGGGGGGTCCTCGCCACCGCAGCCGCCCTGATGCTCGCCGTCGGCGCGGCCGGCGCCTGGGGCACCTACAGCAACGCCGCCGCCGAGTTCCACCGGCAGGCCACCGCCGCGGGCGTCGTCGCCGCAGGAGAGGGCCTCACCCTCATCCTCGCGATGGTGATGCTCGGCCGGACCATGCTCGGCATGTCCTCCCCGGCTGTCGTCCGGCTCGGCATGTGGCTCGCCCCCGTCTCCGCGTCCTGCATCGGCGTGACCATCGCGGGCAGCCCCCGGGAAGCCGCCGTGTACGCGGTCACCCCGCTCGCCATGTCCGGCGCCGCCGAGGGCCTAGGTTTCATCGCCCGCAGCATCGTCGTCTACACCTCCGGCACGGACGCCGAGACGCTCCGCCGCACCGCAGACGCCGCCCGACACCTGGCCTTCCACAAGGCGGTCGCCGACGGCCACCCCAGCAAGTGGCAGCGCAAGCTCGCCAAGCGCCGCTACTGGAGGCTCGCCCGGTACGTCGGCGTCGGCGACACCGAGCTCGGCGCCGGCCTGGTTGACGTCCAACGCCACCGCGTCCGTGACGGAGCTGATGCGGCCCTCGCCGCCATGTACGGCGCCACCACCCCGGCCACCGCCGCAGCGCCGCCCGTGACGCCCGGCCGCGACTCCGCCACCGAGGCGCTGCGCCGCCACTTCGAGACCCTCGACCCGACCGAGGCCATCCGCCTCGCACACCAGGGCCGCCCTGATGCGCCCCCGGCCGAGCTCGCGCATCTGCTCGGCACCTACGGGGTCACCGTCGACCCCGTCGCGGTCGCCCTGGTCCTCGGCCAGCGGCCCGCCGAGTACGAGGTGCAGCGCGATGATGCGCCCGCGCATCAGCAGGTCAGCGCCCTGGAGCCGGTCAATCTGCAGGGCGCGGTCATGGAGGCCGCATCCGCCCTCGGGCCGGACGCCAAGGCCAAGGACATCGTCGAGCACATCGCCCGGCACCGGCGCCTCCTTGTCGATGAGCCCTACGTCCGCACCGCCCTCTCCCGAGCGGCGAAGAAGGCCGAGCCGGAGCCCCCGGCCACGCCGATGGAGGGCGGATACGCATGATGCGCCTCACCTTCGGCGCCCTCCTCGGGCTCCTCGTCGCCTACCCGGCGCTGCTCGCCCTGGTCCTCGCCGCCGTCACCGCGGTCGTCGCGCAGCCCGCCTTCCTCGCGGTCGGCGCCGGCGTCCTGCTGTGGCCGCGCATCACCCGACGCATCAGGAGGTGGACGTCGTGAGCGACGCCCTCAACAAGGCCGAGGCCGCCGTCGCCCGCGCCGAGACCGACACGGCCGCCGTACAGATCGCGCTCGCCGCGCTGGAGCTCGCCAAGGCGGCTCAGGCCCAGCAGACCGCGCAGGCGCCGGCCTGCGGCCACCAGCACAAGCCGGGCCGCAGCGCCGGCGAGTGGTTGGCGATCGGCTGCGGCGTGTGCGTCGGCGGCATCGGCCTGGCCTTCGCGTCCATCGCCATCGCCATCGCCGCGTGCTGCGCCACCGGCTGCTTCCTGATCCTCCGGCACATCTGGCAGGACATGCAGAAGGGCCGCTGACCGGCCCTTCCGTCCCACAGAGGTTCCTTCAGGACCTCTGTCGGGCGGTGGGACCGGACAGGCCGGCCCGCAACCTGAGAGGACAACGCCATGGGTGAGTACAGCCGTCAGATCGCCGAGCAGGAGACCGCGATCCGCGAGGCCAGCGGCCGGAAGAGCGACGCACGGATGGCGGGCAACGCGGCCGGCGCCCGGGCCGCGCAGAAGACGATCGACAACGCCCTCGACAACATCAACACGCTCAAGGTCATGGAGAAGTACCGGGCGCAGGACTGACCTGCCAGCCCTTCCGTCCTCCGCCAGCCGTGGGGATAAGCCCACGGCTGGCGGGGGTGCGGTGGGGCCGGACAGTCCGGCCCGCAACCCGAGAGGACCCCATGGACGATCTGACGTTCTCCGACTTCACGACCGCAGAGAAGGCCCGTGTCGCCGCGTTGACGGCCCGTATGGCGAAGCGCGGACTGGCGGGCGACAGCGTCGACATCAGCGACCTGCAGCGGCGCATCGAGCGCATCGAGGACCAGGCCCGCCGTCGCAAGCAGCAGCAGTAGCCACGCCCCGGGGCGGCCGTCCACCGGCCAGGGAAGATCGGCCGCCCCGGGCCTCCGTACCCCTGCAAGAGGTAGGAAGCCCCAGGATGTCAGTGACCCTGATCAAGACTCCAGACGACACCCAAGACGCCAAGGTGTCCTCGACCCGCACCCAGCGGCGCCGCGCCCGCTACCTGCGCATCACCAAGGCCGCCCTCGCCGACGAGCGCGTCCGCACCATCGGCCGCCTCGCCGTCCGCCACGCCTCCTACATCGCCGGCGGCACCAAGGTCACCGCCCGCCGCGTCTGGGACTCCCGCAGCAGCAGCCGCTACGAGCGGATGATCCGCGCCGCCGAAGCCGCCGGCCTCATGGACGAGGTCAAGGAATGGGAGGCCCGCGCCCAGGCCTACCGGGCCGCCCGCCACCGCCGCCGCCTCGACATGCTCCAGCTCATGATCCAGGCACCCAAGGCCATCGGCCTCGCCACCGCCGGCGGTGCCGGAGTACTGCTCATGCTCGGCATCCTGCTGGCCTGGGGCAGCGGCGAAGTCCGAGACGTCCTCACCCCCATCGAGACCGTCATCGACCTCGTCCGCCTGGTCGCGCTCATCGGCGGCATCGTCTGGGACCCGTTCCTGCTCGCCGCCCCCTGGATCACGCTCGCGACCGTGTGGGCCCTCGGCCGGCACCAGCACACCGCCCCGCAGTGGGCCCTGCCCGCCAGTGCCCGCACCTTCGGCGACACCATCACTCCGTCCATCGTCGTCGTCGCCTTCCGTGACCTGGGCATTTCCGCCCTGCGTAAGGCCATCGACGGCATGGGCGACATCGGCGCCGCCATGCTGTCCCCCATCAAGATCGCCGGATGCGGGGTGGAGGTCGACGTCACCCTGCCGTCCGGGGTGTCCACCGAGGAGATCCAGACCAAGCGCCGCAAGCTCGCCGAGAACCTCAACCGGCACGAGCACGAGGTGTTCATCACCATCCCTCCCGCCCCGCGCACCGTGCGCCTGTGGATCGCCGACAGCGGCGCCCTCGACGAGCCCATCGGCCCCTCCCCGCTCATGGCCGACGAGGACGTGACCGCCGACTACTACACCGGCTCCGCCCCGTGGGGGCAGAACCTGCGCGGCGACGCCGTCGGCGTGAGCGTCTTCCAGCGGCACATCCTGCTCACCGGCCTGTCCAACCAGGGCAAGACCGCCTCCCTGCGCGCCCTCGCCCTGTGGCTCGCCTTCGACCCGACCGTCGACTTCTACATCGCCGACCTCAAGGGCGTCGGCGACTGGCGCGGCTTCCTCGGCCTGGCCCAGGTCCTCATCCAGGGCCCCACCGACGACCACGTCGCCCAGGCCGTCGACATGGTCGAGTGGGGCGTCGACGAGATGCAGAAGCGCATCGCCCTACTGGAGGAGTCCGGGGCCACGGACGGTGTCACCCGCGAGATGGCCCGCACCGACCCCCGCTTCCGCCCCATCGTCCTCATCGTCGACGAGGCCCAGGTCGCCTACGGATGCGGCGCCAAGAGCCTCGACGGCCGCCCCTACGGCGGCGCCAAGGCCACCAGCCGCTACTTCATGGCCGTCAAGAAGATCCACGACCAGGGGCGGGTCGTGAACGTCACCATCTGGGAAGGCACCCAGGACCCCACCGACGAGAACCTGCCCAAGCGCAGCCGTGAGGGCAACCACATCCGTGGCTCCCTCGTCCTGGGCACCGAGTCCCAGGCCAAGATGGCGCTCGGCGAGGCCCCCGTCGACGCCGGCGCCGCCCCGCACAAGCTCCGGCGCGGCAAGGACCGCGGCACGCTGGTCGTCGCGGGCGAGGGCATCCCGCTCGAGGCCGGACAGGCCTCCGTGACCGTGCGGACGCACTTCATCTCCGGCGAGGACGCCGCCGTGCTCACCGATCGGGCCAAGGCCCGCCGCGAGAGCGTCGCCACCGTCCACAAGCTGGAGGTCGTCCAGCCCGTCGACCACCTCGCCGACCTGGCCGCCGTCGTCGGCCGGGAGAAGCGGGTACGCACCACCGAAGTCCTGCACCGCCTCAAGGCCCGCAACCACGCCGTGTACGAGCACTGGACCGGCGCCCGACTCAAGGCCCTCCTCGCCGAGTACGGGGAGGACACCGGTACCTACGACGGCTATCCGGTGGTGCGCCTGGAGAGCGTCGAGCGGGCCCTGGAGCAGCGCGCGGAGGAGCTCGCAGAGGCCCAGTGACCCAGCAGTGGGCAGTGACTTTCCACTTCCAAGGTCACTGCCCCGCCTCACTGGCGTTGATCAGCGCAAACGGCGATCAAGTGAGGCAGTGAAGCCGTCCCCAGGGACCCGCAAGTGCCCCTGGAGACGGCCTCTCTGGCGCCCGCCACAAGGTCACTCACTGCCGCATCATGGGGGCATGGAGTCGCAGAACCTGAGACCCGGACACCTCACCGCGCACCAGACGGCGCGCGTCCTCGGCGTCACCCTCACCGGCCTCCGCAGCATCGTCCACCGAGGCCAGCTCACCCGCTCCGGCGGCAGCCCGCGCCAGCCCTGGTACCTCGCCGCCGACGTCGCCGCCCTCGCCGCTAAGCGGGCTGCCCGCAGCGTCGCTTGACCGCAGGTCAGACAGAGTGCAACGATCTCGGTGTACAACTGTGCCCGTAGGAGGGCACCGCAGACATACCAAGGCCCCGGACACCCGGGGCCTTCGTCGTACCCGGAGGCCCGCATGCCTCGACGAGCGATGCAGGTCTGCCCGACGCCAGGCTGTCCCACTCTCACCCAGTCCGGGCGCTGCCCCACCTGCCAGGCCAAAGCCCGAGCAGCCAGACCTCAGTCCAACACCCGCGGCTACAACTCGGCATGGCGCAAGGCCAGTGCCGAGTACCTGCAGACGCACCCCTACTGCGAGTGCACCGAGTGCGCGGCCCTGCCTCAGCTCCAGCGCGACCTGGCCACCGAGGTCGACCACATCGACGGCCTCGGCCCCCTCGGCCCCCGCGGCTTCGACCCGAGCAACTGGCAGGCCATGAGCAAGCGGCACCACTCGCGCAAGACCGCAGCCGAGACATGGGGCACGTGACGCTCGGTCATCGGACCCAGGGGGGTGACCCCCGGCGGCCTGGGGGTGGAACAGCGCGGGGGAGGGCGCTGTCTGGTTCGTCGGGTTCAGAGGTCCGCCCAGAACCCCCCGGTCGTCACGCAAGGTGACGCCGTTCGTGCTGCGCAACGCAGCGTCGGAGGAGTGATCGACCATGCCCCGTGGTGGAGCGCGCGCGGTCTCCGGGCCGCCGCCGGACCCGAACTCCCTGCGCCAGGTGAAGGCTGCCGAGCGTGGTGGGTGGAAGACGCTGCCGGCTGAGGGCCGTACCGGTGAGCTGCCCGAGTGGCCGCTGACGGAGGCGACGGACCGGGAGTGGGCGCTGTGGGAGGACCTGTGGTCCAAGCCGCAGGCAGTGGTGTGGGAGGAGATGGGCCAGGAGCTGGAGGTGGCGCTGTTCGCGCGGACGCTGGCGGAGGCGGAGCGGCCGGACGCCCGCGTGGACGTGAAGAAGATGGTGCGCGGCTACCTCGACAGTCTCGGTCTGAGCGTCACCGGGATGCTGCGGAACCGGTGGAAGATCGCCCCGGCTGCTGGGGTCGAGACGGAGACGGAGGAGGCCGCGCCAGCGGCGCGTCGCCCATCTGCCCGTGACCGGCTGAAGGTCGTGCCCAGTGGTGAAGGGGCCTGACGCCGGGCCCGAGTTCGTCGTCGACTTCCCCACGCTGTGGATCGTCCCGGACTGGATCGAAGCGCACTGCCCGATCCCGGACGGTTTCCGGCAGGGCGAGGACCTCGAGCTGTATCCGTGGCAGCTGTGGTGCACGGTCAACCACTACCGGGTGAAGCCCGAGGCCCGCGTGGGGCAGCTGGCGCCGGCGTTCCGCTACCGCCGTAGCCAGATCGTCGCGCCGCAGAAGACCGGCAAGGGCCCGTGGTCGGCGACCATCACGCTGGCGGAGGCCGCGGGCCCGGTGGTGTTCGCCGGGTGGGCGCGCGGCGGCGAGGTGTACCGGTGCTCGGATCACGGCTGCAGCTGTGGCTGGTGGTACCAGTACGAGGCGGGCGAGCCGATGGGCACCCCGTGGCCGACACCGCTGATCCAGCTGGTGGCCACGGCCGAGGACCAGGTCGACAACGTCTACCGGCCGCTGCGCAACATGGTGAAGCTCGGGCCGCTGTCGGAGTTCATGCGGGTCGGCGAGGAGTTCACCCGGGTCGGCGATTCGGGTCGCATCGACACGGTGACGTCGTCGGCCATGAGCAGGCTGGGCAACCCGATCACGTTCGCCAACCAGGACGAGACGGGTCTGTGGACCACGGCGAACAAGCTGCGCCGGGTGGCGGAGACGCAGCGGCGCGGCCTGGCCGGTATGGGCGGCCGGTCGATGGAGACGACGAACGGGTGGGATCCGTCGGAGAACTCGGTGGCGCAGACGACGTCCGAGTCGAAGTCCCGGGACATCTTCCGCTACCACCCGCAGGCGCCGAAGACGCTGTCCTACGGCAGCAAGCGGGACCGGCGGAAGATCCACGCGATCGTCTACGCCGGGTCGTCGCACGTCGACCTGGACGCGATCGAGGCGGAGGCCGCCGAGATCATGGAGAAGGACCCGGCGCAGGCCGAGCGGTTCTTCGGTAATCGGTGTGTGTCGGGGTCGGCGGCCTGGCTGGATCCGGCGAAGTGGGCGGCCAAGGCGGTGCCGCGCCGGGTGCGGCCGATGACGCGGATCGTCCTCGGGTTCGACGGCTCGGACGTGGACGACTGGACCGCGATCCGCGCGGAGACGATGGACGGCTACCAGTTCACCCCGGTCTACGGGGAGAACGACGAGCCGACCATCTGGAACCCGGCCGACTACGGGGGGCAGGTTCCGCGCGCGGAGGTGCGCGCGGCGATGCAGCAGCTGATGTTCCGCTATGACGTGGTGCGGCTGTACGCGGACCCCCCCTACTGGGAGACCGAGATCGACGAATGGGTCGACCTGTACGGCGAGGAGCGGGTGATCCGCTGGCACACCCGGCGCATCGTCCAGATGCACTCGGCGTGCGAGCGGCTGAAGACGGACGTGGTCAAGCGCAACAGCGAGGGGGCCGCGTTCACGCACGACGGGTGCCCGATCACAGCGGACCACATCGCCAACACGCGCGCGGCCGCGCGCCCGATGGACCGCTACGTGCTGCGCAAGGCGAGCCCCGCTCAGAAGATCGACGCCACCATTCCCAGCGTCCTCGCGCACGAGGCGCTGGGCGACGTCATCGCCGCCGGCCTCGCCGAGCGACAGCAGTCCTTCTACTACGGCAGCTGAGAGGGGGCCCGATGGCGACGATGGAGCAGGCCCTGCAGCTGGTGCAGCTGCTGGAGGCGGAGCTCATGCAGCGCAGCCGGGACATCACCCGGCACAACGCCTACTACCGCGGGGAGCACCCGCTGAAGTTCGCGTCGGATGAGTTCGCGAAGTTCCACGGGGACCGCTACCGCGACTTCTCCGACAACTGGACGCAGGTGGTGGCCGACTCCCCGGTGGAGCGGCTCACCGTCACGGGCTTCCAGGCCTCCGGTGAAACGGATGCCGACAAGGATCTGTGGAAGGTGTGGCAGGTCAACGGCCTGGACGCGGACAGCCAGCTCGGTTTCCTTGGCTCGGTCGTCAACGCTCGGTCGTTCGTGCTGGTGTGGGGCGACCCGAAGGACCCGGACATGCCCGTGGTCACGTTCGAGGACCCCTCCCAGTGCGTCATCGCCTACGAGCCCGGCTCGCGCCGGCTGCGGCGGGCGGCACTGAAGCGCTGGCAGGACGGCGGCGAGGACTACGCCACCCTCTACCTGGCGGATGAGGTGTGGAAGTTCTGCCGCCCGCACGTGGTCCATGACGGGGAGAAGTCCCCGCAGATGGTCGACGTCGACGAGGCGATGAAGAAGTGGTCGCCGCGCGACCCGGAGGCCTTGGGCGAGCCGAACCCGCAGCCCAACCCCATGGGCGTGGTGCCGATGGTGGAGCTGCCCAACAAGTCGGTACTGGTGGGCGAGCCGATCAGCGACGTGCGCGGCGTGATCGCCATGCAGGACGCCATCAACCTGCTGTGGGCGCAGCTGTTCACCGCCTCCGACTACGCGTCCTTCCCGCAGCGGGTCATCATGGGCGCCGAACGCCCCGTGATTCCGAAGCTGAACAGTGAGGGCGAGGTCATCGGCACGCAGCCGGTGGACATCGAGAAGTTCGCGGTGGACCGCGTGATGATGTTCAACGGCAAGGACGTCCGGATCGGCGAGTGGCAGGCCGCCAACCTCGCCATGTACACCGGCCTGATCGAGGTGGCGGTGGGGCACCTGGCCGCGCAGACCCGCACCCCCCAGCACTATCTCGTCGGGAAGATGGCCAACCTGGCGGAGGGCGCGCTGCTCGCCGCGGAGACCGGCCTGGTCAAGCGGACCGAGGAGAAGCAGATCTGGTCCGGGCAGGGCCTGCGTGAGATGGCCCGGCTGATCGCCCTGGCCCGCGGTGAGGACGCCAAGGCGGCCGCCCTGCGCTCCGGGCGGGTGCTGTGGAAGGACGCGGAGTCCCGCAGCCACGCGCAGATGGCGGACGCGCTGCTGAAGCTGAAGCAGCTGGGCTTCCCCTTCAAGTGGCTGGCCCTGCGCTACGGCCTGACGCCGACCGAGGTGGCCGACGTGATGGCGATGCGCATGGAGGAGTTGGAGGCCGACCCGGTCACCGAGCTCACCCGGCAGATCGGCGGCGGCCCGCCCACCGCCGGCAATGTCCCGCCCGGGGACACCGACCCCGACGAGGGGCCGGGCGAGGGTGAGGAGCCGGCGGCGTGAGCCCGTCCCCGGAGGCGGTCGCGCACATGGAAGCCCGGCAGCGCCTGACGGTGGCAACGGCTCTGGCCACGCACCACATCTGGCGGCGCCTGGACGAGGACCACCTGTACCAGTCCTGGCTCGGTCTGCTCGGGGACGTCCTCGCCATCATCATGAGCGGGCAGCTGGCGGCCGCACAGATGACCGCGCCGTGGCTGAACGAGCTGCTGGGACCGGAGAACGACGACCGGCCCGACGCCGGCCGCATCGTCCCTGAGGCGTTCACCGGCGTCGACGGCGCAGGCCGCCCGCTCGCCGGGGTCCTCATGGCTCCGATCTGGACGGCGCTGCGGCTGGTCACCGCTGGCCGCCCCATCGTCCAGGCCCTGGTCGCCGGACGGTCGATGCTGGACGCCATCGCCCAGACCGCAGTCGCGGACATCGGGCGGGCCGCCGACTCGGCCGCCATGACCGCGCGTCCAACCGTGACCGGCTACATCCGCGTGGTGGAGGGCGGCGCCTGCTCGCGCTGCGTGGTCCTCGCCGGGAACGAGTACCACACGGACAAGGCGTTCCTGCGGCATCCGCGCTGCAAGTGCGGCATGGAGCCCGTCACCCGGGAGCACCGCCCCCGGCCCGCGTCGCCGAAGGAACTGGTGGCGCAGATGTCCGAGGAGCAGCGGCGCAAGACGTTCGGCGAGGCCGGCGCCAAGGCCCTCGCCGAGGGCGCCGACGTGGGGCAGCTGGTCAACGCCCGCCGCGGCATGTCCGGCGCGTCCGTCCTGGGCGGCCGCGCGGTCACCACGACCGAGGGCACGGTGCGCGGCGAGTTCCGCCGGCAGGAGTTCCGCCGCCTCCAGCAGGCGGGAGCCATCCCCCGTTCGCGGAGCATCCGCGGCTTCCGCCCCACTGAGGCCCGCCTGATGCCCGAAGAGATCTACCGCGTGGCCGACGACCGCACGCACGCCGTGCAGCTGCTGCGCCGCTACGGCTACATCGCCTGACCTTCTCGCTCGCCCGCGCGCAACGCCCGGGCCCAACCCCGCAATGGGAGCGCACGATGGCCACACCCACCCCTGTCCAGCCCGAGACCGAGACCGCCCCCGAAGAGGTGCCCGAGGTCGAACCGGAGACGGTCGACGACCCGGAGGAGACCGAGGACCCGGAGGGTGCGGACGCCCTGGGCGACCCGGGCAAGAAGGCCCTGGACACCATGAAGGGCAAGCTGAGGGCGGAGCGCGAGAAGCGCCGCAGCCTCGAGGCCCAGCTGGCCGAGCTCAACAAGCCGGCCGACGGCGAGCAGCCCGACCGGGACGCCCTGGTGCGTCAGGCTGAGCAGACCGCCCTGGCACGCGTCAACGAGCGCCTGGTGAAGGCGGAGGTGCGGGCCGCGGCCGCGGGCAAGCTCGCCGACCCGGCCGACGCCCACCGCTTCCTGGACCTGTCCCAGTTCGAGGTCGACGCCGACGGCAACGTCGACGCCGACGAGGTCGCCGAGGCGATCGACGACCTGATCAAGTCCAAGCCGTACCTGGCCGCGCAAGGCGGCACCCCCAAGCCGCGGTTCCAAGGGACCGCAGACTCCGGCGCCCGCAAGGGGAATGCCCGGCCCTCCCAGCTCACCGAGGCGGACGTCAAGCGTCTGTCGGCGGCGGGCAAGCACGCCGAGATCGTCAAGGCCCAGCAGGAAGGCCGCCTCGACGACTACCTCGGCAACACCCGGTAACCCCCCTTCGAGGAGATCCCCATGGCCATCAGCGCCTTCAAGCCGGAAGTGTGGAACGCCAACCTTCTGGTCACCCTGGAGAAGTCCCACGTCTACGCGGCGCCCGGCATCGTCAACCGCGAGTACGAGGGCGACATCGCCAACTACGGCGACACCGTCCACATCGTGGGCCTCGCCGAGCCGACCATCGGCACGTACACCCCGCACGTCGACATCACCATCGAGGACGTCGACGACACCGACGCCACCCTGCTCATCGACCAGTCGAAGTACTTCGCGTTCGAGGTCGACGACGTGGAGAAGCGGCAGGCGTTCAACGGCGGCCGCGTGCTGACCGAGCAGGCCCGCAAGGCCGCGTACAAGCTGCGCGACGTCGCCGACGCCTACGTGGCCGGCCTCATGGCCGCGGGCATCGACGCCGGTAACCTCGTCGCCGAGCAGACCCTGACCTCTCCGTCCGACGCCTACGACCTGCTCGTGGACCTGGGCACGATCCTCGATGAGGACAACGTGCCGGACGCCGGCCGCTGGGCGGTCGTCACGCCCGCGTTCTACGGCCTGCTGCTGAAGGACGACCGCTTCGTCGGGACCGGCGACGCGCAGGCCGCCGCGACCCGCACCAACGGCATGGTCGGGGAAGCCGCGGGCTTCTCCATCCGCAAGTCCAACAACGCCCCGAACGGTCCGGGCGCGGGCGCGGGCAAGCTCGTCATCGCCGGCTACAACGGCGCGGTCACCTACGCCGAGCAGATCAACAAGACCGAGGCGACCCGCAAGGAGAAGGGCTTCGCGGACATCGTGAAGGGCCTGCACCTGTACGGCGCCAAGGTCATCCGCCCGACCGGCCTGGCCGCCGCGGATGTGATCATCTGATGGCCGGGCGGGAGCTGAAGGACGGCCAGGAGGTCCTGCTGCGCGGCAGCGGCGGCGCCCCGTTCCGGGTGACCGTCGGCCAGCCGTTCACGCGGGACCTCATCGAGCGGCGCATCAAGGCCGGCGAGTGGAGCTGGCCGGACGACGAGCCGGAGGCGGCGGCGCAGGCCGGGCCGGAGCCGCGGACCGAGAAGAAGTCCAAGCCCAGCGACCGGCCGGGCGACGACGGCCCGCAGCCGCGGACCGAGTTCGCGTCCGACCCCGGCGACCGGGAGGGCGAGGCCGGGCCGCAGCCGCGCACGGAGATCGTGTCCGAGCCCGGCACCCGCAGCGACGTGGCCCCGGAGGAGACGGGCACGGACCCGGACCGGCCCGCGGCCAACGCGCCCAAGGCCGAGTGGGTGGTCTACGTCGCGCGCACGCAGCACATGTCCCGCGAGGACGCGGCGAACTACACCAAGGCCGACCTGATCGAGATGGCCAAGTAGCAGAGAGGGGGCCGCCGTGGCACTGGCACCGCTCGCGACGGTGGACGACCTCGAGGCCCGCGGCCTGGCCGTGGACGCCGCCGAGACGAACATCGTCAACGTCTACCTGCGCGTCGCCTCGGCGGCCGTGCGGGAGGCGGCCGGGACGGCGATCTCCCGCACCACGTCCACCATCACCCTGGAGGGCGAATCCGGGCAGCGGCTGACGCTGCCCGGGCCGCCCATCGTGTCCGTCGACGTGGTCACCGTCGACGGGAGGCCGGTCACCGACTGGCGGCTGAGGTCCGGCCGTCTGTGGCGCGCGGCCGGCTGGACCGGCTGCGAGCCGTCGGACATCGAGGTCACCTACACCCACGGGCTGGCCGAGGTGCCCGAGGACATCGTGGACCTGGTGTGCCGGATGGCGGCGGCCGCGCTGGTGGCGTACCGCTCCGAGGACGGCGGCACCGGGCTGGCCGCCGACAAGGAGGTCACCTCCGAGCGGCTCGGGGACTGGTCGGTCACCTACGGCGCGGACGGCCGCATCACCGAGATGGAGCTCCCGCAGCACTGGCGGGAGCGCCTGGCCGCCCGCTTCGGCGGCGGCATCACCGCGCTGAGGTCCCGGTGAGGGGCATCGGCCGGGCCCTGAACCGGCAGCTGACCGTGTGGCGGACGCAGAGTGCCGACGACGGGCACGGCGGGCAGACCACGACGCTGGCCCAGCAGGGCGCCGTGCGGGCGAAGGTCGACCAGCCCTCCCCCACCGAGCGCATGGTGGCCGCGTCGACCTCGTCCCGGCACTCGCACAACGTCTACCTGTCCCCGCGCGCGGACGTCCGCCGCGGCGACGAACTGCGCGGCACCGACGCTCTGGGGCGGGAGCAGGTGTTCCGCGTGCTGTCGGTTGTGCAGCCGTCCGCGCCCGTCTACTCCAAGGCTCTCGCCGAGCTGATCCAGACCGAAGGGGGAGCCTGATGGCTGACCTGACCAGCACCAAGGTGACCGTGGCGGCGGGCGTCGTCGACGTCGCCGCCCAGGCCACCGCCGCGGCCTCGGGCGGCGACACCGCGCCCGTGGGGCCGGGCCGCTTCCTGTACGTCAACAACGGCGGCGCCTCGTCCGTCACCGTCACGCTGGCCACCCCGGGCAGCGTGTCCGGCCTGGCGCTCCCGGACCCCACCTACACCGTGGCGGCCGGCAAGCACGCGATCATCCCGCTGGCGAACATCTTCCGGGGGGCGACCGGCCGGGCGTCGATCACCTACAGCGCCGTCACCTCGGTCACCGTCCGCCCGTTCGAGCTGGGCTCCTGATGGCCGCCGACGACGAGCGGCCGCGGCTGCCGCGGCTGGAGCCGCAGGAGTACCGCGTGCGCGCCGAGGAGGCGCTGGGCGGATCGGACAGCAACACACCGTGGGCGATCGCGTGGGCCCTGCTCGCCGTCGCGGGCGAGCTGCACGAGATCCGCCGGCAGCTGAGGAAGAGGTGAGCCAATGGCACGTCGCAGGCGGGCCCGTGTGGAGATCATCGGGTTGGAGCGGCTGGAGCGGCGGCTGGCCGAGATCGTGCCGGAGCTGGAGGCGGCCGCCAAGGCCGAGCTGGAGAACGCCGGGGCGGCGATGGTGGCGGACGTCCGCCGCAACGTGCGGGTCGACTCCGGCAACCTGCGCAGCAGCGTGAAGGCCACCCCGGAGAAGGACGGCCTGCGGGTATCGGTCGGCTGGCGCGACCAGGACGACCTGTACGCGGTCTTCCACGAACGCGGCACCCGCCGCACGCCGGCCAATCCCACGCTCATCCCCGCCCTGGAGCGCGCCGGCAAGGAGTTCGTGGCCCGGCTGCGGGCCGAGGTCAGGAGGCGGCTGTGAGCACCCCCGCCCTGGCCGGCCTGGCGACCCGTGACGCCATCCGGGCAGCGCTCACCGGCGACTCTCAGCTGATGGGCCAGATCAGCGGTGTCCTGGACTGGGCACCGGAAGACCAGCCCTACCCGTACATCCACCTCGGCGACTCCTTCGAGACCCCCTCCAACGCGCACGACCGCTACGGCTCGGAGGTCCTGCAGACCCTGCACGTGTGGTCGAAGTACCGCGGCTTCGCGCAGGGCCTGGCCATCGCCGACCGGGTCCGCCAGGTCCTGGACCACACCCCCCTCACGATCGTCGGGCACCGGTGGACGTGGACGCGGTTCGTGTCCATGCAGACCCTCACCGACCCCGAACCCCCCGGCGACCTGCGCCACCTGCCGATGACGTTCCGCATCGGCAGCGAGCAGCCCCCCGCATAGACCCCTCCCGGCCCCGGGCCGGACACCAGCAAGGAGGACGGCCATGGCCGGCGAAGACGCATTCGGAACCCAGCTCAAGCGCGAGAGCGGGGCCGGGACTTTCCAGCTGATCGCGAACGTCTCGGACCTGTCCGGTCCCGAGCGCTCCCGCGAGGCGATCGAGGTCACCGCCCACGACAGCCCCAACCGCTATCGCGAGTTCGTCAAGGGCCTCAAGGACGGCGGCGAGGTCACCGCGACGATCAACTACCGCCCCAGCGAGACGACGCACCAGGCCCTCGACGCCGACTTCGAAGAGGACGACCTGCGCAACTACCAGCTGGTCCTCCTGCCGGACGACCCGGACGAGCACACCTGGGACTTCACCGCCCTGATCACCGGCATCTCCGACGCCTTCCCCATCGACGACAAGATGGAGCGCGAAGTGACGTTCAAGATCTCGGGCAAGCCGACGCTCACCGCGACCGGCGTCTGACCGGCCACCACACCGACCGATCCGCCACTTCCCCGAGGACACCATGGCCAGTCTGAAAGACCAGATCCGTGCAGCGCAGGACATCAAGACCCAGGACGACGTCGAGATCCCCGAGTGGGTGCCCGGCGTGAAGTTCCGGGTGCGCGGCCTGCCCTCCAGCGACTGGGAGGAGTACCAGAACAGGCTGTCGAAGATGCGCATCGACACCGGCAAGGCGGGCGGCGCGGAGATGCAGCTGCGCTCGAACAAGGCGCTCATTGTCGCCAAGGCCCTGTACGACCAGGAGACGGACGAGCTGGTCTTCCCCGACCCGCGGGAGGGCGTGGCCATCCTGGGCCGCAAGAACGCCGGCATCGTCAACGGCCTGTTCAACCTGGTCCGTCACCTCTCCGACGACGACAAGTCGTTCGAGCAGAAGGTGAAGGACGCGGAGGGAAACTCCGCCGGCGACCAGCTCTGAGGCTCCTGTACGACTTCGCCGTCGCCTTCCGGATGCCGCCGGACGAGGTGATGGCGCGGTTCACCGAGGAGCAGATGGTGCACCTGGTCGCCTACCAGAACCTGTACGGCGTCATCACGCCCGCGCGCCTGGACGTCGTCGCCGCGCGGCTGGGGATGGACGTGGCCGCTCCGCACATGAAGAAGGGCCGTCTGCCGAAGCTGCGGGACCACCTCATGGTCTGGTCGCGCGCGGCCCGCCCGCCCCGTACCGGCCGGGAGCTGCTCGCCGTGGTCAAGGGCATTCAGGCCGCCTATGACGAGGCGGACACCGAACGCACCAGTCACCGGCGCCGGCGGCGCAGCTGACCGGTCCGCACACGTGAGGGGGTGGCCAAGGTGGCAGTGCTGGACGAGCTGCTGGTGCGGCTGGGCGTCGACATGTCCGACGCCGAGAGCGAGGTGGAACAGGGCGCCGACGGCATCACCAGCCGTCTGGACGGCCTGACGGTGGCCGGCGGCGCGGCGGCCGCGGGCCTGGGCGCCGCGTTCGTCATGGGCCTCGAGGGCGCGATGGACATCTCGTCCGTCACCACCCAGCTGCAGAACCAGCTGGACCTCACCGACGAGGAAGCCGGCCGGGCGGGCACGATCGCGGGCGACGTCTTCGCGGACGGCTTCGGCGGCTCCATGGACGAGGTGGGCGAGGCCCTCGGCGCCGTCTCGTCGTCCATGCAGGAGTTCGGCTCCATCTCCGACGCCGAGATGCAGGACCTGACCAAGCAGGCCATGGCCGTCGCCAAGACCTTCCAGTTCGACGTCGGCGAGGCCGCGGTCGGCGCGGGCAACCTGATCAAGGCCGGGCTGGCGAAGGACGGCACCGAGGCACTGGACCTGATCACCGCGGCCGCGCAGCAGATGCCCAAGGCCATGGCGGAGGAACTGCCCGCGGTGACCAAGGAGTACTCCGAGTTCTTCGGCCAGCTCGGCTTCACCGGGCCGCAGATGTTCGGGCTGCTGACCGAGGCGGCGAAGAACCCGGCGTTCGAGATCGACAAGCTGGGCGATGCGATCAAGGAATTCTCCCTGCGGATCGCGGACACGGACGCCGTTACGGAGCCCCTGAAGGAGCTCGGCCTGGACGTCGGGCACATCCAGAAGCTGGTCAACACCGGGCACGGCACGAAGGCCTTCGACGAGGTCAACGACGCACTGCTCAAGGTCACCGACCAGACCAAGCGCACCATGCTGCAGGCGGCCCTGTTCGGCGGCCCCGGCGAGGACCTCGGCAGCACCCTGCAAGCCGTCGCCCAGGCGGGCGGCGCGGCCGGCGCGAACATGGGCGACTTCGCGGGCAAGGCCGGAGAAGCCGCTGCGGCCATGGAGGCCTCGCCCGCCCAGCAGTGGGACAGTGTCATGCGGAGCCTGTCCACCACCCTGGGCACGGCGCTGCTGCCCGCCCTGCAGTTCGTGTCCGAGCTGATGAAGGAGCACCCCGGGCTGGTCCAGGTCCTGGTCCCGATCGTGCTCGCCCTCGCGGCCGGCCTGGCGGTCGCCGCGGCCGCACAGTGGGCCCTCAACAGCGCGCTGCTGGCCAACCCGTACACATGGATCGTCCTCGCCATCGTCGCGATCGTGGCGGCGATCGTCGTGCTGTGGAAGAAGAACGAGGCCTTCCGCAACTTCGTGACCGCGGCCTGGAACACGATCCTGGGCGCGATCAAGAAGGCCTGGAACTGGGTCAAGAACAACTGGCCGCTGGTGCTGGGCATCCTCACCGGACCGATCGGCCTGGCCGTCGGCGCGATCACGAACTACTGGGACGACATCGTCAAGTTCTTCAAGGGCATCCCCGGCCGAATCTCCAAGATCGCATCGGGCATGTGGACGCCGATCTGGAACGACTTCAAGCACACGCTGAACACCATCATCTGGGGCTGGAACAACCTGTCCCTGACGATCGGCGGCGGCTCGATCATGGGCGTGGACATCCCGTCCATCACGTTGTCCACGCCGAACATCCCCTACCTCGCCAAGGGCGGTATCGCGACCGGGCCCACGCTGGCCATGGTCGGCGAGGGCCGCGAGGACGAGGCGATCCTGCCGCTGTCCCGGCTGGAGCAGATGCTCAACCGGCCCGCGGCGGCACCGTCGACACGCCTCATCCAGCCGGTGGAGAACCGGCTCGTGCTCGAACTGCGCGGCGGCAGCAGGGCCTTCCGGGAGTTCTTCCAGGAGTCCGTCCGCACCACGGCCGGCGGCGACATCCGCAAGTTCACAGAGGGGTGAGGTGAGACGTGGTCAGCCTGCCACCGGACATCTGGGCCGAGCTGTACGTCGACGGCGCATGGGCCCCCGTCAGCGGCCACCTGCGGCAGACGTCCCCGGTCACCATCACCCGCGGCCTGTCCTCGGAGTCCGCGTCAGCCGCCGAGCCGACGGCATGCGAGTGCGTGCTGGACAACCGCGCCGGCATCTACTCGCCCCGCAATCCGCGCTCGCCCCTGCGCGGGAAGATCGGGCGGAACACGCCGATGCGGCTCGGCTACGAGGTAGGGAGCCCGTGGGCGGAGTTCGACGGCGGCCTCACCTACAACAGCCTCTTCGTCAACGACAACCCGGCCCTGGACATCACCGGTGACTTCGACCTGCGCATCGACCTGGCCCTGGAGGACTGGGCCGAGTCGCAGATGCTCGCCCTGCGCTACGTGCCCACGTCGTCCAACGAGTCGTGGGCGCTGGAGATCCTCGACGGCATCCTGACGTTCATCTGGTCCCCCAACGGCCTGTTCGCCTCCCGGATCACCCGGCAGGCGACCGAGGCCGTCAAGGGCTACCACGGGCAGCGCATGGCCCTGCGCGTCACCCTCGACATCAACACCGGCTCCGGCTACGAGCTGCGTTTCTACACCGGCCGCACCGTCACCGACACCGAATGGAACCTGCTCGGCGAGCCCCTCACCGGGACGCCGGCGACGGGCGTCTACGCAGGCTCCGGATACATGGAGTTCGGCGGAGGGTTCGCCTACAACGCCACCCCCGCCGGCGGCTCCCTAAACCGCATGCGCGGCCGGGCCTACGCCCTGCAGCTGCGCGACGGCATCGGCGGCACCATCAAGGTCGACATGTCCACCAGGTCCGCGACGCCGGGCGGCACGACGTTCGTCGACTCGACCGGGCTGACGTGGTCCCGCGGCGGCGACGCCGTCCTGACCAACCGGCACGTGCGCATGTCCGGCGAGGTGCCCGCCTGGCCTCCGACACGGGACCTGTCCGGCAATGACACCACCGTGGAGATCACCCCGTCCGGCGTCATGCGGCGCATGGCCGCCGGGAACAAGCCGGTCGACTCCGCCCTGCTGCGCTACATCAAGACGCACCAGCCCGTGGAGTGCTGGCCGCTGACGGACGGCGAGCAGTCCCGGGTCGGGCAGTCCCTCGTCGGAGGGAAACCGATGCGGCAGATCATCGCGTCGTCCGACACCCCGGCCGTCTTCGGCAAGGGCACGCTCGCGGACTGGATCGAGCCCGTCATTCAGATCCTCCCGGACGTGACCGGCGCCATCCAGGGCGAGTGCCCGGTCACGGCGGGCACCTCCGCCATGTGGTCCCTGGACTTCTGCGTGCGCGGCGGCGGCAACGAGTCGGCCGGCACATTCGAGATCTACGACGCGGGCGCGCAGTCGGACACCGACAACCAGGCACAGTTCCGTCTGATCTTCGACGGCAACAACGACCTGCTGACCCTCATCCTGGACATGGTGGGCGAGTCCACGTCGTCGTCGTCGCTCGTCATGGCCGGCACACCGGCAGCGATCTACGACGAGCAGCCGCACCACGTGCGCATCACCATGGACCCGCAGGCCTCCAGCACCCTGTGGTCCGTGTACGCGGACGGGAGGCTGATCGGCAGCGGCACCATCCCCTCCATCGTGATCAAGGCCCCCCGCGTCGTGCGCTTCAACTGGGGTTTCCTCTCGCTCACGGGCCAGACCATGACGGAGCGCGGCCTCGGCTACATCACCTTGTGGGACGGCACCGGGCCGTCGGCGGAGAGCGTGTACAGCGCGCTCATGGGGTTCATCGGCGAGCCGGCGGGGGACCGCATCGAGCGGCTGGCCGCGGAGGCCGGCTACGTCGCGACCGCGGCCGGGGAGACCTCCCTGCAGGAGCCCATGGGGATCCAGGGCAGGAAGACGCTCCTGGACCTCCTCAACGAGGCCAACAGCACCGACATGGGCTACCTGCTGGAGGCCCGCGACCGCAACGAGCTGATCCACCGGGGGCACTCCACCCTGTGGAACCAGCCGCCCGCGGTGGTCCTGGACTTCTCGGCCGGGCTCATCAGCAGCCCGTTCCGACCGGTGGACGACGACAAGCTCACCGAGAACGACGTCAGCGTGCGGAGGGAATACGGCGCCGTCCCGGCCCGCCAGGTCCTCGAGGAAGGGGAGCTGTCCGTCCAGGACTACCCCAACGGCGTCGGCCGCTACGACAACGAGTACACCTACAGCCTCGCCACCGACGCCCAGGCCGGCCACGTCGCCTCCATGCGGCTGCACCTGGGCACGTACAACGGGGTCCGGTACTCCCGCATCACCCTGGACCTGGCCAACCCGCGCGTGCACCAGATGCTCGACGACATCCTGCGCATCGACTGCGGGGACAAGCTGCGGCTGACCGGCCTGCCCGAGGACCACGGGCCGGACGACGTCGACGTCCTGGTGCAGGGCTACACCGAGGAAGCCGGGCCTGACGCCTGGCGCATCACGTTCAACTGCGTGCCGGCCGAACCCTGGACGGCGCTCGTCCTCGGCAGCACCGCCTACGGGCGGCTCGACACCGGCGGCTGCGTCCTCGCCGAGGACCTCACGGCGACGGAGACCGACGTCGACGTGACGACGACCGGCACCCGGCGGTGGGTTGACTCCGCCACCTTCCCGGACGAGTTCCCCTTCGACGTCAGGATCGGCGAGGAAGTCATGCGGGTCACCGCGTGCACCGGGACCACGGCCAGCCAGACCTTCACCGTCGTCCGGGCGGTCAACGGCGTCGCGCTGACCCACAGCGCCGGAGCCGACGTCCGGCTCGCCACACCCGTCTACCTGGGGCTCTGAGGAGGCTGCCATGGCCGTATGGCCGAACCTGTACGCGGGGCAACGGGCGACCGCTGACCTGCTGACCAGCATGCTGCCCCTGCACGCCGCGAAGACGGCGTCCACGTCCCGGGCGTCGACGACCACCATCAGCGCCGATCCCGACCTTCAGCTGCCGGTGGTGGCCAACGCGCAGTACTTGCTGCACTTCTACTTCCGGATCTCCGGACTGCCCACCGCGGACATGGACATCCAGTTCACCACACCCGCGGGATGCACCGGCTCGTATGCCGTGACCGGACGGCTCGCCGGCGCCTCGGCGGCGGACACCGATGCCCGTACCAGCACCCGCATCGCCTGGAACGTCGAGACCCTGTATGCGACCCCGTCGACCACGGCCGCGCAGGTCAACCACGGGGCCGGAAGGCTGATCACCGGGCCCACCGCCGGCACTCTGTCCGTGGACTGGGCCCAGAACATCTCCAGCACCACCGCGTCCATCATGGAAGCGGACTCGTGGCTGGAGCTCCGCCGAATCGCCTGAGAAGGGGCCCCATGTTCATCACCGACCGGCTGGAAGCCATCCAGTACGACGGCACCAACGGCGAGCACATCGCCACCGAGTTCCTCAGCAACACCACCGTGGCCAGCGACGACGGGCAGATCCTGCGCCTCGTCGACGGCACGAACGACCCCGAAATCGCCCTCGACAACTGGGTGATCCGCCGCGCGCTCGGCGGCGGCCTGTACATGTACCTCGGCACCTACCCGGACGCCGACTTCAAGGCCCGGTACGCCCCGCTGCCCTGATCCGTCGATCTTCCCCCGCCCCTCGCCCCGCGCCAGAAGGCCGGGGCTCTTTTCATGCCCAGGAGGGCTCATATGGCCAAGCAGGGCCCGCAGAAGATCCCGGGCGCCTCGCAGCGCTACTTCTACGGGGACGGCTCCTACTCCGGCTCCGACATGGAGGTCAACTGCGGCGTCATCCACACCACCGAAGGCCGCACGCTGCCGTCGTACAACGGCGGCTCCATCGCCCCGACCGTGACCGGCGTCCCCGACATCGCGGCCAAGCGCATCAGGTGGTACCAGCACTACGACGTCGACGAGTCCGCCCGCGCCCTCGCCAACAAGCTCGGCGGCGTCTCCACCAACACGGCGAACGCCTTCCAGATCGAACTCGTCGGGACCTGCGACGACTCCAAGGCGAAGACCTGGGACGACAAGCGGGCAGGCGTCGACTACCTGCACTGGCCCACCGCCCCCGACTGGGCACTCGCCGAAGTCGGCTGGCTGGTGCGCTGGCTGCACGACTACCACGGCGTCCCGATGACCTGCGTGCGCGACTGGCTCGCCTACGGCAAGGACTCCCGCCGGCCCGGCATCACCCCCGCCTCCTACGGCGCCAGCCCCGCCCGCATGAGCTTCGCCGAATGGCAGGCATTCAAGGGCTGGTGCGGCCACCAGCACGTCCCCGAGAACGACCACGGCGACCCCGGCTCCATGGACTTCGCCCGCGTCCTCGAGCACGCCAAGGGCACCAGCGAGCCGACGCCGACCACGCCCGACCCGACCCCGAGCCAGGAGGACGACATGCCGCAGATGCTGGACGAGTACAACCCCCGCGACGTCGAGCTGACCTCCGGCGAGTGGACCGGGCTCGCCGTGGCGGACGCGGTCCTCCACTCCGGGCCGCGCCTGCACGACACCCTCGTGCACGTCCTCCTCGCCGAGGACACCCCGGACGACACCGTCGTCGAGGGCCGCTTCTACCTGACCGACACCGCGGGGGCGTCCCCGTCCGCCTACCTGCCGACCGCCCATCGCGGTGGCGGGGGGCACCAGTTCGGGCTGTCCGGCAAGGTCCCGGCGGGCAAGCACTTGCGCTTCCAGATCCGGGTGACGACGCCCGACAGCTCGCCCGTGACGCTGCTGCACCGCACCGCGACCGGCCCGTACTGGGCCACGTCCTGATCCCCCGATCCCCTCCAACGGAAGGACCCGATCCGCCATGAGGATCTCCAGCATCGCCAAGTCCATCGTGGCCGGCCTCGCGGCCGGCGCGACCGCCGCCGTCACCGCCGTGCAGGACGGCGCCCTCACCACCGGCGAGGGCGTCACCATCGTCCTGGCCGTCCTCGGCGCGTGGGGCATCACCTACGCCGTACCCAACCGGCCCGGCCCCACAAGCATCTGACCAGCCAGCACAGCCGAGGGGAGGGCCGTGACCGAACTGCTGGGGTTCAGACCCGTCGACCTGGGGGCCGCGGCCCTCGTCGGCCTCGTCGTCCTGCTGGTGCTGCGCGGGCAGCTCGTCCCGCGCCGCCAGCTGGAGGACGTCCGCACCGACCTGGTCCGGCAGATCGACGACCTGCGCGGCGAGCGCGACACCTGGCGCCAGGCCCACGCCGTATCCGAAGAGGCCCGGCGCGAGGCACAGGACCAGGCCGGCGAACTCCTGGAGCTGAGCCGCACGGCCGGCTACTTCTTCAGCGCCCTGCCCTCCGTCCGGTCCCGGGAGGTGAGCGCAGATGCTGGCACGGATCAGCAGACTGCTGCACCGCCGGCCTGAGCCCGCCGAGCGGCAGCAGACCCCGGGCCAGCGGGAAGCGTCGGCCGCCCTCGGTCGCGCCGAAGCGGACCGTGCTCGGCTGCAGGCCCAGCGCAGGGAGGTGGCGGCCGAGGCCGGGGCGTGGCGGCGACGCCGCAGAGAGAATCACTTCGCCGAGAAGATCGAGGCGCTGTTCAAGGGAGGGGAGCAATGGGACACCTGAGCATCGACCAGTGGAGCAACCTGGCCGCGTCGATGCTGGTGACCGTAGTCTGCGCCGTCTTCGTGGTGACCTATCACCTGCGGGCGACGTGGTGGCGGTCGGAGATGGGCCGCAACGTGATGGCGCTCGCCGTAGCGGTCGGGGCCCTGTTCGCGTACACGGTGCTGGTGTCGCTGTGGCCGGACGGCTGCCTCGCGATGGTGCTGCGCTGGGTGCGCACCGGGATCGCTCTGACGATCGCCGTCGTGATGGCGCAGCGGACCCGGGTGCTGGTGCGGATCCAGCGGCAGCACCACGATCACACTGGCGTGTGAGTCCCGGACCGGCCCCGTGATGGGAGGCCGGCCCGGGACGCCATACCCCCGTCGATGCGCCCCCGCTCTCCCCTCGGGGAGGGCGGGGGCGCTTTCGTCATGCCCGGGACTGGTCGGTCGGCGGCTGGTCGGCGACGAACGAGCCCATGCCGGCCGTCGTGACGATGAGCCCTTCGGAACGCAGGGCGGCAGTCACCTTCCGCACGGTGCCCCGGGCCACGCCGAACTCCGCTTCGAGCTGCACCTCGGAGATGAGGTGGCGGGGCGGATAGGTGCCCTCCGCGATCCGCGCCCGGACGACCTCGGCAATCTGTTCCCACTTCGGCCGTGTGGGGTCATATTCGATCACTCATCGGACGGTACGTAGCAGGGCGTATATGGGCATAGAGATACACAGCCATACGTAGGCATGGACAGGGGTGTACATGCTGCCTACGCTGCGAGGACGTGAAATGCCCCCGCAGCCTGGCAGGGCCCGGGGGCGTGGCCGACTGTGAAGGAGTCGACATGGCAGAGCCTACGCACGCCGCCGAACCACGAACAGACAGCAGTGCGCTGCTGATGCTGCCGCTGCCGCAGGTCATCGGCCTGTCCGACCCGCAGCGTCGTGGTGCCGCCTGCGTGTGGTGCGGCACGGGTCTGACCGCCGAGACGGCCCGGGATCTCGGCGAGCGCCCGGCGCCGGACGGCGGGCTCCTCTTCCCCCGCAGCTGCACCCCCTGCGCCTGTAAGGAGGCGCGCCGCGTCTTCGCCCTCCATACCCGCTCCTGCCGGAGGTGCACCGTCCACCGTCGCTGCGAGGACCGGCAGCTGCTGCACGCCCTGGCCGTCGAGGACCGCCCGTGGAAGGACGGCCTGTGACCGGGGGCCGCGCGGCCGGCTACTGCTGGCAGAAGCACCCCGAGGGCGCAGGCCGCTGCACCCGCCCGCCGGGCCACGACGGCGACCACGTGGACTACTACACCGGCCGCCGTTCCCTGGCGGCCACCGAGGGGCACCGCTGGCCCCAGTAAGCTCCCGGACCCGGCGCGACGGTGTGCCGGACACGGGAAGAGAGCGGCCCGCCCCCGCCCCCCGTCGGGGACGGGCCGCTCGCCAAATGCGCCACCCCTGCCCGCTCCCTGTAGGGCGGGAACCGCGGCTCCGACCGGCACGCCGACGCCGGTCGGGGCCGCTTTTCGCTGTCACCTTCGAATCGAAGGCGATCACGCGCGGCACCGAATCAGTCCGCAAAACCGCAGGTCAGATGGGGTTTCCCGAGGTCTCCCCTGAGGCTCGCAGCAAGATCCATTTAGAGGCGTCATAGCAGTAGATTGGGGTT
>NZ_JBIRHK010000031.1:0-37376 GCF_044328485.1 Streptomyces sp. NPDC017936 | reverse complement strand
CTATCAGATCCTTTTTCCGATCCGATTTCCTCGGCGCTTTCCAGGTTCCCGCTTTTGACTCGCGGTTTCCTTTCCGGCGGTTCCGACTTTATCAGAAGTTTCCGGCCGGTCTGACCAGCCATTCGTTCCGATTCATCGGGAGGGGCTTCTGTGGAATCAGCGTTCCGGGAAGCCGTATAGATTTTCACTCGTTGCCGACCGGACCCTGTCCAGTCCAGGCAACTGTTCAAATCTACCTCCCCACGCGACCCGTGTCAACGGCTCTTGTGGGGCGAGCAGGAGACTAGCAGTTGAACGGGCCCAGATGCACATCAGGCGGCCGTCGGCAGCGTGGCGCTGCGCTCGGATGCCTCCACGTCCCCCGTGGAGCCGGCGCGGACGGCTCTGGCGCCGAGGACGTAGACGTAGCCGAGGAAGGCGAGCTCCGCGGCGACGCCGATGGCGATGCGGGCCCAGGTGGGGAGGCCCGAGGGGGTGACGAAGCCTTCGACGGCTCCCGAGACGAAGAGGACGAGGGCGAGGCCGACGGCCATGCCGACGGCGGCGCGGCCTTCCTCGGCGAGGGCGGTGCGCCGGGTGCGGGAACCGGGGTCGACGAGAGTCCAGCCGAGCCGCAGGCCGGTGCCGGCGGCGACGAAGACGGCGGTGAGTTCCAGGAGGCCGTGCGGGAGGACCAGGCCGAGGAAGGTGTCGAGCCGGCCCGCTGAGGACATGAGGCCGATGCCGATCCCCAGGTTGAGCATGTTCTGGAGGAGGATCCAGAGGACGGGAAGGCCCAGGAAGACGCCGAGGACCAGGCACATCGCGGCGGCCTGGGCGTTGTTCGTCCAGACCTGGGCGGCGAAGGAAGCGGCGGGGTGGCTGGAGTAGTACGTCTCGTACTGGCCGCCGGGGCGGGTCAGCTCGCGCAATGCGCCGGGCGCCGCTATGGAGGACTGGACTTCCTGGTGGGAGCCGATCCACCAGCCCAGGAGGGCGGCGACGGCCGTGGAGACGAGGGCCGTGGGGACCCACCAGTGCCGTGACCGGTAGACCGCCGCGGGAAAGTCCTGGGTGAGGAAGCGGGTGACGTCCCTCCAGGAGGCGCGTCGGGTGCCTGTGACGGTGCTGCGCGCGCGTGCCACCAAGTGGGTCAGCCGGCCGGTCAGCTGCGGGTCGGGGGCGCTGGACCGGATCAGCGAGAGGTGGGTGGCGGTGCGCTGGTAGAGGGTGACGAGTTCGTCCGCCTCGGTGCCGGTGAGGCGGCGGCGGCGCAGGAGGGCGTCGAGGCGGTCCCATTCGGCTCGGTGGGCGGAGACGAAGACGTCGAGGTCCATCGGGTGCCTGCTCCTCGGCTGTTCGTCGGCGGCCGGGCGTGGGATCAGCTTGTCGTACCGGGGCGCGGTGTGCCCTCAGCTTGGCAGACTGACCGTTGCCGGGGCAGGTCGGGGAAGGGGCGGCGGGCGTGAGTGAGCTGGTGACGGGTGAGGCGGTGGCGCTGGAGCTGCAGCCTGCCAGGCTGCCCAGCCGGGGTGTGGCCGCGTTGCTGGACCTGACGGTGGCCGTGGTGGTCTATGTCGTCGTGAGCATCGCCTTGCTGGCCGCCACCGCGTCCCTGGACGAGGCGGCGCGGACGGCGGTCTCGATCGCCGCGTTCCTGCTGGTGCTGGCCGGTGGGCCGATCGCGGTGGAGGTGCTCAGCCACGGGCGGTCGCTGGGGAAGGTGGCCTGCGGGTTGCGTGTGGTGAGGGACGACGGCGGGCCGATCCGGTTCCGGCACGCGTTGGTGCGGGGTGCGCTCGGCGTGGTCGAGATCCTGCTGACGGCGGGGGTGGTGGCGTGTGTCGCCTCACTGGTGTCGGCGCGGGGGCGGCGGCTCGGGGATGTGTTCGCCGGGACGCTGGTGGTGCGGGAGCGGGTGCCGGTGGCGCGGACGGGTTTCCTGCCGCCTCCCCCGCCGTGGCTGGCCGGGCGGTTCTCGGGACTCGATCTGTCGGCGGTGCCGGACGGTCTGTGGTTGGCGGTCCGGCAGTACCTGGGGCGGATGGAGCAGTTGGATCCGCAGGTCGGCCGGGCGATGGCGGAGCGGCTGGCCGGGGATCTCGCGGCGCGGACGGGGGCTCCGGTGCCTCCGGGGGTGCCGCCGGGTGCGTATCTGGCCGCGGTGGTGCAGGAGCGGCAGGTGCGGGAGGCGCGGCGGGCGTTCGCGGGTGGGGGGCAGCAGCCTGCGGTCCCGGCTGACGGGTACGGCCCCGCCGGCTCCGGCCCTGACGGCCGGGCCCCTGTCGGGCACGGTCCCCTCGTCCCTTTCCCCGTGGTCGAGGGGCCTGCGGAGGCTGGGGCGGAGTCTCCCCGGCAGGGCGGGAGCGGCGGTGGGGCGGGGGCGTCCGCTGACGCGGGGCCGACCGGGCTTCCGGCCACGGGGTTCGTGCCACCCGCGTAGGTGCCGGGCGCGTCGTCCCTGCGCGTCGTCCTCGACCCGCCGTCGCCCGCCTTGCTTCAGTCGAGGGCCGACGGGGGTGATTCGAGGTCTTCCAGCTCGATGCCGGGGGCCGCCAGGACGATGTCGCCGGCGATGTGGACGGTGTGCTGTTCGCCGGTGTCCAGGGCTGTGACCTGGTATTCGTCCACGGTCAGGGGGCCGCTGTCAGTGGCGTGTGCTTCTCTGTTCACCAGCGCCCAGGACTGGTCGACGGTGCGTGGGGCGAGGACCGGGTCGGTGAAGGCTACGAGGCGTACGCGGGTCGCGGACGTGGAGGGGGTGAGGCGCAGGAGACGGGTGGTGGCGATGAGGAAGGCGGGGGAGGTGCCGGTGAAGGCGTGGGCCCGGACGTTGCCTTCCGTGGCGTGGGCGCCGGTGGGGTCGGTGCGGACCCAGGTGACGCCGTCGAGGGCCGCGCCGCGGACCTGCCAGCCGCTCGCGTGGAGTTCGAGGCGGAGGGGGCGGCCGAGATCGTCGAGGGTGAGGTCGACGGAGCCGGCGTGTTCGCCGGTGGGGGCGGTCAGCTGGGAGACGTAGCGCCAGCCGGAGGGGCCGGGGGCGCAGTGGAAGTGCTCGTGGGCGAGGGGGGTGTGATCGTGCGGATCGTGGAGCGAATAGCGGCCGCGGGGCATGGGGGTCCTGGGGTCTGACGGGCTGGTCCGGTCATCCGGGCGAGCCGGTCCGGCGGGGTGACGGCCGGGCCGGTGCGGGACCGAAGGGGCAGGCCCCCGACACGGGGGTGCGGGGGCCTGCCTCGGAGGACCTGTCCGGTGCCGGTGAGCGCGTCAGCGCGCGGGTGCGTTCCCCGGCGGGTGGGGCGGTGGACTCAGTAGCGGTAGTGGTCCGGCTTGTAGGGGCCGTCGACGTCGACGCCGATGTAGGCGGCCTGCTCGGGGCGGAGCTGGGTGAGCTTCACGCCGAGTGCGTCCAGGTGGAGGCGGGCGACCTTCTCGTCGAGGTGCTTGGGCAGGGTGTAGACGCCGGTCGGGTACTCGTCGGGCTTGGTGAACAGCTCGATCTGGGCCAGGGTCTGGTCCGCGAAGGAGTTGGACATCACGAACGACGGATGGCCGGTGGCGTTGCCCAGGTTCAGCAGGCGGCCCTCGGAGAGGACGATGATCTTCTTGCCGTCGGGGAAGGTCCAGGTGTGGACCTGCGGCTTGATTTCGTCCTTGACGATGCCGGGGGTCTTGGCGAGGCCGGCCATGTCGATCTCGTTGTCGAAGTGGCCGATGTTCCCGACGATGGCCTGGTGCTTCATCTTGGCCATGTCCGAGGCCATGATGATGTCCTTGTTGCCGGTCGTGGTGATGAAGATGTCGGCCTTGTCGACGACCTCGTCGAGGGTCGTGACCTGGTAGCCGTCCATCGCGGCCTGGAGGGCGCAGATCGGGTCGATCTCGGTGACGATGACGCGGGCGCCCTGGCCGCGGAGGGACTCGGCGCAGCCCTTGCCGACGTCGCCGTAGCCGCAGACGACGGCGGTCTTGCCGCCGATGAGGACGTCGGTGGCGCGGTTGATGCCGTCGACGAGGGAGTGGCGGCAGCCGTACTTGTTGTCGAACTTCGACTTGGTGACGGCGTCGTTGACGTTGATCGCGGGGAAGAGGAGGAGGCCGTCGCGCTGCATCTCGTACAGGCGGTGGACGCCGGTGGTGGTCTCCTCGGTGACGCCGCGGATCTCGGACGCCAGCTGGGTCCACTTCTGGGGCGTCTCGGCGACGGTGCGGGTGAGGAGTTCGAGGATGACGCGGTGCTCGTCGGACTCGGCGGTGTCGGGCGAGGGGACCTTGCCGTCCTTCTCGTACTCGACGCCCTTGTGGACGAGGAGGGTGGCGTCGCCGCCGTCGTCCAGGATCATGTTGGGGCCGCCGGTGGGGCTGTCCGGCCAGGTCAGGGCCTGCTCGGTGCACCACCAGTACTCTTCGAGCGTTTCGCCCTTCCAGGCGAAGACGGGGACGCCCTGCGGGTTGTCGGGCGTGCCGTCGGGGCCGACGGCGATGGCGGCGGCGGCGTGGTCCTGGGTGGAGAAGATGTTGCAGGAGGCCCAGCGGACCTGCGCGCCGAGGGCGACGAGGGTCTCGATGAGGACGGCGGTCTGCACGGTCATGTGCAGGGAGCCGGTGACGCGGGCGCCGGCGAGGGGCTGCGCCTCGGCGTATTCCTTGCGGATCGCCATGAGGCCCGGCATCTCGTGCTCGGCGAGGGTGATCTCCTTGCGGCCGAACTCGGCCAGGGAGAGGTCGGCGACCTTGAAGTCCTGTCGGTTGTCGACAGTCGTCATTGCGAGCTGCTCCTCGGGGTTGGGTCGAGGTCTGGGTACGGCTGGTCTGCGCGGCGGCGGACACAGGGGTGCCCTGTGGGGACACAGGCATGCCCGCGTGCGCGCAGCGCAGTCCGTCGGAGGCCCTCTCTCCCTCGGTCGGTCCGTGCTGGGACCGCCCGACCGCCATCAGCAGCGACGTCTGGCTCCGTTCCAAGCTACACCGGTGGCGCCGGGCGACCCCAGTCCACTTCCGAACAGATCACGCCGATCACGGAGCGTGAGGGGTGGGGTGGCGGGAAAACGGGCGGGGCCCGCCGGTGGTCGGCGGGCCCCGTCGGACGGCGTGGTGGGTCAGTGGTCGGCCGGGGGGTGGGCCGGTCCGCCCGGGGTCGCCTTGGGGTCCGGCCCCTTGGCGGCCTCGCTCTCGCTGTAGATGTCGGGCTCGAGGTAGATGACGCGGGCGATGGGGACGGCCTCGCGGATGCGGGACTCGGCGGCGTCGATGGCGCGCGCGACCTCGGTGGCCGTGTCGTCGTGCTGGACGGCGATCTTGGCGGCGACGAGGAGTTCCTCGGGGCCGAGGTGGAGGGTGCGCATGTGGATGACGCGGGTGACGGTGTCGCCGTCGACGATGGCGGCCTGGATCTTCAGGGACTCCTCCGGGCCGGCGGCCTCGCCGAGGAGGAGGGACTTGGTCTCGATGGCCAGGACGACGGCGATGAGGACGAGCAGGATGCCGATGCAGATCGTGCCGATGCCGTCCCAGACGCCGTCGCCGGTGACCAGGGACAGGCCGACGCCGAGGAGGGCGAGGACCAGGCCGACGAGTGCGCCGAAGTCCTCCAGGAGGACGACCGGGAGCTCGGGGGCCTTGGCGCGGCGCACGAACTCCTTCCAGGAGAGGCCGCCGCGCAGCGGGGCGGCCTCCTTGATGGCGGTCCGGAAGGAGAACGACTCGGCCAGGATCGCGAAGACGAGGACGCCGACGGGCCAGTACCAGTGTTCGAGTTCGTGCGGGTGCTGGATCTTCTCGTAGCCCTCGTAGAGGGCGAACATGCCGCCGACCGAGAACAGGATGATGGAGACGAGGAAGGCGTAGATGTAGCGCTCGCGGCCGTAGCCGAAGGGGTGTTGCGGGGTGGCCTCGCGCTGGGCCTTCTTGCCGCCGACGAGGAGGAGCGCCTGGTTGCCGGAGTCGGCGAGCGAGTGGACGCCCTCGGCGAGCATGGACGACGAGCCGCTGAACGCGAACGCCACGAACTTCGATGCCGCGATCGCGAGGTTGGCGCCGAGTGCCGCCACGATCGCTTTGGTGCCGCCTGACGCGCTCATGTGTTCGCGTGGTCCCTTCGTGCTGGGGGTCGTCCTCGGGGCGCTCGTGCCGTCGTCGGCTTTGCCCGTCCTTTGCGGTGGGTCATTGTTGCAGCCCGGTCCGCCATCCGTGTGCCCGGTGGGACGGACGGGATGCGTCAGGCGACGACGGTGGCCCGGAAGACCGTGCCGGCTCCGGACACTTCGGCCTTTTCGCCCGCGGGGACGAAGACGGAGTGGCCGGGGGTCAGGGTGTGGCCGTCGGCGTGGACGGCGCCCGCGGTGCACAGGAGGATCTGTGGGGTCGGGAGGGTGAGGTCGCGGGGGGCGGCGCCCTCGGGGAGGACGTACCGGGACAGGCGGAACTCGTCGGTGGGGGTCTCGTAGACCTCCTCGCCGTCCGGGGCTGCTTCGGGGCGCAGGACGGCGGGGTCGGCGGGCTCGAAGCGGACGACGCGCAGGAGTTCGGGGACGTCGACGTGCTTGGGGGTGAGGCCGCAGCGCAGGACGTTGTCGGAGTTGGCCATGATCTCGACGCCGAGGCCGCTGAGGTAGGCGTGCGGGATGCCGGCGCCGAGGAAGAGTGCCTCGCCGGGCCGGAGGCGGACGTGGTTGAGGAGCATGGCCGCGATGACGCCGGGGTCGCCGGGGTGGTGGTGGGCGATGCCGGCGTAGGGGGCGTAGGCGCCGCCGAGGCGGTCGCAGGCGGCTGCGGCGGCGGTGACGGTGCGGGCCGTCTCCGCGGGGTCGGCGGTGAGGATCGCGGTGAGGACTTCGCGCAGGGCGGCGTCCTCGGGGTGGGCGTGCAGGAGGTCGACGTACGGCTTGAGGGAGTCGACGCCGAGGCCGTCGAGGAGGTCCGCGGCCTCGACGGGGGCGCGGAAGCCGCACAGGCCGTCGAACTCGGTGAGCGCGCAGATGAGTTCGGGCTTGTGGTTGGCGTCCTTGTAGTTGCGGTGGGGGGCGTCCACGGGGATGCCGCGGCGCTCCTCGTCGTCGTAGCCCGCTCGGGCCTGTGCCAGGTCGGGGTGGACCTGGAGGGAGAGGGGGGCGCCGGCGGCGAGGATCTTGAGGAGGAAGGGGAGCCGGGGGCCGAACTTGCCGACGGCCGGCGCGCCGAGTTCCTTGTGCGGGTCGGCCTCGATGACCTCGGCGAGGGTGCCCCGGCCGGTGCGGGAGGGGGCGCCGGGGTGGGCGCCCATCCACATCTCCGCCTGCGGTTCGCCGGTCGGTTCGGCGCCGAGGAGGTGCGGGATCGCGGTGGGGGAACCCCAGGCGTAGGGGCGGATGGTGTTGTCGAGGCGGTCCATGCGGTGTCTCTGCCTGCCTGTCGGTGGGTCCGTCGGTCGCGTGGGCGGGGCGGGCGACGGCCGTCGCGGGTGTGCGGGCGGCCGGTCGCCGGTTCAGGCTCCCGAGGCGAGCGCCAGGTAAACGGCGGCGAAGTCCGTGACGGCGATGAGCTCGGCGAGGGTGACGAGTTCGTCGCCGGGCTCCGGTTCGAGTTCGCTGATGGGCGTGTCGTGGCTGAGGGCCAGGTCGCGGGCGGCCGGGGCGGCGGTGAGGCCGCCGATCGGGCGGTCGCGCAGCAGCACCACGCGTGCGTGCAGGGCGGGCGGTTCCTCGACGCGGTCGCGGAAGAAGTCGTCCGGGTCGGCGCTGGCGGCGAGGGGGCCGGCGAGCAGGGCGCTGTGGGCGGCGAGGGCCTCGGGGAGTTCGGAGACGAGGGCGGGGCGGCCGGAGAGTTCGGCGAGGGCGTCGGCGAAGCGGCGGCCCGCGGGGCCGGCGGAGGCGCCCTCGGTCCAGATCACGGGGAGGGCGTCGGCGAGTTCGGCGGCCAGGGTCTTGGCGGGGTTGCTGTAGGTCGCGATGGCGGGGCCGCAGCGTTCGGCGACGTGGTCGAGGCGGTCGGCGACCTTCTCCAGTGCGTCCGGCGGGGCGGAGAGCAGCGCGATGCGGTCGAGGAGCGCGAGGAGGGGGGTGAACAGGGCCCACAGGACGCCGGGGGCGGAGGCGGCGACGGGGGGCTGCTCGTCGTGTTCGTAGGGCGCGGTGGCCATGGGGACGAACAGACCGTGGGTGGCGGCCACGCCGTCGGTGAGCGGGGAGCGGGCGGGCGCCACGGCGACGACGGTGCAGCCTCGGCGGTAGGCCTGCTCGGCGAGGAGGGCGAGGCCGGGTTCGCTGCCGTCGGGGGTGGCGATCAGCAGGAGGTCGAGGGAGCCGATCCAGCCGGGGAGGTCCCAGCGCAGGGCGCCCCCGGCGGGGGCGACGCCGGTGGGGGCGAGGCGGATGACGGGGCAGGAGGCGCCGGCGAGGGTGCGGAGGAGGTCGGCGACGGTCGTGGCGGCGGCGCCGGGGCCCGCGATGAGGATCGCCCGGGGGCGGCCGTCCGGGGCGAGGTCGTGGACGCCGGCCTCGAGGGCGTGCCGGGCCGCGGTGCGGACACGGGCGCCGGCCTCGGCCGCTCCGCGCAGGAGGGCGCGGTGGTCTGCCTCGGCCAGGGCCTCCGGCGTGTCGAGCAGCGATTCGTCGAGCATGGCGTCAGGTCTCCGATCGCCGGGTCGTCGTCGGTGTGCGGGCGCCGGGGGGCGGGGGTACGGAAGGGGTCCCTGAGAGGGCTGTTCCCCGTGAGGCCGTCCGTGTCACCCCGGGGGCCGGGAACGGTGCCGGGCGGCGGTCGTCAGGCGGGGCGGCGGGCCTCGTCGACGAGGAGGACGGGGATGCCGTCGCGGACGGGGTACGCCAGGCCGCAGTCCTGGCCGGTGCAGATCAACTCGGTGTCCTGCTCCTTGAGGGGGGCGTGGCAGGCGGGGCAGGCGAGGATCTCCAGGAGGCCGGCTTCGAGCGGCATGGGGTTGTCCCTTCGGGTGGATCCGTGCGGATGTGGCGGGTTGTGAGGGTGCGCGGATGTGCCTGGTCAGCGTACCGCTGGTGGGGGTGGGGCGGTGGGGTGGCGGGTGGTGACGGGCGGGGGCGCGCCGCCCGCCCCGGCGGACGGCCGACCGGGCGGGTGCCGTGCTGCGCCCGGCCGGCGTGGGGGGGGCGGCCGCGGTGGCTGCCCGGGGCCTCGTGCCGCTCCTCGGCCGCGGAGGAGGCTCAGGGCTTCGGCCCGGAGCCCGGCCGCGGAGGAAGCCCGGCGCCTCGGGACGGAGCCGGGGCTGCGGGGGGGGAGCCCGGGGGCTCGGGCTACGGAGGGAGCCCCGAAGGCTCGGTCCGTAGCCCGGACGGCGGGGGGAAGCCCCGAGGGCTCGGCGCGGAACCCGGGCCGCGGGAGAAGCCGGGGGCTCGGTCCGGGGCCCGGGCCGCGGGAGAAGCTCGGGGGCTCGGTCCGGGGCCCGGGCCGCGGGAGAAGCCCGGGGGGTCCGGGACCCGGGCCGCGCAGGGAGCGCAGGGCCTCGGCCGCGGGGGAAGTCCCCCCTCCCTTCCGTGGCTCAGCCGCGGATGACGGCCAGGACCTCGTCCCTGACCTGCCGCATGGTCGCCTCGTCCCGTGCCTCCGCGTTCAGGCGGAGGAGCGGCTCCGTGTTGGAGGGGCGGACGTTGAACCACCAGTCCCGGGAGGAGACGGTGAGGCCGTCGAGTTCGTCGAGGGTGACGTCGTCGCGGCTGCCGTACGCGGTCCGGATCGCCCCGATGCGGGCCGCCTGGTCGTCGACCGTGGAGTTGATCTCGCCGGAGCCGGTGTAGCGGTCGTACTGGGCCACCAGGGAGGACAGCGGGGCGTCCTGGCCGCCGAGGGCGGCGAGGACGTGGAGGGCCGCCAGCATGCCGGTGTCGGCGTTCCAGAAGTCCTTGAAGTAGTAGTGGGCGGAGTGTTCGCCGCCGAAGATGGCGCCGGTGCGGGCCATCTCCGCCTTGATGAAGGAGTGGCCGACGCGGGTGCGGACGGGGGTGCCGCCGTTCTCCTTCACCACCTCGGGGACGGTCCAGGAGGTGATCAGGTTGTGGATGACCGTGCCCTCGCCGCCGTGGCGGGCGAGTTCACGGGCCGCGACCAGGGCGGTGATCGCGGACGGGGAGACCGGGTCGCCCTGTTCGTCGACGACGAAGCAGCGGTCGGCGTCGCCGTCGAAGGCGAGGCCGAGGTCGGCGCCCTCCTCGCGGACCCGCTTCTGCAGGTCGACGAGGTTGGCCGGGTCGAGGGGGTTGGCCTCGTGGTTCGGGAAGGTGCCGTCGAGCTCGAAGTACATCGGGACGAGCGTCAGGGGCAGCCCGGCGAAGACCGTGGGGACGGTGTGGCCGCCCATGCCGTTGCCCGCGTCGACGACGACCTTCAGGGGGCGGATGGAGGTGAGGTCGACGAGTGAGCGCAGGTGCGCGGCGTAGTCGTCCAACGTGTCGGCCCCGGTGACGGTTCCCGGGGCCGGCGCCGGTTCCGGGGCCGCCGACCCCGACCAGCGCTCGACCAGGGCGCGGATCTCCGCCAGGCCCGTGTCCTGGCCGACCGGGGCCGCGCCCGCGCGGCACAGCTTGATGCCGTTGTACTGCGCGGGGTTGTGCGAGGCCGTGAACATGGCGCCCGGCCGGTTCAGCGCGCCGGAGGCGTAGTACAGCTGGTCCGTGGAGCACAGGCCGATCTCGGTGACGTGCACGCCGCGTGCCGCCGCGCCGCGGGCGAAGGCTCGGGAGAGGCCGGGCGAGGAGGGGCGCATGTCGTGGCCGACGACGATCGCCTCGGCGGCGGTCACCTGGACGAAGGCCGCTCCGAACAGTTCGGCCAGTGACGCGTCCCACTGGTCCGGGACCACCCCGCGTACGTCGTACGCCTTCACGATCTGCGACAGATCAGCAGCCACGGCCAAACCTTCCTGAACGTTCTGTGAGTCACCACAAACTACCCGGAGCGACCGGCGGGCCGCTGTGGCTGCGCCGCGTCCGGCCGCAGGCGTGACGCGGTCCGTCGCCTCGGGCCCGAGAGGGCCCTGGGGAAGCCCGGTCCGGCGACGACCGGGGCGTGGGCGCGCACCACCTCGCGGCGGGTCGCGGGCAGGCGTGCGGGAGGCGGCGAAGCGGACCGCGGCGAAGGCGGTTCGGCGGACGAGGGCGGTTCGGCGGACGAGGACGGGCCGTCACGTCTCGCGCGGGCCACGCCGGCCGGTCACCGGACCGACCGGTGTGAGCGGCGCCATGGGGCGGGCGGCCGGGGCCGACGGTCCGTCACCGGGCCGGAACGTCCAGGGACGGGTCGCCGGACTGAGCAGGCGTCACCCCGGGCGTGTCCGACGCGCGTTCGGTGCGGGTGACGGGCGGTCAGTTGTCCGGTGAGCGCAGCACGCGCAGATGGCCGCGGCGCGCGACCTCCATCGGGTCCGCCCCCCGGCCGCCGCCGGCGGCCCCGGCCGCGCGTTCCTGCGGACGGGCCGCCTCACGGACGGCGTTGGCAAGCGCTTCCAGATCGTCGCCGCTGGGGCGCGCGGGAGCCGAACCGTCGAGGAGCCGGACGACCTCCCAGCCGCGCGGGGCGGTGAGGCGCTCGGAGTGCTCGGCGCACAGGTCGTAGCAGTGGGGTTCGGCGTAGGTGGCGAGCGGGCCGAGGACCGCGGTCGAGTCGGCGTAGACGTACGTCAGCGTCGCCACGGCGGGTCGGCCGCAGGCGGTTCGCGAACAGCGACGTACAGGGCTCACGACGTTGGACGGTACCGCACTCTTGAGCGGGCCGCGACGACTCTCCACCAGGTCACTCCACCGTGTCGTGTTGTGAAACGCCCCACAGACCACTCCAGTCATACCCCGCTGACCTGCACGAACACCAGCCCTCAAGGCGAGGAAGATCATCGGATCCGGTCGGCGCCCGGTGCAAACACCATCAATTGCCATGAGTTGACCGGTCTCGGAGAGATACGGAATCGAGCCCAAGCTTGGCTGGAATGGTCATCCTGCGACATGCCGTGCGCGGCGTCCGGGCGGTCCGCGGGGCACCGCGTGGAGCCGGGCGGCCGGTCGCGGCGGGGACTACGCTTCAGTGGTGATGGACAGCCCCGTACCGCCCCGTGCCGCAGGCCCCGGGCCCCGTCGCCGTGATCGTCACGGCCGGGGCATGCGGGGACCGATCGCGCCCCCTCAGGTGCCCCTGGCCGCCAGCCGTGCCGAGGTGTTCGCCGACCTGGTGCAGGACTCCGTGGAACGGCTGGAGCGGCACTGGCCGCAGCTCGCCGACATCGACTTCATGGTGATGGAGGTGCCCCGGCTGGACGGGACCCCGGCGCCGTGGAACGACGAGGCGGTGCCCCTGGGCGGGACGATGCCCGCGCGCGAGGGGCGCCGGGCGCGGGTCGTCGTCTACCGGCGGCCGGTCGAGATCCGCACCAAGGGGCGGGACGAACGGGCCGCGCTGGTCCACGAGGTCGTCGTGGAGCAGGTGGCCGAACTGCTGGGCCTGACCCCGGAGACGGTGGATCCCCGGTACGGGGAGGACTGAGCCGGACGGGGGCGGCCCCGGCCGCCGCCGCTCACCGCGGCTCCCGCCCTCACCCCTGAAGGATCGTCAGGTCCTCGTCCGCCTCGGGCACCGCCACCGTGCCCCGGTCGTCCGGGAGGGTCTGGATCGTGAAGCCCGGAAGGCCGTCCACCGATGCCGTCAGGGTGCGGGAGGCGTGGACGGGGGTGTCGTCGAGGGTCTCCACCGTGAGGGCGTAGGTGCCCTTCAGGCCGGTGGGGACCGGGAGTTCGACGTCCTGGGTGGTGCCGGACCTGATCGTGTACGTCTTGGAGGCCGCCGTTCCCCCCTCGGTGCCGGCGGAGGCGGTGACCTTCACCTTGGCGGTGCCCCGGGGGGCGGTCAGGGAGAGCGTGGATCCCTTGGCCGTGTTGCCGACGGCGGACGCGCGCGTGCCGACCGGGCCGGTGGCCGGGATGAAGGCCGACTCCTGCTTGTCGCCCTTGCCGCGGACGACCCGGACGGCCGCGACCACCGGCGTCGACTGGCCGGTGGGGGTCAGCACCAGGGAGCCGGCCTCCCCGCGCGTGACGTCACCGAGGTCGACGGCGGTCGTCATGCCCGCCTTCACGTGCAGCGTCTCGTGGCCTGCCGGGGTGATCAGGCCGGAGGTGGAGGCGAGTTGGACCTTCAGGTCGGCGTCGGAGTCACCGGGGGCGAAGGCGACCAGGCGCACGGCCGTGGCGTCCTTGGGGATGCCGGGGACGACCAGGCTGCCCGCCGGGTCGGCGGACGCGGCCAGCCAGTCCCCGCCGAGCTTGTCGTCCAGGGCCTGTACGGCCGCGCCGACCCGGCCGCTGCGGACGTTGACGTGGAGGGTGAGGTCGTCCTGCTTCTCGCCGGTGAGCGTCGACAGCAGGATCGGCTCGCTGGAGTGCGCCGGGATCGTGAGGCCCTCCCCCACCGTGGTCGTCACGGCGCCGTCCTTGCCGTGGAGCTCGATGTCGGCGACGGCGGCGGAGTCGTCGGGGTTGGTGAGGTGGACGTAGTCCGTGCGGTCGGCCGCCGTGCTCACGCCCGGGAACCAGAACTCCGTGTCCGGCCCGGTGCAGGTGACGCCGAGCAGGCCGCGTCCGGTGCCGACGTCGACCTGCGTGGTCTCCTGGAGCGTCCAGCCGGGCGCGAACCTGCCGTCGGCGGCGCCCACGAGCGCGGGCGCCTCGCCGCCGGAGACCTCGCCGGTGACGGGCGTGCCGGGGGCCTCGGGGGTGAGGACGGGCTTGGCCGCGGTCTTCTTCTTGCCGCCCGTCCCGCTTCCGGCGGCGGCCGACTCGGCGGTCGCCGGCCGGAGTTCGGCCGTGCCGGAGCTGCCCGTGCCCTGGGTGACGGGCGTGTACGACGTGTAGGTCGTCTCCGCGACGTCGGAGCTGCTGGGGGCCGGGCAGAGCAGGCTGGTGCGCTCCACGGGCTGGACGGCGGCCGCCCCGGCGGTCTCCGCGGCGGGAGCGGCCGGCTCGGTGAGCGTGGCGAAGCCGGTGACGGCGGCGAGCGCGGTCGTGCCGACGATCAGGGACAGGGTGGTGCGGTTCACTGCTGGCTCCCGTCGGGACGCTCACTGCCGGTGCCGTGGGGGTGCTGGGCCGGGTCGTAGGCGGGGTCGTAGCCGCCCTGGCCGTACGCGGAGGGGTCGTAGCCCTGCTGCGGGTAGGCCTGGTCGTACGGGCCGGCCTGCTGGTCCTGGCCCTCGTAGGCGTACGGGTCGTACCGGTCCGTCCGGTAGGGGTCGTAGGACTGCCGGTCGTAGCCGTCGGGGGCGTACTGCTGCCGGGCGTCCTGGTACTGCTCGTCGCCGTAGCCGCCGTACTCGGCGCCCGCGTGGCCCGGCGCGTCCCATGCGGGATAGGCGGGCTGCTGCGGGATGGGGACCGGGGTCTGCTCCGGCGGAGGGGGCGGGACGTCCTCGGAGCGGGCGGCTTCCTCGGCCTCGGCCTTCGCGGCCTCCTCGGCCTCGGCCTGGGCGCGCAGGCGGCGGGCGCGGCGGCCCTCGCCGGCGGTGGCCAGGTCGGTCGGCGGCTCCTCCTCGGGGAGGTCGTCGTCGACGTCGCGGCGGCGGCCGGGCAGGGCGAGGACGACGAGGACCAGGGCGAGCAGGCCCTGCGCCCACAGCCAGGCGGTGTGGGTGAACGGGTCGTCGTAGGTGACGTCCAGCTTGCCGCCGGACGCGGGGAGTTCGAAGCCCTGGGCCCAGCCGTCGACGGTGGTGCGGGTCAGGGGCTTGCCGTCCAGGGTGGCCGTCCAGCCCTCGGCGACGGTGTCGGCCAGGCGCAGGATCCGGCCGTCGGGGCCGTCGGGGATCGTGGTGTGGATCTCGACGGGGCCCGCGGCGACCGCGGTGGCGGCGCCCTTGCCGGAGTCGGTGACGACGGCCGCGCGGGAGACCTCCTGGTCCACCCGCCACAGGCCGCTGCCGTCCTGCTGGCTCAGCCGGGACAGGCCGGGCGTGGCGTCCAGCACCCGCGTGACCTCACGGGGTGCGCCCTTGTGGACGAGGACGTAGCGCACGGCGAACTTGCCGAGCTGGTCGGCCTGGTCGGCGCCGGAGCCGGCGACCAGGTTGGCGACGACCTTGTCGAGCGTGGTGTTGTCGCCGTCGGCGAGCGCGAGTTCGGCGTCGCCGAGGCGGGCGCCGGAGCCGCGGACCAGCATGTAGCCGACGTGGGCGGCGGAGTCGCTGTCGAGGACGAGGGTGCGGGCCTGGTCGCGGGTGCCGCTCTCCTCGGCGACGAACGCGGGCACCTGGGCGGGGTCGCGGCGCTCCAGCGGGCCGTCGGCGCCGCCGATCATCCAGCCCGCGGCGACGAGCAGGGGGCCCGCGGCCGACGCGAAGGCGATGAGGGCGGCGACCGGCTGGCGCCAGCCGAAGCTCTGCTCGGCGACCCGCGCGCGTGCTCCGTCGGCGCCGATGACGGCGGCGGCGAGCAGGGCGATGCCGTAGACGAGGGTGGCGGGCCCGGCCCAGGTGGAGCTGTTGGACAGGACGGCGAAGACGAGGCCCACCAGGGCGACCGCCCAGGCCGTCCAGATGCCGGGCTGGCGCTCCGAGCGCAGCAGCGCGGCGAGCGCGGCCAGGACGATGCCGATGAGCATCAGTCCGCTGACCGTGCCGGGCCCGCCGGGGCTCGCGCCGAGCAGGTCGGTCGCGGAGGCGGTCGAGGGGCCGTACTCCAGGCCGGCCTCGGTGAAGAAGCCGAACGGCAGCAGCGTCAGCGACCAGGGCGCGAGGAGCAGCAGGGGCGTGCCGAGCTGGACCAGGAAGCGCAGGCCGTGGGCGGTGATGTCGGCGCGGCGCACGGCCAGGACGGCGAGGCCGAGGACCAGGGCGACGGGCCACACGATCGGGGTGAACGCGGTGGTGATCGTCAGCAGCAGCGCGTACGCCCAGGTGGCGCGCCAGCTGCCGCGGGTCCCCGAGGAGTGGGCGAGGCCGCTCGCGGCGATGCCCGCGCGCGCGACGAGCGGCAGCAGGACGGCGAGGACGGCGGTGCCGATCCGGCCGCCGGCGAGCGCGCCGGTGGCGGCCGGCAGGAAGGCGTAGACGACCGCGCCCCACGCGCGCAGGAGGCGCGACTCGACGAGGGGCCGGGAGGCGAAGTAGGCGGTGAGTCCGGCCAGCGGCACCGAGCAGACGAGCAGGACGGTGACGGCGAGGCCGGTGGAGCCGAGCAGCAGGGAGGCCAGCAGCGCGACGATCGCGAGGTAGGGCGGGGCGGACGAGGTGCTGCCGGCGCCCACCGGGTGCCAGGCGTCCAGGTAGCGCGACCACAGGTCGGAGGCGTCGGCCGGGGCGGGCAGCAGGGCGCCGCCGGCGAGCGCGCCGCCGCCCAGGAGGTTGCGGCAGGCGACCAGGGAGACGAGCAGCAGGACCAGGAAGAGCACCGGGCCGGGCTTGCGGGCGATGCGCTTGAGGCGGGCGAACTGCTCGATCTCCAGGAAGTCGGCGTCGTCGCCGCCGGGGCCGGACTCGATGGCGCCGCCGTGCCGGCCGGCGCCGGTGGCGTTCTCGTCGGAGGCGCCGAAGAAGTCGCCGGCGACCTGTTCGACGGTGGCCCGTACGGTCGCGCCGGGCGGCGGGAACAGGGGCCGCAGCTCGTCCTTGTCGATCTGCGGGCGGCCGCGCCTGCGCCGTCCGGCGATGATCCGCTCGGGCCGCAGCAGGGTGCCCAGCAGGCCGCGGATCTCGTCGACGGCCTGTCCGGGGACCTTGCCGACGAGGTAGGCGACGGTCCGCAGGAGGGTGCCGAGGACCAGGCGGACCAGGATCCACGGCAGCAGCGCCGTGCGGCTGTTGACGAGGAGGGTGTAGACGGCGCCGGCCTTGTCGACCTTGTGGGGGGAGGCCGTGGTGCGGCCCGCGCAGTCGACCGTGCGCCGCTCGCGGGAGGCGGCCTCGGCGTGCCGTACGACGGCGTCGGGGGCGACGAGGACGCGGTGGCCGGCGGCGTGGGCGCGCCAGCACAGGTCGACGTCGTCGCGCATGAGGGGCAGCCGCCGGTCGAAGCCGCCGAGTTCCTCGAAGACGTCGCGGCGGATCAGCATGCCGGCGCTGGACACGGACAGCACGGAGCGGACGTGGTCGTGCTGGCCCTGGTCCTGTTCGCGGCGGTCGAGGCCGGTCCAGCGGCGGCCGGAGTGGGCGATGGTGACGCCGACCTCGAGGAGCTGGCGGCGGTCGTACCAGCCGCGGAGCTTGGGGCCCACGACGGCCACGTCGTCGCGGCCCAGTTCCTGTTCGTTGTCCACGACGCGCAGCAGTTCGGCCAGGGCGTCGGGTTCGGGGGCGCAGTCGTCGTGCAGGAGCCACAGCCACTGGACGGGCTCGCCGTGCGGGAGCTCCGGCAGGTCGTAGGTGTCGTCGCGCCAGGTGCGGGTGACGGGGTCCCAGCCGCTGGGGCGCTTGAGGTACGGCAGTTCCTCGGGGGTGAGGACCGGGGCCGTGCGGTTGGCCTCCTCGACGGCCTGGCCGAAACCGGTCCGCCGGGCGAGGTGCAGGACGCGGTCGGCGCCGAGGGCGTCGGAGAGGAGCTGGGCGGAGTCGTCGGCGCTGCCGGTGTCGGCGGCCACGGCGGACTGGACCGGGCGCTCCTGGCCGAACAGCCCGGCGAGCGCGTCGGGCAGCCAGCGGGCGCCGTCGTGGGAGACGAGCACCGCGGTGACCACGTGGCGCGGGTACTCGGGCGGGCGGGTCGGGTCGGATCCCGTCGAGTGGGTCGGGTCGAATCCCGCGGTGGCGGCGCCGCTGTGGGCTGCCGGGTGGCTGTGCACGGACATCGAGGTACGGGCCCCGGTTCGATGGACTGCGGTGGACACCGGTGCCGTGTGGGGGCGGCGGGGTGTCTCGGACGAGCGCCCACACTATCGGCTGGGCATGAGGACGGCCCGCCCCCTGTGGATGACCACGGGCGACGGGCCGTTCGCAGCGTCCTGCGGATGTCCTGTGCCGGGCGCCGCCGATGCGACGCGCACGCGTGCGGGCCGTCCTCGGCGGCCTCGCGCGGACGGTCCCTCTCAGACGGCCGCCTTCTTGAGTCGTCGGCGTTCCCGTTCGGACAGGCCGCCCCAGATGCCGAAGCGTTCGTCGTTGGCGAGGGCGTACTCGAGGCACTCGGAGCGGACCTCACAGGCGAGGCAGACCTTCTTGGCCTCGCGGGTGGAGCCGCCCTTCTCGGGGAAGAAGGACTCGGGGTCGGTCTGGGCGCACAGTGCGCGCTCCTGCCAGCCGAGTTCCTCGCCCGCGTCGTCGACCAGCAGTTGCTGCACCAGCTCGGTCATGTGCGCCCCTCGCTCTGTCTTTCGCGTCCCCGTGACGTGGCCGTTGACGATGACGGCCGAACGACACGAGTGAAATTACAAGTGTGCTGCTCCGGGCGAGTCAAGCTGAGATCTGCTATTGGGGCCCGGATTCACTCTGCGGAACCAAGGCCGTGCGTTAAGTGTTCAAATCACCATAAACCTCTTCGCACGGCGGAGCCCCGGAGCGTGCCGCACCCCGTACCGCTCGTACGGAGAAGGACGTCCGGACGTTCGATCTCGTTCCGACACGCACGCGGAAGCGAACCGGATCACCGACGGATCACGGGACGACAACGAGGCGTGCGTGCCCGGCTTGTGCGCCTTGTGTCCCGACAATCCGATGCACAAACCTTTCACCTCGCAGATGAACCGGATGAGGTGAACCGGTCCCGCGCACCGGCTGTCGAGTTGACACCGAAGGTGTAAACCGGTGTCCTTGTGGGCATGCTCGCGAACTCGGCATCCACCTCGACCCGCACCGCCGGGTCCCACGGTGCTGCCCGCGCTCGCTGTAGCTGTTGTCACCGTTCCGGCTGTTGATCCCCACGCGTTCCGGCCGGCCCCGGGTCCACTGCGACTCGGCTGCCTGTTCCCCGCCCGTACCCGGGCATCCCCCGTCGCCCGCGATCCGGGCGGACGGCACGTGACACCCAGCCCCCCGCTCTTCTCCGCCGAGGACCCCCCGCACCCATGAACAGCGACAGCGACCTCCAGATCGCCGGCGACATCCTCGAAGTCCCGCACCTCCTCCAGGCCCCGCGCGAGCACCCGGCCACCGTCGCCGAGTTCGTCGGCCTGGCCCGCTCCATCGCCGCCGACCGCGCCGGGTGGGAGCACCTCGTCCGGTACGACGCGACGAGCCGCTGGTACCACCGGCTGCGCACGGGCCCCGGCTACGAGGTGTGGCTGCTGTCCTGGGTGCCCGGGCAGGGCAGCGGGCCGCACGGCCACGGCCGCTCCTCCGGTGTGCTGACCGTGCTGGACGGCGAGCTGACCGAGCACACGGACCGGGGCAGCCGGGTGCTGACGGCGGGGGCGCAGCGCGTCTTCGCGCCGGGGTACACGCACGAGGTCGTCAACGACGCGCTGGAGCCGGCGGTCACCCTGCACGTGTACTTCCCGGGCCTGACCGAGATGCCCGCGCTTCCGTCGTCCCGCCTCCGCCCGGCCGGGAGGACGCCGGAGCAGGCCCTGGTCGCCCCCTACTGCGACGGGCGCGCGGTGACCGCCTGACGCCACCCGTCCGCCCGGCGGCTGACACACTGTTTCCCATGCGCATTGTGGTTCTGGCAGGCGGCATCGGCGGTGCCCGGTTCCTGCGCGGTCTGAAGCGGGCCGCGCCGGACGCGGACATCACGGTCATCGGCAACACCGGGGACGACATCCACCTCTTCGGGCTGAAGGTCTGCCCGGACCTCGACACGGTGATGTACACCCTCGGCGGCGGCATCAACGAGGAACAGGGCTGGGGACGGGCCGACGAGACCTTCCACGTGAAGGAGGAGCTCGCCGCGTACGGCGTCGGGCCCGAGTGGTTCGGACTGGGCGACCGGGACTTCGCCACCCACATCGTGCGGACGCAGATGATCGGCGCCGGCTATCCGCTGAGCGCGGTGACCGAGGCGCTGTGCGACCGCTGGAAGCCGGGCGTGCGGCTGATCCCGATGACCGACGACCGCGTCGAGACGCACGTCGCGGTCGAGGTCGACGGCGAGCGCAGGGCCGTCCACTTCCAGGAGTACTGGGTCCGGCTGCGGGCGTCGGTGCCGGCCCAGGCGATCGTGCCGGTCGGCGCCGAGCAGGCGAAGCCGGCGCCGGGCGTCCTGGAGGCGATCGCCCAGGCGGACGTCGTCCTCTTCCCGCCGTCGAACCCGGTCGTCTCGATCGGCACCATCCTCGCCGTGCCCGGCGTCCGGGAGGCCATCGCCGACGCCGGGGTGCCGGTGGTGGGCCTGTCCCCCATCGTCGGGGACGCCCCGGTGCGGGGCATGGCCGACAAGGTGCTCGCCGCGGTCGGCGTCGAGTCGACGGCGGCCGCGGTCGCCGAGCACTACGGCTCGGGACTGCTGGACGGCTGGCTCGTGGACACCGTGGACGCGGGCGCGGTGGAGCGGGTCGAGGCCGCCGGCATCCGCTGCCGGGCCGTGCCGCTGATGATGACCGACGTCGACGCGGCCGCGCGGATGGCCCGGGAGGCGCTGGCGCTGGCGGAGGAGGTGCGGGGGGCGTGAGCGGGCCCGTCGACACCGGTTACCGGGTGTGGGCCGTGCCCGGTCTGCCCGAGGTGCAGGCCGGGGACGACCTCGCCAAGCTGATCGCCGCCGCCGAGCCGGGACTCCTCGACGGGGACGTCCTGCTGGTCACCTCGAAGATCGTGTCCAAGGCGGAGGGGCGCGTCGTCCGGGCGGACGACCGGGAGGCCGCGATCGACGCCGAGACCGTCCGGGTCGTGGCCCGGCGCGGCGCGCTGCGGATCGTCGAGAACCGGCAGGGCCTGGTGATGGCGGCCGCCGGCGTCGACGCCTCCAACACCCCCGCCGGCACGGTCCTGCTGCTCCCCCGGGACCCGGACGCCTCCGCGCGCGCGATCCGCGACGGGCTGCGCGACGTCCTCGGCGTCGACGTCGGCGTCGTCGTCACCGACACCTTCGGCCGGCCCTGGCGGGCGGGGCTCACGGACGTGGCGATCGGCGCCGCCGGCGTGCGCGTCCTGGACGACCTGCGCGGCGGCACGGACGGGCACGGCAATCCGCTCAGCGCCACCGTCGTCGCGACCGCGGACGAGCTGGCCGCCGCCGGCGACCTGGTGAAGGGCAAGGCCGCCGGACTGCCGGTCGCCGTCCTGCGCGGGCTGCCGCACGTGGTGGCCGACGGCGACGGCGAGGGCGCGCGGGCCATGGTGCGCGGAGCGCGCGACGACATGTTCCGGCTCGGCACGTCCGAGGCGGTCCGGCTGGCGGTCACCCAGCGGCGGACGGTGCGGTCCTTCACGGACGAACCGGTCGACCCCGGGGCGGTCCGGCGGGCCGTCGCCGCCGCCGTCACCGCGCCGGCGCCGCACCACACGACGCCGTGGCGGTTCGTGCTGCTGGAGTCGGCGGGGTCGAGGACCCGGCTGCTGGACGCGATGCGGGACGCCTGGGTCGCGGACCTGCGGCGGGACGGGAAGAGCGAGGAGTCCGTCGCCCGGCGGGTGCGCCGCGGGGACGTGCTGCGCAACGCGCCCTACCTGGTGGTCCCGTGCCTGGTCATGGACGGGTCGCACACGTACGGGGACGCGCGGCGGGACGGGGCCGAGCGGGAGATGTTCGTGGTCGCCGCCGGGGCCGGCGTGCAGAACTTCCTGGTCGCGCTGGCCGGGGAACGGCTGGGGTCGGCATGGGTGTCGTCCACGATGTTCTGCCGGGACGTGGTGCGGGAGGTGCTCGAGCTGCCGCGGGAGTGGGATCCGATGGGGGCCGTCGCGGTCGGGCATCCGGCGGAGGAGCCGAAGGCCCGGGCGGAGCGGGACGCGGGAGGGTTCATCGAGGTGCGGTGAGACCCCTCACCCGGCCTTCCGGTGCCCCCTTCGCGTCTCTTTTCGTTACGTTTCTTCCCGTCGGGTCCGCTCGCGCGGGTCTGTGCGGGGCCTACTCTCGGAGGTCCGTGCCGGGCCCGTTCTCGTGAGGTCCTGGCCGGGCCTGCTCCCGTGGTCCCGGCCGGGCCTCTCGCGGGTCCCCGTTTCCTCCCCAAGGATCTCTCTCGTGTCAGGACGATTCGCTCCGCGGCCCCCGCGTACGACCGTGCGCGGGGGGCACGTCGTCGTTCCCGGCGGGGTGCCGCGGCAGGCCGGTTCCCGGGCGGGGCGGGTACGGACGTGGGTGCCGCAGGGGCCGCTCGAGCTGGGCGTGGTGCTGGGGCCGCTGCGGCGTGGGCCCGGGGACCCGACGTTCCGGGCGACGCCCGACGGGTCGGTGTGGCGGGCCAGTCTGACGCCCGTCGGACCCGGGACCCTGCGGGTGGCCGTGGTGCCCGGGGGCGGTGCGGTGCGGGGGGAGGCCTGGGGGCCGGGCGCGGAGTGGCTGCTGGAGCAGCTGCCGGAGCTGCTCGGCGCCTCGGACGATCCCTCGGCCTTCGTGCCGCGGCACCGCGTCGTGGCGATGGCGCGGCACCGGCGGCCGGGGCTGCGGCTGACGCGGACCGGGCTGGTGCTGGAGTCGCTGATCCCGTCGGTGCTGGAGCAGAAGGTCACCACCGTCGAGGCGTACCGGGCGTGGCGGCTGCTGGTGCGCGCGTTCGGGGAGCCGGCGCCGGGGCCCGCGGCGGGCGGGCGGTTGTGGGTGATGCCCGCGCCTCGGACGTGGGCGCTGATCCCGTCGTGGGAGTGGCACCGGGCCGGGGTCGACGACAAGCGGGCGTCGACGATCCTGCGCGCGGTGCGGGTGGCGGGGCGGCTGGAGGAGGCGGTGCGGATGCCGGCGCGGGACGCGCAGGCGCGGCTGGAGGTCGTGCCGGGGATCGGGCCGTGGACGTCGGCGGAGACCGTGCAGCGCAGCCACGGGGCGGCGGACGCGGTGACCGTGGGGGACCTGCACCTGCCGGGGATCGTGGGGTGGGCGCTGGCCGGGAACCGGTCGGCGGACGACGCGGTGATGCTGGAGCTGCTGGAGCCGTATGCGGGGCAGCGGCACCGGGCGGCCCGGTTGATCCTGCTGAGCGGGCGGGTGCCGCCGCGGCGGGCGCCACGGATGCCGGTGGGGGACATCGGGAAGCTGTGAGGGGCGCGGGGCCGCGGTGGGCCGGCGTCGCTCCCGCCGCCCCCTCCCTTCCCGTGCTCCCCTGAGAAGGCGAGGGGGAACGCCGGTGCCGGGACGGGGCCGAGCGGCCGGTCCCGTTCCCGGCGGCCGGACGGGCCGGTGGGCCCGGCCGGCGTTCGACGTCGCCCTGGCCGTCGTCTTCCGGCTACCGGTCGGAGGAGAAGCGCACCGCTCCCGCCGGGATGCGGGCGTCGCACCACACCCGGGCGCCCTCGCGGAGCTCGTTGTCCGGGCCGACGACGGCGCCGTCGCCGATGACCGTGCCGGTCAGGACGGACCGTTCGCCGACGCGGGCGCGGGTGCCGATGAGGGAGTCGGTGATGACCGCTCCCGGTTCGATCACCGCGCCGGGCAGGATCGTGGAGCCGAAGACGCGCGCGCCCTCCGCGACGAACGCGCCCTCGCCCACCACCGTGCCGCCCGTCAGCTTCGCGTCGGGGGCGACCTTGGCCGTCGGCAGGATCAGCCGGTCGCCGCAGCGGCCGGGGACGGCCGGGGAAGGGGCCCGGCCGAGGACCAGGTCGGCCGATCCCCGGACGAAGGCGGCCGGGGTGCCGAGGTCCAGCCAGTACGTCGAGTCGACCATGCCCTGGAGGTGCGCTCCCGCCGACAGCAGGTCGGGGAAGGTCTCCCGTTCCACCGACACCGGGCGGCCCGGCGGGATCGTGTCGATGACGGAGCGGCGGAAGACGTAGGCGCCCGCGTTGATCTGGTCGGTGACGATCTCCTCGGGGGTCTGGGGCTTCTCCAGGAAGGCCAGGACCCTGCCCGTCCCGTCCGTGGGGACCAGGCCGTAGGCGCGCGGGTCCGTCACCCTGGTCAGGTGGAGGGAGACGTCCGCCCGGGCGGACTCGTGGGTGGCGACCAGCCGGCGGATGTCGAGGCCGGTGAGGATGTCCCCGTTGAAGACGAGGACGGGGTCGTCGGGGCCCGAGCGCAGCCGGGACGCGACGTTGCGGATCGCGCCGCCCGTGCCGAGGGGCTCCTCCTCCGTGACGTACTCGATGTGGAGACCGAGTGACGAGCCGTCGCCGAAGTACGGTTCGAAGACTTCCGCGAGGTAGCTCGTCGCGAGGACGATGTGCTCGACGCCCGCCGCTCTCGCCCGTGCCAGCTGGTGCGTCAGGAACGGCACGCCGGCCGCCCGGACCATGGGCTTGGGCGTGTGCACCGTGAGCGGGCGCAGCCGGGTGCCCTTGCCGCCGACCAGGAGGATCGCTTCTGTCACCTTCGTCTCTGCTTCCTGCCGGGACCGGCCGAACTGTCTTTCGGCCGGCCAGTGTATGCAGACCGTTGCGTGGCAACTTCGATGGCCGTGCGGTGCGGCATGCGGTGTTCCATGCGCTGTCCCCCCGACGGCTGTGGAATGTGCCCCCCGCTGCCCATGGCCTCCGCCCCCGCCGGGGCCTCCCCGGGTCCCGGGCGTCCGCGCCCGCCTCAACGGCCCTGGTAGCGGGCCGCCGTCGAGCGGGTCGAGCCGAGCTTGCCGTAGAGCTGCCGTCCTGGGCATTCCGTGGCGAAGCCGTCCCGGTGACCGGAGATCACGTTCAGTCGTACGTTCTTACCTTTTGCGTAGAGATTGCCACCCCCTGACTTCAGGTATGTCTTTCCGCGCGGATTGGCCCCGAACAGACCCAACTTCCACGCCGTCAGGCGGGCGACGGCCGTCACCGACGCGTCGGACGGCTTGGTCCTGGTGAACGTGCCGAGGACCGCGATCCCCATGCTGTCGGTGTTGAAGCCGAGGGTGTGGGCGCCCAGGACCGGCTTGGTCACGCCCCCGGCGCGGCCCTCGTAGATGTTCCCGCACTTGTCGACGAGGAAGTTGTAGCCGATGTCCCGCCAGCCCATGCTCTTGACGTGGTAGCGGTAGATGCCGCGGATGACCGACGGCGCCTGGGCGCACGTGTAGTTGTTGCCCGAGACCGTGTGGTGCACGAAGGCCGCCTTGACCTTCGTCGTGTAGCGGAAACCGCTCTCCCGCAGTTTCTCGTCGGCGCCCCAGCCGCGGCGCGTGACGAGGCGTGGGCGGGGTCCGATGTACGGCTTCGCCTTCTGGGCGTCCGTCAGGGTGGCGCCGTACAGGGCGAGGAACTCGCGTTCGGTGGCGGCGCGGTCGAGGGCGGGGAGCACGGAGGCCGTCGCGGCCGCCTGGGCGTCGGCGGGGACGGGGGCGCCGACGGGGAGGGCGCGGCCGTGGGGCGCGCCGGCGGGCGCGCGGCCGGGGACGTCCGCCGCTCGGGCCGGCGTGCCGGGATCGACCAGTTCCAGGCGCAGGCCCGAGGGGAGCGGGCCGGCCGCCGGCCCCGTACGGGGGCCGCGGGCGGTGTCCTCCGCACGCGCTCCGGCCGCGGCGGTCACGCGGACCTCCACGCCGTCGGAGTCGCCCACCCACAGCGGGGCGGTGGCGCCGCGGACGCGGCCCGAGGCGTGTTCGGAGGTGTCCGGGTCGGCGCCGTGCTCGGCGGTGTGGGTCTCGAGGTCCCGCCACCCGGACCAGGCGCCGGTGCGGGTGGCGCGGGTGCGGACCTCGACCCGGCCGTGCAGCGCGGTGTCCGGGTCGTCCCAGACGACGCCGAGCAGGGAGAAGGGGGCGACCTCCCTGCGGGTCAGGCCCCGGTCCGCGCCGCCGGTCGCGCGGTCGCGGGCGAGGGGGGTCAGGGGCAGCGACCGGGTGCTGCCGGAGGGAGCGGCGAGGGGGCTCGTGGCCCGGACCGCGGCGGGTACCGTGTCCGCGGCCGGCGCCGGCCGGGCCGTCGCCGCGGTGGCGGGCGGCGTCGGCGAAAGGGCGAGGGCCGCCGAACAGGTGACGCCGATCGAAGAAGCAAGCAATCCACGCATGCCACTGATCGTGGGCATCGCCCCACGTCCGCGCACATCGGGGAACTGACGGGCCGTCGGACCGCGTTCGGCCGAACCGGTGGCGTCGGGGCCGGTGTTCGGCGTTCGCGGCGCGTACGCTTGCGCAGGTGACAGCCACCGACCGCACCCCTGCCGACCTGCTGCGTTCCGCGCTCGCCGCGGATCCCGCGCGCCCGCTGGTGACCTTCTACGACGACGCCACCGGTGAGCGGGTCGAATTGTCCGTCGCCACCTTCGCCAATTGGGTGGCCAAGACCTCGAACCTCCTCCAGGACGGCCTGTCCGCCGAGCCCGGCGACCGGGTGGCGCTGCTGCTGCCCGCGCACTGGCAGACGGCGGTGTGGCTGCTGGCCTGTTCGTCGGTCGGGGTCGTCGCCGACGTGGGCGGGGATCCCGCGCGCGCCGATCACGTCGTGGCCGGGCCCGGTCGTTTCGAGGCGGGGCTCGCCTGCCGGGGCGAGCGGTACGCGCTCTCCCTCGCGCCGCTCGGCCGGCGGTTCGTCCCGGCTCCGCCGGAGGGGTACGCCGACTACGCCGTGGACGTCCCCGGTCACGGGGACCGCTTCCGCGCCTACGCGCCCGTGGATCCGGAGGAGCCCGCGCTGATCGTGGCCGGCGCGGAGTACACGGGCGCGGAGATCGTGGAGCGCGCCCGCGCCGACGCGGCGGACCTCGGCCTGACCGGCCCCGGCTCCCGCCTGCTGTCGGCCCTGCCGTACGACACCTGGGCGGGCCTCAGCGCCGGCCTCTACGCCCCGCTGGCCGACGGCGGCTCCGTGGTCCTCTGCCCGAACCTGGACCGGGCGGACGAGGAGACGGTGGCCCGGCGCATCGACAGCGAACGGGTCACGGCGACGGCCCGGTAGGGCCGGACCCGGCCGACGTCCCGGGTCCGGCTCGTCCCGACGGCCCGGCGGCCCGGGTCCCGCTCGGCCCGGCGGCCCGAGAGCCCGGTGAACCCCGGGCGGCACGCACCACGGCGAACCCAGGGCGGCCCACACCACGGCGAACCCAGGGCGGCACGCACCACGGCGGACCAGGAGCGGCGGCCGGCCGGGACCGGGTGGGCCACGCCCCCACGTCACCCGTTCGGCCCATCCCCACCCGCGCCCGCCCCCCGCTCGCGCCATCGTCGGAGGAGCAGCACGAGGCGTTGGCGAGACGCCACGTTCGTCCGGCGAGCAGGAGGGGCGGGTTCCGGCGTGAGACGTACCGCGGGTGGATCCGGGCCCCTCGGGCCGCAGGGCGGGGCCTTCGCGCACGGGGCGGGGCTCGCGCGGCGGCGGCGCCGGCGGTGGACGCGGTACGGGGTGGGGGCGGCGGCCGTGCTCCTCGCCGGGACCGGCGCGGCGGGGTGGCTGGTGTACGCGAAGCTCGACGGGAACATCACGCCCGACGAGGCCGCCGCGGCGGAACTCGCGCGGTACGCGAAGGAGCGGCCGACCGCGCTGGTGAAGGACGCGCAGAACGTCCTGCTGATCGGGTCGGACTCGCGCTCGGGGCCCGACAACGGCAGGTACGGGCGCGACCGGGGGACCGCGCGGTCGGACACCACGATCCTGCTGCACCTGTCGGCCGGGCGGCGCAGCGCCACCGCCGTCTCCCTGCCCCGCGACCTGATGGTGGACGTGCCCGGCTGCCGGCGGAGGGACGGCTCACGGACCGAGCCGATGTTCGCGATGTTCAACTACGCCTTCCAGACGGGCGGTTCGGCCTGCACGATCCGGACGGTGGAGAAGCTGACCGGGATCCGGATCGACCACCACGTCGTCGTCGACTTCAGCGGCTTCAAGGACATGGTCGACGCCGTCGACGGGGTCGAGGTGTGCGTCGAGGAGCCCATACGGGACAAGGACGCCAAGCTGCGGCTGCCCGCGGGGCGGGTCACGCTCGACGGCGAGCAGGCCCTCGGGTACGTCCGCGTCCGCAAGTCCCTCGGCAACGGCAGCGACACCGACCGCATGGAACGGCAGCAGCGGTTCCTCGGGGCGCTCGTCAACAAGGTGCAGAGCGACGACGTCCTGCTGAACCCGGTGAAGCTCTACCCGGTCCTGGACGCGGCCACCTCCTCCCTCACCACCGACCCGGACCTGGCGAGCCTGCGCGGGCTGTACGAACTCGTGCGCGGTCTGCGCGACGTCCCCACCGACCACGTGCAGTTCCTGACCGTTCCCCGGGAGTCGTACGTCTACAACGCCAATCGCGACCAACTCGTGGAGCCGGACGCGGAAAGGCTCTTCGAACTGCTGCGCACGGACGCACCCGTTTCCGTCGCGCCGGACGGCTCCCCGAATTCCGGCTCCGCGAAGTCGTCCGGTCACCGTGCGTCCGGTACGCCGACGCCGCCGTCGCCCACTTTCCGCGGGAACACGGCCGCCGAGGACACCTGCGGATGAGTAGGTCGCGGGGCCTGCGGGTAAAGCGCTTCCCAAGGGCATGTGTTCCTCCGAACTCCGTTCAAAGGAAATGAGGGGGATTGCCCTGTTGTAGGGACGTGGATTTCGTCACCGCCGTCGCCCCACGCCGAACTGGGCGGATAGTGTGAGCGATCCGGTGCACCGGGCCAGAGGACCGTCCTGGGGTCGTGCACTGTGTGACCGAGACCCGAGCGCCTTTGAGGGGGGAAAGGCGCCGCGTGGCCCCGACGGAGGATTCGGACAACCGTGGACGCGCAAGGCCGTGGGCGGGCGGACAACATCGATCCCGCAGACCAGTGGGTGCTCAATCCGGACACCGGTGAATACGAACTGCGACTGACTCCTTCCACACCGCAGTCGGCGGTCCCCGGACCCCGCAAGCCGCCGTCCCGTCGCCGGGAATCCGGCGGGGCGGACGCGGACGCGTCCGGCGGCCGCACGACGGCTCCGGACCGGACGACCCCGGAGGTGCCGGAGCAGCGCCGGCGCCGGAGCGCGCCGGAGGAGCCGACCCCCGGGCGGCGCGGTCGCCGGCCGGCGAAGAAGAAGTCGAAGGCGAAGAAGATCGTGCTGTGGACCGGCGGGATCACGGCCTTCGCCCTGGTGGGCACCGCCGGTGCGGCCTACCTCTACCTGGAGCACCTCAACGACAACATCACGTCCGTCTCCGACGACGGCGCGAGCACCGGTGGCTTCAACAAGGACAAGGCGATCAACATCCTGCTGATCGGCACCGACAAGCGCACCGGCTCGGGCAACGAGGGCTACGGCGACTCCGGCAGCGTCGGCCACGCCGACACCACGATCCTGCTGCACGTCTCCAAGGACCGGACGAACGCGACCGCGCTGAGCATCCCGCGCGACCTGATCGTGGACGTCCCGGACTGCCCGACCGCGCAGGAGGACGGCTCCACGAAGGTCATCGCGGGCACGCAGAACGTCCGCTTCAACACCAGCCTCGGCCAGGGGGGCCGTACGCCGAGCTGCACCGTGCGCACGGTCACCGAGCTGACCGGGATCCAGGCGGACAATTTCATGGTCGCCGACTTCAACGCGGTCAAGACGCTGACGACCGCGGTCGGCGGGGTCGAGGTGTGCCTGGCCAAGGACATCGACGACCCCGACTCGCACCTGAAGCTGTCCAAGGGCACGCACACCATCGAGGGCGAGCAGGCGCTGGCGTACGTGCGCACCCGGCACTCGGTGGGCTTCGGCGGCGACCTGAGCCGGATCCAGATCCAGCAGCAGTTCCTCAGTTCGCTGATGCGCAAGCTGAAGTCGAACGACACGCTCACCAGCCCCAGCAAGATGATCAAACTGGCGGAGGCGGGCACCGAGGCGCTGACCGTCGACTCCCAGCTCGACAGCATCGGCAAGCTGAAGGACCTCGGGCTGGAGCTGGGCAAGCTCAACACCAAGAACCTGACCTTCACCACCGTCCCGGTGGTCGACAACCCGGCCGAGACGGTGAAGTCCACGGTCGTCCTCAAGGAGGCGGACTCCGCCACCGTCTTCCAGATGATCAAGGACGACGTCTCCTTCACCGAGGTCAAGCAGAAGGAGCAGGCGTCGAAGGACGCGGCGGCCTCGGCCGCGGCGGCCCGTCTGAAGGGCACCCAGTCCGCGGCCTCCGAGGTGCGGGTGCGGGTGATGAACGGCGGCGCCCCGGCCGGCAGCGCACAGGAGACTCTCAGCTGGCTGCAGAATGATGAGGGCGTGACGAAGTCCGAGAACGCGGGCAACGCGCCCGCCGAACTCAGCAAGACGACGCTCGAGTACGCGCCCGACCAGGCCGACCAGGCCCGCAAGCTCGCCGCCATCATGGGGCTGCCCGGGACCGCGCTGAAGCCGGGCGAGAGCGTCGACAACGCCCAGGGGCTGCCGACGATGACGTTGACCCTGGGCAAGGACTTCAAGGGCGCGGGCGTCTCGATGACGGCCGCGACGAAGGTGCCGGACACGGTGCAGAAGTCCACGGCGGACAAGGTCGAGTGCGCCAAGTAATCGCCAAGTAGGTAACCCTGCGGGCCCGTCGTGCGTCTGACTTGACGCGGGACGGGCCCGTGTCAGGCGCACGGCGGGGAGGGCAGGGGAAGTGGCGCGGAGCAGTGTGCGGGGGAGCGCTCCCGAGGTCGAGGACGCGACGTCCACGACGACGGCGGACCAGGACGCGTCCGAGGACGGACACGACGGCGGCGACGGGGACTCCGGAGCGGGCGGCGGCGGGAACAGACGGCGCAGACGGCGTGTGCTGCGCTGGTCGGCGACGGTGCTGTCGCTGGTGATACTCGGCGGCGCGGGTGCGGGTTACCTCTACTACGAGCACCTGAACGCCAACATCAAGAGCGAGGACCTGAACCTGGGCGACGCCAAGGACCGGGCGGCCGAGACCAAGGCCAACGCGGCCGGGCAGAAGGCGCTGAACATCCTGCTGATCGGCTCCGACGCCCGGGACACCGCGGAGAACCAGAAGCTCGGCGGCGCCCGGGACACCTTCGGCGGCACCCCGCTCGCGGACGTCCAGATGCTGCTGCACGTGTCGGCGGACCGCAGCAACATGTCGGTGGTCAGCATGCCGCGCGACACGCTGCTGGACATACCCAAGTGCACCGACCCCGACGACGGGACCGTGTACGCGGCGCGGACCCGGGCGATGACGAACGAGTCCCTCGGCCGTGGCGGCCCGGGCTGCACCGTGGCCACGTGGGAGAAGCTCACGGACATCCACATCGACCACTTCATGATGATCGACTTCGCCGGCGTGGTGTCGATGGCGGACGCGATCGGCGGCGTACCGGTGTGCGTGGACGCCAACGTCTACTCGCACACCAGCGACGGCAAGGGCTCCGGACTGAAGCTGGAGGAGGGCACGCACGACATCAAGGGCCGGCAGGCCCTCCAGTGGCTGCGCACCCGCTACGGCTTCGAGGACGACACCGACCTCGCCCGCGCCAAGGCGCAGCACATGTACATGAACTCGATGGTCCGTCAGCTGCGCTCCGAGGCCAAGCTGTCCAACCCGAACGCGCTGCGCAAGCTCGCCGAGGCGGCCACGGAGGCGATCACCGTCGACGACGGCCTGGACAGCATCAAGAAGATGTACGACCTGGCGAACGAGCTCCAGAAGGTGCCGACCGAGCGCATCACCATGACGACGATGCCGAACCGCTACGTCGGCAGCCGCGTGGAGCCCACCGAGGACGCGGCGAAGCTGTTCCGGCTGGTCCGCGAGGACATCGCGCTCGACGGCAAGGACACCGAGAAGGCCGCCCCCTCCGCGAGCCCGTCACCGACGGCCACGGACCCGGCCGCCCCGGACGGCGAGATCGCCGTCCAGGTCCACAACAGCACCTACACCGACGCGCTGGGCGCGGCGCGCGGGCGGGCGACGGCGGTGAAGCAGCTGCTGGCCGGGAAGGGCTTCGCCCGGGCCGTGGCGGACACCTCGCCGGCCACGGCCGAGGACAGGACGGTGATCCGCTACCCGAGCGCCGACCTCCAGGGCGACGCCCAGCGGGTGGCGAAGGTCCTCGGCATCCCGGCGAGCCAGGTGACGAGGTCCACCGACGTCTCCGGCGTCACCCTGTTCGTCGGCGCGGACTGGCGGTCGGGCTCGGCGTACCGGCCGGCGGCCGAGGAGACCGACGACAGGACCCCGGAGTCGGCGCAGACGATGAACGCCTCCGACACCAGCCAGTGCATGCACGTGGACCCGGACTACACCTGGTAGTCCGGGTCCGGTCCGGCGGTGCTCAGCGCGAGCCGAGGACCGCCGGGCGGCGGGAGGCGATGACCCTCTTCGCCAGCGACTTCGGGCTGGTCAGGAAGCCCCAGCCCCACGACATGTGCATGGTGGCCAGCGCGACGGGGATCTGCAGCCGGGCCTTCAGCGGCAGCCCCCGGCCGGCCGGCACCGACCCGGCGGCGATCGCCGCGAGGTAGCCGCCGGGGACGACGAAGCCGAGCGGGGTGAGGGCCGCGCCGACCACCAGCCCGGCGGCTATCGCGCACACCGCGGTGGGCGGGGCGAGGTAGCGCAGGTTGATGGAGCCCTCGTGGTAGCGGGCGACGACGTGCCGCCAACGGCCGTAGTCCTTGTACTGCTTGGCGAGCGCCCGCACGCTGGGGCGCGGCCGGTACGACACCTTCAGCTCCGGCGAGAACCAGATCAGCCCGCCCGCCTCACGGATGCGGAAGTTCAGCTCCCAGTCCTGCGCGCGGATGAACTCCTCGTTGTAGCCGCCCTGCTGCTCCAGGGCCTCGCGCCGGAACACGCCGAGGTAGACGGTCTCGGCGGGGCCGGCCTGACCGCCGGTGTGGAAGGCGGCGTTGCCGACCCCGATCTTCGAGGTCATGGCGGCGGCGACGGCGTGCTCCCAGTCGTTCTCGCCCTCGGCGTGCATGATGCCGCCGACGTTCTGCGCGCCGGTCTCCTCCAGGAGCCGTACGGCGGTGGCGATGTAGTTCGGCGAGAGCATGCCGTGCCCGTCGACGCGGACCACGACCGGATGGCGCGAGGCCTTGATCGCGGCGTTGAGCGCGGCGGGCGTGCGCCCCGTCGGGTTCGGGACGGTGTGCACGCGCTTGTTCCCGTGGGACGCGGTTTCGGCGACGAGCTCGGCCGCGATCTCGTCCGTGCGGTCCGTGGACGGACCGAGGGCGATCACGACCTCCATCTCGCCGGCGTACTCCTGCGCGAGGATCGCTTGGACGGCTCCGCGCAGGTGCCGCTCCTCGTTGAGGACGGGCATGATGACGGACACGGCGGGGAGCTGCACGTCGGACTTGGCGTTCATAGGGGGCTCACGTTACCGCGAACGGGGGACACGCTCGCGCCCCGCCGGGTGTGCTGCCCCGGACTGCAGATCGTATGGGCCTACGGTGCTCACGGCTCCCCCTCGTACGGCCGTCGCCCGGAGGTGACCCGCATGTCCCCGATCCCGACCCGGTCCCCCGCCTCCCGGCCGCCGCGCCGTCCGGTGCACCCCCTGCGCAGGAAGCGGCCCCGCTGGGCCATGCGGGCGGCGATGACCCTGTCGGTCGTCGTCCTGGCCTCCGCGGGCATCGGCCACTCGGTGGTCGCCGGTCTCGACGCGGACATCGCCCGCGTCGACCCCTTCAAGGACATGAAGAACCGCCCCCGGGCCGGTCACGGCATGAACGTGCTGCTGGTCGGCACCGACGGCCGCGACAGGATCACCGAGCAGGAGCGCCGGCGCTACCGGCTGGGCGGGGCGCCCTGCCACTGCACGGACACCCTGATGATCGTGCACATCTCCGACGACCGGAAACGGGCGAGCGTGGTGAGCCTGCCGCGCGACTCCTACGCCGAGACGCCCCCGCACACCGACCGGACGACCGGCAGGACCCACCGGGGCCACCCGCTGCGGGTCAACGCCGCGTACGCGGAGGGCGGCCCGCAGCTGACCGTGCGGACGGTCGAGCACATGACCCGTGTGAAGATCGACCACTACCTGGAGGTCGACTTCACCAGCTTCATGAAGACGGTGGACGTCCTCGGCGGGGTGAAGGTCTGCACGGCGCTGCCCCTCAAGGACGCGTACACCGGCCTGGACCTCCCGCCCGGCACGCACACCCTCAAGGGCGGCGAGGCCCTCCAGTACGTCCGCTCCCGGCACCTCGACGCCGACTCCGACTTCGGCCGGATGAGGCGCCAGCAGCGTTTCCTGGCGGCGCTGGTCGACCGGGCCACCTCCTCCGGCGTCCTGCTGAACCCGCTGAGGTTCCGCGACGTGGCGCGGGCCGTGCTGGGCTCGGTGCGGGCGGACCGCGGCTTCGGCGCCGACGAGCTCCTCGCCCTCGGCCGCGCGATGCGCACCTTCTCCCCGTCCTCCTCCGAGTTCACGACCGTCCCCGTCGCCCAGATGGGACACGTCGTGAAGGGCATCGGCTCGACCGTGAAGTGGGACCCGGTCAAGGCGGAGCAGCTGTTCAGGTCGCTGCGCGACGACAAGCCCCTCGCCTCGGTGCGCAAGCGCGGCGCGGCGACGGGCGTCGAGGTGGACCCGCGCCGGATCCACGTCCAGGTCGAGAACGGCACCCCCACCGCCGGCCTGGCCACCCGGGTGGACGCGGCGCTGGCGGCCACCGGCTTCCGTACCAGCGGCCGCCCGACCCCGGCGCCCGACCGCACCGTCCGGCACACGGTCATCACCTACGACCCGCGCTGGGACCGCTCCGCGAGGTCCCTGGCGGCGGCCCTCCCCGGCAGCCGGCTGCGGCCCCTGCCCGGCCTCGGGCCGACGCTGAGGGTGACGGCCGGCGCCGACTTCCGGCAGGTGCGCAAGGTGCGGGCGCGGGAGCCGGGACAGGGCGAGTTCGGGGTGGTGCGGGGGAACGAGGCGAGGTGCCCCTGAGCGGCCGGGTCAGTCGTCGAACCCCTCGGCCGCCCGCCGCTCCCGCAGCTCCATGATCGCCCGCCGGCGGGCCAGCCGGTGGGTGCGGCGGATCTGGGCCTCCTGGCAGCGCCGCTTGTCCCGTTCGGTCTCCGGTATCACCGGCGGCACCCGACGCGGCTTGCCGTCGGCGTCGACGGCGGCGAAGACGAGGTAGGCGGAGCCGACCTGGGTGGGCGGCGTGGACTCGTTCCAGCGCTCGGCCAGCACCCGTACGCCGACCTCCATGGAGGTCCGCCCGGTCCAGTTGACCTGGGCCTTCACATGGACGAGGTCACCGACGCGCACCGGCTCCAGGAAGGCCATCTCGTCCATGGACGCGGTGACGGCGGGACCGCCGGAGTGCCGGCCGGCCACGGCGCCCGCCGCGTCGTCGACGAGCTTCATGATCACACCGCCGTGCACCGTGCCCAGGAGGTTGGTGTCGTTGTGGGTCATGATGTGGCTGAGCGTGGTGCGGGAGGCGGAGGTGGGCTTGCCCGGGATGCCCGAGGCGTCCGACTCCGCTGCGGTGACCTGGTCTGTCATGTCCTCCACCTTATGCCGAGGGGGACAAGCCGGGACTTTGTGTCAGCTTGGCCACAGCGGGGCCCTGATTCCTCGACGACCCTGTAAGCCGTACGGCCCTGACCGGCACACTGGGGCGCATGAACGAGTGGCCCGAGGGATCGTCCGACGACAACCGCGGCTCCCGGTACGGAAGCGGCAGCGCGAGCGCAACGCCCGAGGGCGCGCGCGTGATGCGGCAGGTCCGCCGCGGCCGGCCCGCCCCGCCGAGCGCACCCGGCGTCCCCCCGCAGCCGTCGTACGTCGACGGCCGGGGGTACGGCGACTTCACGAACGCGCAGAACACCGGATACGACAGCGGCTACAACACGGGCCAGGTCTACGGCGGCTCCGGCGGGGGCGGCCCCGCCGGCCCCGGTGACGCGTACGGCCGCGGTCCGCGCCCCGCGCCGAACTGGCGGCGCCGCATCAAGTGGACCGCGATCACCGTCGTGACCGTGCTGACCGTGACGACCGTCGCCACGTACTTCTGGGCCGACTCCAAGCTCCAGCGCGAGGTCGACCTGTCGAAGGTCATCGACCGGCCCGAGGGGGGCGAGGGCACCACCTACCTGATCGTCGGCTCCGACAGCCGCGAGGGCATGTCCGCGGAGGAGAAGAAGGAGCTGCACACCGGCTCCGCCGAGGGCAAGCGCACGGACTCGATGATGATCCTGCACACCGGCTCCAACGGCGACACCCTGATCTCCCTGCCGCGCGACTCGGACGTGGAGATACCGTCGTTCGTCGGCTCGGAGTCCGGCAAGCGGTACGAGGGCACGGGCCGGCACACCAAGCTGAACGCCGCGTACGCGGAGGACGGCCCCGAACTGCTGGTGCGCACGGTCGAGTTCAACACCGGTCTGCGCATCGACCACTACGTGGAGATCGGCTTCGCCGGCTTCGCGAACATCGTGGACGCGGTCGGCGGTGTCGAGATCGACATCCCGCAGGACATCAAGGACACCAAGTCCGGCGCCGACTTCAAGAAGGGCAAGCAGACGCTGAACGGCGAGGAGTCCCTCGCCTTCGTCCGCACCCGGTACGCGCTCGCGGGCTCCGACCTCGACCGCACGAAGAACCAGCAGAAGTTCCTCGCGGCCCTGGCCAACCAGGTGGCCACGCCGGGCACGGTCCTCAACCCGTTCAAGCTCTACCCGACCATGGGCGCGGGCCTGGACTCCCTGATCGTCGACAAGGACATGGGCCTGTACGACCTGGCGTCGATGTTCTTCGCGATGAAGGGCGTCAACAGCGGCGACGGCAAGTCGATGAACATGCCGATCTCCGGTTCCTCCGGCAGCAACCTCGTCTGGGACAAGACGAAGGTGAAGCAGCTGGTCGAGCAGCTGAAGAACGACGAGAAGGTCACGGTCTCGGGCAACTGACGGGCGGGTCGGTCAAGGGCACCCGCGGGGGTGCCCTCGACCGCTTTCAGGCAGCGGTCACATGGTCGCGCCCGCCATCGCGCGGCACATCTCGGCACAACGGCGACACGCCTCGGCGCAGCGCATCATCTGCGCGTCGTCCGCCATGGACATGCACGCCTCGGCGCACATGTCGCACGCCTTGGCGCACATCGCGCACATCTCGGTCGCCATCGGCGACCGGCGCATCATCATGTCGGCGCACATGCGGGTGGTCTCCGAACAGTCCATGAGCGCGCGCATGATCTGCATCTGGGCCTGGCCGCCCATCTGCAGGCAGGAGCTCATGGTCTCCTCGCACATGGTGTGGCAGGACATGCAGGCCTCGACGCAGTCCTGCATCTCCTTGCTCATGGGGGTCGTGCTCGCGGGCTGGGTCATGGCTCCTCCTGGGGAGGACGGAAGGTGGGGCCCGGAAAGCGGGCTCCCCGTGCACTTCCGTGGTACGCCTCCTCGCCCCCGCGCGCCATCGGGCGGCGGCACGACGGCCCCCGGCGCACCGCCGGGGGCCGTCGTCCGCGCACGTCGGACCGGGTGCGGCAGCCGTCAGGGGAGGTTGCGGGCCATGACGATGCGCTGGACCTGGTTGGTGCCCTCGTAGATCTGGGTGATCTTGGCGTCGCGCATCATGCGTTCGACCGGGTAGTC
>NZ_JBIRHK010000030.1:0-45106 GCF_044328485.1 Streptomyces sp. NPDC017936 | reverse complement strand
AGATCGAGCCCGACGTGCGGGGCTGGCTCGCGGGCTTCTACGCGGCCCTGTCCGCCGACACGATGCCCGCCCAGGGCGAGCCCGACCCCCACTTCATCGCCCACGGCGGCCAGCTGCGCGACCGTTTTCCCGCCGGCATTCTTCCGGTATGGCTGACCGAGGACGATCTCGACATTTATGCTGGGGAGTTCGAGCGCACGGGTCTGACCGGCGCCCTCAACCGTTACCGCAACATGGACCGCGACTGGGAAGATCTCGCCCCCCACTGCGGCGCCCCGATCAAGCAGCCGTCCCTGTTCATCGGCGGTGCCCTGGACGCCTCCACCACCTGGATGTCCGACGCTATCGACGCCTTCCCTACCACCCTCCCAGGCCTGACCGCCTCCCACCTCGTAGAGGGCTGCGGCCACTGGATCCAGCAGGAACGTCCCGAGGAAATCAACCGTCTGCTGACCGGCTGGCTCAACACCCTTACAGGCTGAACCGCCAGGCGCGGCCGGGACTTTTGTACACGGAACGGTCCGGCCCGCGTACCCGAGCGCAGCGGCTACGGCCGGGTGCTGCGTGATTTTCACAAATGAGCAATGGTCAGTGATCTGCGAACACCGAATCCGCAGGTCGCCGTTCGCAGAACCCCTCGCAAAACCAGAATGCTGTGCGAGACGGTTCTGACGACCACGGGGGTGGACCTGACGCCCGATCAAGCAGCTAACGCACGAAAATGAAACGACTGTCCGAAGCGCGAAGCCCCGGCGTGCAGCGCCTGCCGCACTCGGAGCGGGAAGCGCGTAGCGAGGTAACACACCGTCCACTTCATGCTCCTCCCCGCGCTCCGCGAGGAACTAGGAGTGACCGTCCCCGAGGACCGCGGCTCGGGCGGTCGTGGAAGGCGAGCCCGCCCGTCGAAGTTTCACCGGCCGTCGCAACGGCCAAGCCCGATCCGGATCAGGTACGCCCGCTGTTCGACGGTCCAGCAGGAACTCCTTTCCCAACTCGCCGCACTCGAACCGGCCTTCAAGCGGATCTTCTCCGAGGAGATCTCCACCCGGATCAAGACGCGGCCGGAGCTGGAGAAGGCGCTGAAGCTCGCGTACAACATCAAGGAAGCCGCCCGCGACCAAGAGGTCATCCTCACCGTGAAATCCATACCCGAGGACCTGACTGGTGTGGAGGTCCTTCCTGGGTCTTGACGGCCCGGGCTCGAGGGCACCTACCTCGCTGAGCCCGGCCCCGAGGTGCGGAGCTACACGCGGCTGCTGCAGCGCGTCCAGCTCGGCCGGACCTTGATGGTGGCGCCCGACTCCCGCCGCTCCCGACTTCGTGACGATGTGGCCGCCATGCCACCCGTGGACCGCAGGTGACTACCGCCATCGTCCGACCTGTGCACAGTTGCTCACAAGCTGTCGCCGATCTTGTCCGAACGGCGCTCCGTCTTCGACCGTCCGGATCGGCTACCGTCTCGGCCCCGCCAGAGCGTAGGCCGTGGTGCCGGCGATCATGAGGACGAGGGCCGTCCAGGTGCCCACCGCCGTGCCAGGTGGTAGCAGCATCCAGGTCGCCACCTGCATCGGCATACTCGTGGCGGGTGGGGCGAAGAACGAGAATGCGAGCCAGGCGAACGGCAGTGTCCACCCGAATTGCCCGCCCGAGAGTGTCGCGCCCAGGGCGGCCAGTCCCATCAGGCCCGCGCTGTCCTGTACGACGAACGCGGTCGTGGCCATGTCCTCGCTCACCGCTTGCACGGTCAGCAGCACCGTGGCGACGATCCCGCTGCTGAGCAGTACGTGCGCCGCCCTGCGGGGTGCCCAGCGGATCGCGGCCGTCCGGTCCAGTGCGAGGTCCTGCCCGCTGAGCCCGGTCGAGACCGCCATCGCCGCCGCGGCGAGGACGAGCACGGGGGGCCGCGGGTCCCACGGCTCTCCGCTGCCGTCCCGGGCGAGCGCCCACACCGCCACCGTGCTGATCACCACTGCGGCGAGCGACGCGGGCACCTGCCGGGAGCGTGCGTACAGCATCAGCCATCTCACTGGGACGCACCGCCCTTCAGCGCGTCGAACGCGTCGCCCTTGCAGGAGAAGGCGGCGGCGCGCATCGCGTTGATCCGCGCGCGCTGCCCGTCCCGCGGAAGCGCCTCGAGCTCTCTCCATACCGGGCGGGCCTCGGCGTCGGCCTCGCGACGCAGGCTTGCCGGCCCTGCGCCGGGAAGTGACCTGAGGTCACCGAAGACCCAGCCCACCGCGACGGTTCGTGCGAAATCGTCCTCTCCGAAGCCGCTCCAGCCGACAGGGTCACACCCCGGCACCATGCCCTTGGCGATCAGGGCCCAGGTCAGCTCCTCGCCCTCGGCGGCGGCGATGATGTCCTCGTCGAAGTCGAAGAGCACGGTTTCCCGGGACCATCGGGGCGTGGAGCCGTCCGGCAGTACGGTGGTGTTCTCCCGGACTGAGGCCGGGGCCTGGCCGCCCAGGGCGTCGTGCAGCAGGCGCAGCGCCTCCTTGCCGGGCCCCGCCAATCCAGCGAGCTGCCCTTGGTGCATCTTCGTTACGCATACCGGGCCGTCGCATACCAGCTCCGCGGCGGCCTTGTCGATGACGTACATCCGGCGCGAGTCGGAGGGGAGGACGAGCAGGGCGATCACCGCGCCTGCCAACAGTGGCGTCAGGGCGATCAGCCGGGTGCGCGAGGTGGTGGCGGCCAGCAGAGCGAAACCGGTCGCGGCCAGGCCGAGCAGCCAGATCGTCTGCCCGATATGCACGGATGCGGAGAGCGTGACTAGTGCGTTCCGCACCTCCTGTACCGCCGGGGACAGCAGCGAGACCTGGTTGGGTTCCGCGACCGGGATGCCCGACGCCGTGTGCGTCTGCGTCCGGCCCAACGACATGTGCATCAGAGCCGAGAACACGAAGGTGCCCATGGCTAGCGCGGGAGGGGTGAGCGCGGATGGCAGGGTCCGCCCGACTCCCATGCCCAGCACCGCCCCCGCGGCGAGAGAGAGGGCTCCCACCAGTGAGATCGGCAGCCACCCGAGGTGTGTGTACTCGGTGTTGGCGAGCACCTGGACCGCGCCGACGAGGACGAGGAGCGCGAAGGCCGATACCAGTGCGATCGCCGTCATGCCGGCCATCGTGGCTGCCCGGTGCCAGGCGGGCCGCGGCGTGCTCGTCAGCAGCTCAGACATCTTCGAGCGGTGATCGCGCAATCCCTGCAGCGCGCCGAGCCCCACGGCGATCGGCCACAGGTAGAACAGCAGGCCGCGGGTGGTCAGGGCCAGTGACGTCCACTGGGCCGTCCACGCCGTGCTGCCCCTCCACCACGCGCCGTCCACCAAGTACAAGAACGCCAGTGCACTCGTCAGGACCAGGGCGCTGGCCCAGGGGGCGACGGAGCGCTTCAGTTCGGTGCGCAGGACACGTGCGTTCACCAGGCGCCCCTTCCCTGCTCGGGACCCTGGAGCAGGGCCGAGTAGCCGCGTTCCAGTGGGCTGTCGCCCACGTGCTCGGGACCACCCGCGGCGGCCAGCTCGTTGGGGGTGCCCTGGAAGACCAGTCGGCCCTCGGCGAAGAGCACCACGTCGGTGCAGGCGGCGGCCACGTCCTCCACCAGGTGGGTGGAGACGAGCACACAGGTGTCCGTGCCCAGCTCTTGCAGCAGCTCGCGGAAACGCAGCCGCTGCGCCGGGTCCAGACCGACCGTCGGCTCGTCCAGCAGCAGGATCGACGGGTCGTTCACGATGGCCTGGGCGATGCCGACCCGCCGCACCATGCCGCCCGACAGTGCCTTCATCCGCTCGTCGGCACGATCCGCCAGACCCACCCGCTCCACGGCGCGCTGTACCGCTGCGGGGATCTCTGCCTTGGGTACTTCCTTCAGCCACGCCATGTACTCGACGAACTCGCGCACGGTAAAACGCTTGTAATAGCCGAACTCCTGCGGCAGGTAGCCGATTCGGCGGCGCAGCGCACGGTGCTCACCCATGCCGCCTACGGACTCGCCGAGCAGCTCCAGAGTGCCCCCGGCGGGGCGCAGTACGGTGGCCAGCGCCCGGATGAGGGTGGTCTTGCCCGCCCCGTTGGGGCCGAGCAGACCGTGTACGCCGGTGCCCAGTGACAGGTCGAGGCCGTCGACGGCCATCCGTTTCCTGCCAGCCTTCACCTTCAGCCCTGTGGCCTGGATCTGCCAGGTGTAGGTCGTCGGCACGATGTCAGCCGCGTTCATTGCGGGCATCATGCATGTCCTTTCCGATGGTCTTTCCGGTGGCTTGTAGTCGTCGTTTGCGGCTGGCTTTCCGGCCGTCAATGGTGGGCTCCGAGCACGGAGTACGCACCCCTGCGGACGATCAGGACACCGATGCCGAGCGCGAGGACCAGCCCCCACACAGGCAGACCGCCCGTCTGCAGAGCGAAGGTCGTGCGGCCGGCGGCCAGCGTCGGCGCCACGATGACGGCAGCCCACACAGCGACCAGCGCGACGGCAGCGCGGGTCACACCGATGGCACCGCCGAGCGCCAGGGTCGTCGAGGTGAAGGCCAGACAGGGCAGCAGCCATTGCGCGGCCGTCGCCCCCGTGTCCCCCGCCACATAGCCGCCCACGAGCAACGCGGGAATGACCACGGCGAGCACGGACGCGGTGCGTCGCAGTACCAAGTACAGCCCCGCCTTCGGTACGGAGGCCGTCAGCTCGTACGCCGGGTCCAGACCGCGCGACCACGATGCCGCGACGCCGAGCACGGGCAGGACCGGGGCGAGCAGCAGGACCAGGGACACCTCGTCAGAGCCGGTGCCGACCAGGTCGAGCAGGAACGCGAGCGGTGTCACGCTCATGACCATGGCCAGCCACGGCACCATCGTGGGCGTCAGCCACCTCGCCAGTTGCATCGATCGGCGCCGTCGGTGCGGCATTGTGGTCGCGGCGGCCAGCTGGGGTCCGAGGCCGGACCACACGGTGTCGACCAGCGTCACCACGGCCGGCGTCCGCGTCGCGACGGCGGCCGACAGCCGGTCCCGGCACACCCGGCACGTCTCCAGATGGGCCTCCAGGGCCCACACCTCGTCGGCGGCGAGGTTCATATCGCCGCGCGCATACCCGTCGACGATCCGCATCGACGCGTGTTCCACGCTCATGTCAACGCCTTCCGCATCGCCATCCGGGCCCGGCGGGCACGGGTTTTGACCGTGCCCTCGGGCACCCCGAGCAGGACCGCGGTCTCCCGAACGGTCAGTCCGTCGAGCACCATGGCCTGCAGTACCTGTCTGAGCTCCGGTGCGAGGCGCCGCAGCGCGTCCCCGACGTCTCCCCCGACGGTCGCCGCGAGCGCCTCCTCCTCGGCGGCGGGCGCCAAGGGGCGCGAGGCGGCAGCGGGTGGGGGTTCCGCATGGTGGGCCCTGCGCCGGAACGCATCGACGAGCCTGCGCGCCGCAATCGTCCACAGCCAGCCCACGGCCGTCCCCCCGACCGCCGTCCCGGCGAACGCGGCCGCCGCGCGCCACACCGCCAGATACGTCTCCTGCATCACCTCGGCGACAATCTGCTCGTCCGCGCACCGACGCTGCAGCCGTACGGCCATCCACGGCGACGTACGCCGGTACAGCTCCTCGAACGCGGCACGGTCACCCTTGGCCACCAGTTGGACGAGACCTTCCTCGTCCAGCTCGCCCAGTGCCTTTCTGGCTGATCTCACACCCACAAGACGTCGCACACGGTCGGCGGGTTTTACATCCGCTGTGACTCCCGCCACATGTGAAGTGTCATGGAAGCCTGGACCGGAGGCAGCCGTTCGTGCTCGACCAGCGGCCGTTACGTCCATCCGAGCCTGACGAACGGCAAGACCGAACGGCATCCGATCTGGAACCTGACTCCGGCGGGACAGAAGGCTCTGGCCGACGGCAACGAGCTGCCTCCCCGACCGAAGGTCAGCACCGGAGCGAAGGCGGTGAAAGTCGGGTTCAGTCCGCACAGCGTCGCGGTGACGGACATGATCCTCGCCTACGGCGGCCGCAAGCACCTGACCGACAGGCAGGTGGAGGTCAACCACGCCATCAAGGAGACCGGCCTCAGCTTCACCACCGACGCCGTCCTCGCGTGGTCGACCAAGACCAGCGAGGTGCGCCTCTTCGAGCTCAACAACGGCACCATGTCCCAGGCCCGCCTCGCCAAGGAGGTCTGGGACTACGAGCGCTACTCCGGACACTGCGTCTGGGAAGGCGCTTGCGGCACGATCGGTACGACGTACCCGTTTTGGCAGCGCCACCGCTACACCTGTGCTGACCGGAGAGGTTGGTGACGCGGCTGGCTGGTGGGTGGCCGCCGATGCCGGTGTGGGGTCGGTGGTGGTTGTACCAGTCCAGCCAGTCGGGAAACGCTGCTTGGCGTTCGGCATCTGAGGTGTAGGGCCGCTGGTAGGCCCATTCCTCGAGCAGGGTGCGGTGGAAGCGTTCGACCTTGCCGTTGGTCTGCGGCCGCCAGGGCCGGATCCAGCGGGGGCTGATGCCCAGCTCGTGGCAGGTCTGGCGCCAGGTGTTCTTGGGGCACTGTCACGTTGGCTGACCGATGGGATGATCTTCGGGTTGATCGGGCTGGGAAGGATCGTCTGTGGGGAGTGCGTCGCCGTCGTACAAGGGGCACCGGTACCCGGTCGAGGTCATCTCCCACTGCGTGTGGCTGTACTTCCGCTTCCCGCTGTCGTTCCGCGAGGTCGAGGAGCTCATGCTTGAGCGCGGGATCGTCGTCTCCCACGAGACGATCCGCCGCTGGTGCGGCAGGTTCGGGCAGATCTACGCAGGCGCTCTGCGCCGCCGGCAGCCCCAGCCCAGAGACAAGTGGCACCTCGACGAGGTCTTCATCAAGATCAACGGGCGGTTGCAGTACCTATGGCGGGCCGTCGACCAGGACGGGCACGTCCTCGACATCCTCGTGCAGAACCGGCGGGACAAGGCCGCAGCCCGACGCTTCTTCCGCAGGCTCTTCAAGAAGACCCTCACGGTGCCCAGAGTGATCATCACCGACAAGCTCCGCTCCTACGGCGCCGCCCACCGTGAGGTCATGCCCTCCGTGGAGCACCGCTCACACAAGGGCCTGAACAACAGGGCGGAGAACAGCCACCAGCCAACGAGGCAGCGCGAACGGGCGATGAAAAACTTCCGCTCCGTGGGCGGAGCCCAGCGGTTTCTGTCCGCGTTCAGCGGCATCTCACCTCACTTCCGGCCCCGCCGCCATCTGATGTCCGCATACCACTACCGCGCTGAAATGACCGTCCGCTTTGCAGTCTGGGAGCAGATCACCGGAGCCGCCGGCCTCCCCGCCACGGCCTGAGCACCCGGAACCGGCTCCACCACACCACGACGCACCATCAGACAACTACCCACCCAACAACGTGACAGCGCCCTCGAGATCGAGGAGGTCGGTGAGTTCGACTTCGAGGTCGTGAGCGCGGTGGCCGTTGTTGCGGAAGTAGACCTCGCCCAGGGCTCCGGCGGCGATCTGGCGCAACTGGTCCTCGGTGGGGCCGGCCTCCTGGGCCTGGAAGAGCCGTGCGGCGTGGCCAGGCCGACGACGGCGCCGTTGGCGGCCGCGCCGAAAGCCAGGTTCACGTCGATGCCGACCAAGTGACATCGCATGCCGCCCCGCCAGTTCCTTCGGTGCCTTCCGGTCAGGCTTCTCTCAGCTTCTGCTGTCCTGACTGCGGAACTGCATCGTTCTGCAGCTGTACCGTGCCTTGGCCGCCGGTGGCGAGGTCACCTGGGGCGGTGTGATCGGGTGGGTGTTCGTGCGACGAGGAGGGCGATGTCGTCGGTGTGGTCGGTGGCCATGCCGGCGAGGAGTTCGTCGCAGAACGTGTCGAGGTTTTCGCGGGCGAGGGCGGCGGCGTGCTGTCGTAGGCGGGTCATTCCGTGGGTGAGGTCCTCTCCGCGGCGTTCGATGAGGCCGTCGGTGTACATGAGCACGGTGGAGCGGGCGGGCAGGGTTTCGGTGGCATGGCTGCGCGGGAGGTCGGGGTCGACGCCGAGGAGGAGGCCGCGACCGCCTTTGAGATAGCGGGTGTCGCCTTCATGGGTGACCAGCAGGGGTGGTGGGTGTCCGGCGCTGGAGTAGGTGAGCGTCCAGCCTCCGTCGTCGTCCTGGTCGAGGAGGGCGTACAGGCAGGTGGCTGTGGCCTGCGGATAAAGCGATTGGTGAGCGAGGTCGAGGCGGCGCAGGATGTGCCCCGGGGGTTCTTGGCGGTCGCAGCCGATGCCACGCAGCATGTTGCGCAGCTGGCTCATGGTGATGGCGGCGCGCAGGTCGTGGCCGGTGACATCGCCCATGATCATGGTGGTGCCGCCGTTGGGCAGGGGGAAGCTGTCGTACCAGTCGCCGCCGACTTCGGCGGTGGCGGCGGCGGGTGCGTAACGAGCGGCCATCTGCAGCGGGCCGGTTCGAGGAAGGACGGGCAGGAGGGAGCGTTGGAGCCGTTCGGCGATGTGCTGGGTCTCGCGGTGCAGCCGGGCGTTGTCCACGCCCAGGGCGATGCGGTGGGCCAGGTCCTCCATCATGGCGAGGTCGTCATCCGTGAAAGGGGCGCGATTCGCGGAGCGGCCGATGGTCAGGGCACCGAGGACCTGCCGGCGGGCGCGTACGGGGGCAACCACGGCGGTGTGGGTGCCGAGCTGGTGAAACACCTCGAGCTGACAGGCGTGCAGCGGATCGGCAGCCTTGTCAGGACTGGGGATGTCGGCTGCGGTCACCAGCAGGGGGCCGGCGCCGATAAGCGCGCGTGAGAGCGGACCGACCGGATTTTCCGGGACATTGGGCAGCAGGCCGGTCAGGCCGCCGACCGGCAGCAGACCGGGATCACGGTGGACGACGCTGACCCTGCGGGGGCGGCCGTCGTCGTCGAGCAGGTCGACCGCGCACCAGTCGGCCAGCTGGGGCACCAGAATGCGGCACACCCGCCGCACCGCGGCATAAGAGTCGAGCGTGCTGGTCATAGCGGTAGTGGTCTCCGCCAGAAGAGTCAGCCGGTCCAGGGCCCGCTGGACCACCTGGTCCACCTCAAAATCGTCCATGCCCCCTCCTTCCCACCAAGCCCACGAAGAAAGGGCCGGGTACGGCTACGCCTTCCCTCAAAAGCCCGGCAGCTCCTACGCCGGCCAACGGTACGTAGCACCGCGGCTGGAAGGACGCCATCACCCCGGCAGAACACGAACGCGAGCACACCGCGCCCCTGCTGACAGCAACCCCTCCTCCGTCCGCACCTGCATACGGGGCAGAGTTCCGCGCCGCGCGAGCCCGCCCGCACGACCACGGGCCTGGCGTGTCAAAAGCCGTACTGGGCGCGCCACCGCTGTGCCGCTGTTCGCGGCTGCCGCCGCCGTTGGTGCCTCTCTGCCGTCCGGCGGCGAAAGCCTTTCACCGCGAACGGCTTCGCCGACCTCGACGACTGCCTCGCCCTCTGCCCCGCCGACGGCGTCCCCGCTGTTTCGTCCCCGGCCGTTGAGCCGCTCTCCCCTTCGCCGGCCGCGACACCGCGAAGATCAGGGGAACTGAGGAAACCAAGAGGGCAGCGGCAGGGGAAAGCACGGCAAGGAGGAGAAGAGATCCGGGGCTGAAGGATCCGGCTTCTTCTCTTGAGCCCCGGCATCGCGTGCAAGCGGTCAGACAGCGAGTGCTTCGCGGAGGGTGGGGTGGCATTTGATGAGCTGGTCGACGCCGACGAGTTGCAGGACGCGTTGGACGGAGTCGGTGGGCGCGGCCAGGCGGAGCCAGCCGTCGGCCTCGGTCACGGCCTGGTGGGCGGTGATGAGGATGTTGATGCCGGTGGAGTCCATGAAGGTGACCTGGCGCATGTTGACCACGATGCGGGGCCGGGCAGTGCCGGAGGTGTCGAGGGCGCGGTGCAGTTGGTCGCCGGTGTGGTGGTCGATCTCTCCGGCCACGGTGAGGACGCGGATGCCGTCGGTGGCGGTGGCCACGATCGACAGCCCGCGGGGCTGTTCGGCTGATGCGGTTTCCGCCCTCTGGTTTTCGGCCATGTCGGCGATACTTGCATACCCAGAGCCTCGCCCGGCAGTGTGCCCTGCACGGTCCGGGTGATGCCCTGTGCCGGTGCAAGGGTGTGGAGCGTGTACCGCGCGGGTGCGGGTACGCGCGGGGGTGTGAACGGGGTAGTGGAAGCGGGCCGTAATGGAACCAGTCCCTGTGAATGAGGACGGCACCGCACCAGGCGAGCAGTCTCTGCAGACCACGGTGGCCCTGGAGGGTGAGGGCGCGGACATCGCCCGTGCTCGCCACTTGGCGGCGGATTTCCTCATCCGGGTGCAGGCCGAGCACGGCCTGCCCGTCTCCCGGCGCGCGGTGGATCTGACCCAGTTGGTGGTGAGCGAGCTGGTCACCAATGCCCGCAAGTACGCCCCCGGCCCGGTGCTGCTGGATCTGCGGATCGTCGGCGACACGGTGGAGGTGGTGGTGTGGGACTCCGATCCGGTCCTGCCGATCGCCCGGGCCGCGGACGCCGGCCGGGTCGGCCAGCACGGACTGGAGATCGTCATGGCCGTCGCCCAGGGCTTTGAAGCACAGCGGGAGCCGGTCGGCAAGCGCATCACCGCCCGCATCGCCCTGCTGGACGACCCCGGCGGCGACATCACCGGACGCAATCCTGTGTAGTGCGGTGGGCGCAGGCCCGCAGCAGGACCGCGGGTGTGGCCACCGGCGCTCCGCGCACCTGGCCATCACGGGGAGCAGCCGCCGGTTACGCGGTCAACGCACCTGCCGCCGGCCGGGTCGGCCAAGCGCTATCGCGTAACGCCTGCTTATGGGCTGCGGCCTCTTTCCTCCACGTGCCCGACGTCGCGGCCGCATGCCGAGCCCGGTCAGCCCAGGCACAGCACGAGCAGACAGAGCCCTGACGGTGAGGTCGATGCGGGCGGCGCATCGGCCTGTGAGGAGTGTGCCTGCGTGCTGTCGGCGGACGCCGTCGAGTCGGACGGCTGTGTCGCTGTGGTGCTGCTGCTGTCGGGGACGGAAGCAGCGGAGGGAGGGGTGGTGGTTCGGGCCGCGGGCTGCGACGGGGCGGCCTGAGGAGGGGGAACGGCGACGGCCGGCCGGGCATGCCGTGGCCTGGCGGGGGCCGGCTGGCTGGTCAGCGGTTCGGCGGGGGCCGGGATCGCGGACGGCTGCTGCCGCACCGCGCCGGCGTCTTCCGGTTGTACGGAGCTGTGCGACGTACGGCCGTCGGCGGGCGCTGCCGGGGCCGGCCGGCTGTTCTCGGGCACCTGTTCCTCCGCCAGGCCCATGCTGTGCCTGTCCGGTGTCGTGGCGGCCTGGGCCCGGCCGGCGGAGTCCCTGTCCATCGTGGCGATAGTCAGCCCGCCGCCGACGATGGCCACGGCGGTCGCTACGGCGGCCCGGCGCTTGTTCTTGTTCCAGCGGGCCAGTTGACGGCGTCGGGCCGCACGGCCGAGCCCCGTGGAAACAACCGTCTCCCCTCCGGCGGCCGATCCGGTGCCCGGATCGATCTCCGCTTCGCCGCTTGGGGGAGAGTCGTCCCCGCACTCCATGGTTGTGGACCGTCCCGCAGGCCAGGCACTGGGTGCGTCGGTGCCTGCCACTGCGATGGCGTCCCCGACCGGCGCGGTGCGGCTGTTGGTGACGGGCGGAGCGATGTCCGGGGCGTAGGCGCCGCACCCGGGACACACCAAGGCACCGTTGAGATGCCGACGACATGCGGAGCAGTAGTCCATCTGCTGGTCTTCCTGGATTGCTGGTGCCGACGGCCTCTCCGGGCCACGACCTGGTCACATCCGTGTGGGTGATCAAGCAGTGAGCAACGCTAACGACGCTTTCGCAGGGCTGTGTGCAGCCTGTGTGGTGCTCCTGCGCAGATTTGCCGGGCCAGGCCTGCGTGTCCTTCGCGACCGCGTGATGTCGGGCGAGGTCACGACGCACCGGGACTTCCCGGGAGGTGCGTGCTGGCGCGCAGGGGCAGGCGCGGTCTCTCACGGCCGGTCCAGCCTCTGCAGGGGCAGAGACGTCCGGCCGACGAGGACGAGGGTGTGACGGTTCGGGACCGCGGTGCGCTGGAGAAGAAGGGCCTGGGACCCAGGAGGCCTCGTGCTGCCCGCTCGCCTGTCTTTTTTTCCGAGCCGGTGGGGCGTACCAAGGGCAGGCAGGCGCGTCACCCCCGTTGCCTGCCTGCTCCGGGCGCGGCCGGGAAGGCCACCAGGCCCCGGGCAGCCCGTACCGGAGACCCCCGCAACCCAAATGATGATAAAAGATGAAACCAAGGCTTACGGAGTGAACCGGTTTCATGGTGATCGGGGTGGGTGTGCGGGAACTGCTGGCGGACCGCTATCAGTTGCAGGAACTGCTGGGGCGTGGCGCGATGGGCGACGTGTGGCAGGCCACGGATCAGCTCCTTGGACGTCCGGTCGCGGTCAAGTTGCTGCGCACCGAGGAGGCGGCGGACGTCGATCGCTTCCGCCTGGAGGCGCAGACCGCGGCCCGCCTCAACCATCCCAACGTCGTGGGCGTGTACGACTTCGGCTCCCATCACGGCCGGCTCTACCTGGTCATGGAACTCGTCGATGGCTGGTCCCTGGCCCAGGAACGATCCCTGCGCGGCACCCTGCCCCCGCACGAGGCGGCAGCCGTTGCCGCCCAGGTGGCCACCGGTCTCGCCGCGGCCCACCAGCAGCATGTGATTCACCGCGACATCAAGCCCGCCAACGTGATGCTGACGACCGACCGAACAGCGAAGATCGCAGACTTCGGCATCGCACGCTTCGCCGACCACGCCGCCAGCACCCTGACCGCCACCGGAAAGATCATCGGAACCGCCGACTACCTCGCTCCCGAGCGAGCCCTGGGCCGCCCCGCACAACCCGCCTCCGACATCTACTCACTCGGCTGCCTGCTGTACCAACTGCTGACCGCCCGGGCCCCATTCAGCGGTGCCACCTCCCTGGCCGTGGTGCAACAGCACGTCGGCGCCACTCCACCCCCGCCCGACCGGCTCCGCCCCGACATACCGAAGCCACTGTCCGACTACGTGCTGCACATGCTCGCCAAGGAGCCCGACCACCGGCCCACCGCCGAACAGGCAGCCGACTGGCTCGCCAGGCGCCAGCGCATACCCAGCCCGGCGCATCCGGACACCCCCGCAGCCGTGCTCGCCCCGCCTACTGCCCCGCGCGTCGGCGAGGCCCGAGGCGGAAACCACTCCCGACCACACCGTCACCACAAACTGGCCCGCAGAGCCGTCCTCTACGGCACCGGTCTTGCTCTGTTCGCCTCGGCCGCAGCTCTGGGCGTTTCGTTGAACTCCGGCGACAACACCCCCTCGCTGCCCTCGACGACCACCCCTGCAAGTACTACATCCGCTCCCATTGGCCCCACACTCACCGACACCACGTCACCTGACACGCCCTCAACCGACCCAATCACCACCCTGCCTCTGCGGGAGCACGGCGAGGAAGACGAAAAGGACCAAAAGGAAAAGGACAAGAACAGCAACGGGAAAGGCAAAGGAAGACGCTCCGACGACTGACGCAGACGCAAACGGCCTGGAACACCACCACCCACGCCACCCTCACCCGGCACCTTGCACACCAGCCCTTCGGCCTCGTCGCGAGCGCCCGGCAACTGCTCCTCCGGGCACAAGAGCGACAGAATGCTTCCCCCGCGCTGCCCGGGCATCACAGGACGCTTCTTCACTGACTACCCCGGCGGCACACCTTCGGGGCGCACCCCTTTGTGAAGGCTCCAGGACCAACAGGCACAGCACTCTCACTCCCGCACACCGTCGCCGGACCGAGCAGGGGCACCCGTCAACGGATCGCCAGCCGTAAAAGGAGGGGGAGATCGGTGTTTCTGGTCGCGTGCCTGCTGCTGCCGGCCATGGCGGCACTGCTGTACAGCATGAGCCGCATCGAGGAATGGCTCACCCGCACCGCACGGCCACCCCGCCACGCCCGTCACCGGCACCTGCACCTGATCCCCGGCGGCAAGCGGGACGCAGGCATGCACCGCACGAACAACCGGCGGCACAGGCGGCTTCACGCAGCCTGACCATGGGTGGGGCCACGACGGCAGTCCAGGTGCGGCCGGATGGTCCCGGCCCCGACCACGATCGGCAGGCACATTGGTGCCGTGTTGGAACCGTCGCCGAGCGCCGGCCCCGCCCGCTGTGACAGGCCGTCTTCTGGCCACGGATGGCGTCGCCCCGGTCGGCCGGCTTCTGGCCGGGATACCGCACCGGAGGCTGTACCGGCGCATCGGGCCGTGGCCTGGTCCATGCGGGTCTCGTAGGAAGCGATCCCGGGCGGGGCGATGGCAGAACCATCAGCGACGGGTGTGACACTTGTATCACCCGGTGCTCTGTTACCGGTGGGCCGCACCCACGGTCCGCGAGGCCCGCGTCCCCCGTGCGGGCCGTCGCCCGCGGGGCGGGCAGGCATCCCCCCGTAGCCTGCCCGCCCCGCGCTCCCATTGCCCGGCACCGAACGGACCGCGCACCCAGGCAAGCGGGCGGTACGCGCATGAGCGCCCCGAAGTATCGGGCACCAGCGCCCTCTCCGCTCCCACCTGCCTACGGCGTTGGGTGTGCTGGAGTTGGGGCAGACTTTGGCATGCTCAGTCCTTCCCCAGAACCCCTCGCCGTCGATCATCGCGGCAACCGACTGGTTTCCTTCACGTTCGGCACCGAAGACGTCCTCCCCGGTGGGGCTCCCATGCCCATGGCTCTGACCGCCTTGTGGCGCCGCAACGAGGTCGTTGTGGTCTATGATCGGTTCCGGGGACAATGGGAACTACCCGGCGGCCTGCTTGAGCCGGGGGAGAGCCCTCGCCAGGCGGCCGTCCGTGAACTTGCCGAGGAGAGCGGACAGGTTCCCCGCGACTCCTTAAGATTCGTCGGCTACGCCGGATTCCTGCTGGGCCCCGCACAGCGCGCCGAATACGGTGCCCTGTTCACCGGCCACGCCCTGCCGCACCGCGATTTCAGAACCGATCGCGAGATCGAGGCGGTGCGCTGGTGGGATCTGAGCGCACCCCTGCCCGGTCGTATATCGGGTATCGACGTCTATCTCACCCGGCTCACTCTGGCCGCCGATGCGCACTGAACCCGCTGTGCTGCCCCGCGAGGCGGCGGGGGCTGACGTCGGCTGCGGCGACGTCGGCGAGAACGAAGAAGTGTTCGACCTTGCGTTCGTAAGGGCGGTGCAGGCGCCGGCAATGGGTGGACTCGTCCTTACGCGCGTCCTGGGGAGCGGTGGCCGCGGGGACGGCTGGCGGGCCGGCGGGCGAGCAGGACGACGACGGTGACGGCCATCGCGGTCAGGGCGGGTGTTGCGGGGTGAGCGGACACGGCTGGTGCTCTTTCCTGGCGGGTACGAAAGGGGGCCGAGGGGTGCCGGTATCCAAGATCTACCGGCACCTCTCGGTAGCCGGGCCTGCTCAGCCGGGCCAGATGCCGGTCATCCGGCGTGTGGCGGTGGCGCCGGCGCGGTCGACGGTGGCCTTGACCCCGGCGAAGATGGCGCCCTGCAGTGTGGCCGCGATGAGGACCTCGCTCCAGGTGCGCTGTTCGTCGGTGGCGTCGGGTGCGTCCTTATCGTGACCGAGGACCTTCCACGCCTGCTTGAACAGTGCGCCGGCGAGCATGCCGCTGACGGCACCCAGGGCCAGGCCGACCGGCTTGTAGGCGATCTTCGAGGCTTTCACCGGCTCATCCCTTCCGGCGACGGCACGCCAGCCACACGACGACGGCGCCGGCCGCCGCGGCCAGCAGCACGTTCCGGTTGCCGCGTGCCACCTGGGCAGTGTGTGCCGCCTTCTCCCGCACCGGCTCCGGAGCTTTCTCCTGCCACAACTGCCCGGCCTGGCCCGCCTTGGCTCGCGCCTGCTCGGCCACTCGGGCCGCCTTGTCCTTCACCGGGTCAGGCAGTTTGTCCTGCACCTGCTGCGCGACACCGGCCGCCTTCGCCTTCAGCTCGCCAGCCCTTACGGCAGCCTGCTCCTTGACCTCGGTCGCCTTCTCACGGGCGCGGGTCTTGACGTCGGCCTTGTTCGCCAGAGCCTCGACTGTCTGCCCCAGCTCGTGCCGGTTCTGCTCGACCTGCTCGCACAACTCCTTGGGGGTGGGAGTCGTGGAGGCGGTGGACTGGTTGTACGGCTGGGTCATCGCTGTGCACTCTCCTTGATCTCGGCCACGTCGGCCTTGACGCTGTTGATGGTCTGCTGCGGTGCCGGCGGCGCGGCCTGGCTGACCTGCTTCTTGCCCATCAGCGCCATCACCGCCGCGATCACACCGAGCGCCGCCGTGACGATCAGCGCCGCCGCCCACACCGGCAGCGGCACCGCCAAAGCGGCGATTGCGGTGGCGACCAGCGCCTGCAGCATCAAAAAACCCACGAGGCCAGCGCCGCCGAACAGGCCACCGCCCTTGCCGTAGCGCTTGCCCTTCTCCTTCATCTCCGCCTGCGCCAACTGCATCTCGTCGCGCACCAGCTCGGTCAGCTGCTGCGAGGCGCGCTGCACCAGCTCACTGACCGGCTCACTGCCCGAACCCCGGCTGCTGGGGCCACCGTCGCTGTAGGACGGCGGTATGTGCGACACGGCACTCACCTCCCACCACTTGCTTCCTTAGTGATCCGACAACGCACTGGCGCCATCGGCGTGATCGGAGTACCCCGAACAGAGCAGTTCAGGACACGTTTGTCGGAGCTGCCTGCACACAACGCCGGCCCGCCCCGAAGCTGTTCGGGGCGGGCCGGCGTTGTGTGCAGGCACAGGGATTACACACCGCCGCGTCCGTCCTGTTCCTCGACGCTCTCGGTGTCGATCTCTTCCTTGCGGACCTGGCCGCGCACCGTCTCCTCGTCGGTGTACTCCTCGGTTGTCATCCGTACCTGCTCCACCGGCACCGCTTCCGTCTGCGTGACGGGACGTTCCTCGTGCAGGACGACCTCGTGCTCGACCTCGGTGATGTCCGGCCCGGACAGGGCAGCCTCCCGGTTGGCGTCCGTGATCGGCTCGCGTTCGACGCGCACCTCCTCACGGCGCACCGGCACGGTCTGCTGCACCTCCTCGGTGACGACGTACTTGCACAGCCACGCCCGGCCCGCCTCATAGCGCTCGGTGCCGACATGCATGCGCTCCTCAGACCGCGTCATGGCGCCATCCCCACCGTCGGCGCCCGCGCCGCGTCCCATACCGGTGCGGGTGCCGGCAGCTTCGGACGTACTCGTCATCTCGTCGGTGCCGGTGTCGGCCATCTGGGAGGTGCTCGTCGTCCCGTCGGTTTCCGTGTGGGCCCAGCCGCCCTCGCCCGGCTCGTTCGCCTGCTGCCAGGCGTCGTCCTAGACCATGCCGTAGTGCTCAAAGAGGCGGTGCTCCTCGTCCTCGGACAGGTGGCCGCTGGCGTCGACGTTGGGCGCGTCCTTGACCTTGTCCTTGGGGTAGGGCACCTCCAAGTGGTCCTCCACCATGGACGCGTCGCGGATGGGGACGAACGACTCGCTGGTGCCGAACAGGCCGGTCTTCACGCTCACCCATTCGGGCCGGCCTGTGGTGTCGTCGAGGAAGATGTACTTGGCCTCGCCGATCTTGTTGCCGTCGGTGTCGTAGACGGGGTGATCCAGCACCGTGGGGATCTGCTTCTGGGTGATCGCTGAATGTCACTCTCCTTCTCTTCGCGTCGCAACTGTTCCTGTTCGGCTCACGTCCCAAGGGGCGATCAAACCGATAAAAGTGCGACGAGACGTCACAAGACGGGCAAGAGGGGCGGGTTCTCCGAGTGCTTGGAGACAATCCGCCCGCTGGGACAGCGTGGCCAGAGCACCTGACCCGCGACGTCTACAGGTCTGGGCGTCGCAGGCATGCCGAAAAGCGATGACCTGGAAGCTGGTGCCGACGCACGAAGAGCCCCGGTCCTTCGCGAGGGGGCGATAGGACCGGGGCCAACGGCACGCCGCTCACCCAAAAATCGGTACCAGGCAGCCGCGCAGCCCCCCACCGCAACGCCGGCGCGGTGACAGGGCCGCCGACACGGCCGAAGCCTCGTCGTGCCAAGCAGTCAACGCCCGGCCGACCGTCCGGGTTACGAGGCCGTCAATCACCGCTGATGAGCCAGCGGCGCAGCAAGCGCGGAGCATGGCGGGTGAGCCAGGCGGCAGCCAGGCCGATGGCGGCGCCGGCGGCGACGTCGCTGGGGTAGTGGGCGCCGCTTTGCACCCGCTCGACGGCGACCGCGGCCGCCGGTACCGCGCACAGGGCGCCGGCCAGCGGCCACGCCGGTGCGACGGCCGCAGTGAACGCCAGGGCGGCCGCGGTGTGCCCGGACGGGAAAGACGAGGAGTCCGGGCGGTCCTCGACCTCATCGTGCGGAATCCACTCCTTGGGTGGCCGGCGTCGGCCTGTCACCTGCTTGCACACGCCGTTGGACACCAGCTGCGCTACCACGACCGCGGCGACGCCGGCGGCTGCCGCCCTGCGGCCCCGCCAGCCGCCCCGCCACGCCATCACCCCGGCCGCGGTGCACCACAGTTTCGTTCCCTCTGCGGCTTCCTCAACCGCCGACAGCACCTTCGCCACCCCGGCAGGGATCCGGGATGCTGCCTCTTTGGTCATGATCCGGTCGGCATCGCGCACTTGGTCCAACAGCCTCATGCACTGCCGGTACCCCAGGTCACCGGCTTGCACCAAGACCGGGCCGTCAACCGTTGTCCAGGCGGCGCCGGTCCTCCTCGTCCCACTTACGGGTGTCGCGCGGCTGGGTGTAGGGCTCAGCCTCCGGCGGGTGTCCTCCGGCGATCGCCCGCTGCCGGGTGGCCTCCGCGTCGAACTCCAGGCCCAGCAGGATGGCGAGGTTGCTGATCCACAGCCACACCAGGAAGACGATGACGCCGGCCATCGTGCCGTAGGTCTTGTTGTACGAGGCGAAGTTGGCGACGTAGAACGCGAACGCGGCGGAGGCGATCAGCCAGATCACCAAGGCCAGGAAGCTGCCCGGGGTGATCCACTTGAAGCCCTTCACTTTCGCGTTCGGGCTGGCCCAGTACAGGATCGCGATCATGATGACGACCAGCACGACGAGCACGGGCCACTTGGCGATGGACCACACCGTCAGGGCTGTGTCCCCCAGACCGAGCGCGTCGCCCGCCCGGCGGGCCACGCCCCCGGTGAAGACGACGATCACCGCGCTGACCACGGCCAGGATCAGCAGGGTGATCGTCACGCCGAGCCGCACGGGGAGGATCTTCCACACGGGGCGGCCCTCGGGCATGTCATAGACCGCGTTCGCCGCGCGGATGAACGCCGCCACGTAGCCGGACGCCGACCAGATCGCCAGGACGAGACCGACCACCGCCATGAGCGAGCCGACGCCGGCGCTGCCCTGGAGCTGCTGCACCGCATTGGTGAGGATGTCACGGGCGGAGCCGGGTGCGAGCTGTTTAATGTTGTCCAGGAGCTTGTCCGTGGTCGACCTGCCGGTCAGGCCCAGCAACGACACCAAGGCGAGCAGCGCCGGGAACAGGGCCAGGACGCCGTAGTACGTCAGCGCCGCCGCGCGATCCGTCAGCTCGTCGTCCTTGAACTCCCGCAGGCTGCCCTTGAGCACCGCACGCCACGCCCCCTTGGGCAGTTTCGTGGGCGCGTCCGGCGCACGCCGCTCCACCTCCGGACCCGGGCCGACTTCGTCCGCCATCGGCGCCTGATCCTCTGTGTGGTCGTCTTTTCGCCCGGGAAGATGCAACTTTGCCATGGACGCCGGGTACCCCCACCGCCCACCCCAACCGTCCAGCCGCCACCCGTGGGAGCGCCCGGGCACCTGCAGGCTGTAGCTGTGGGGCGGGTCAGGCGGTTTCTGTCTCGGTCTGTAGTGCGCGAGGGCGGGGCACGGCGTCCAGCGTGTGGGCTCGGGCGATGGCTTCGTGCAGGGTGACGGTGATGACGAAGACGCTGTCCAGACCGAGGATGATCATGCGATGCCGCAGATGTCCGTCGGGAACGGCCATGACCAGTGCACCTTGCCTCTGCTCGAGACGCTGCCACAGGGCGAGCAAGGCGGTGATGCCGCTGGAGTCGATGTAGGTGAGGAGAGAGGTGTCCAGGACCAGAAAGCGGCAGCCGTCGTCCAGGAGGCGCTCGCCCGCTGCGCGGACCTCGTCACTGGTGAAGAGGTCGACCTCCTCTTCGAGGGTTGCGATGACCAGGTCGTTCTCACGGCCGATGAGCTGCAGCACTGTTCCACCTCTCGCGGACCCCTGCCTTCACCTCAGGTACAGGGTGGCACAGGCGCCCCGCCAGCCTTGCCGGGCGGTCCGGAGGGGTACTGATCGTTGTCGTGCCGCTGTGGTGGCGTCTACCGGGGGCCGGTGCTGCGATCAGGCGGCGTCTGGTCGGAGGGTGAAGTGTTCGCGTGTGCCGCTGAGGGCGAGCAGACGGTCGACCGCGGGCTGGAGCGGACCCTGCAGCACGAGCGGGCGACCGGTCACCTCATGCCGGTAGTGGGCCTGCAACAGCTCGTTCAGCAGCATGCTGTCGGCGAAGGTGACCTGGGAGAGGTCCACCACCGTCGTGGGAGCCCCCGCCGAATTGGCGGCTTCCTAGAGGTTGTCTCGTAACTGCTGGTCAGAGGTGAGATGATCTTGTTGTGGCTGGTGTGATTACGGCGTCGGAGCCCTCCTGGATAGGCCCGTTCACCGGGCTGAGCCCGCGGCAGTTCAACAAGCTGATCACCGCGCTGCGCCGCGAGGGGACCGATCCGGTCCGCAAGGGCCGGCCCTGGTCGCTGCCGCTTCAGGACCGGGTGCTGCTGGTGGCCGCGTACTGGCGAACCAACCTCACCCTGCGCCAACTCGCCCCGCTGTTCGGCGTCTCGAAGTCGGCCGCCGACCGGATCGTCGCCCACCTCGGACCGGCCCTCGCCCTCCAACCCCGGCGGCGGTACCGCAAGGACACCGTGCTCATCGTGGACGGCACACTGGTGCCCACCCGCGACCGGAGCGTAGCCGCCTCCAGCAAGAACTACCGCTACTCCACCAACCACCAGGTCGTCATCGACGCCGACACCCGCCTCGTGGTCGCCGTCGGCAAGCCGCTGCCCGGCAACCGCAACGACTGCCGGGCCTGGCAGGAATCCGGCGCGAAGACCGCCGTCGGCACCACCCCCACGGTGATCGCCGACGGCGGCTACCGCGGCACCGGCCTGACCATCCCGCACTACCGCCGACACAAGAACGAGGAACTGCCGGATTGGAAGGAGGAGCACAACGCCTCCCACCGCAAGGTCCGCGCCCGCATCGAGCACACCTTCGCCCGCATGAAGAGCTGGAAGATCCTCCGCGACTGCCGCCTCAGAGGCGACGGCGTCCACCACGCCATGCTCGGCATCGCCCGCCTGCACAACCTCACCCTCACCGGATGACAGGCAAACGAGCAGGTCAACCGGCACGCCCCGGAGCATTTACGGGACATCGTCTAGAGCTACACGTTTTCGCCGCGGATTCCTATACGGAAACGCCGCGAAATTCTACGCAACTACCGCACGCATTTCTGGCACATCAGCGTCCTGACCTGCGTGGACGCGCTTTTGTATGCCTGCCGGAGGGGTGCGATGGTCTCTCCCGGCGCAACTCGGCGCCACTGAGCAAGGGGGGAACATGTACGCCTTTATCGGGGCCATCATCGGAGCCGTCATCACCGGCGGTTGCACCGTCATCGCCGCGAGCATCACCGCGCGGCGACGGGAATCGGGGGAGGACGCACCGTGAGGTGACGTGACGTGAATCCGCAACTCTGACCGCGTCACGTCACCTCGCGGAGAGGAAACCCAAGAGGCTGCGCCCAACCGGGCGCAGCCGAAGACGCCAGTCAGCCTCGGTGGAGAGGCACTCCCGGATCACGCGCAGACGGCCTAACCAGCATGCGGGCAGGCTCGGCGGGACCGGCGGGGGTACCGACGTCCAGGCCGTCGACGAGGCGTCTGCCGTCCTCAAGGACTGCGGTCGCGGCCAGCTGCGCCTGCGAGGGAAGCCGTCCGGGGCGGCCAAGAAGCGGCCCGTCGTCCGGAGCGGTCCCTGCGCTGGTCGCTACACGACCCACTCTCGCTTGATCTCTTCGGCCAGGTCGCGCACGCCGAGCCCGTCACGGACCCGGACGGCGAGCGCTACCGCGTCCTTCGGCGCCACCGTCACCGGCATCCCGGACGCCGTGAGGTACGCGGCCGCGACAACCGCTCCGAACAGCTCGTTGCGGGTCTCCAGCGCGGGCACCCGTATGAGGAGGTGCATGAGGGCGGCCGCCCGGTGGTGAGCCCCGCCGTACACGGGAACGCCCATTACCTCGTCGGCGTGCCGGGCGACGGCGGCCGCGAGACTCCCGTAGTCGGTGACGTCCGGATCGGAGCCCAGGTGCTCATGCGCGGCCTGCAGCAGCCAGCCGCGGTCGATGTGAAGGATCACGCGGCGGCGTCGCTGGCGCGGGCCGTACCGAACTCCTCGTCGAAGGCAGGGCCCCACGCCGTGGCGAAGTCGCGGGCGGAGGAAAGGAAGCGGCGCCGGTGGGCGTCGTGCGTGACCACGCGGCCGACCAGCTCCGGCACCGTGATACCGGCGCGCTCGGCCTCTGCCGCGAGGGCCTCGTACGCCTCGTCGTCGACCGGTACCTCGATGTTCTTCGCCATGCCAAAAGCGTAGCGGCCCGGACGAGTCGCTACACCCCTTCTCCGCGATCCGGAAGGCGTGGGTCGTCAAGGCCGTGGGCGAAGTCCTGGCAGTCCAGCCGACGCGCCGGCCGGCGTCGCGCTGCACCGCGTCCTGCTCTGTTGCCGGTCGGCACGAGGGGTGCGCGATTGCCGAAAGCAGCAGGGCTGTGTGAACCCCGCTGCTCCCGGGTGTCACATGACGCGCCTCAAGGCGATTGCCCGGTCCGCCTTGTCAGGTGAACGCGGAGCGATTCAGCCTGGCGGTGGTCTCAAGACGGTCCTCGATGGTGCGGCCCCATTTCAGGTTGGAGTACCACACCGGCCGTCCGGTGGCCGGGTCCCGGAAGTTGACGGTGCAGCCGGTCCGGGCGTGACTGTGGTCGCACAGGCAGGTGCACACCTTGTTCTCGACCTGCCAGCCGAGCCCGCAGGGCCCGTCGGTCAGCAGCTGGATGAGGTCGGGGCAGGGCGGGCCGTCCGTGGTCTCCAGACGGACCCCGTTCCCCGTGGTCCAGACGTCGGTGCTGTTGACCGGCCCAGGGCCGGCGGTCACGCGGATACGGCGCAGCAGCGGCGACAGGAGCGCGGAAGCGTCCCGCGGGCAGGCCGCCCGAGCGTCGTAGGCCGCCTTCTCGACAGCCGTCCAGTCCGGCTGCCGCAGCAGAGAACCGTAATGGTCCTCGCGCCGGCCGGCGATCCGCTCCCACCAGCGCGGGTTGAACCCGGACAGGAGAATGACCGCCGCCGTGCCCGGCCGGTACAGGCGGATGCCGCCCGCCTCGCGGCAGCTGCGCAGCCCCGGCACGCCGGCGACCCGGTCGCGCGGATCGTCCCCCATACCCTCGTTGACCGCGGGAGACAGCAGGTCGATCCAGTGGCCGATGACATGCGGCTCATCGACGAGCTGGAGCGTGAGCCGGTCCTCCCGCGGGCGGACACGGACGACGCCCAGCGGATGCTCGCTCACACCGCCCATCGCGCACACCCGCTGGAAGACCGCGGCCTCCAGCCGGACCTGCTCGGCGTGGAGCGCGGCCGGAATGGACAACGGCCGGCCCGACCCGGACAGCAGCGCGCACAGGGCCTGATGAGACTCACCGGTGCTGCGCCGCCGGTCGGCGGTGAGAAGCAGAGCGGCCGGAGGATTCATGAGGGAGTTCTTCCGCGCGTCACCGGCCCCCGGCGGTGCGCGCTGGGTGAAGAGGCAGACAGCTGTGCGGATCGCGCGGTGACGCTTCTGGCCGGTCCTCGGCGACGGAAACCGGGGGGCTTGGTCCGTCGCGCGGCCGGGCGTTCACAGGCCCGCCCGCTATGGAAGCCGCCCGCTGCGGCCGCCGTCAACCAGGCGCGCGGGCGGGGTGCCCCATGCGCGGTGACAGCCGGTCCGGTCATGGGGGTTTGGCGGTGTCTGCCGTGTCGCAGGGATGGAAGAGGACGCGTCCGGGCGTAGGTGTCCGGGCGCGGGGAGGCCGTATCAGAGGGGGCGCTATGAGTTGGATCCGTCCGGTCGCCAATGGGCTGCGTACCGATCACCCGTTTCCGGGGCTGCCGTTCATCAACGACGAGCGGCTGCCCTTGGACAATCCCGACGCGATCGAGCGGACCGGCCGCAACCAGGGGGAAGGACTGTGGGGGCGCACGGATCCCTTACCCGGCGGGGGATGGGTGGCCTTCACGACCGAGACGAAGAACCGCGCCTACGCGTGGGCCGTCCACCAGCACCCCACGCACGGCCGCACCGTCCTGCTCATTCACGACAAGGACATGAGCTCCCTGCACCACGACTGGATGTACGGGCGCAACGGGTTCCTCTACCGGCACGGCGGCTACTGGTGGGACGGAACCGCATGGCACCGGCCCGGTCAGGTCGTGGACCGCGCCTACGAAGGCTACGACGCCCGCCCGGTGAAGGACGCCATCACCGTCACCGCCGCCGACCTCCTTCACCACCCGGCAGATCCGGGCAACGCCCGGATTGCGAAGATCGCCGACTTCACCGCCCCCAAAGAACCGCTGCCCCACTGGCGCGACCACCTCGCCCTGTGGGCCGCCTCCCGTCGGCCCGGCTCCCTGCCGCTGGAGCGATGTGTCATCGACCTGCGGGCACCAGAACTCCAGCCGGACCGCCTCGTCGACCGGACGGGACTGGCACAGATCGCGGGACTGGCACTCGACGACCTACCCCACCCGAAATACGGACGCCGCAGCCTGCCCGTCCCTCAGACCGAAACCGCCGTGGGCCCGCGCTGGTCCGAGCCCGTCGCCCGCGACTGGGCCGAGGAATACCGCAGGACCCACAAACTGCGGACGCTCCTGTCCGGCACGACGACGTTCGGAACCCAACAACCCCTCGGCCTCGTCGCCGACCACAACCGCCTGACAAAGATCCTCGGCGACAGCCTCGAGGACGCCGCCAGCCGCCAGCCAAAACGCGGACTGGGACGTGACAAGACCAAGCCCGAGCAATCCGCCGCGCAGCTCGCCTGGTGGCCTGCGGCCGCCCTCAGCGACGACACCGACGGCTTCATCCCCGTCGCGGCCCTGCGCACCACGCTGGTCGAGGCGGTCATCGGAGGCCTCGCCGAAGACGTAGAACGGGCCGGGAAGACGAACAGGACCAGCGTCTCCCTCGGGGACATCCAGCGCGACGTCGTCAAGCTCCTCGACTGGTACATCCTGCGGGAACCGGACGGGGCGCCGGTGCTCTTCGGCGAGATCTGCCTGCTCGCCCGTGTGCGCCTCGGGCTGGAGCCCAGGGACGTCGGTGATCTCCTGCGACGCTCCCTCCGCCTCGGCAGCGAGCTGGACAGGAAGACCGTCAACGCCCTGCTGGATCTGGCACTGCCCCCCTCCGCCCGAAAAACCGAGGACTGCTGACCCTCCCGGTCCGCCCCCGGTGCGGGCGCGGCGGACACGCCACCGGCCTCTACCGCCGGATCGACACCCGCGCCCGCCTCGGCTACACCGCGCCGATCGGATCCACGGACCAGGACCGCATCAGGCACCTGACCGTCGCCCTGCCGCCCGTCTACGCCGCCCGCCTCTTCGACGCCCAGCAGACCGGCGCCACCGACCAGCAGCTCCGGCAGATCGCCGCCGAAGGACTCAAGGAGGTGTACTTCCAGGACAACGGCCGCCGCGCCGGCCAGCTGGAAGAGGTCCGCTTCACCGACATCGAACACCTCAAGTTCGACCTCTAGCAGCCGGCCCCGGACCCATCAGTCCGGGGCACGCTCGCGTATCCGCGGGGTGCCGGATGTCCATACACGCGATGCCCTGCCCAACCATGCTGCGGCGCTTCGGTCACCTGCCCCGGAGCAGTGCAGGTGAAGCCGCCCAGCGGCTACTTCCACCCGCTTACGATGCGCTTGCGCGGAACACGAAAGCGTTCAAGGAAGCTGTGGCTCAGACGCTCGCGGAGCTGGCTCACCGGGGGGTGACACTCGCACCGTCGACGGTCGAGGACACGATCGAGAAGAACATCAGCACCGTCGCGCAGCGCCTGGGCATCCAGGTGCGCTCCGCCTGGCGGTACTTCGACGCCGCCGTCCTTGCCGACCGTCTTGCCGACAATGCGCAGGCCTTCGGGGAGAGCAGCAGCGCCACGGACGCGGGCCGGGCCCCGATGCCGCCGCTCGACAATCCCGAACTGGCCCTGGTCCTCGCCGGTGTCCCCGATTCCCTGGCCCAGAGTGGCGGAGACCTGTACGCGGTCATCGTCAACGTGGCCGTCAACGCCTGGATGGCCGGCCACATCCACGGCGAGGACGGCTGCACCGGCTGCGACGGCAGCCGCGGCCCGGCCGGGCACGACTGGGAAGCCAGGATGCGCACCATCACCGAGCTGCAGCCGAACATCACCAAGTGGTTCGACCGCGACGTGTGGACCGCCGCCGTCAACGACGCCGGTTACACCGTCACCCGGCGCTGACCTGCCGCTCGCGTCCGGTCAAAGCCGCACGCCCTGGCCCTCACCGTGACCAAGGGTCTTCAGGCTCAGCTTTCGACTCCTGCCCGAAGGGGGCCATGACCATGACTGACCCGGCAATCGAAATCACGGGTGTTGATGTTCACGACATCCCGGATCCGCACGAGTTCGTCTGGGGCGAAAAGTTCTACTACTGCGGGACCCTCGAAGACGGCAGGCACGTTTCCCTCTTCGACGCTCCAGGAGGGAGCGGGTGTTGGCAGCTGCCCAGCGAAGCCAGTGCGCTGGAGCACATGACGCGACAGCTGGTCGACAGCATGCACAGCGGCCCTGAGGGCGCTGTCACGTTGGCTGACCGATGGGATGATCTTCGGGTTGATCGGGCTGGGAAGGATCGTCTGTGGGGAGTGCGTCGCCGTCGTACAAGGGGCACCGGTACCCGGTCGAGGTCATCTCCCACTGCGTGTGGCTGTACTTCCGCTTCCCGCTGTCGTTCCGCGAGGTCGAGGAGCTCATGCTTGAGCGCGGGATCGTCGTCTCCCACGAGACGATCCGCCGCTGGTGCGGCAAGTTCGGGCAGATCTACGCAGGCGCTCTGCGCCGCCGGCAGCCCCAGCCCAGAGACAAGTGGCACCTCGACGAGGTCTTCATCAAGATCAACGGGCGGTTGCAGTACCTATGGCGGGCCGTCGACCAGGACGGGCACGTCCTCGACATCCTCGTGCAGAACCGGCGGGACAAGGCCGCAGCCCGACGCTTCTTCCACAGGCTCTTCAAGAAGACCCTCACGGTGCCCAGAGTGATCATCACCGACAAGCTCCGCTCCTACGGCGCCGCCCACCGTGAGGTCATGCCCTCCGTGGAGCACCGCTCACACAAGGGCCTGAACAACAGGGCGGAGAACAGCCACCAGCCAACGAGGCAGCGCGAACGGGCGATGAAAAACTTCCGCTCCGTGGGCGGAGCCCAGCGGTTTCTGTCCGCGTTCAGCGGCATCTCACCTCACTTCCGGCCCCGCCGCCATCTGATGCCCGCATACCACTACCGCGCTGAAATGACCGTCCGCTTTGCAGTCTGGGAGCAGATCACCGGAGTCGCCGGCCTCCCCGCCACGGCCTGAGCACCCGGAACCGGCTCCACCACACCACGACGCACCATCAGACAGCTACCCACCCAACAACGTGACAGCGCCCTTCGGACAGCTCCTCCTGGCCGATGCTGGAGGAGTGGACGAATTCCTCGTGGGTGAGGTCCATGAGGTTGTCGAGAATGAGCTGGTAGTTGCAGTCGGCGTGGATGGTTTCGCCGTCGCCGGCCCAGCCTGGGTCGTCCATCTGATGCATGTCGGGCACGGAGGTCGGGTCGGCCAGGTCGGGATCGCCCACCCATACCCAGATATAGCGGTAGCGCTCGATCGTGGGGTAGGAGGGGACGCGCGCGCTAGGATTGATCGTCTCCTGCGCGGGCATTCCTGTGCAGCGGCCGGAGGCGTTGTAGCGCAGGCCGTGGTAGGGGCACTGCAGCTGATCACCCAGGATCCGGCCCATGGACAGCGGTGCCAGCCGGTGCCAGCAGGCGTCCGCCAGCGCCACTGCCCGACCCTGTGTGTCGCGCCACAGCGCCAGAGGTACGCCGCCGACTGTGCGGGCGAGCGGCTGTTTCCCGGTCACCTCGTGGTCCCGTGCGGCGACGTACCAGGCGTTGAGCGGGTAGTTGAAGATCTTCGCTGCGGCGGAGGAGGGGGGCGCAGTATGGGTCTCGGGGGAGGCAGTGCGGGCCATACGGACTCCCTATGGAGATAGGTAGTGGAGCGCGGGTCATAAACTATCTATGGATATAGTTAGTTGGCAAGGGATTGGACGCTGAGGAAGCGAGGGGGCGCTGTGTCATTGCGTTACGCGCTGATCGCGCTGCTCACCGGTCGGCCGATGACCGGATACGACATCTCCAAGAGCTTCAGCCGCTCGGTGGCGCATGTCTGGCACGCCCCGGACTCGCAGATCTACCCCGAGCTGAAACGGATGGAGCGCGACGGACTGCTTGCCGCGGTCGAGGTGCCGTGGGGGACGAAGGGGAAGAAGAAGGAGTATCACGTCACGGATGCCGGGTTGGCCGACTTCCGGATGTGGGTCGAGTCTCCGTTGCAGCCCCAGCGGCAGCGTGACCCGGCCTATCTGAAGGCGGCCTACTTCGAGTTCGCCGATCCCGCGTCGGTGCGCGAGCAGCTCCGGCAGCACCAGACGTACTGGGAGGAGCAGCTGGGCATGCTCGAAGCCACCCGGGCCACGCTCCTCGATCACACCCATGTCACGCTGGCGGCTCGTCTTGCCAAGCTGTCCGAGCGCGAGGGAGAGCGCGCGGTGCGCTTCAAGGTGTATGCCTACGACGGCCTGATCGCCCGTGTTCGCACGGAGCTGGCCTGGATTGCGGACGGCTTCGCACTGCTGGATGAAATCACCGGGCCTGGTGGTGGCGAGGCCGGGGCCGGCGCTGCGGTCGCGTCGCCTCGCTGAGCAGGGGGTCGCCTAGTTGACCGGCCGCCGGAATACCGCAGGCAAGCCGGTCTCGGTCCGAAGAGAGCAAGGCCGGCGCGGTCCGCCCGGTCGGTCTTGGTGCCGACCGGGAGACGTCCGGTCTTCCCGGCGGTCTCGCGGCCCCGCTCCGGCGTGCGGGGCGTCGTCATTGCTCTGCCCGGCTGCGGGTTTCGCCCAGGAGCGCCGCCGGGCGGGGCTGGCCGCCGGGGTGAAGGGTCTGGTGCCACCCGAACTTGCTGACGCGCTCTGCGGCATCCCGTAGCTCTGCCCCTACACTGATCGGGTGTCCCCCACCTCCAGAGAGTCGGCCGTGTCCACCGGTATCCGTGCGCCCAAGCAGGAGCGCAGTCAGAGGTCCTTCGACCTGGTCCTGGACACGACGCTGCAGCTGCTGGAGGAGAAGGGGTACAGCGGCTTCGCTATCACCGAGGTCAGCAAGCGCTCGGGCGTGTCGGTGGGGTCGATCTACACCAGGGTCGACGGGAAGGACGATCTGCTGCGCGCCGCGCAGCTGCGCTTCCAGGACAAGATGCTGGCTGAGCACCGGGCGCTGACCGATCCTGACAACTGGACGGGACTGCCGCTGGAGGAGGTGGTGCCGCGTCTGATCGGGGAGCTGGCCGAACTTCTGCGCCGTGAGGGACGGATTCTGGGCGCCTTCCAGCAACGGGGCGCCCTGGATGCCGAGGTGGCCAGGGTCGGCAAGGGCGGCTACTTCGATCTGCGGGAGCGTTTCACGGGCCTGTTGATGTCGCGGCTGGAGGAGATCCGGCACCCTGACCCGGTACGCGCGGTGGGCTCGTCCTTCACCACGGTGTACGCGGCGCTGGCGCGTGGTCTGGCTCTCGACGTGCCGGCCGAGGCGTCGCAGGACATGAATTTGTCCACGCTCATCGAGGACCTGGGCGCGATGACCCTGGCCTTCCTGCGCACCTCGCACTGACCCCGCCTACGCGCCGGCCCCGCTGCGGGAGGTGACGCATCTGGCGTCCGCGGGGTGCCTGCCATCTCCGGCGGGGCGGGATGACAGGCGCCGGGCGGGTGGCGGGTTGGTGGTGACCGGTGGGCTCAGGCGACCTGTATGGCCCGTGCCGGAGCGTTGAAACCGGTGGCGAACTCGTAGACCTGCTGGCCGAGCAGGTCCAGCTGGCCGGCCGCGTTGCTGTCGGCGCAGGTTCCGTCGGGAGCGAAGAGACGGTTCTGCGCGGAGTTGAGGGTGACGCCCAGTGGAGTGGGCCAGCCGCGCATGGCGTGCACGACGTTGCGCAGTGCGCTCAGCGTGGTGCCGCAGGCCTGCCAGCCGGCTGCGGTCACGACGAGGCCGACGGCGCGGCCGTCGAAGTAGACACGCTCGTCCGACCGTAGGTCCTCCAGTAGGTCGATGGCGTTCTTGACCAGTCCGGAGATGCCGCCGTGGTAGCCGGGGGAGCCGATCACCAGCCCGTCCGCGCGCCGTACGGCGTCCACCAGCTGAGTCTGCTGCCAGGTCCGTTCGGGCTGCTCGGGTGCGTAGTGCGGCAGCGTGGCCAGGAAGTCTCCGCCGAAGTGCAGCGTCTGCGCGCCGCGGGCTTCTGCGCCGGCCAGTGCCGTACGCACGGCGAGCTCGCTGCTGGAGCCTGCGCGGGTGGTCCCGCCGATTCCGACGATGAGGGTGCTCATCACTTGGCTCCGTTCTGGCGGAAGCGCGGCATGACCTCGGAGGCGAACAGTCGCATCGAGGACTGGGTGAGGGCGTAGCGCTCGGGGGTGAGCGGGCCGTTGGTGAAGCCCATCAGCACGTTGCCGACGCCGAGCTCGTCGTAGTGGCGCAGCTGCTCGGCCACGGTGTCCGGGCTGCCGTACAGGCACCAGGTGCGGATCCAGTCCTCGCTCAGCGCGCTGGGTGCCTTGACGAGGTCGACGCCGCTGATCTGCTCGGCGCGCTTGTTGTACTCGTACTCGCGCTCGACGGCCTTGTCATAGGCGGCGAGGATGACCTCCAGTTCCTCGCGGGCCTGCTCGTCACTCTCGGCGACGTGCACGCACTGGTAGGAGTGCGTGGTCCAGGACATGCAGTCGTCGATGACCGCCTGCGGGTGCCCGGAGGCGGACATGGCGGCGCGGTAGGCGCCCAGGTACTTCTGGAACGCGGTGGAGGGTTCGCCACTGGCCGGGATCGGAGGGACGAAGGCCGGGATGAAGGCCGGCCAGCCGAACTTCGCCGCGCGGGCGGTGCTCGCCTCGCGCATCGCCACGCTCATCAGCCGGTGGCGGTCGCTGTAGGGGGCGGGAACGATGCGCTGGACCACAGCGCCCTTGTAGGGGCCGTGCTCGAAGACGATGGGCTCGTCCTCGATCTTCTTGGCCCACAGCTGCTGCACCAGCTCGACCTGGGCGTCCATCAGGTCCTTGGAGTCCTGGAAGTTGACGCCGAAGCCGATGGTCTCTTCGGGCGTGGTGCCCGACCCGATGCCGACCAGCAGCTTGCCGCGGGTGAGGTGGTCGAGGAGGTTGACCCGCTCGGCGAAGCGCACCGGGTGGTGCAGGGGCAGGGTGGTGACGGAGAAGCCGTAGTGCACGTTCTGCGTCTGCGCGGCCAGGTAGGCGGCGAACAGGAACGGGTCCGACGACATCGGCGCGTAGCCGGTGAAGTGGTGGTCGGGCAGGAAGACCGCGTCGAATCCGAGCCGGTCGGCCTCCAGCGCGTGGTCGGTGAGCGTCTCGAGAACGTAGGAGTCCTCAGCGGGATCCGTCGAGCGACCGACGAGGAAGACGGAGAAGCGCACGGAGCACCTCCAGAAGAGCTTTTAGAATGTCGATTCTGAAAACTAGGTGTTACGGGCCCCTTACGTCAAGAGGTTGGAGTCAAGGAACGAAATCAGAATTCGAGTATTGACTTCGGGTGGGGTGCGTGACACGTTTCGGCCACCGCCTCGTGCGTCCGGGGGGCGCGGCAGCGTGTGCAGAGCCGAGCCGTCACCCGCCGGTAGTCCCGCTCCCACGACGAAGTGAGTGTGCGTATCCATGGCAGAACAGACCGTCGCGGCCACGCCCGCGAAGACCGCCTCACAGCGGCTCACCCGTACTGAGAAGATCGGGTTCGGCCTCGGTGACCTCGCCTGCAACCTCTCCTGGCAGCTCGCCGGGGGATTCCTGCTGTACTTCTACACCAACGTCGCCCTCATCTCCGCGGCCACGGCCGGCACGCTGATGCTGGTGGCCCGCATCGTCGACGCCGTCGCCGACCCCGTCTTCGGCGCCCTGGTCGACCGCACCCGCAGCCGCCACGGCAAGGCGCGCCCCTACCTGCTGTACGGGGCAGTGCCCTTCGGGCTGCTGTCCGTGCTGACCTTCACCTCCCCCGACCTCTCGCCCGACGGCAAGGTGATCTATGCCGCGGTGACCTTCCTGGCGATGGGCATCGTCTTCTCGGCCGTCAACATCCCCTACGCGGCCCTGATGCCGCTGATCACCAGGGACGGCACCGAGCGCATGCAGCTGGGTACCGCCCGCGCCATCGGCATGTCCGTCGGCACCATCGCTGTCGCGGTCTTCACCCCGCACCTGGTCTCGGCGTTCGGGGGCGGCAGCGAGGAGCGCGGCTACCTGATCACCGCGACACTGCTCGGCGTGGCCAGCACCGTCTTCCTCCTGGTCACCTTCCGCACCGTCACCGAGCACCAGCAGGACGTGCCGGCGCTGCGGAAGGCGACGGGGCCGCGCGTCGGGCTGCTGGCCGGTGTGCGGCAGATGTTCCAGAACGGGCCCTGGGTCGTCGCCGCCCTCTACATGATCGTCAACTTCGTCCGGCTCGGGCTGCTGACCACCGTGACGGTCTACTTCTGCCTCTACGTCCTGCGGGAGCCCTGGGCCATCTCGGTGCTGCTGCCGCTGATCTCCGGCTCGCTCCTGGTGGGCTCGCTGGCCGCGCCGCGCTTCTTCGCCCGCTTCGGCAAGCGCCGCGGCAACCAGCTGGCCCTCGGCGCCGGTGCGCTGCTGTTCGCGCTCCTGCCGCTGACGGAGTCGGTCCTGCCGCTGTTCATCGGCGTCTACGTCGGCGCGTGCCTGGTCATCAGCATCAGCATGACCTCCAGCTTCACCCTGACCTCCGACGCGGTGGACTATCACGAGTGGAAGTTCGGCGACCGCGCCACCGGCCTGCTGCACGCCGCCCAGTCCCTGACCACCAAGGCCGGCACCGCCGTCGGCAGCGCCGTGGTCGCGTGGGTCCTGGCCGCCACCGGCTTCGACCCCCACCATGTCGGATCGGCCACGGTCACCGGCCTGCGCTGGCTCTACTACGGCGCCCCGGTCGCTCTCCTCCTCCTGCAGCTGCTGGTCATGTCCTACTGGCGCATGGACGAGCAGCAGGAGCAGATCCTGAAGGACCTCGGCGAGCGCCGCGACGCCGCAGACGACTCCTGACCCTGCTGCCTGTCCGGGCCGGCCGCACCCGCGTCCCGGCCCGGACAGGCCGTTCCTCAGCCCGCGACCGACGCAGCGGAGACCGTGTGATCGGCCCAGTCGACGTCCTTGGTGATGAACCCGTACGTGCCCATCAGCCTCTCCAGCCTCTCCAGCCGCTTCAGGCCGCTGACGTCGCCGTTGCCGTAATAGTGGGCCACCTGCGCGTCCTTGAGTCAGCCCGTCTCGACCCCCTGCTTGCCGGCCACGGCCTCGCGTACCGCCGACCCGTGCGCGTTGGCGTAGACGCTGGCCTCGCGCAGCGCGCAACGAAATCGGGCCGCCGTGCGCGCATCGGCCTTCGTGAAGGACTTCGCCGCGACGAGCGCCGTGGTCGCACCCTCCTGAAGGGCCTCCACGCCGGCCCAGGACACCACGCGGGCACCGTCCGCGGTGGCATCCGCCAGGTAGGGGTCCGCGAGCACGGCGGCGTCGACCTCACCGCCGCGCAGAGCGCCCCGAGCACCGGCCATGGACATCTCGACGAACGTGACACGTTGCGAGTCGCCGCCGTGCGAGTCGATCACATGCCGGGCGCTGAGCTCCGCCTGGCCTTCCCGGTCGAAGACCGCCACCTTCTTGCCGGTCAGGTCCCCAGGATCGTCGATGCCGCTGTCAGCGGCGGCGACCAGTGCCGTGACCTCACTGGTGTAGCCCTTCTGCCCGGCCTGCATCTTCTTCCAGTAGCCGGGAGCCACACCGGACAGCGCGGCGACGACATCGACCTTCGCGCCGCCGCTGAGCTTCTTCACCAGGTCGACGGCGCCCGCATATCCGAAGTCGGCCTTGCCGGACCGTGCCGCCTCCAAGGAGGCCGTCTCCGAGGGAGCCTCCTCGATCCGTACGCGAAGACCCTGCTTCTCGAAAATGCCCAGATTCACTCCGAGGTAGAGAGCGCCGTTGTCCATGTGGGCCGGCGCCGACACGGTCACATCTGTGCTCGTCCCCGACTGTGGTGCACAGCCCGAGCCACCGCTGGAGGCGGAGGGCGCAGTGCTTGAGCCCGCCGCGCCGGAACGAGGGTCCGAGGTGTTCGTGCAGCCGGCGCCGCCTAGGGCTACAGCCGCTGTCGCGCAGGCGATTGCCGCCCTGACCCGGTGGTTCATCGATCACTCCAGTGGTCTGAGGAAGTTGACGCACGCGGCGATGGCGCGTGTGGAGCCATGTGTAGCATGATTAGAATTCAAATTCTGAATTTTGTCGGCTCGTCGGCACCTCACACCAGGACGAGCCGAGCCGCTCACCACGCAGCACGCCGCTGCCGCCCCGTACGGGAGGACCGCGTCATGACCGCCCCGGAACACCAGCCGCACGCAGGCCGGCCGGACCAGCCCACCGGCCCCGACCTGCCTCCTCCGAGCGCGATCGCCCCGGCCGCCCGGGCTGCCCTGACCGCCGGCCGGTCCGGCTGGCAGACCCTGCCCGAGGCGGAACTCGGCCTGCAGCCCATCGCCATGGTGGACGGGCCCCTCGGCCTGGTCAGCCCGGCCTTCGACGAACGCGACACCTCGCTGCTGCTGCCCTGCGGGATCGCCGTCGGAGCCACCTGGGACCCCGCCGTCGCGCGCTCGGTGGCCGCCGCCGAGGCATCGGAGGCCCGGCGGCGCCAGTTCGACGCGATCTACTCCCCGAACCTCAACCTCGCACGCACCGGACTGTCCGGCCGCACCTTCGAGATGCTCTCCGAAGACCCCCTGCTGGCCGGACTGCTCGGAGCCGCCGTCGTCAGCGGCATCCAGGACCAGGGCGTCGCCTCCGTCCCCAAGCACCTCGTCGCCAACGACACCGAAACCGCCCGCCAGCACATGAGCAGCCAGGTGGACGACACCGCCCTGCGCGAGGTCTACCTGCGCCCCTTCGAACTCGCCGTCCAGGCCGGCGCCTGGGCTCTGATGACCGCCTACAACCGCCTCAACGGGGTGGCCTGTGCAGCCAACGCGGAACTGCTCGACATCGTCAAGAAAGAGTGGGGCTTCGACGGCCTGATCGTCTCCGACTACTTCGCCCTGCACGAGACCCTCGGCCCCGCCCTGGCCGGCTGCGACCTGGAAATGCCCGGCCCGGCCATCCACTTCGGCCAGCGCCTCGCCCAAGCCGTCGAGCGCGGCGAGGTCCCCCAAGAACGCGTGGACGACGCGGTGACACGCCTGCTGCGCCTGGCCCGCCGCGTCGGCCGTCTGAACGGCGCCGAGCGCACCGTCACCCAACCGGCCAACTATGTGCCCGCAGACCAGGCTCACGCCGTCCTCACCCGGGCCGCCTCCGCCTCCTTCGTCCTGAACACCAACGTCGATCAGCTACTGCCGCTCGACCCCACGGCGCTCACCCGCCTCGCCGTCATCGGACCCAACGCCGACCAGCCCTGCTACCAGGGCGCGACCTTCGGACGCATCCGCCCCGGCCAGAGCATCACCACCCCGCTGCAGGCCCTGCGCGACCGCTTCGGCCCGCACTGCGAGGTCGTCCACGAACGCGGCACCGACCACGTCGCCGCCACCCCGCTGGCCGCCTTCGACGTCACCACGCCCCAGGGCGAGCCCGGAGTCCTGCTGGAGCACTACCGCGGCGACACCCTCGTGCTGTCGGAAGTCCGCGCCGACACCTCCTTCATCTGGTTCGGCCACATCCCGCGAGTCGGCCCGGCCACCGAACCCGGCCGCCTGCGACTGACCGCCATCCTCAACCCCACCACCAGCGGCCGCTGGACCTTCGGCGCCGGCGGCTCGGGCACCACCCTGCTCAGCGTCGACCGTCAGGAAGTCGCACGCCGCCCGGCACCGGCCCCCGGCGACGTCATGGGACAGGTCGCCCGCTCCGAAACCACCGACGGCCACCTCGATCTCCAGGCCGGAACACCCGTCACCGTCACCGTCGAGATGGACACCGAAGGAGGCCGCGTCCAGGCCCTCATCGTCAACGCGGCTCCGCCGCGGACCAGCGGTGCCCTTGAGCGAGCCTGCCGACTCGCCCAACAGGCCGAGGCCGTCGTACTCGTCGTCGGCGACGAACTGGAGACCTCCCGCGAGAGCCGCGACCTCGAACACTCCCGCCTCTCCGAAGAACAGCAGGCACTGATCCGCCAGGTGACGCAGGCCAACCCGCGCACCGTCGTCGTAATCAACGCCGGACGGCCCGTGGACGCCCCCTGGGCCGACGACGCCGGCGCAGTGCTCCAGAGCTGGTTTGCCGGACAGGGCTTCGGCGAGGCACTGGCCCGCGTCCTCGCCGGCGACGACGAACCTGGCGGACGCATGCCCGTCACCGTCCCCCGCACCGACGCCGACCGCTCCACCCACCACGAGACCCTCGACGCCGACCTCACCCGCGACTACACACCCGCCGAACCCACCGGCTACCGCCACCTGCAGCGCACCGGGACGCCCGCACGCTTCGCCTTCGGCTCCGGACAGGGCTACACCACCTGGCAGCACGGACCCGCCACGCTCCACCGCGCACCGTCCGGCCCGGCCATCCACCTGACCCTCACCAACACCGGCACCCGCACCGGCCGCGAGGTCGTCCAGGTCTACGTCCGCGCCCCCGGCGAGAAGGACGCCCGGCTCGCAGGCTTCACCGGCATCCGCCTGAAGCCGGGCGAGAAGGCCGACGTGCACGTTCCCCTCGACGACCGGGCCTTCTCACGCTGGGACGCCCGAGCCGGCGCCTGGCACATCCCGGAAGGAACCCATCAGGTGCTGGTCGGCCGTTCGGCAGAAGACATCACCGACACCCTCACCCACCGACCCTGAAACACCCCCGCGCAGCGGCGCGGCAACCCGTCCACGACCAGCCGCGCCCCTCCCCTCCCCGCCACCGCCTTCCGCTGGCACGCCGGCACGCACCCCCTCCGCGCCAGAACAGGATCACCTTGTCCCGCAGTACACAACAGCCCACGAAGAACCACACGGCCTCCGGCACCCGGCCCCCGCGTCACCACGGCTGGATCCTCGGCACCGTCGGACTGGCGCAGCTGATGGTGGTTCTCGACGCCACCATCGTCAACATCGCCCTCCCCTCGGCACAGCAGGACCTCGGCTTCTCCGACAGCGACCGGCAGTGGATCGTCACTGCCTACGCCCTGGCCTTCGGCAGCCTGCTCCTGCTCGGCGGGCGCGTCGCAGACCTCCTCGGCCGCCGCCGCACCTTCGCCATCGGCATGGCAGGCTTCGCCGCAACCTCCGCACTAGGAGGCGCCGCCGGCACGCTCGGCCTGCTCATCGCCGCCCGCGCGGGCCAAGGCGCCTTCGCAGCGCTCCTCGCACCAGCCGCCCTGTCCCTGCTGAGCACCACCTTCACCCAGCCCAAGGAACGCGCCACCGCCTTCACCGTCTACGGCGCCATCGCCGGGGCCGGCGGAGCCGTGGGCCTGCTGCTCGGCGGACTGCTCACCGAGCACTTCTCCTGGCGCTGGACCCTCTACGTCAACATCGCCTTCGCCGCCGTCACCCTCGCCGCCGCACCAGCCGTGCTGCCCCGCGACCGGCGCGACACCCGCCCCCGGCTCGACATCCCCGGCACCCTGCTCGTCTCCACCGCCCTGTTCGGCCTCGTCTATGGCTGCGCCAACGCCGAGTCACACGGCTGGTCCGCCGCCATCACCTACGGCCCGCTCGCCGCCGGCATACTTCTGCTGGCCGCCTTCGCCTTCTGGCAGACCAGGACCGACCACCCTCTGCTGCCTTTGCGCATCCTCGCCGACCGCAACCGCCTCGCCTCTCTCCTGGCTCTGGCGGTGGTCGGGGCCGGCATGTTCGGCGTGTTCCTCTTCCTCACCTTCTACATGCAGCAGTCCCTGCACTACACGCCGATCAGCACCGGCATGGCCTTCCTGCCGATGATCGCCGCTCTCGGTCTGGCGAGCACCCTGGCCAGCAAGGTCGTCATCCCCCGCACTGGCCCGGGCGCCGTCGTCCCCCTCGGACTGCTGCTGGCCGGCGCCGGACTCGCCTGGATGACCACCCTCGACCTGACCAGCAGCTACCCCACCCAGCTGCTGCCGCAACTCCTCATCACCGGCGCCGGAATGGGCCTGACCATCGCACCGGCCATGGAAACGGCCACCCACGGAGTCCGGCCCTCCGACGCCGGCGCCGCCTCCGCCACCGTCAACACCGTCCAACAGGTCGGCGGTTCCCTCGGCACCGCCCTGCTGACCACCTTCTCCACCCAGGCCGCCGCCGACTACCTCACGGGCAAGAACGCCACAGCGCCAGATGCGGCCGCTCAAGCGGCACTGCACAGCTACGCCGCCGCCTTCTGGTGGTCGGCCGGATTCTTCGCCGCCGGAGCCGCCGCCACCCTCGTCCTGTACCGCCGCGATACGCCCGCCCGTCAGGACGGATCTGCCCCCCTGCACATGTGACGCTGCCCGGCTGCACAGCGCGCGATCAAATAAGAGGCGGGGGGCGGGGCCTGAAGCGTGTCTTCCCGTTACCCGGGTGGATGCCGACGACCGGTTGATGACGACGCGATGACACTCCCGCTCGGAGAGGTGGCACGGTTGTCACGGCGATGGAAAGCGTCGGTGTCGCCGAACTCGAGGCCATCCCAGGCGACCCGGAGCGGCGGCCACGCCCACGACGTCCACGCCGCCTGATGTCCCAGAAGGGTGGTGGGGCCAGAGCAGCGGGTGTGCAGCCCGGCCCCTGCCGGTCAGCCGATCAGCTTGTGCAGCACGGGAACGCTGCCTCCAGCGGCCAATAGGCCCGTCGCGACGGCCGCGGGCACAGACTTGTCGTGGAGGAACATGAGCCCACCCATGACGAGGCCGATGATGACGGCCGCCAGGAACACCACGGCGGCGTGCACCGACAGCAGCGGGGCTTCCAACGGCGCCCCCGCACTGGACGGCGGTTCGGGTTGGGCGGGTATGGGGGAGTGCGGGTGGGGGTCCCGAGACATCGGGAGTCTCCTACGAGGCGGAGGAACAGAAGCGGCGGACACCTGTGGTGGTGTCGTCCGCGTGGGGGTGGTGCGCGCCTCGCGGTCGGCGGTTCTGCGGCGGCTCTCTGGAGAGCGTCCCTGTGGGGCTTCTGCCCGAGCCCAGGGTGGCGTGTTCAGCCTAGCCGTAAACAGCGCGGGTGTTCCATCGGGTACCTGGCGAGTCGTCATCACTACCTCCTTGACACCCAGTCGAGCCCAGCTGCGACCGATTACCTGCACAGCGTGAAAAGACGCATATACAGCAGCACCCGGGTGGATCTGCACGGTTCTCCAGCTGAATCCAGTAGACTTCAGCATTCTCCGGTGATCTGCAGAGACTGCTCTCTAACCTGGGCAGACGGCCGGGACAGACGCCGCCGTACACGGAAACGGAGGGCGATGTGCGCACAGCCAAAGGTGACTTCGGACGGGAACTGAGGCTCGCTGCTGCAGAACTGCGCACGCTCAGGGCACTGCACGGTGACCCGACGCTCGCACAGATCGCGGCTCGGGCTCCGCGCGGACAGCATCTGTCCGCCTCCGGGATCAGCGCGGCCTTGCGAGGCCACAGCCTGCCCAGCCGCGACTACTACCTCGCCCTGGTCCGCGTCCTGCTGGCCTACGACACCAACAAGATCGCCTCACTGCAGCATCCGGACCTACCCCAGTGGCGGAATCGCTGGCAGCGGCTGTCCCTGCTGCGCCATGCGCAGAACAACAACGCCCCGGCCCCCCAGCCGACAGAACACCATGCCGCCCTGTCTGAGCAGGTCGTCCTGGCCACGCTTCGCCGGGGCGAGCATGTGCAGCTGCCGCCCACCGCTGAGGACCTCGGCGGGGTATGGGCGGTGGCGTTCTCCCCAGACGGTCATCTCCTGGCTACCGGACACGGCGCTAAGACCGTGCAGCTGTGGGACACCGTCGCACAGCGCCGGGCAGGACCGGCACTCTTCGGACACACCGACCGTGTGACGAGTGTGGCCTTCTCTCCCGATGGCCGGCTCCTGGCTACGGGAAGCGAGGACGCAACCGCTCGACTGTGGGACGTGGAAAGCCGAACCCTTGTTGCAGAGCCCCTCCACAACAGCGGCTTCGTCGCCAGCCTCCTCTTCGCCCCCGATGGCTAGTCCCTCTATGTCCAGGGGCGCACGATCCGCCGATGGGACATCACCGATCCCCGGCGACCACAAAAAGCAGAGAAGCACTTCGCCAACAACCTCACCAGCGCCCCAGCCCTCTCCACTGATGGTTTGCTGATCACCGGTCATGCCGAAGGCGTCGCCCACCTCTGGAAGGCGCAAGAGCAGACGAGAATCGATGCCCCCCCTACGCGGCCATTCCTCAGACGTCACGGCCCTAGCTCTCGCACCAGACCACGATGTTCTGGCCACCGGCAGCGAAGACGTCCAGCTCTGGGACGTACGCACACGCCAGATGATCCACGAGCCACTCGAGTGCCCGGGGGACATGGTCACAGAGATGGCGTTCTCACCAGACGGACGCATCCTTGTAGCCATCAGCGGCGACCGGGTCTCCGCTGACCCGGAGGACCCAGACTTCCACTTCAGTATCTGGGAAACAGCCACCTGGGCCGAGCTCCCCAGACCGCAAATCGGCCACAACGGCCACGTGACAGCATCAGCCTTCTCACCGGACAGCAGACTCTTCGCAACAGGCGGCACAGACGGCCTGCTGCGGATCCGCACCCTGCCCACAGCCATATCAAAGGGGCCAGCGGCGACCTGACGGAATCTGTGTGGTGGGGCGCCTGCGCCCGTCGACGGACCGACGTCTACACCCTCACCTCTGCAGCCCAGGCGTAGCCCAGCTCCGCGAGAGCGGCCCGTTGCTCCGCATCCAGCTGGTCACTGACGGTCCGCTGCAGGCGCTCGGCGACGACACTCCCGTCACTGTCATGGGACGGCACCCGGCCGCTGAACAGGCCCGCACTGCACGTGCCCGAGTGGTATACACCTGGCCGCTTCGCGCCCGGCGCGCCGTCGACGGCCTCCTCCACCGTCTCTCCTAAGAAAGGCCGGCCCGACGGCAGCCGTGTAGAGAGCAGGCGCCATCAGGACCACCCCAGCCGTGGCTGCCAAGCAGTCCCCTGCCCGCCCAGTTACCTCTGGAATGGTCGATTGCCGCGGGAACCCGCGCTTGCTTGGAGCGCGAGGCTGAAGTGCGCGACAGCCTCAGGCACGGCAGAGCGAGCTGGAACGTGTCCGTCCGGTTGTCAGTGGCAGGTGGCACTCTTTGAGCATGGCCTTCTGGGGAAAGTGTTCATATCGAAGGTATTCCGACGTACACGGGCGGTGCTCCATGGGCGGTGATCGGGTGATACGCGTGCATCGCAAGGACATGCCGTCTCCTGACGGCTGCCGCTGGTGTGGCGACGATCCGGGGCACCACGGTTCTCAATGGGTGGCTTCGGCCGGTCTGCATACATGGGAGGCGCCGACGCCGCAGCAGCGGCTGATGCGTATGAAGGCGCGACGAGCGGCGCGTCAAGCCGGGGCGGCTACCAAAGATGCGGCCCCGCGTTCTGCGCGCGACTGACGAGAGCATCGAAGACCGTGGACAGGGCGGCAGGGATGCGGTCCTGAGGGAGATGGGCAGCGACGCCGACCATGAGGTCTTCCTTGTTCTTAGGTCCCTCGGGTGAGCCGCCCTTGAGCAGGCTCAGCAACTGCGAGCTGAACTTGCCAGCCCGCAGTTCTTCGATCTCCTGGGGCTGCCAGGGGCCGCGTTCGGCGTTCGGCTTCCACAGCGCGTTGGCCGTCTCAGCCCAGTCCTCGTCGGTGAACAGGTCCTCGAGCTCGTTGGGGGAGCCGAGGTATAGACATTCCTTGTTGAGGTCGAAGCCGTGCTCCTTGAGCTTGTCGTCGCGGAAGACGTGCCTCTGGTTGGTGCGGCTGTCTTTGTCGACGACGAAGGCGACGTCGCGGCCGTGATCTTTGAGGAACCGAGCGAATCGCAGCGCGCCTTCGTTGCTGCCGCCGGCCCACAGGCAGATCCCGGCGGACTGGATCGGGAAGCCTGCGTGCTTGCGGAAGAGGATGGGGAACGCGGATGTCTCGGACACCCCCTCCACGGCGACGAAGAATCGCTCGTGCAGGAGGACGCTGTTACGGAACCCCAGTGTCGTCGCGATCGTCGACAGGTGCCGGCGCACGTCCTTGTCCGTGCCGTCCTCGCTCAGGACCTCCGCCCGGACTCGGCCCTCCTGGGTACGCAAGTGCACCACGGAGGAGATGTCGACTCCGTCGATCAGGTTGAGAGAGTGCGTCGCCACGATGACCCGCGCGTTGGGCCGTGAGGACTGCAGTTGGATGAGCGCCATGATGCGCCGCTGATGGGAGTAGTCAAGGTGGGTGTCGGGCTCGTCGTAGACGAACACGACGTCCGACTCGGGCGCCTGAGTGTCGTCGTGCTGACCCAGAAGTTCGTTGCTGCTCTCCCACAGAGCCAGCGAGATCCGACGCGATCGGCCGGTGCCGGCGGACGAGAGCGGGAAGCGGCGGCCCTGCGAGTCCATCACGTTCAGCTCGACGCCGACCAGCGCCGGACGCACCTGTACCTGAGGAGCCAGCTCCACCGACGGCAGGGTGCATCGCTGCGCGATGTGACTGCGAATGCTGTCGATGTCCTCCTTCAGCGACTCGGCGAGATAGTCCTCGAGATCCGTTACCCGCTTGGCCACCTCGTCGGCCCGCGTGTATTCCCGCAGCCGGGAGTTGAGCAGGCTCTGGATCACGGTTTCGGGCGCCTGGACGGAGTCTCCCTTGAAGTACACCATCGTCGGCATGGCAGCAGCCGCCTCGGAGTCCACCGGCACCCACGCGTCGACCTGGTTCATCTGCTGAGCCAACTCCCGAAGCGGCTGCTCCCAGCTGTTCCTGGCGTTCGCCTGCCCGACCGGTTCGACCCCGTGAGCGGCCGCGAGCTCCTTCAGCCCCGGCAGCTTCACCGCCGCCAGGTCACGCAGTTGAGGGTCCTGGCAGACACGGCGATTGATCTCCAGGAACATGCCGGCTTCCGGCCGGAAACGCCGCCGGATTCGTACCTGCTCGGGCAGCCCGAGACGCAGCTGCTCCTCGGCACTGAGGCTGAAACTGCCAGTCACGACCGCCTGGCACACACGCGCGTGCGGTGCGGCTGCGTCGCCCGCCGGTTCCTGGAGGGCGCCGTCGCCGACGTAGGTGAGATCGTGCTCGCTCAGTGCGGTTCCGTGCAGCAGGAAGTTCAGCGCGTCCAGAAGAGCGGTCTTCCCGCCCTCGTTCTGCCCGGTCAAAACCGTCTGGGAAAGGACCGGAACCCCGGCGACGTCCTCAAGGCAGCGAAAGCCCTCGACGGAAACGGAACAGATCTGCACGCGTGCCTCAACTCGACAACGATGGAAGGAACCTAGATGGAACGACGGGTGCGTCAGCCCGAGACGCGGCGGTAGACGTAGCGGCCCTTGATGAAGCGGGCCAGGAAACCGCCCTTGCTGGGAGCCGCCATCAAGGCCGTGTGCACGTCCGCAGGCACGCCGTCGTAGCGGTACACCCCTCCGCTGTGAAAGGCGACCTCAAGCACACGCTCCTGCTGGCTGTAGCCCACCGACCGGACATTCGAGGAGCGAACCTGCTCGTGCAACAAGACGCCTCCTGCGGCCAACGTGTCAGGCGTTGCGTGATCGACCGATAATAGCGCCGCCCGGGTGGAGTTGGCAGAAAACGCCCGCCCGCGAACACCCCCGGCGCGGTATCTCACCACCGCACCGCCGCCACCGTGACTCCGCCTCGGTGCATCGCCAGACACGGACAACACGCTTCCTCGTTGATCATCATGCCCAGTTGACGCCGAGTTCGGCGAGGGCGGCGAGCTGCTCGCCGGTGAGTTTGTCGCGCCTTGCCTTTGTGTTGGACACCCATACACCCAGCTTGATGACCACCGGCTCCGTCGCACCGTCGACCGCGATCTCCTCAGCGTGGCTGCGCGGTACCGGGCGGTGGGCGCCTTCCCGTTCTACCCACTGGGCGAGGGCTGCCAGACCGCGCTGGAACGCCTGCTGCGCTTTGCTCGGGCCCTTCGCCGCGCCGGCCGCCGCCGGGGCCGCCTCCGCGGGGGCGGGGGACTGGGCCTCGGTGGGCTTGATGCCGAGCGTGGTCAGTCGTTCCTGCTGCTCGGACAGGAGCCGCGCCCAAGTGGCCGGCTGCTTCTGCTGCTGGAGCCATTTGCCGATGTCGTCGCCGTCGAAGGTGACGCCGGGTGCGATGTCGGGGAGGTGGCTGTCGGCGTCGACGAGGTCGGCGAGGACGCGGTAGTGGCGTTGCCAGTTGAGCGGCCATGGGCAGTTCCAGTCTGGGTCGATCGCGGCCAGCTGCTGCGCGCGCTGCTCTGCCCGCTTCGGGTCCTTGCCCAGGCCGCCTTTGCGGCGGAGGTTGGCCATGTGTTGCCCGATCAGCACGGGGCCGCCGCCGGCCGGGTCGTCCCACACCGCGTCCTGCCTCGGAGCGAGGTGGGGCCTTGACCCTTATTCCTGAACACGGGTTATGCGGCTTTGGCCAGCGTAGTTGATGTTGTGTGGAGTGCTCGCTCGTAGGCGATCGGGCTGCG
>NZ_JBIRHK010000029.1:0-74874 GCF_044328485.1 Streptomyces sp. NPDC017936 | reverse complement strand
GGCTTGGCGATGTCACCGGACTGCACCTCGTCGACCGTCTTGCGGCCCTCGACGGGGCCGAGGTCGAACAGGTACGGCGGGTTCGCCGTGGCCTCCGCGAAGGCCTGGGCGGCGGGTTCGAGGACGGGACGGCGGGGGGCGTCGGACATGACGATCTCCTCGGATCAGGTGCCGCGGGCAGGTCCCGACGGTAGTCCGCGTCGGGAGGGGCGGCACGTCGAAAACAGTAGCGTGCTACTTAGTAGTGCACAACTAAGTCGTGCACTACTTATTTGGGTTCGATAGGATCGAGGGGATCCGGACGAAAGGCTGACCGATGCGGAGCGACCAGAAGCCGGGACCGTCGGCCGGCGCGCTGACCAGGGGTTCCGAAGGGGACCGCACCACCGCGGCGGCCGGGGGATCGCTGCTCCTGGACGACCAGCTCTGCTTCGCCCTGTACGCGGCCTCCCGCGCGGTCACCGCGCGCTACCGCCCCCTGCTCGACGAACTCGGTCTGACCTACCCCCAGTACCTGGTCATGCTCGTGCTCTGGGACCAGGACTCGATCTCCGTGCGCGACCTGGGTGCGGCGCTCCAGCTGGAGTCCAGCACCCTGTCGCCGCTGCTGAAGCGCCTCGAGGCGTCCGGCCTGCTGCGCCGTGAACGCAGGCCGGACGACGAGCGCTCGGTCGCCATCCGTCTCACGGACGCCGGAGCCCGGCTCCGGGAGCGGGCCCGCACCGTCCCGCTCGCCATCGGCGACGCCATGGGGCTGACCGCCGAGCAGGACGAGACGGCCAAGCGGCTTCTCCGGCTGATCGGTTCGAACGTCGCCGACGGCTGAACCGGGCCGTCCGCGGCGGGCGGCGCTCACACGGCCAGGACCCGGATCCCCGCGTCCTCGAACCGCCGTACCGCCTCCGCGTCGGCCGCCGCGTCCGTGACCAGGGTGTCCACCGCGTCGGCCGCGCAGATCCGGGCGAACGCCCGCCGCCCCAGCTTGCCGGAGTCGGCCGCGACGACCACCCGTCGGGCCCGCTCGCACAGCATCCGGTCGACCGCCGCCTCGGCCTCGTCCTGCGCGGCGGCTCCGTGCGTGACGTCGAGGGCGACGACGCCGAGCACCGTCACGTCGAGCGTGATCTGCCCCAACACCCCGTCCGCCAGCGGCCCCACGAGCTCGTACGACTGCGCCCGCGCCACCCCGCCGGTCACCACGATCTTGAACTGGGGCCGCACGGCCAGCTCGTTGGCGATGTTCAGCGCGTTGGTGACGACGGTCAGCGCCGGCGAACCCGCCGCGAGGTCACCGCGTGCGGCCAGGGCGCGCGCCACCTCCGTGGTCGTCGTCCCGCCGGTCAGGCCCACCGCCTCACCGGGAGCCACCAGTTCCGCCACCGCCCTGGCGATCCGCAGCTTCTCGGAGGCCCGGCGCGCGGCGTTGTAGCGCAGCGGCAGCTCGTACGACACCCCGTGCACCACGGCGCCGCCCCGGGTGCGCACCAGCATCTGCTGTTCGGCGAGCCGGTCGAAGTCACGACGGATCGTCGCCACCGACACCCCCAGTTCGCCCGCCGCCTCCTCCACCTCCAGCCGGCCGCGCTCCACGAGCAGTTCCAGCAGCGCCTTCCACCGGGCGTCGGGTGACATGGGAACTCCGTTCGGATGCTTGAAGCCGCTCGAAAACCGGCTCTATCTTGCAGGAGACATCACCGTCGGGAAGAGGTGGGGCATGACCCACGTCGAGGACGAGTTGACCGGCCAGCCGGAGTGCTGGACGCGAGCCGCCGCCGAAGCCGCCCGGTACGCGGGGGAGTTGCCGAGAGCGGGCGAGCGCGTCGCGATCGTCGGCTGCGGCACCTCCTTCTTCATGGCCCAGGCGGCGGCGGCCCTGCGCGAGGGCGCGGGCCACGGCGAGACGGACGCCCACGCCGCCTCCGAGTTCCCGTCCCACCGCCCCTACGACCGGGTCGTGGCCCTCACCCGCTCCGGCACCACCACCGAGGTCCTCGACCTCCTCGCCCACCTGCGCGGACGCACCCGCACCACCGCCGTCACCGCCGATCCGGACACCCCGGTCACGACGGTCGCGGACCACGTCGTCGTCCTCCGTCACGCCGACGAACGCTCCGTCGTGCAGACCCGCTTCGCCACCACCGCGCTCACCCTGCTCCGCGCCCACCTGGGTCTGCACAGCGACGCCGTGGTCGCCGACGCCCGCACCGCGCTCGCCGAACCGCTGCCCCGAGGCCTGGTGGAATGCGACCAGTTCACGTTCCTGGGCCGCGGCTGGACGGTCGGACTGGCGAACGAGGCCGCGCTGAAGATGCGGGAGGCGGCACTGGCCTGGACGGAGGCGTACCCCGCGACGGAGTACCGGCACGGCCCCATCAGCATCACCACCCGGGGCCGGGCGGCCTGGATGCTCGGCGAGGCGCCCGAGGGGCTGGCCGCACAGGTCGCCGCCACCGGTGGTCTGTGGCTCCCCGGCCGCCTGGACCCCCTCGCCGAACTGGTCCGCGTCCAGCGCCTCGCCGTCGCCGTGGCGGCCGCCCGCGGCCTCGACCCCGACCGGCCGCGCCACCTCACCCGCTCGGTGATCCTCGGGCCCTGAGCCCCGCGGTGCCCGCGTCCCTTCCCGGGCCCTCCTGGTCCGTCCGACCGCCGGGCCCGCTCGGCCGCCTGTCCTCGTGCCTCCCTCGCTTCCGTGCCTCCCCCGCCCCTGCCTCCTTCGCCCGCTTGCCTCTTCGACCCCGACGAGGAGACGCCGTGCCCCTCACCACCACCGGCGAACTGATCACCCGCGCCCGCGCGGCCCGCAGCGCCGTGGCCGCCTTCAACATCATCACGCTGGAACACGTCGAGGGGGTCGTCGCCGGAGCGGAGCGCGCCGGCGTGCCCGTCGTCCTCCAGGTCAGCGAGAACGCCGTCCGGTTCCACCGGGGAAGCCTGTTCCCCCTCGCCCGCGCCGCCGTCGCCGCCGCCGAACGGGCCGCCGTCCCCGTCGCGTTGCACCTCGACCACGTCCGGACCGACCGGCTGCTCCGGCAGGCCGCGGACGCGGGCTTCGGCTCCGTCATGTACGACGCCTCGCACCTGCCGTACGACGAGAACCTCGCCGCGACCCGCGCGGCCGTCGACCGGGCGCACGCCCAGGGGCTGTGGATCGAGGCGGAGCTGGGCGAGATGGACGGCAAGGACGGCGGGGCGCCGCGCGACGCCCACGCGCCCGGTGCCCGCACCGACCCCGCCGAGGCCTCCTCCTTCGTCACGCACTCCGGAGTGGACGCCCTGGCCGTCGCCGTCGGCAGCGTCCACGCGATGACCACCCGCACCGCGACCCTCGACCACGCCCTGCTGGGGCGGCTCACCGCGGTCCTGGAGGTGCCCCTCGTCCTGCACGGCTCGTCCGGGGTGCCGGACGAGGAGCTGAGGGCCGCCGTCGCGGGCGGCATCGCCAAGGTCAACATCGGGACCGCCCTCAACCAGGCCCTGACCGGCACGCTCCGGACGTACCTCGGCGCCCACCCGGACGCGGTCGACCCGCGCCCCTACCTGGACGAGGGCAGGGAGGCGATGGCCCGCACGGTCGAGCGGATCGTCACCGCGGTGGGGCTCACCCCCGCTTGACGGCCTTCAGCACCACGAACTTCGGGTCGCCCGCGACGAGTCGGCTGTTGCCGAACAGCCGGCGGAGCTTCACGTGGTACCCGAGGTGCCGGTTGCCCACCACCCACAGTTCGCCGCCCGGCCGCAGCGCCCGCCGCGCCCCGGTGAACATCCGCCACGCGGTGGCGTCCGTCATGGCCTGGTGGGAGTGGAACGGCGGATTGTTCAGCACGACGTCCACGCTCCCGTCGGGCACGCCCGCCAGCCCGTCCCCGACCCGGAACTCCGCGTGCCCCGGCGTCCCGTTCGCCTTGAACGTCGCCTCCGCCGAGGCCACCGCCTGGAACGACTCGTCCGTGAACAGCACCTCGGCCCGCGGATTGGCCAGCGCCACCGCCGTCCCGACGACGCCGTTGCCACAGCCCAGGTCGACGACCCGCTGCGCGCCGCGGGTCTCGGGCAGGTGCCCCAGGAAGAAGCGGGTGCCGATGTCGAGCCGGTCGGCGCAGAACACGCCCGCGTGGCTGACCACCGGGCGGCCGGAGAGCGGCCCGATGCCGGCGGGGAGGTCGTAGCCGTACGGCCACGGACTGGCCGGGCGCTCCAGCGACGGGTCGGGGGCGCAGAAGACCAGCCGGGCTTTCTGGCGGGCGAGGGACGTCCGGGTCGGGCCGAGGACCCGCTCGAACAGCCGGAGCGTCGAGGTGTGGATGTCCTTGACCATGCCGGCGCCGACGACGACCGTCCCCGCGTGCACCGAGGGCGCCAGCCGCAGCAACTGGTCCTCCAGCAGCGCGAGGCTCTTCGGCACGCGTACCAGCAGCACGCCGATCCGCTCGGGCGGCGCGTCCTGGGTGGTGAGCAGCCGGACGGAACCGGGTTCGACGCCGTTGCGGGCGAGGTTCGCCCGGGTCGCCTCCTGCCCGAGCCAGGAGTCGGTGATCTGCGCGGGCCGGTGTGCGGCGAGCGCCGTGGCCAGCGCGCCCCAGCGGTCGCCGAGCACCACGACCGTCCCGGTCAGCGGGACCCGCTCGTCGGCGAGGTGCCGCAGCAGGTACGCGTCGGAGGCGTCCCAGGCGCGCAGCCGGTCGCGCGGGTCCTCGGGGTGGCGGGTCAGCGAGAGCTCGCCCCACGGCGTGGTCATACGGTCGTCCATCGTGCGTCAAGGCTAGCCGAGCCGCAGATCAGACCCGCTGGGGGAGGATGGTGCCATGGACGGCGAGCTGTTTCCCCGGGAGCGCGCGGAGATCGCGCCCGGCGCGGTGCACGTGCCCGGCTGGCTGGACGCGACGCACCAGCGGGAGCTGCTGGAGGCCTGCCGGGCGTGGGCCCGCCCGCCCGCCGGCCTGCGCACGGTCCGCACTCCCGGCGGCGGCACGATGACCGCCCGGCAGGTCTGCCTCGGCCGGCACTGGTACCCGTACGGCTACGCGCGCACGGCCGTCGACGGCGACGGCGCCCCCGTCAAGCCGTTCCCCGCCTGGCTGGGCGAGCTGGGCCGGCGCGCGGTGGCCGACGCGCTGGGCCCGCGGCCGGCCCGGTCGGCGGCGTACGACATCGCGCTGATCAACTTCTACGACGGCGACGCCCGCATGGGCCAGCACCGCGACGCCGACGAGACGTCCGACGCGCCCGTGGTCTCCCTCAGCCTCGGCGACACCTGCGTGTTCCGCTTCGGCAACACCGAGAGCCGGGCCCGGCCCTACACCGACGTGGAGCTGCGCAGCGGTGACCTGTTCGTGTTCGGGGGACCGTCGAGGCTCGCCTACCACGGTGTGCCCCGGGTGCACCCGGGGACGGCGCCGAACTGGCTGGGGCTGAGCGGGCGACTGAACGTCACCCTGCGGGTCGGCGGCTTCCCGGACACCGTCTGACGCGGCGGAGACCGGACACCGTCCGGCAAAGCGGATCATGGGAGACTCGCCCTCATGAGCGGCAAGGCGGACCCCCGGCCGGCGGGGGAAGGAACCACCTCGAGGACGCGGTTGGAGCGGGGACGCGGTGCGCTCGGTCCCGCGTTGGAGCTCGTGCACACCGGACGGGCGCCCACCCGTGCGGTGCTCACCGCCGAGCTCGGCGTCACCCGGGCCACCGCCGGCGCGGTCGCCGCCGAACTGGAGGCGCTCGGCCTGATCCGGGTCGACGCGCGCCCCGGTGCCGCCGCCGGCTCCCAGGGCCGTCCCTCCCACCGGCTCGAACTCGCCGAGGACGGTCCCGTCGCGCTGGCCGCCCAGGTGCACGCCGACGGGTTCCGGGCGGCCCTGGTCGGCCTCGGCGGGCGGATCGTCGCCACCACGCCGGGCTGCGAGACCGTCGACGCCGACCCCGCGAAGGTGCTCGCCTCCGTGGTGGAGGCCGGCGCCGAACTGCTGCGCGCCACCGGCCGCCGCTGCGTGGGCGCCGGCCTCGCCGTGCCGTCCGCGGTCGCCGCGCCCGAGGGCCTGGCGCTGAACCCCCTCCACCTGGCCTGGCCGGTCGGGGCACCCGTCCGGGAGATCTTCGCCGAGCGGGTCCGCGCCGCCGGCGTCACCGGCCCCGCGTTCGCCGCCAACGACGTCAACCTCGCCGCGCTCGCCGAGCACCGGCACGGCGCCGGACGCGGTGCCCGCGACCTGCTGTGCGTGGCCACCGGGCACCGCGGGGTCGGCGGCGCGCTGGTCCTCGACGGGCGCCTGCACACGGGCAGTTCCGGCCTCGCCCTCGAAGTCGGTCACCTCACCGTCAACCCCGAGGGCCGCCCCTGCCACTGCGGGAGCCGCGGCTGCCTCGACGTCGAGGCGGACCCGCTGGCCCTGCTCACCACGGCGGGCCGGGCACCCGGCCCGGAGGGCTCCCTGCTCCAGCAGGCCAACGAGCTCATCCGCGAGGAGCACGCCGACCCGGTCGTCCGCACGGCCGTGGAGGCGCTGGTCGACCGGCTCGGCCTGGGCCTCGCCGGCCTGGTGAACATCCTCAACCCCGACCGGATCATCCTCGGCGGCCTGCACCGCACCCTCCTGGACACCGATCCCGACCGGCTCCGCGCGGTCGTCGCCGACCGCAGCCTGTGGGGCCGCAGCGGCCAGGTGCCCATCCTCGCCTGCTCCCTCGACCACAACAGCCTGGTCGGCGCGGCGGAGCTGGCCTGGCAGCCGGTGCTGGACGACCCGCTGCGGGCGCTCAGCGAGGTCTGAGCAAACCCCGGGGACCGGCCGCCGGGAGCTACAGGACGGCCCCGCCGTCGACGACCAGGTCGGCGCCGACCACGGCCGCCGCGTCGTCCGACGCGAGATACAGCACCGCCCGGGCCACCTCGTCCGTCGACACGACCCGCCCCAGCGGCGACTGCTCCTCCATCCGCGCGGCGCGCTCCGCCCCGGTCTCCCCGGGCCGCAGCGACATGGGCGTGTCGGACGGGCCGGGACTGACGCAGTTGATGCGGACGCCGTCCCGGACGTGCTCCAGCGCCGCCCCGCGGGTGAGGGCGGTGACGGCGGCCTTGCTCGCGGCGTACGCGGTGATGCCCGGCACCTGCCGGTGCGCACCGAGGTTGGACGAGACGTTGACGATCGCCCCGCCGCCCGGCTGGGCGCGCATCTGCCCGACCTCGGCCCGCAGGGCGAGGAAGACGCCGGTGAGGTTGGTGTCGAGCACCGTGCGCCAGTCGTCCTCGTCCAGGTCGGCGACCGGCCGGCCGCCCCGGAAGACGCCGGCGTTGTTGACGGCGACGTCCAGCGAGCCGAAGCGCTCCACGGCGGCCCGCACGAGTCCCGCGACGTCGGCGGCGCGCGTCACGTCGGCCGTGTGCGCCGCCGCGGTCCCGCCGGCCCGCTCGACGAGGCCGACGGTCTCGTCGAGCGCCGTCCGGTTCCGCCCGGCGACGACGACCCGCGCGCCCTCCGAGGCGAACGCGAGGGCGATGGCGCGTCCGATGCCGGAGCCGCCGCCGGTGACGAGGGCGGTGCGGCCGGGGAAACGGTTCCGGGACATGCGAGTCCTTTCCAGACCGATCGTTCCATTAAAGGGAGAGAAAAGCGTGTGGGAGGAGAAGACGCGTCGACGACGCGGGCGTGCGGACGCAGAAGGCGCTTCAGGACGAGGTGCTCGGCGGGACGGGGCCGCGGCGGGAGCGGGCGGCCTCCGGGACCGCCGCCCGGCCCCCGCTAGTCCAGCAGGCGCAGCGCCTGCTCCGCCGCGTCCCGCACCCGCGCCGGGTCCGAGGACGCCTTGCCGACCACCCGGAGCCCCTGCAGCAGCACCAGGAGCATGCGCGACAGCGCCAACGGGTCGCGTCCCGCGGGCAGTTCGCCCTGCGCCTGGGCCCGTACGAGGGCCGAGTGCAGCAGCGTCTCCAGGTGCTCCCAGCTCCCCTCGACGCGGCGCGCCGCGGCCGGATCGTGCGGCGCCAGTTCCGCGGCCGTGTTCGTGACGAAGCACCCGTACGTCCGGCGCGACTCGTCCGCGGCCTCCGCCGCGAACCGCCGCACCACCGCCCGCACCGCGGGCAGGGCCGGCCCCGGCTGCGACAGGTCCCGGACGAGCTGCGGCTGGTGCGTCCGCCCGTACCGGTCCAGCGCCTCGAGGTACAGGTCGTGCTTGTTGCCGAAGGTCGCGTAGAGGCTGGCCCGCCCGATGCCGAGGTGCTCGACGAGGTCCGCCATCGACGTGGCCTCGTAGCCGCGCCGCCAGAACAGCTCCAGCGCCGCCCGCAACGCCGCGTCCGGGTCGAACTCCTTGGTCCTCGCCATGTGATGACGCTAAGTCAATGTGGAACGAACGGTCAAGTAAAGCGTCTTGAAGGCCGCTCGAGGGAGTAGGTTGAGGTCATGACCGAGAAGCTCACCGTGAGTGTCCTGGGCACCGGCATCATGGGTGCCGCGATGGCCCGCAACCTCGCTCGTGCCGGGCACGCGGTGCGGGCCTGGAACCGCACCCGTGCCAAGGCCGAGCCGCTGGCGGCCGACGGCGTCACCGTCACCGGCACTCCCGCCGAGGCGGTGCGGGGCGCCGACGTGGTGCTGACCATGCTCTACGACGGCCGGGCCGTCCTCGACGTCATGCGGCAGGCGGCCGAGGCACTGCGTCCGGGTGTGGCGTGGGTCCAGTCGACGACGGCGGGTGTCGAGGCGGTCGCGGAGCTGGCGGGCTTCGCCGAGGAGCGGGGTCTGGTGTTCTTCGACGCGCCGGTGCTGGGCACACGGCAGCCCGCGGAGGCGGGACAGCTGACGGTGCTGGCGGCGGGTCCGGCGGCGGACCGGGAGGCCGTGGCGCCGGTGCTGGAGGCGGTGGGGGCGCGGACGGTGTGGACGGGTGAGGACGGTGGCGCGGCCAGTGCGACCCGGTTGAAGCTGGTGGCGAACAGCTGGGTGATCGCGGCCACCGCCGCGGCGGGCGAGGTGCTCGCGCTGTCGCGGTCGCTGGGGGTCGATCCGCAGGCGTTCTTCGGGCTGATCGAGGGCGGTCCGCTGGACATGGGATACCTGCGGGCCAAGGCGGGCCTGGTCCTGGAGGACCGGCTGGTGCCGCCGCAGTTCGCGGTGGCGACGGCGGCGAAGGACGCGCGTCTGATCGTGGAGGCGGGGGAGCGCAACGGGGCGCGGCTCGACGTGGCGGCCGCGAGCGCGGAGCGGCTGGAGCGTGCGGCCGCGCAGGGGCACGCCGACGAGGACATGGCGGCCGCGTACTTCGCCAGCTTCGACGACGACCGGACCTGACCCTCCCGCCCCGCACGGCGCCCGGGGGAGGGCCGGACGCTCGGGCGGGGTACGGAACACCCTCGCCCCGGCGCGCCGACGGCCCCCGGGGCCGGTCCGCCGCCCCGGCCCCTCGGGGCCGGCCCCGCCGGGCGTCCCGTCAGGCCGGGACGGCGCGGCGCGGCCGGGCCACCAGCTCGCCGCCGCAGTTCGGGCAGACGTGCCGCATCTCCGCGCCGCACGGCAGGCAGAAGCTGCACTCGTAGGAGCAGATCAGGGCCGGCGCGTCGGGCGGCAGCACGGCCGTCGTGCAGCGCTCGCAGCGGTCACGCATCTCCAGGGCCATGCTGCTCCTCGTCTCCGGCGGGTGACGTGCCGTGCCCATCCTCGACACGTCCGTCGCCGGTGGCAGCGGTGGCGCGGGACAGGAACCGACACGATCCGGCCACGCCCCGGCCCGGGCGTCAGCGCCACTCCACGCCGAAGGCCCGCCCCGGGTTCTCGCTCAGGATCCGCGTCACGAGCTCCTCGCCCACGGCGAGCGCCAGCCGCGGCCGCACCCGGCGCAGCAGGTACGGCATCCCCGGACCGCCGTCGACCGACCGGGCGGCGGCGGTCGTGGTGTCGCCGCCCAGCAGCAGCCGGTCGCCGAACCCCGCCTCGGCGAGGGCCCGGACGGCGTCCGGCATCCGCCAGTCGGTGGCGTGGTGGGCCCGGGACGGGCCGTCGAACGCCAGGTAACAGCCCGACTCGGCGGCCTGGCGGTGCAGCACGCCGTCGGGGGAGCGGTTGAGGTGCCCGAGGATCACTCGGTGCGGCGGTACGCCCGACTCCCCGCACAGCAGGTCGAGTACGTCGAGCGCGCCGGTCCCGAGCTCCAGGTGGACGGCGATGGGCGCGCCGGTCGCGTGGTGCGCCTCGGCCGCGGCGGCCATGGTGCGGCGGGCGTGCGCGTCGAGACCGTGGAAGCCGCCCGCGACCTTGATGAAACCGGCCCGGACCCCCGACGTGCCGATGCCCTCCGTCAGCTCGGCCACGAACACCTCGGCCGACCGCCCGCGCAGCCCGTCCAGCGTCGCCCCGTCGTAGTGCACGTCCTGGTGCAGCCCCGTGGCCGCCACGATGTGCACCCCCGTCTCCCGGGACAACGCCGGCAGGTCCGCCGCCCGCCGCCCGAGTCCGTACGGCGTCCACTGGGCCACCGCGCCGCCGCCCCGCGCCCGGAACGCGGCCAGCTCGGCGCGCGCCGCCGACACGCTCCGCAGCTCCTGGCCGGGCAGGAGCGGGCTGCCGAAGAAGAGGTGGTCGTGCGCGTCGCACACGCCGAGGTGCTCCGGCGGCACGTCCCCGAGCACCGTACGGACCGCGGTCACCACTGCCGGCCGCCGGGCAGCCCGGCCCGCCCGGGCGCCGACACGTGCAGCACCTGGAACAGCTCGCCGTCGGCCTTCACCGCACCGGGCTCCCCGTGCTCCCACAGCGAGAAGTGCACGGTCTCCCACCGGCTCGTGTCGACGGCGGCCGCCGCGAGCACCGCCCCGTCCTCCCGTGCGAGCCGCCCGGCCTCCTCCACCGCCTCCCGCATCGCCTCGGCGTACACCACGCCGTCCGGCACCGGCCGGCGGCACCGCACCGCGAACCGGGCGGGGGAACCGGCGGCCGCGCCCTCCTCGTACGCGAGGCCGGTCCACTGCCGCACCGCGGGACGGCCGAAGTCGTCGCTCAGTCCCTGGAACGGGCCGCCCCAGAGGAAGGCGTTCATGCCCCGCACGGTGTTCCACAGGTAGAAGGGGGCGTACTGGTTGACCGGCGAGCCGTGCGTCCCGCGCTCGCGCAGCAGGTACGCCTTGAGGCCGAGGCCGGCCCAGTCGTCGAGCTTGTGTCCGATGCGGGACACGCGCGCGCGGACGATGTCCGTGTCGTAGTCGGCGGGCAGTGTCAGTTCGTACTGCATGGCGTGCATCGGGTCTCCTCGGGCGATGGGTGGTCGTGCGGTCCCGCCGTCCCCCCGGCGGGGCGGGACCTTCCGGGGAACGGCGGGCACTTCCGGCGGGACGGCGGGAAACCCCGGCCGGACGGCGGGGGACTCCTAGCGGGACCGGGGGGACAGGAGGGACAGCAGCCCCTGGACGCCCGCGTCGAACGCGGCCGGCGATCCCGAGGCGCGGGCGAGGACGTAGCCGCCCTGCACGGTCGCGACGACGGCCGCGGCGATCTCCTCGCCGTCCAGTCCGGGCCCGAACTCCCCGCGCGCCTTGCCCTCCTCGACGATCCCGGCGAGCCGCCCCCGCAGCCAGCCGATCGTCTCGTCGACCGGTGCGCGCAGTTCCTCGCTCGCGACGACGTCCGGATCCATGGTCAGCCGCCCGACCGGGCAGCCCCGCAGCACGTCGCGCTCGCGCAGCAGGTACGCCCTGATCCGTTCGTACGGGGTGCCGGGCCCGCCGAGCACTCCCTCGGCGGCGGCCCGCAGCTCCTCGGCCGTCCTGCGGATCGCCGCCAGGGCGAGATCCGGCTTGCCCCGGAAGTGGTGGTACATGCTGCCCTGTCCCGCGCCGGCCCGCTCCAGGATCGCCTTGGGGCTCGTGCCCACGTAGCCGCGCTCCCAGAGCAGTTCCCGGGTGGACTCGATCAGTCGCTCGGAAGTGCTCACGAGGTCACTGTACATACCAGTAGTTACAGAAGTCGAAAGCGCGGAGCCCGGTCGCGTCGATGCCGGCCGTCAAGGGCGGCGGTGTGCGCACGGCGGCCGGAACGGCTTCGGGCCGAAACCGCCGCGGGGCGAGTGCCCACGGCCCCGTGAGCCGATGACGGTCGGCCGGCCCGCAGGACCGCGGCGCGCCCGCGCCGCACCGTGCGGCCGTCCCCGGCGGGCGCGCCGCGCGGCCCGGAGCGGACTCACGTCCTCGGGGGACGCGGTCCGCCCCCGGCCGGCTGCACACGGAACGACCCCTCCACGGGGGAGGGGTCACCGCCCGGTCAGCCGACGACGGCCGACCGGGCGGGAGCGTGTGCCGGCCTGCGGTCGTCGACCGCCACCACCTCGGGGAACAGCCGGGCGCCCTGGTCCGCTCCGGTCCGGCGCGGCGGCCGCGCCGCCCTGTCGCGCACCGTGGCGACCGCCGGCAGCGTGAACCACACGACCTTACCGGACTCGCCGTCCGGCCGCACGCCCCAGCTCTCGCTCACCGCGGCCACCATCGCGAGCCCGCGCCCGCGTGTGGCGAGGGCGTCGGTGTGCTCGACGTCCTCCACCACCGGGAGCCGCGGGTCGCGGTCGCGCACGGAGACGGTGAGCCGGTCGAGCAGCAACTCCAGCTCCACGACGCACGTCTTGTCGGGCCGGGCGTGCCGGTGGACGTTGGTCAACAGCTCGGTCACGCCGAGCGCCGCCCGGTCTATCAGGGGATCCAGATGCCAGTAGCGCAACTGCGCCGATACGATTCTGCGGACCTGGCCGATCCGCGACGGCAGGGCTTGAAGCTCCACCGTGCAGTGCCTGCTTGGGTTGCTGATCACGGCTGCGACTCCCCGACGTGAGGTCCGGAAGAACACGGAGTTCGGATCGATCGGAGCAGTGCGTCTGCGCGAGGGCGGCCGCCTGCTGTCATGGCCGGCGGGCTGGTTCGCAGCGTTATCGCCGGTAAACCCAGAGTGACGTGAGACCAGCGTGACGCAAGGGGTTCGGGAACGCAACTCGCCGTCGCGTCCCGATCACGGTCCGCGGCCGGCTCAGCCCTTGCGCCCGGCCGCCCTGTGCACGGCCTCGATGAACCGGCGCGCCGCGGGCGGTCCCGGCTCGCCCGGCGCGGGGTCGTGGTCGCCCAGGGTCAGCAGGTACCGCTTGCCGTTGAGGTCCGCCAGCGCCCGGTCCTCCGACGCGAACCAGGGCCTGGAGGCGCGGACCGCCTGCACCGGCGCGCTGTCGATCTCGCTGCCGTAGCTGGTGAGCAACTCCAGCCGGCCGTCGCTGATCCGGACCTGTCCGGCCCGGGTGAGCGAACGCAGCCGCTTCCCTATCCGCACGCCCGTCGCCGTGAACTCCGGCTCCGCCATGCCGCCCCCTTGCCCGTGGGCTCCGGCCCGCGTGTCCGTGCGGGCCGGAACCGGCTCGTGTCGCGATGCAGTGTGCGCCCCCGTCCGGGACCTTCGTCCCGCCGGGGTGCAGTCTGCCCGCGCACGGCGTCGAGCACCAGTGCGCACGGCGCGCTGTCCGCGAGCGGCCGGAGCATTCGCGCGCGTGCGCCCCCCACCCCGCGCACCCTGGGCCCCAGGACCGTCTTTGAGCCCCTCAAAGTTGCGTTTATGCAGGTGGGAAGTGGTGCGGACGGTGCCTATGATCGGAGCGTCGGCCCCGTGAGGCGCCGTCGGTGTGCAGCACGAAGGAGCCCCGCCGTGACCACTCCCCAGCAGACCCTGTCCGGCGCCACGCTCGACGTCGACCGCAGCGACCCCGCCTACCGCACCTGGCTGAAAGAAGCCGTCCGCAGGGTCCAGGCCGACGCCAACCGCTCGGCCGACACGCACCTGCTGCGTTTCCCGCTGCCCGAGCCGTGGGGCGTCGACCTGTACCTCAAGGACGAGTCGACCCACCCGACCGGCAGCCTCAAGCACCGCCTCGCCCGTTCCCTGTTCCTCTACGGCCTGTGCAACGGCTGGATCCGGCCGGGCCGCCCGGTGATCGAGGCGTCCAGTGGCTCGACGGCCGTGTCCGAGGCGTACTTCGCCAAGCTGATCGGCGTGCCCTTCGTCGCCGTCATGCCGCGCACGACGAGCGCCGAGAAGATCCGCCTGATCGAGTTCCACGGCGGCCGGTGCCACTTCGTGGACGACTCGCGGAAGATGTACGAGGAGTCCGCCCGCCTCGCGGTGGAGACCGGGGGCCACTACATGGACCAGTTCACCTACGCGGAACGGGCGACGGACTGGCGCGGCAACAACAACATCGCCGAGTCCATCTTCCGCCAGCTGCGGTGGGAGCGGTTCCCGGAGCCCGCGTGGATCGTCGCCACCGCCGGCACCGGCGGCACGTCCGCGACCCTCGCCCGGTACGTCCACTACATGCAGTACGACACCCGCATCTGTGTCGCCGACCCGGAGAACTCCTGCTTCTTCGAGGGCTGGACCACCGGCGATCCGGACGTCACCTGCGACTGCGGCTCCCGTATCGAGGGCATCGGCCGGCCCCGTATGGAACCGAGTTTCGTCCCCGGCGCCGTCGACCGGATGATGAAGGTCCCGGACGCCGCCGGCGTCGCCGCCGTCCGGGCCCTGGAGGGGGTCATCGGCCGCAAGGCGGGCGGCTCGACCGGCACCGGCCTGTGGAGCGCGCTGAAGATCGTCGCCGAGATGGTCGCCGACGGGCGGCAGGGCAGCGTGGTCACCCTGCTGTGCGACCCCGGCGACCGCTACCTCGACAAGTACTACTCCGACGCCTGGCTCGCCGAGCAGGGCCTGGACATCGCCCCGTACACCACGGCGATCGACACGCTGCTGACGACGGGCGTGTTGCCGGACTGACGCGTCCGCCCCCGGACCGGAGCGTCACGACGGCGCCACGGGTCTCCGCTCCGGTCCCGTGCCGCGCTGCGCGGTCACGCCGACGTCATGAGCCTGCGGTCCAGCCGCCTCACCGCGTCCCGGAACGTCCGCCCCGGCCGGCCGCAGCACGCCCCGGAAGGCGGCCGTCCCGTCCGCCGCGAACGTCCCCTGCACGCGCGTGCCCGTTCCGGCGGGCGCGAGCCGCCACTCCTCGACCCAGGGCCCGGGACGCCCGGCGCGTCGATGACGTCGGCCCGGTAGGCGCACAGCTCGGGCTCCTTCGCCACGAGCACCGTCTCCCGGGCCCGCGTCCCGCTCCTGAGCCGTACCCCGCGCCCCGCGCCGCCGTCCAGCGGCCCCGCCGACGTCACCGCCGGGGACCGCGCGGCCCAGCCGGTCACGTCCTCGGCGAGGACGGGGAAGACCCGGCCCGGGGGAGCGGACACCTCCCGTGCGAAGACGAGCCGTACGGGCGCGGTCCCGACGAAGCCGAGCCCTTCCGGCCGCAGCCGACGAGCCGTGCGCGCAACCCCCTCAGCACCGGGGAACACGGGTGTGTCCCCCTGACCGGCGCCCTCGTCAGTCGTCCGCACCCTCGTCGGGCTCACCCGCGACCACCAGCCGCCGCAGGTGCTCGGAGATCTCGGCGCGCGCCTCGTCGGGCAGGCCGGAGTCCGTCACCAGGGTGTCGACCTGCTCCAGCGCGGCGAAGGAACTGAGCCCCACCACACCCCACTTCGTGTGGTCGGCCACCACCACGACCCGGCGCGCCGACTGCACCAGGCGCCGGTTGGTCTCGGCCTCCGCCAGGTTCGGCGTCGACAGCCCGGCCTCCGCCGATATCCCGTGCACACCGAGGAACAGCACGTCGAAGTGGAGCGCCGCGATGGCCTGGTCGGCCACCGGGCCCACCAGCGAGTCCGACGGCGTGCGCACCCCGCCGGTCAGCACCACCGTGGCGGCGCCCTGCCGGGGGCCCGACGCGCGCTGCGCCCCGTGGAAGACGTCGGCCACCCGCACCGAGTTGGTCACCACCGTCAGATCCGGCACGTCGACCAGCCGGTGCGCCAGCGCGAACGTGGTCGTCCCGCCCGACAGCGCGATGGCGCTGCCCGGCGCGACCAGCTCCGCCGCCGCCCGCGCGATGTCCTCCTTGGCGGTCAGCTCCAGGCCCGACTTCGCCTCGAAGCCCGGCTCGTGGGTGCTCGCCTCCACGACGGGCACCGCGCCGCCGTGCACCTTCTCCAGGACGCCCTGCCGGGCCAGCGCGTCGAGGTCGCGGCGCACCGTCATGTCCGACACGCCGAGCTTGCGGGTCAGTTCGTTGACGCGGACGCCCCCACGGCGCCGGACCTCGTCCAGGATCAGGGCGCGGCGCTGCTCCGCGAGGAGGTTCTGATTCTCACTCACGTCCGCTCCGGTCCTCTCGCCTCAACCCGACCCGCTCCGTCCGACACGCCTCGCACACCTGCGACGACGAGGGCGGTGTGCCGGTCGGCGGGGCGCGGGCGTCCCATCCTCGCACGGGCGGCCGACGGCCGCGCCACCACCCACCCGACGCGCGCATGTCACTCCTGTGCCGTGCGTCGGTCCCGTTCGGCACACGGAACGGGGGAGATTCGGTGACAACGGGTGTGCGCGGGCCGCCGAGTGGAGATCCTGGTGCCCGCACGCACACGGATGTCGACAGCGCGTCACGGGGGAAGTGCGAGAACAGTGGAACGTGCGCAGGAACGGGCCGTCACCGCTCGGCCGGCGGCCGGAGCCGCCCTGGAACTCCTGGTCCACGGCGTGGGCGGGGCCACGCCCGAGAAGATGCTGAACGATCCGCGCACGGTGCGGATCACCGGCGACGACACGGCCGCCGTGTTCCGCCGCGCCGACGACGTGGACGCCGACCACGCCGGTCGCGTCGACGGCTCCGGCCGAGCGGGTCCGGCCGCCACCGCGCCCGGCGGCTCCCGGGACCGGCCCGTCCCCGAGGCCTACGTCTGGTGCAACCTGACCTCCGGCAACGGCACGCGCGCCCTGTGGCTCCTGCTGCTGCCGTTCATGGTCGTCAACCTCGCCCACTGGATGCGCCCCGCGTCGACGGAACGCACCCGCACGGTCCGCCTCCACGGCCTGCTGGTGCGGCTCGCCGGCCTGACCCTGACCGTGCTGTTCGTCGCCGCGGCCTGCGAGGTCGCCCTCGACCTGACGGCCTGGCAGTGCGCGGGCACCCGCGCGTGCGCCGAACGCCACTCCTGGCTGGGCTTCCTGTCCCCCGCGGTCAGGGACGGCGGCTGGTGGACCCAGCCCGGCCGGCGCCTCGCCCTCGCGGCCGCCGTCCCGGCCGCCCTCACCGGCCTCCTGTGGTACCTCTCCCACCGCACCTGGCGGGCCTACGAGTCCCAGGAGCCCCCGAGCGGCAGGACCGAGCCCGAGGACGCGCCCGGTCACACCGCCCTCAGCCACCCCGGGTTCTGGTACGGGCGCCGCCTGGTGGCCCGGCTGCGCGCGGCCCACACCGCCGCCGGCCTGCTCACCGTGGCCGCCGCGGTCGGCACGGCCGCCGCCCGCCAGGACCGCGGGCCGGGCGGCCCCGCCCTCCTCGACGTCCTCGGCCGGCTCCTGGAAGCCGCCCTGGCGGCCGGCGCCCTCGCCACCGTCTGGGTGGTGTGCCGCCGGGGCCGCAGCGAACGCCGTCTCGACCGCGCGCTCGACGCCCGCCTCGTCCGGGGCCTGCCCCTGGCCGCCCTCGCCCTGCTCGCCCTCACCCTGGTGTACGCGGGCTGGCAGCGCCCCGGCTGGGAGTCGGCCGGACGTCTCCCCGGCGACCTGGCCTTCGGCGGGATCGCGCTGGTCCAGGGCGCCCTGGTGATCGCCCTGGCCGTCGTCGCCTCGGCCCTGTACCGCTCCGCCGGCGACCCCGGGAGGCGCACCGCGCTGCACGGCCTGGGCGGACCCGCCGTCGCGATGCTGGCCTGCGCGCTGGGCGGCGTGATGTCCGGCGGCGTCTCCCAGCGCGTCTCCGACTGGCTCGACGGCACCGGCACCTTCCTCCCCGGCCCGCCGGTGCTGCTGACCTGGCAGGCGTCCGTGATCCCGGTCCTGCTCATCGTGCTGCTCGTCCTGGGCGGTCTGCTCGGCCGCGGCGCCCTGCGCCTGGCCCGGGCCGAGCGGGCGACGGTGGCCCGCGACTACGGCGCCGTCCCCGGCGACCCGGCCCGCACCCAGCGCATCGCCCGCGCCCGCGCGCTCGCCACCCTCACCGACCGCGCCCCGCTGCTGGTGGCCGCCACCTCCGCCATGACCCTGCTGCTCGGCGCGGCGGCCCTGATCGGCGCCTTCGCCACGGGCAGGACGCCCAGCCGGGCCGCCGAGGGCGCGCCCCCCTTCGTCCAGGGCGCCGCGCAGACCGGCCAGGCACTCGGCTCCTGGCTGATCGGGCTCGGCTTCCTCCTCTTCGTCACCTGGGGCCGGCGCGCCTACAAGGACGCCTCGGCCCGGCGCACCATCGGCATCCTCTGGGACGTCGGCACCTTCTGGCCGCGTGCCGCCCACCCCTTCTCCCCGCCCTGCTACGCCGAGCGCGCGGTGCCCGACCTGACCTGGCGCGTGGCCGCCTGGACGCGCTCCACCGGCGGCCGCCTGGTGATCTCCGGCCACTCCCAGGGCAGCGTCCTCGCGGCCGCCGCGGCCTGGCAGCTGACGGCGGCCGACCGCGGACGGGTCGCGCTGCTCACCTACGGCTCCCCGATCGAGCGCCTCTACGGACGCTGGTTCCCGGCCCACTTCGGTCCCGACGCGCTGCACGCCCTGCACCAGGAGGTCGACTGCTGGCGCAACCTCCACCGGCTCACCGACCCCATCGGCGGCCCGGTCCGGCTGTCCGGCGACGCCTGCTGTCCCGCGGTCGACCGCGAGCCCCTCGCGGACCCGCTCGCGTACGGCCGCACCGAGGACCACCCGCTGCCCGCGCCGATCCTCGGCCACTCCGACTACCAGGCGGACCCGGCGTTCGCCGAGGAGCGCGAACTGCTGCTGGCGCGGCTGCGGCCGCAGGTCCCGCACCAGCAGTCGCGGACGGGGGAGCCGCGGCGCCCGGCGGCGGACGGCGCCGCGGCCCCGGGGGACGGGAGCGGGTTCGGCTAGGGCAGTTCGGGCAGGTCCTCCGGGTACAGCAGCGTCAGGTCGTCCGTGCTCGGCTCCGCCACCTGCGCCACCCGGCTCGCGTGCCGCTCCACCATCACCTCGAAGGTCCGGCGCGCGGTCCGGCCGTTGCCGAAGGCGGGGCCCTTCGGGATCTCCGTGAAGTACTTCAGCAGCGCCTCGGCGGCGCCCGGCGCGAGCCGGTACTCGTGCTCCTCGGCCTGCTGCTCGACGATCCGCAGCAGCTCCTCGGGGCCGTAGTCGCCGAAGGTGATCGTGCGGGAGAAACGGGACGCCACACCGGGGTTGACGGAGAGGAAGCGCTCCATCTCGGCGGTGTACCCCGCGACGATGACGACCACGGCGTCCCGGTGGTCCTCCATCAGCTTCACGAGCGTGTCGATGGCCTCCTTGCCGAAGTCGCGCCCGGCGTCCTCCGGTGACAGGGCGTAGGCCTCGTCGATGAACAGCACACCGCCGCGGGCCCGTTCGAAGGCCTCCTGGGTGCGGATCGCGGTGGAGCCGATGTGCTCGCCGACCAGGTCGACGCGGGACACCTCGACGAGATGGCCCCGCTCCAGCACGTCCAGCGCGGCGAGGATCTCGCCGTACAGACGCGCGACCGTCGTCTTGCCGGTGCCGGGGGAGCCCGTGAAGACCAGGTGGCGCTTGACGGACGCGGCCTTCAGCCCCGCCCGCTGCCGGCGCCGGCCCACCTCGATCATGTCGGTCAGCGCCCGCACCTCGCGCTTGACGCTCTCCAGGCCGACCAGCGCGTCGAGTTCGCCGAGGACGTCCTTCGAGGTCCGCTCCGGCCGCTGCGGTCCCGCGCCGGCCGACGGCGCCGCGGGTACGTCTCCCCGCTGCTCGGGCACCCCGCCGAGGACTCCTGCCCCGGGAGTCGTCTGCACGGCCGTCTCCCGTTCCGCCGACGGCGGGGTGAGCAGGCTCGCGCTCTCGTCGCTCGTGCAGTCCTCGACGACGGGGCCCGACCCGGCCCCGGCGTCCGCACCGCCGTCCGCGAACTCGTAACCCCCGCGTGCGCAGCGCGCGGTGCGGCACTTGCGCAGCGTCGTCCGGCAACCGTCTATCACGTGGAAGCCGTAGCCGTTGCTGTTCGTCACCCGGCAGTTCAGGAAGCTGCCGCGGCCTCCGGCCGAGACGTAGACACCGGCCTCGGCGGACGCGTCGACGGTGCAGCGCTCCACGGTGGGGTCCGCGCCCTTGGTGACGATCACACCGGTCTGGAGGGTCTCCAGGGTGCAGTTGCTGAGGGTGCCGCCGCTGCCGTGGTCACGGAACCAGGCGCCCGTCGCGGCCTCCCGGATCCGGCACTCGTCGAGCTTGGCGGTCGCGCCGTCGCTCACCGACACGGCCGTGTTGCGCACCTGGTACAGGTCGCTGTCGACGACGTCCGCGCGGGAGCCGCGGTCCAGGACGAACAGCGCGTCCGGCACGTCGTGCACCCGGCAGGAGTCCAGCACCATGGTGGCGCCGTCGCTGACCCACAGGGCCGGGTAGTCGCCGGTGCTGCCGAAGATCTCGCACTGGTTGGCGTCCACATGGGTGCCCGGGTCCCACACCGACAGGCCGTTGCGCCCGAACTGACGCACCGTCGTGCGCGTCAGCGTGAGAACGGCGCGCGAGCGCAGGTCGATCGCGTTCTCCGGGATGTCGTGGATGCGGCAGTCGGCCAGGGTGAGCACGGCGTCCGTGTCGAGGGTGACCCCGTCGGCCGTGGTGCTGTGGACCTCGCAGTCGGTCAGGTGCGCGGTGGCCCGGGCGGTGATCTGCACACCGGTGCCGCGGACCTCGTGGACCTCGCACCCCACCGCCTCCAGCGCGGAATTGTCGCCGGTGGCGCTCAGGCCGGCGCCCGAGGCGTGGTGCACCCGGCAGCGCTCCAGGCGGGGGTGGGCGCCCCCGCGCACCGCGACGCCGGCCTGTCCGGCCGCGACGACCTCGCACTCCTCGAAGACACCGCCGCCGCCGTCGACCACGGCGATGCCGACGCCGGCCGGGTTGTCCACCGAGCACCGGCGGACCGTCGGACGGGCGTCGCCGCGCACCTCGACGCCGGCCGCCGACCGGGTGACGATCCGCAGGTCCAGCAGTTCGGGCGTGCCCTCCTCGACGAGCACCGCGGGCGCGGCCGCGTCCTGGCCCTCCACGTGCAGGTCCTGGACGACGGCCGAGGCGCGCACGGTGAGCGGCACGCCGTCCGCGGGCGCGATGCGCACGGCACCGGGGAGCCCCTCGGGACCGCGCAGGGTCACGGCCCGCTCCACGACGAGGTTCTCCCGGTAGGTGCCGGGAGCGATGGTGAGGACGTCGCCCTCGGCCGCGGCCTCCAGGGCGGCGGCGAGCGATGCGTACTCACCCGTGCGGCGCCGCCACCGCGATGCGCCGGTGTGCGTCACCTGGACCGTGCCCTGTGCCATGGCGTTGTCGTGCCCCCACCTCGGTCGTGCTGATGGCTCGTTCGCCGCGGGGGCGCCACAGCGGCACCCCGGCGGCTCCCTCGCGCGCGGGTCGATGCCGACCTGGGCCGGCCGGTCCACCGTAGCGTGCGCACGGGCCGTGGACCGACCAGAGACGCGACGCTGTCAGCTCCCGGTGCCGGTACGTCCCCAATCCGGCCCCGCACGGTCCCATGCCTGGTCCCAACGGGCGTAACGACGGCGGACCATGTGCCGGACGATCATTCTGCGGACGCCCTCGACGACGCCGGCGGTGAACAGGGCGGCGCCGAAACCGGCGAGGACGGCGTGTGTCGTCGCCGTGGCGGAGTCGAGCGGGCGGGCCACCGGACGGCCGTGCGTGTCCGTCCACATCCCGAAGCGGTCCCCGGGACGGGGGGACTTCAGGTCCGCCAGGACCGCGGCGTGGTGCGCGGTGCCGTCCGGCGCGGTCCAGCCGGCGATCACCCGGGTGCGCGCGTCCCGCCCGCCGGCGCTCTCGGGATCGGCCTCGGGCACCGGACCGTCCAGCTTCCGCACGACGGTGGCCGTGACCTGATGCCGCGCCGCGCGCTGCTCGCGGACCGACTCCTGCAACGCGTCCTGGGCCACGGCGCCGACGAGCGCGCCCACGGCGGGCGCCACCAGGAGGACGAGCAGCAGCGCCGACAGGGCGACCCACCCCTCCACCAGGTCCGTCGTGCGGCGCAGCGGATTGTGCCGCCAGCGCCGGAGACCGCCGATCGCGTGCACCGTCCCACCCCCTTCCGCTCCGGGACGCCGCCCTGTCGGGCCGTGCGCGCGGGGGACCGGTCGCAGAGAGCGGCGTCCCGCGCGCCCGCGGCCTCGCACGGGCGTCTCGTCGGAGCGAACGACCCGGGCACGCACCGTGGTTCCCGCGCGGCGCCGGGCCGGGGGAGGTCGGCCGGAACTACTCGACCGTGACCGGATCGCCGACCCGGATCGTGCCGCGGGACAGGGGCACCAGGTTCTGGCCGAAGACCAGCCTGCCCCCGAGACGGCGGTGCCGGCCCAGGGTGAACAGCGGCTCCCTGCCGCGGTCCGCGGTGGCCTGGTCGGTCGTGGTCACGACGCACCGCCCGCAGGGCTTGGCGACCCGGAAGGACACCTCGCCGATCGTCAGCCGGGTCCAGCCGTCCTCGGCCCACGGCTCGGTGCCCGCCACGACCACGTTGGGCCGGAAACGGTCCATCGGCAGCGGACCCTCGGCGGCGTGCTCGCCCCCGGCGATCAGGGAGTTGAGGGCGTCCAGGGACGAGGCGGCGGTGACCAGCAGCGGATAGCCGTCGGCGAACGCGACCGTCTCGCCGGGCCGTGCGTACTCCGGGTCGACGGGACGGCGTGTCGCGGGGTCGTCCATGTGCACCAGACGGACGTCGGCGCCGAGGTGGGCGCTGCACCACGCGTGCGCGGCCCGGTCGGCGAGGACCCCCTCCACCTTGTCCCGGAAGATCTCCAGCGAGACCGTCTCCACCGGCTCCGGCACCCGCACGGTGAGCGGCTCGAGCCCGGGCGCGGACAGCCGGAGGCCGCCACCGGGCAGGAGCTCGGCGGCGGCCAGCGCGAGGCGCGGCTGCTGGCGTTGCGTGACGACCTTTCCCCCGTCGTCGATCAGCGCCCAGCGTCGGTCTCCGGCCAGCCCCCAGGGCTCCACGACGGCCTCCCGGGGCGACAGGCCCCGGAACGCCTTGACCGGATGAACGTGGATCGACAGCAGTCGCGCAGTGCCCATGGGGTCATCCTGCCAGGCGGCGCGGACGACCCCACCGGGCCGGCTCAGTAGCCGCGGTACTGCTGGTTGTTGTACGGATCCTGGTACTGGGGGGCGGCGGGCCGGGGAGCCGCGGGGCGCATCGCCTCGTAGCCCATGGCGGGCGCCGCCGGGCGCGGCTGCTGCACCTGCGGACCGGGATAGCCGCGCGGCGCGGTGGCCTGCGGCGGGATGTAGGCCGCCGGGGCCTGCTGCAGCGGGGCGGGCTGCTGCGCCTGCGGGTAGCCGTAGGAGGGCTGGGACGGGGCCGCCGGGAGGGCGGGCAGCGCCGAGGGCAGCGCGGGCAGGCTGCTGCCCGGCGTGGCGTACTCGGCGGGGACCCGGATCGGGGCGATCTGCGGGGTGCCCCGCTCGGCCACGAGCGAGTCGTAGATCGGGGTGTCCGGGAAGGAGGCGGAGTAGTAGCCGCCGCCATAAGTGGAGCGGGGGGAGGTCATGGCACATAAGTTAAGCCCACGATGTGCTGGTTGGGGAGACCGATAAGAGGGTTGTTTTCCGTGTCCGGGGTGACGCGGGATCCCCAATGCGAGCGAACGTGGGAAAAAAGGGCGGCAATCGCCGCCCGGATCGGGTAAAAGCCAAGCTCCGGGAGGGTTACCGGCGGTTGGGCGAAGGTGTTTCCGCCTCCCGGATGTGAGTTCGTCGCCCGGCCGCATAGGTTGAGCGGTGGAAAACCCGATGGGTGCCGAGGCGAGCGGCCCGGCGCGGGATCATGTGATGGGGGCGCGGACATGTCAATGTCGAAGGGATCCAACACGCCGGTGCCGACCACGGCGCTCCGGGTCGAGGTGGGCTGGCGCTCGGGGCCGGGCGTGCCCGACGCGGACGCCTCGGCGCTGCTGCTCGTCGGGGGAAAGGTCCGGTCCGACGCCGACTTCGTCTTCTACAACCAGGCGGAGCACTCCTCCGGCGCGGTCCGCCACGAGGGCAAGCGGAACGCCGCGGGGCAGGTGACCGACAGCCTCCTCGTCGACCTCGCGCGCGTGGAGCCCTCGATCGAGACCGTCGTCCTGGCCGCCTCGGCCGACGGCGGCACCTTCGGGCAGGTGCCGGACCTCCGCATCGAGGTGCGGGACGCGGCGCGCGACACCGTGGTCGCCCGCTTCGACAGCACCGGCGCCACCGTCGAGACCGCTTTCGTGCTGGGCGAGTTCTACCGCCGCCAGGGCGCCTGGAAGTTCCGGGCCGTCGGACAGGGCTACGGCAGCGGCCTGGAGGGCCTGGCCACGGACTTCGGCATCACCGTCGACGAGCCCCAGCACACGGCGCCCCCGGCGACCGCCGCGCCCACGCCTCCGCCCCCGCCCCCGGCGCCGCCCGCCACGGTGCCCCCGCCGGTCCACCACTCCGCCCCGCCCCCGCCCCCGCCGCCGGCACCGCCCGCCGCGCCGGTCCGCCTCACCAAGGTGACGCTCACCAAGGCCGCCCCCTCGGTGTCGCTGACCAAACAGGGCGGAACCTCGGGCGTCATGCGCGTGAACCTCAACTGGGAGGTGCGCAAGCAGTTCTCCGGGTGGGGCAGCAAGCGCGGCCGCGCGGTCGCGCTGCACAACGACCTCGACCTCGACCTGTGCGCCCTGTTCGAACTGGCCGACGGCCGCAAGGGCGTCGTCCAGTCCCTCGGCAACGCCTTCGGCGCCCTGCACCACCCGCCGTACATCCACCTCGACGGCGACGACCGGACCGGCGCCTCGGCCGCCGGCGAGAACCTCACCGTCAACCTCGACCACAAGAACGACTTCCGGCGCATCCTCGTCTTCGTGACCGTCTACGAGGGCGCCCGCTCCTTCGCCGACCTGCACGCCACGGTCACCCTGCAGCCCCAGTACGGCGCCCCGATCGACTTCTCCCTCGACGAGTGCACCGTCCCCTCGACCGTGTGCGCGCTCGCGCTGATCACGAACCAGGGCGGCGACCTCGTCGTCCAGCGCGAGGCCCGCTACCTGGTCCCGCAGCGTGGCGTGAGCCCGCAGCGGACCGTCGACCACGCCTACGGCTGGGGCATGAACTGGACCCCCGGCCGCAAGTAGGCCCGCCTCGGAGGACGAGGGCGCTCAGCCCTCGTCGGCCACCGCGTCCGGACGCGCGTAGGTGCGGCCCTTCCAGGCCGCGCCCCGCCCCCGGTGGTGCAGCACCGCGGAGTCCACCGTCATCAGGAGATAGAGGAACGCGGTGAACGGCAGCAGCGGAGCCTGCCACGGCGGTCGGCCGTAGTAACGGAGCATCGGGACGTACGTGCCCGTCATCACGAGCCAGGCGGCGCCGCCGAGGCCCGCCGCGGCCGCGTCGCCCAGGACCGGCCCGGCGAGGAGGGCCGCCGGCGGCACCAGGTAGACCACGGCCAGCCCCAGCACCGTGCCCGCCAGCACCACCGGATGGTGCCGCAGCTGGGCGTAGGCGCTGCGCGAGACCATCCGCCACAGGTCGCGCAGCCCCGGATACGGGCGCACGCTGTCCACGCCCTCGGCCAGCCCGAGCCAGATCCGGCCGCCGCTCGCCTTCACGGCCCGCGCGAGGGCCACGTCGTCGATGACGGCGTGCCGGACGGCCTCCGGGACGCGGGCCCGCTCGGCGGCGTCCGCGCGCAGCAGCACGCAGCCGCCCGCCGCGGCCGCCGTGCGCGATCCGGGCCGGCCGATCCGGCGGAACGGGTACAGCTGCGCGAAGAAATAGACGAAGGCCGGCACGATCAGCCGCTCCCACGGCGTCTCCACCCGCAGCCGCGCCATCTGGGAGACGACGTCGAAGCCGCCGGTGCGCGCGGCCGCCACCAGCCGGCGCAGACTGTCGGGCGCGTGCGCGATGTCGGCGTCCGTGAGCAGGAGGTACTCGGGGTCACGCGCGCGTGCCAGGCCGATGCCGTGCCGCACCGCCCACAGCTTCCCGGTCCAGCCGGCGGGCGGCTCGCCCGGCGAGCCCACCGTCAGCGGCAGCCCGCCGTGCCGCCGCGCGAGCGCGCGGGCCAGCTCCCCGGTGCCGTCGCTGCTGCCGTCGTCGACGAGGAAGACCTCCGCGCGTCCCGGATAGTCCTGCGCGAGCAGCGACGGCAGGCTCGCGGGGAGCACGGCCGCCTCGTCGCGCGCGGGGACGACGACACCCACCGACGGCCACTCCCGCGGCTCCCGGCGCGGCGGCAGCCGCACGTCCGTGCGCCAGAAGAAGCCCTGGCAGAGCAGCAGCCACAACCAGGCGGCGAGGGACACGGCGGCGGTCCACGCGAAGGCGCTCACGCGCGCAGTCTGCCCCACCGGGCCGGGCGCCGAGGGCGCATCGTCTAAGGTGGCCGGGTGAAGATCGCGCTCATGGACTCCGGAATCGGGCTGCTGGCGGCCACCGCCGCGGTACGGCGCCTGCGCCCCGACGCCGATCTCGTGCTGTCCCTGGACCCCGACGGCATGCCCTGGGGACCGCGCACTCCCGAGGACCTCACCGCGCGCGCGGTGGCCGTCGCCGAGGCCGCCGCCGCCCACCGCCCCGAGGCGCTCATCGTCGGCTGCAACACGGCCACCGTGCACGCCCTGCCCACCCTGCGCGCCCGCCTGGAGCCGGACATCCCGGTGATCGGCACCGTCCCCGCGATCAAGCCGGCCGCGGCCGGCGGCGGCCCCGTCGCGATCTGGGCCACGCCCGCCACCACCGGCAGCCCCTACCAGCGCGGACTCATCGAGGAGTTCGCCGACGGCGTCACCGTCGCCGAGGTGCCCTGCTGGGGCCTGGCCGAAGCGGTGGAGCACGCGGACGAGACGGCGATCGACGCCGCCGTCGCGGCGGCCGCCGCGCTGACCCCCGAGGACGTGACGACCGTCGTCCTGGGCTGCACCCACTACGAACTCGTCGCCGAACGCATCCGCGCCGCCGTGCAGCGCGCCGGCCGGCCCCCGCTCGTCCTGCACGGCTCGGCCGGTGCCGTGGCCGCACAGGCCCTGCGCCGCGTCGGCGCCCGCCCCGAGCCCGCGGCGGCGACCACCGGCACGGTGACCGTGCTGCTCAGCGGCCGCGAAGGCGTGCTTCCGGCGCCCGCCCTCGCCTACGCGGAGGGCCGGCTCCTCCGGGCGGCCAGCCCCGTCCGGTGACCGCCCGCCGCCGGCCGGCCGCGCGCACCCCGTTGTCCTCCGGCCGGCGCAGTCACCCTGTGCGACCCGGTACCGGCGGAGCGAAACCTGAGTAACCTCATCGATATGAGGGACCACCACCCCCGTGACGAGAACGCCCCGCACCCCGACGTCTGGCACGGACGCGCCACCAACCGCTTCCAGTGGCTGCTCGCCCTCGCCGGAGCCGCCTGCGTGGCGCTCGGCATCGAGCTGGCGGTCGACTCCGCGTGGGCGTCCGGTGTCGCGCCGCTGGTCATGTCCGTCGTCGGCTGCATCGCCGCCGGACTGCTGGTCCTCTTCGGCACCCTCGCCTTCGTCCACGTCGACCTCAAGCTCGACAAGGAGTGCCTGGAGATCCGCTGCGGCCACATCGGCCTGCCGCGCCGCCGGATCCCGCTGGCCCACGTCGCCGGAGCCGACTTCGAACCGCACGTGACCCCGCGCCACTGGGGCGGCTGGGGCTACCGCTGGCGGCCGGAGAAGGGCACCGCGGTCGTCGTGCGGCGCGGCGAGGGCGTGGTGCTGCGGCTCTGGGACGGCCACACGTTCACCATCACCGTGGACGACGCCGAGTCGGCCGTACGGGTCATCAGGGCCCGGCTGCGGCAGAGCACGCCCGGCACGGCGCACTGACCTCAGGCGGCCGGGCGGTCGTCGCGCGGGCGCAGCCCCCGCTCGAACCTCGCCGGCACCTCGGCCGCCGCCGGTTCCACGGCGAGCGGACGGGCCGTGGCGAGGCCGGCCAGCAGGCCCGCGCCGACCGGCACGGTGGTGAAGCTCAGCGCGTTGCCGACCGCGGCGACCGCCGCCAGCGCCGTGAGGGCGGCACCCGCCGTGAGCACGACCGGCGTCGGCCGTGGGGCGCGCCACAGGGCGAACAGCACCCAGCAGAAGGCCGCCACCAGCAGCAGCACACCGACGGCACCCTGCTCCGCGGCCATCTGCAGCGGAGCGGAGTGCGGCTTGCCGTCGGACGGGGCCGACCGCGAGGCGGCCGTCGCGCTCAGCTCCCCGAAGCGCCCGGGACCGATGCCGAGGACGATGTCGTCCCCGGCCAGCCGCAGGGCGTCGCGCCACAGGCCGACCCGGTGCGCGGTCAGCCGGTCCTCCAGGGACGCGGCGAGCCCACCGGGCACCGCGTTCCCGGCGGTCGCCCAGGTCAGGCCCGTCACGGCGGCCGCCGCCAGGGCCAGTGCGGCGAGGCCCGCCCCCCGCTGCCGCACGCGGCCGGCCGCCAGGGAGCACAGCAGCACGCCGCAGCAGGCGACCACCGCCGTCGTCGACCCCAGGGCCGCCCCGGCCACCGCGACGCCGCCGGCCAGCACCCCCAGCGCGAACCGCAGGACGGGCCCCCGCGCGGCCCACGCCGCGCAGCACGCGGCCCCGGCCGACAGGGTGAGCACCGCGGCCGTGGCGCCCGCCCGGCCCGGAGGCGCGGCGATCTCGGGCCCCGGGGCGAGCCGGGGCAGGGCCACCGTCAGGGCGAGCCCGGCCAGCGCCGCCGCGCACGGCGCGGCGACCGGCAGGAGCACCCCGAAGATCCGCCCCGACGCGTATCCGGCGGACACGGCCAGCACCGCGAGCAGGACGCCCTCGGGCCGTCCGTCACCCGCGGCGGCGGTGATCAGCGACCAGGCGGCGCAGGCGCCGAGCACCACCACGCCCACCGCGTCCGAAACGTTTCGTCTTTCCCCGTCGTCCGCGTCCTGGCCGACCGCGGACGTTGTCCCCGTGGACCTCACGCGTCCCCCCGAACCCGGTCTCCCCGCGACCGTGACCCGCCCCGGCCGCCCCGCGCGACAGGAGCTCTCGCACACCGTAACGGCTGACGGCCGGTTCGGGGACGAGTCGCACCGGATCGGGCAGGGCGCCCGGGCCGGACCGGTGCACGGACCGTGCTGTCGGCCGGAAGGCCACCCCACGTACACTCCCCGGGTGACCGTCACCGCACCTTCCGTTGGCCCGCAGGACCAGCTGGAGCCTTCGCCCGCGCCGTCGCGCGGCGCCCGGCTCCTGCGTCTCGTCCCGGCCGTCGTAGCGGCGCTCTCCGGAGTCCTGCTGTACCTCAGCTTCCCGCCGCGCACCCTGTGGTGGCTGGCCCTGCCGGCCTTCGCCGGCTTCGGCTGGGTGCTGCGCGGCCGCAGCCGGAAGGCGGCCTTCGGTCTCGGGTACCTCTTCGGCCTCGGCTTCCTGCTGCCCCTGCTGGTGTGGACCGGCGTGGAGGTCGGCCCCGGACCCTGGCTCGCGCTGGTGGCCGTCGAGGCGGTCTTCGTCGCGCTGGTCGGCGTCGGCGTCGCCGCGGTGTCGGCACTGCCGGCCTGGCCGGTGTGGGCGGCCGCGGTCTGGATCGCCGGAGAGGCGGCACGCGCGCGCGTGCCCTTCCGCGGTTTCCCCTGGGGCAAGATCGCCTTCGGGCAGGCGGACGGCGTCTTCCTGCCGCTCGCCGCGGTCGGCGGCACCCCCGTGCTCGGCTTCGCGGTCGTGCTGTGCGGTTTCGGCCTGTGCGAGGTCGTCCGCGTGGGCCTGGACCGGCGGCGCACCGGCGAGGTCCGGCGGCCGGCCGCCGCCCTGGCCCTGCTCAGCCTGGTCCTCCCCGTCGTGGCGGCCGTGGCCGCCCGCCCCCTGGTGAGCGACGAGGCCGAGGACGGCACCGTGACGGTCGCCGTCGTCCAGGGCAACGTCCCCCGGCTCGGCCTGGAGTTCAACGCCCAGCGCCGGGCCGTGCTCGACTACCACGCGCGCGAGACGGAGCGGCTGGCCGCCGAGGTCGCGGCGGGCAAGGTGCCCCGGCCCGACTTCGTGCTGTGGCCCGAGAACTCCTCCGACATCGACCCCTTCGCCTACGCCGACGCCGCCGCCGTCATCGAGAAGGCGGCCGAGGCGATCGGCGTGCCCGTCTCGGTCGGCGGGGTCGTCGAGCGCGACGGCGAGCTCTACAACGAGCAGATCCTGTGGGACCCGGCCAAGGGCCCCACCCAGACCTACGACAAGCGCCAGGTCCAGCCCTTCGGCGAGTACCTCCCGCTGCGCTCGTTCATCGGCGCCGTCAACGAGGACTGGACCTCGATGGTCCGGCAGGACTTCAGCCGGGGGAGCGAGCCGGGCGTGTTCGACATCGGCGGCACCGGGGTCGGCCTCGCCACCTGCTACGAGGCGGCCTTCGACTGGGCCGTGCGCGACACCGTCACCCACGGAGCCCAGATGATCTCCGTGCCCAGCAACAACGCCACCTTCGACCGCAGCGAGATGACCTACCAGCAGCTCGCCATGTCGCGCGTGCGTGCCGTCGAGCACAGCCGGACGGTCACCGTGCCCGTCACCAGCGGGGTCAGCGCGATCATCCTGCCGGACGGGACGATCACCCGGAAGACCGGCATGTTCGTCGCGGACTCCCTGGTCCAGAAGGTGCCGCTGCGGTCCTCGCAGACGCCGGCGACCCGCCTCGGCGTCCTCCCCGAGATCGCCCTGCTGCTGGTCGCCGCGGGCGGCCTGGGCTGGGCGGTCGCCGCGGGACTGCGCGCGCGGCGCGCCTAGGAACCGTCCGGGCGGAATCCGGCCGGGGCGGACCCGTCGTCCGCACCGGCCCGGTTAGGGTCGGGGCATGGCGACTCCTGACTTCATCCGTGAGATCCGCGCCACCGCGGGCCACCAGCTGCTCTGGCTCCCGGGCGTCAGCGCCGTCGTCTTCGACGACGAGGGCAGGGTGCTGCTGGGGCAGCGCGCGGACAACCACCGGTGGACCGTGATCACGGCCATCCCGGAGCCGGGCGAGCAGCCCGCCGACTGCGCCGTGCGGGAGGTGTACGAGGAGGCGGGCGTCCACTGCGTGCCCGAGCGGGTCGTCCTGGTCCGCTCCGGCAGGGAGGTCGAGTACCCGAACGGCGACCGGTGCCGATTCATGGACATCACCTTCCGCTGCCGGGCCGTCGGGGGCGAGGCACGGGTCAACGACGACGAGTCCGTGGCGGTCGGCTGGTTCGACCTGGACTCCCTGCCGGTCATGCGCGAGAGCCAGCTGTTCCGCATCAAGCAGGCCCTCTCCGATGAACCCACATGGTTCGAAACCATGAGTTCTCAATGAAGTATGGGGTGTGACCACATGGGGCGGTGGTCGGGCGCTGCCTAGGGTCGAGTCATGACCACGCCCCCCGCCGCTCCTGGTCCCCACGCCTCCCCGCTCGACCTCGGCGGTCGCACCGCCCTCGTCACCGGCGCCGCCGGCGGCATCGGCCGCGCCTGCGCGCTGCGGCTCGCCGCCGCCGGGGCCAAGGTGCGCGCGGTCGACCGGGACGCCCCCGGCCTGGAGGCGCTCGCCGAGAGCGCCGCGGGCCTGCCGGGCGCCGTCGAGCCGCACGTCCTGGACCTGACCGACCTGGACGCCGCCGAACTCGTCGCCGCCGGGACCGACGTCCTCGTCAACAACGCCGGACTGCAGCTCGTACGCCCCCTCGAGGACTTCCCGCCCGACGTCTTCCACACGGTGCTCACCGTGATGCTCGAGGCGCCGTTCCGGCTCATCCGAGGCGCCCTGCCCCACATGTACGGGCAGGGCTGGGGCCGCATCGTCAACATCTCCTCCGTGCACGGGCTGCGCGCCTCCGCCTACAAGTCGGCGTACGTGGCCGCCAAGCACGGGCTGGAGGGCCTGTCCAAGACCGCCGCCCTCGAAGGCGCCCCCCACGGCGTCACCTCCAACTGCGTGAACCCCGCCTACGTGCGCACCCCCCTGGTGGAGAAGCAGCTCGCCGACCAGGCGCGGGCGCACGGCCTGCCCGAGGAGCGGGTGCTGACGGACGTGCTCCTGCGCGACAGCGCCGTCAAACGGCTGATCGAGCCGGAGGAGGTCGCCGAGGCCGTCGCCCATCTGTGCGGCCCGCACGCGTCCTTCGTGACCGGCACCTCGCTCGTCCTCGACGGCGGCTGGACCGCGCACTGAGCGCCCCGCGGCCCGGCGGTTCCGGAGTTTTCCACAGGACTGACGGGCCGGCCCGGTCATGAGGAATCCTGTGAGCATGTCCCGCGATCACGTGGAGCCCGTCGAGCGCTCCGTCAGCGATGCCGAGGCGCTCGTGGGCGCCGCGGCGGCCCCGGTCGCCCCCGCCGCTGCCGAGGTGCCGTTCCTCGAGCTGCTCGCCCGGGGCGCGGCCGCCGAGGCGTACGAGCGCCCGGTGCTGCTGGCGCGCGCCGGGGGACGGTCCGCCGAGCGGATCGCGGCACTCGAACACGCCAAGCTGCTCGCGCTGCGGGTGCGCGCGGAGCTGGAGGGCCGCCGCCGGCGGGAGGCCGAACTGTCGGCGCTCTTCGAGACCGCCCACGACCTGGCCGGCCTGCGCGACGTCGACGCCGTCCTCCAGGCGATCGTCCAGCGCGCCCGTTCGCTGCTCGGCACGGACGTCGCCTACCTCAGCCTGAACGACCCCCTCCGGGGCGACACCTACATGCGGGTCACCGAGGGCTCGGTCGCCGCCCGCTTCCAGCAGCTGCGCCTGGGCATGGGGGAGGGGCTCGGCGGACTGGTCGCCCAGACGGCCCGCCCGTACGTCACCGACGACTACTTCCGGGACGGCCGCTTCCGGCACACGACCACCATCGACGCGGGCGTGCGCGACGAGGGCCTCGTGGCCATCCTCGGCGTACCGCTGACGCTGGGGTCCACCGTCATCGGGGTGCTGTTCGCCGCCGACCGGCGTGCGCGGGTCTTCGAACGCGAGCAGATCGCGCTGCTCGGCTCCTTCGCCGCGCTGGCCGCGGCCGCCATCGACTCCGCGAACCTCCTCACCGAGACCCGCTCGGCCCTGGCCGGCCTGGAGCGGGCCAACGAGATCATCCAGGACCGCAGCGCCGCCATCGAACGCGCCTCGGACGTCCACGACCGGCTCGCCGAACTCGTCCTGCGCGGCGGCGGGGTCCACGACGTGGCGGCCGCGGTCTCCGAGGTCCTCGCCGGCACGGTCGAGTTCGCCGAGGCCGCCGCCGCGCCGGCCGGCGCCCTGGAGACGTCCCGCGCCGAAGGACACGCGGTGCGGCACGAGGACGACTGGATCGCCGCCGTCGCCGCCGGCGGAGAGCTCCTCGGCGCGCTCGTCCTGCGCGGCCATCCCGGCCTCGACCCCGTCGACCAGCGCACCCTGGAGCGCGCCGCGATGGTCACCTCCCTGCTGCTGCTCGCCCGGCGTTCCGCCGCCGAGGCCGAACGGCGCGTGCGCGGCGAGCTGCTGGACGACCTCCTCGACGCCCGCGACCGCGATCCGCGGCTGCTGCGCGAGCGTGCCTCCCGGCTGCACGCGGACCTCGACGCCACCCACGTCGTCCTGGCCGCGCGGCTGGACGCCGCCGCGTCCGACGCCGACCAGGAGGCGGCCGCCCGCCGGCGCCTGTGGTCCGCCGCCTCCCACCTCGCCGCCACCCGGCACGGCCTGGCCGCCGCCCGCGACGGCGGAACCGTCCTGCTGCTGCCCCTCGCACCGGGGGACACCGCGACGGAGGTGGCCCGCCGCACCGCCCGCCACCTCGGCACGGCGGTCCACGAGGCCGTCACCGTCGGAGCCTCCGCCCCGGTCCGTGACCTCACCGTCCACCCCGACGCGGTGGCCGCCGCGTACGAGGAGGGCCGTCGCTGCCTGGACGCCCTGCGGCTGCTGGGCCGCTCCGGCGACGGGGCGGCCGCCGAGGACTTCGGCTTCCTGGGCCTGCTGCTGGCCGGCGACCGGGACGTGGCGGGTTTCGTGGACCGCACCATCGGCCAGGTCGTCGCCTACGACGAACGACGCGGCACCGACCTGGTGCGCACCCTCGACGCGTACTTCGCCTGCGGCATGAGCCCGGCCCGCACCAAGGACGAACTCCACGTCCACGTGAACACGGTGGCCCAGCGCCTCGAACGCGTGGGCCGCCTGCTGGGCGACGACTGGCACAGCCCCGCGCGCACCCTGGAGATCCAACTCGCCCTCAGGCTGCACCGGTTGGCGTCCGCGTCCCCGATATCCCGCTGATTCCCGACGGCGCGGGCCTCCCCGACGGCGACAGCCGGCCGACTCCCCGTGCCCGACCGCTCCCGGACCCCCGCCGCCCCCGTACGCGGGGAGCCTGCGCACGGGGGCGGGGAGCCGGCGGGGACGGCGAGTGCGGAGCCCGGCCGGGGGAGCGGTCAGACGGCGCGGGCGTCCGCGGCCGGGGCCTGCGCCGCCTGCTCCGCGTCGGCCGGGTCCTCGATCCCGGACAGGTCGCGGTGCCGGGTCTCCTCGGCCACGCCCACGGCGACGACCGTGAGCAGGACCGCGGCGATCACGTAGAGGGCGATGGGAGTGGAACTGTCGTAGTCGGCGAGCAGGGCGGTCGCGATGAGCGGTGCCGGGGCGCCGGCCGCGACCGAGGCGAACTGGGCGCCGATGGAGGCGCCGGAGTAGCGCATCCGGGTCGCGAACATCTCGGAGAAGAAGGCCGCCTGGGGCGCGTACATCGCCCCGTGCAGCACCAGGCCGACGGTCACGGCGAGGACGAGGCTGCCGAAGCCGCCCGTGTCGACGAGCGAGAAGAAGGGGAACATCCACAGCCCGATGCCGACCGCGCCCAGCAGGTACACGGGACGCCGGCCGATCCGGTCCGACAGCGCGCCCCAGGCCGGGATCACCGCGAAGTGCACGGCGGAACCGATGAGCACGGCGTTGAGGGCGGTCTGCTTGGAGACGCCGGCCGAGGTCGTCGCGTACACGAGGATGAAGGCGGTGATGACGTAGTAGGAGATGTTCTCCGCCATCCGCGCCCCCATGGCGACGAGCACGTCACGCCAGTGGTGGCGCAGCACGGCCACGAGCGGCAGCTTCTCGGCGTCGGCCGCCCGCTCCGCCTTCCGGGCCTCCGCCTGTGCCAGCGCCTGCCGGAAGACGGGCGACTCGTCGACGGACAGCCGGATCCACAGACCGACGACCACCAGCACACCGGAGAGCAGGAACGGGACGCGCCAGCCCCAGCTGCCGAACGCGGCGTCCGACAGCACGGCGGTGAGGAAGGACAGCACGCCGGTCGCGAGCAGTTGCCCCGCGGGCGCCCCGGTCTGCGGCCACGAGGCCCAGAACCCGCGCCGCCGGGCGTCCCCGTGCTCGGACACCAGCAGCACGGCCCCGCCCCACTCGCCGCCGAGCGCGAAGCCCTGCACCAGTCGCAGCAGCGTCAGCAGCACCGGCGCGGCGGTCCCGATGGTGGCGTGCGTGGGCAGCAGCCCGATCGCGAAGGTCGCCCCGCCCATCAGCAGCAGACTCAGCACCAGCAGCTTCTTCCGGCCGAGCCGGTCCCCGTAGTGCCCGAAGACCAGCGCCCCGAGCGGCCGTGCGGCGAACCCGACGGCGTACGTCAGGAACGACAGCAGGGTGCCGACGAGCGGGTCCGAGTCCGGGAAGAACAGCTTGTTGAAGACGAGGGCGGCGGCGGAGCCGTACAGGAAGAAGTCGTACCACTCGATGGTGGTGCCGATGAGGGAGGCGGCGACGATGCGCCTGAGGTGGGACGGGGCTGGTGGAGCGGTCGCGGGGGAGGACATGGGCACCACTTCCTGGCGGTTGACGGGGACGGTTGCGTGTCGCCACACCGTAGGAACGCGCAGGTGAACGGCGTATGTGGTGGGACGCCATAGTTCTGGGCACGGGAGTGCGTGCGCCCACCATAGAGAGGGGGCCAAGACAAAGATCCGGGTCACGCGCGGGTCAACACTCCGCCCGGGCCCTTACCACGCCGCGGCCAAAGGGCGGACCGTCGGCGTGCCGGCCCGGTCGCCTCGGACGCCGACCACCCGGTCTGCGTCGCCCCGGGTCTGTCGGGCAAGGCGGTGGCGGCATCGGCCGAGGCGCTCCGGCACGCTCGGAAGACCTCGTTCACGCGCTGCGGACCCTTCACCGCGTACGGGCGCCCCGAGCCCACGGACATGCAGGGCGAACCGCACGGCCCGACCGAAGCCGGCGCGGACCGTGACCACCCTTCCGCTTGTCATCCGGGAGGGTCTTAGAGTTTCCTGGCGTCGACATGTTCTGAGAACCTCTCAAACTTTTTTTCAGTAAAGGATTGATAAATCTTTGTATATGCCACGAAAGGTGTCGAAATTGGATCTCTGCTTATTTGGTGCGGTGTATTTAATGGATGAGATTGGGCGATCCATACTCGCAAAGGTGACTTGAGTGCCCCTAGAGGGATACTTGAAAACAATAACTTCTTGAACTTCTGGATCTTCCTTGAGGTCTGGTGTAGCGTCATTGACGGACGGGGGAAGCTCGATGCAGACGGGCGGCGTCTCCACGGGGGAGTCGTCCAGAGCTGCACCCCAGTCAATAAGGACCGCGATCGTCGGAGACGGTCTCACGTTGATGGAGGGGCTTGGTATGTCCGTGGAGTCGGAAGGTGTGACAGAAGTGGCCATGTCTGTCCTCGGCCCGTTACGGCTCAGCGTCAACGGCGTCGACGTCACTCCTACCGCGCCGAAGCAAATGCAGGTCCTCGCGCTCATGGCGCTCAATGAAGGGCAGGTGGTGACGGCATCGAGCTTTGTGGACGAGCTGTGGGCGGAGCGCCCGCCGCGCAGCGCGAAAACGACCCTGCAAACATACATCCTGCATCTTCGAAAGCTCATATCGAAGGCTTTCAAGGATGATTCCCTGGTGGCCCGGGATATTCTGCTCACCCGGCAGGGTGGATATCTCCTGCGCCTTCCCATGGCGCCCTTCGACCTTCGCCAGTTCAATGAGCTTTCGACAGAGGGGAGAATTGCACTTTCTCAGGGAGATCCGTTTCGGGGCTCCCAGTTGCTGCGTAAGGCATTGAGCTTCTGGCAGGGGCCTGCTCTGGTGGACGTGCCGACCGGCTCCATTCTCGGACCGAAGGTGAGGGGGCTTCAGGCGGAGCACCAGATCGCGCTGGAATGTCGTATCGAAGCCGACCTGCAAATGGGCAGGTACGACGACGCCATAGGCGACTTGGTCACGCTGGCCGCCCAACAGCCGCTCAACGAGAACATCCACGACCAGTACATGCGGGCGCTCCACCTCGCCGGACGTCGATCGGAGGCTCTCGGTATTTTCCACCGGCTCCGGAAGAATTTGATGGACGATCTCGGCCTGGAGCCGTCCGAGCAGGTGCAGCGCACCCAGCAGGTGATCCTCAGCTCGGCGTCGTCGCGCGAGGACGGCGCCGCCCAGAACTGGTGGGTCCCTTGGACGCCGGACCGACATCACGGGCCGAGCGCGGCGTAGCGCCGCTCCCCCCGGTTCTTCGGGCCGCCCTCGAGGCGCTGTCAAGGACGGTCGACAACCCTCGTACGCGCTCGTGTTCCGCGCAGGCGAGGAGGATCCATGGCCGCCGCACAGCCGATACGTCTCTACTGTTTCGCGCATGCCGGGGCGGGCGTCTCGGCCTTCCACGGGTGGGCGGCGCGCGTCGGCCCCGGTGTGGTGCCCGTCCCGGTGCTGCTGCCCGGCCGCGACCGACGCCGCCGCGAACCCCGGGCCACCACCCGCGAGGCGCTGCTCGACGATGTGATGCGGCTGTTCGGCGGCGCCCCGACGGCTCCGTTCGTCCTGTACGGGCACAGCCTCGGCGCCCTGGTCGCCTACACCGTCGCCCGCGCCCTGCACGAGGCTGGCAGGCCCGGCCCCGCACTGCTCGCGGTCGGTGCCTGCCCGCCGCCGCACCTGCCGCCCGAGCCGGCGTACGCCCTCGGCGTGCCCGATGCCGAACTCCTGCGCACGCTGGACCTGATGGGCGTCGTACCGCCCGGCACGCCCGGTACCGAACCCGGCGGAATCTGGGACCGTGCCGTACGGCCGGTGCTGCGTGACGATCTGACGCTCGCCCGCGCCCTGCGCACCGCGGCATGCGCGCCCTCACCGGCGGGCCCGCTGACCACGCCGCTGCTCGTCGTCGCCGCGGACGACGATCCGATGGCGTCGCCCGCGGTCGCGGAGGGCTGGAGCCGCTGGAGCGAGGGACCCACACGTCTGCGCACGGTCTCCGGGGGCCACTTCTTCGTCCGCGGCCCGGAACTGCCCCGGCTCCTCGGCCAGGCATGCCGCACCCTCCGCCCGGCGAGGCGCACGTCCCGCGCGGCGAGGCGAGTGACCCACACCGGGAACTGACCGGCATGCGAGCGTTCCTCGGTCGCTCCCCTGCCCGCTCCTTCCCTGATCCGGGCGCTGCCCGGCCCGGTCGCCCAGCGCCCGGGGTCCCCGCACCCCGGGCTTCCGGGCACCACCGCCCGGAGTGATACGTCCCGCCGCCCTTTCACCTCGGAATCCGTCACCGAGGGACACCCCGACAAGATCGCCGACCGGATCGGCGACACGATCCTCGACGCCCTGCCGCGCGAGGACCCCGCTCCCGGGCCGCCGCGGAAACACCGATGGCCACCGGCCAGGCGCATGGCACCGGTGAGGCCACCATCGGCGCGCACGCGGTCGGCGGCGTCCTGCGCCGGCTCGCCGAAGACGGCATCGGGCGAATACGGGATCCGGCTGAAGGAACACGGCCTCGACACCAACGGCGTGCGGGACCTCGTCGTGGGCGCCGGACCCGACCCGGTCCTCGTCTCGCCCGACGGCCCGGCTGCCACGCTGCGCCACACCGGCGACCGCCGGGCACTCGGCACCCCGTTCGCGGCGGACCCCGCGCAGCGAGGCGAGCGGGACGTCCGCATGGACCGCACCGGGCAGACGCCGATCACCGTACCCGTCGTACCCGGCACCGAGGTGGCCGATCCCACCGGAGCCGGGAACGGACGCCCTCGTCACCCCTCACCCCGAAGCCCGCTGCTTCGACGCGGGGGGCGGGCACGACGTCGTTCTCGTTCGAGCCGCCACTGACTCCACGAGCCCGTCGACCGGCGCCCGAGTGGGCTTCCAGGGGCACGGCCTAGCGTCCATGACATGAAGGCACTCGTTCTGTCCGGTGGCTCGGGCACGCGCCTGAGGCCCATCACCCATACATCGCCCAAACAACTGGTGCCGGTGGCGAACAAGCCCGTTCTCTTCTACGTCCTGGAGGACATCGCGCGGGCCGGGATCACGGACGTCGGGATCGTCGTCGGTGAGACGGCCCGCGAGATCGAGGACGCGGTGGGCGACGGCTCCAAGTTCGGCCTCAAGGTGACCTACCTGCCGCAGGAGAGACCCCTGGGGCTCGCCCACGCGGTCGTGATCGCCCGCGACTACCTGGGTGACGACGACTTCGTCATGTACCTGGGAGACAACTTCGTGGTCGGCGGCATCGCCGGTCTGGTGGACGAGTTCCGTGCGGACCGGCCCGACGCGCAGATCCTGCTGACCCCCGTTCCCGACCCGACGGCCTTCGGCATCGCCGAGCTGGACGGGGACGGCCGGGTCGTACGCCTGGAGGAGAAGCCGACGCACCCCAAGAGCGACATGGCGGTGATCGGCGTCTATCTGTTCACCCCGCTCGTGCACGAAGCCGTGCGCGCCATCGAGCCTTCCTGGCGGGGAGAACTGGAGATCACCCACGCCATCCAGTGGCTCATCGACAGCCGGTACGACGTGCGGTCCACCGTGATCCACGGCTACTGGAAGGACACCGGCAACGTCATGGACATGTTGGAGGTCAACCGGACGGTGCTGGAGGGCATCGAGCCGTGCACCGAGGGTCCGGTCGACGCGGAGAGCGAGGTGATCGGCCGCGTCAGGATCGAGGCCGGCGCCCGGGTCAGCAATTCGCGGATCGTCGGTCCCGCGGTGATCGGGGCGGGCACGGTGATCAGCGGTTCCTACATCGGGCCGTACACATCCGTCTCGGAGGACTGCCGGATCGAGGACAGCGAGATCGAGTTCTCGATCGTGCTGCGCGACTCACGAGTGCGGGGCGTCCAGCGGGTCAGGGGGTCCCTCATCGGCCGCAGTGTCACCGTGGCCCCCGCCCCGCGCAAGCCGGCCGGCAACCGGCTCGTTCTCGGCGACCACAGCGAGGTGCAGATCTCCTCATGACCACCACATCCATCCTGGTGACGGGCGGGGCCGGCTTCATCGGCTCGCACTACGTCCGGACCCTGCTCGGTCCGCGCGGCGTGCCGGACGTGAAGGTCACCGTGCTCGACAAGCTGACGTACGCCGGGACCCTCACCAACCTCACCGAGGTGAGCGGCAGCGACCGGTTCCGGTTCGTCCAGGGCGACATCTGCGACGCGCCCCTGGTGAACGACCTGATCGCCGCGCACGGCCAGGTGGTGCACTTCGCCGCCGAGTCGCACGTCGACCGGTCCATCCTGGGCGCCGCCGACTTCGTACGCACCAATGTCACCGGTACCCAGACGCTCCTCGACGCGGCGCTGCGGCAGGGGACCGAGACATTCGTGCACATCTCCACCGACGAGGTGTACGGCTCCATCGACACCGGTTCCTGGCCGGAGACGGCGCCGGTCAGCCCCAACTCCCCTTACTCCGCGGCCAAGGCGTCCAGCGATCTCGTGGCGCTGGCCTACCACCGCACCCACGGTCTGGACGTGCGCGTCACGCGTTGCTCGAACAACTACGGGCCCCATCAGTTCCCGGAGAAGGTCATCCCGTTGTTCGTCACCCGTCTGCTCGACGGCCGCGAGGTGCCGTTGTACGGGGACGGCACCAACGTACGCGACTGGCTGCACGTCGACGACCACGTCCGCGCGATCGAGCTGGTCCGCACGGGCGGCCGGGCCGGCGAGGTCTACAACATCGGCGGCGGCACCGAGCTGTCCAACAAGGAGCTGACACAGCTGCTCCTGGACGCCTGCGGCGCCGGCTGGGACCGCGTGCGGTACGTCACCGACCGCAAGGGGCACGACCGGCGCTACTCCGTCGACTGGACGAAGATCCGGCGTGAGCTCGGGTACCGGCCGACCCGGGAGTTCGGGGACGCGCTGGCCGAGACCGTCGCCTGGTACCGCCACAACCGTGCCTGGTGGGAGCCGCTGACGCGGCGCACAGGGGCGGTGGCCGCCTGATGCGCGGGGTGCTGCGCGGTGTGTGGGAGAGCCTGGTCCGCCTCGGCGCGCTGCAGGCCGGCGCCGTGCACTACGAGGAGGCGCAGGTCCTCGCGGCCCTCGGTCAGGTGGGCTGCTGCACGGCCGGCGCGACGGCGAGCCGTGGCCGGCCGCCGGAGGAGCCGGCACCGGGAGAACCACGGGACGGCGGCCGCTACGGCTGACCGTCCCTCGGCATGCCGCCTGCGGCGGCCCCGAGAGCGCGGCCGCACAGGCCGGACGGGCCCCGGTGAACTCCGCCCGGCTCCCGTCCGGCCCACGGCTGCTGCGCGCACGCCGTGGCCGCGGCCGGGGGTGTTCGAGGCCGGGGGCGTCCGGGCGTGCCGGAGCCGCCCGGGCCGTGGTCGTGTCGTCGGCCCGGACGGCTCGGGGGCGGCCGGTCAGCGGCCGCCGGAGACCGTGAGGATCTGGCCCGTCGTGTTGGCGTTGGCCGCCGAGCCCAAGAAGAGCACCGCGCCGGCGATGTCCTCGGGGCTGCTGAGCCGGCCGGTGGGGGTCGAGCGGAGCTCGCGCTCGCGGATTTCGTCGGGCAGCCCGGTGAGCACGCGCTCGGTGGTGGTCAGCCCCGGGCACACGACGTTCACCAGGACACCGTCGGGGCCCACGTCCCAGGCCAGGCTGCGGGCGAAGCCGTGCAGTGCCGACTTGGCGGCGCCGTAGAACTCCTGCCCGCGGTGGCCGTCGAGGGCCACATGCGAGGAGATGAGCACGATCCTGCCCCAGGACCGCGCCCGCATCCCGGCCACCACCAGCTGCACGGTACGCAGGGTCGGCGCCAGGTTGTCGTCGAGGAAACCCCGCCAGTCCCCGCAGGCGACCTCCTCGAACCGCGTACCGGGCGTCCGCCGGGGAGCCCAGCGCACCGCGTTCGCGACGAGCACGTCCACCCCGCCCCAGCGTTCGGTCACCGTGGCGACGGTCGACTCCACGGTGTCCGGCTCCCCGAGCGAGTACCGCGTCGCCATCACCGCGTCCCGGTCCGAGCCGAGTTCACGGGCGAGCCGTTCGGCCGCCTCGCCGCCGCCGCGGTAGGTGAGGGCGACCCGTGCCCCCTCCTCCGCGTAGGCGCGCGCGATGGCCGCACCGATCCCGGAGGACCCGCCCGTGACGAGCACCCTGCGGCCTGTCAGTCCCATGTCCATGCGTGTTCGCGTTCCTTCACGAGTGAGGGAGGACGTGCTGTTCGTCGCGCAGACCCGCGGCGGCCAGGGCCTGCCGCAGGTCCGCGCCGCCGAGTCCCCGGCCGCGCGCGGCGACGTAGCCGTCCGGGCGGACCAGCAGCCAGCCGCCGGACGCGAGTCCCAGCGCGGCGCGCAGCCTGCCGTTCGGGTCGGCGAGCGGGCAGGGCCCCTGGCTGCCGTCGCCGAGCGTGCGCACGGACAGCCAGGTGTTCGCCGCCGGCGCCCCGGCCGCCGCGTCCGGCGTCACCGCCAGCGTCCAGCGGATGTCGCGCAGTTCCTCCGCCCAGGCCCGGCAGCCGGGGTCGGCCGGGTCGGCGCCCGATCCCACTGAGGCGCGGGTGCCCGGACGCGGCCCGGCGCCGGCGGCGGGTCGCGTCAGCGGTGAGTCGGGGTAGCCGAGCTGAAGTCCGGAGATGCCGCCGAGGACCTGGCGCTGCACCTTCCTCCGCAGCAGCGGGACGTTGCGGATGAGGCCGAAGACGACGGGGAGGGCGATCGGGGCGAAGGCGTTCTTCAACTGCACCAGGAAGGTCGCCTTCTTGGTCGAGCCGAGCAGCCGCTCGCCGATCGGCACCCGCTCCAGGCTGTAGCTGGCGAGCAGTTCCCGTTCCGCGTGTCCCTCGGCGACCAGCGCCAGCTTCCAGGCCAGGTTGTACGCCTCCTGGATGCCCGTGTTCATGCCCTGCCCGGAGGCCGGGCTGTGCACATGGGCGGCGTCGCCGGCGACGAAGACCCGGCCCTCGCCCATGCGCGGCACCATCCGCTGCTGGAAGGTGAAGACCGACGTCCAGGTGGGGGTGCGCACCTCGGCGGACCGGCCAAGGCCGGGGCCGAGCTTGCGCGTGAAGCGGTCGGCGATCACGGCGGCGTCGGTGCCGGGCTCGGCGGTGGTCGTGTCGAGCAGGCGCCACCGGTCACCGCGTCGGAAGGGCACCATCATCAGGGCCTGGGAGCCGGTGTGGACCCAGTAGATGCTGTCCCGCGGCAGGTTCACGTCGACGGGGGCGTCGGCCAGCATCCAGGTCTCGCTGGACTCGCCGAGCAGGGGCAGTCCGAGCAGTTTGCGCACGGTGCTGTGGCCGCCGTCGCAACCGACCAGCCAGGGCACCCGGGTGGACTCCGTGGTCCCGTCGGCGTGTTCGAGTGTGACGTCCACACCCTCCGCGTCCTGGGAGAATCCGGTTAGCCGCGTCCCCCACTCGACCTCCACGCCGAGCCGGGCCACCGCGGAGCGCAACACGGCCTCGGTGTCCACCTGCTCGACGATCGCCGTGAACGGGAAGCGCGTCGGCATGGTCGCGTAGTCGGCGTCCAGCCGCACCAGCCGGCGGCCCCGGCTGAACATGGTGAACGCGCGGATCTGCTGGGCGTTCTCGAGGATCTCCTCGATGACGCCCATCTGGTCGTACGTCTCCAGGGTCCGCGGGTGGGTGGCCACGGCGCGGCTGGTGGTCGCGGGACGGGGCGCGGCGTCGATCAGCCGCACCCGCAGCCCGCGCCGGGCGAGTTCGTGGGCGGCGGTGAGACCGACCGGGCCGGCCCCCGCCACGAGCACCTGGGTCGGGTCAGCCACGGCCGGCCCCGTCCTCGACGGCCTCCTCGTAGAGCCCCGGGTCCACACTCGCCAGCGCGCCGAGGCCCCTGACCCGCGCCTGGAACTCCTCGCTGCGCACGGCTGCCTGGTGGGAGGCGGCGTCGTCCCACTCGGCCAGCTCGATGAACACGTCGGGCCGGCCGACCTGGCGCAGCGTGGTGGAACTGCGGTATCCGGGCTGGGCGGACATGAACTCGGTCAGCGACCGCTTGATCTTGAGGAACTCCTCGACGTCGCCGTTGACGGTCAGCTTGTTGACGAAGGTCACCACGATGCTTCTCCTGGTCGGATCGGGAAGGGAAACTGTCGAAGGACTAGGCGCGCAGCCGCTCGCGCAGCGCGCGCCGTTCGGTCTTGCCGTTCGGGGAGCGGGGCACGGCCGTGAGCCGTTCGGCACGACGGATGCGCTGGTGGTCCAAGAGCAGGGCGTTGGCCCGGGCCACGATCGGGTCCAGGTCCACCGGTCCGTCACCGAAGGGCACGATGCCGGCCCAGACGACGGCGCCGCTGAACTCGTCGGGCAGGTCGGCCACCACGCAGTCGGCGACGTCCGGGTCCTGCAGCAGGACCTGTTCGATCTCGCTCGGCGACACGAGTTCGTTGTCGACCTTGAAGACGTCCTTGATGCGGTCGACCAGGAACAGCCAGCCCTCCTCGTCCCGGTAGCCGACGTCGCCGGTGTGGAACCAGCCCTCGGCGTCGATGTCCGGGGCGTCCGGCAGGCCGAGGTACCCGGCCATCAGCTGCGGTCCGCGCAGCAGAACTTCGCCCGGCCGACCGGGACCGAGGGCGGCTCCGGTGCCCAGGTCCACGATGCGGCACTCGGTGCCGGGGACGGCCGGGCCGACCGAGCCGGGCTTGCTCCGCTCCGGACGGTCGTTGTGGCTGAGCGGCGAGAGTTCGGCGAGCCCGTATCCCTGGATGACCGGCACGCCGAGCCGCTCGCGCAGGCGGGCCGCGACGGCGGGGGAGAGCCGGGAGCCGCCGGAGGCCATCAGCCTCAGCTCGGGCCCGGGGACGACCGAGGCCAGCCGCGGGTCCGCCGCCAGTCTGGTCAGCCGTACCGGCAGCCCGAAGTAGTGGGTGGCCCCGGCCTCGGCCGCCGCGGCGACCGAGGCCACCGGGTCGGGCTCGTGGCACAGCACCTGGGTGGCGCCCGCGTACACGGCCGAGTCGAGGTGCATGACGTGGTGGAGCGGAAGGTGGTTGAGGCAGACGCTGTCGGCGTCGAGGCCGAGCGCGTGCGCCGCCTGGGCGGCGTTGGTCACCAGGTTGCGGTGGGTGAGCCGGACGCCTTTCGGAGGCCCGGTGGTGCCACTGGTGAACTGCACGCAGACGACGGATTCCAGGTCGACGCCGGCCGGGTCGGGCAGCGCGGGCGCGGCCGTGCCGTCCTCGGCGAGGAGGTCGTCCAGGGGGCGGGCTCCCGGGGGCGGCGGCCCGGTCCGGTCCGCGTCGACCACGTAGACCTCCCGCAGGCCGGGGAGAGCGGCGCGGACGGTCGCCAGGCGGGCCGCGGTCTCGGCGGAGACCAGCGCGATCTCGACGCCGGCCGTGCGGAAGACGTGCTCCAGGAGGGGCTCGCGCACCAGCGGGTTGACCAGCACGACGTGGTTGCCGCTGCGGCTGGTGCCGTAGAAGGCCGCCGCGAACACCGGGTCGAGCACGTTCGCCACGCCGACGGCCGTCGGCCGGCCGCCGGTCAGCCGCAACAGGGCGCGGGCGAACCGGTCGGCGCGGGCGTCGAGTCCGGCGTAGTCGACGGCTCCGCGCTCGTCGCGGACGGCGATCCGCTGCGGGTGCCGCTCGGCGGCCCGGCGCAGCAGCCCGTCCAGTGGCACCGTCGGCCCGGGCGGGACCTCAGACACCGGCGCGCTCCTCGGCGTACGCCTTGGCCAGGCGCAGGTTGCTGACGCTGTTGGCGCTCAGCACCCGGCGCAGGTAGTTGCGCGCGTCCTGGACCGTGGTGCCCTCGCCGAGGATGTGCAGGGCCGACGGCTTGATGGTCGCCGTGTGCCGGGCCTCGGCGATGACGCCCTCGGGGGTCTGAGTGAACCTCCAGTGCCCGGTGTGCCCGTCGAGCAGGGCGGGCAGCTCGGTCTGCTTGTACACGATGATGTCCGGCTCGACGGTGACCCGGACCGAGCGGGTGCGGTGCGAGGAGCCGTCGGGGGTGGAGGTGAGCATGTCGAAGAACTGGACGCCGGGCGCGGGCTCCTCCAGGTCGAGCTTGGCGATGTGGGGGATGCGCTCCTCCCACTTGTCCGCCTCCCACAGGTAGTCGTAGGCGTCCTTGATGTCGCCCGCGATGAAGAGGGAGTCCGTGAAGGAGATGATCAGGCGGTCCAGTTCCTGGTGGTTCTCGGCGGCGTGGCCGAGGGTGCTCAGATAGGCGCGGCTGCCTTCGCGCAGCCTGGTGGTCAGCTCGTCCGCCAGGTGGGCCGAGCCCTCGGACAGGGTGAAGTCGTGACGCATCTCGACCCGCGTCTTGCCGTCCTGTTCCCGGAAGGTCCAAGCGCCTTCGAGGGACGCGAACGGCGCCTCGGGCGCCACGTGCGCGAAGGAGATCCGGCTGCCGTCGGCGGACCTGGTGTGGCGTGCCGTCCAGGTGCGGACCGAGTCCCGGCCGGTGACGGCCCAGTGCCGGATCAGCCGCTCGTCGCCGGCGTCCCGGAGGACGTGGGCGTGGACGGCGGGTCCGTGCAACTGCGTCCAGCCGACGACGTCGTCGACCAGTGAGCGGACCCGCTCGGCCGGGGCGGCGACGAGGATCTCGTCCCGGACGGAGTACTGCTGGCTGTTCGGCATCGCGTGTGTCCTCCTGCGCCGTTGACGCGTCACCTTGCGTGGCGTGCGGGCAACCACGCTGGGCCGTGGCGCTTGAGGCGCATTGGATTCCGGCTGGATGCCGGGGCGGAGGCGGCCGGGCTGTAGGGCGGCTCGAACGCGGCTCGACCGGTGCCGCACACGATGGCCCTCACGCAACCCCGTCGTTCCTTCCTCACGCATCGGAGACACCGTGACCACGCCGACCGAGACACAGCCGTACTCCTCCGCCGGGTTCGGCTCCCTGTACGCGGAGATCCAGCAGTTCTACGCCCGCCACATGCAGCTCCTAGACGGGGGAGCCGCCGACGAGTGGGCGGCCGACTTCACCGAGGACGCGTCGTTCTCGGTGCCGACCCTGTCGGCACCGGTGGTGGGCCGGGACGCCCTGGCGGCCGCGGTGCGGCGCACCGCGGAGTCCCTCGCCTCCTCCGGTGAGCAGCACCGCCACTGGCCCGGCGTCTTCGACGTCCGGCCGCAGCGGGACGGCTCCGTGGTGGTCCACTCGTACACCACCGTGTACGCCTCGTCGCGCGGCGGGGAGTCCCGTGTGCACCGCGTCTGCACCTGCACGGACCTCCTGGTCCGCGAGGGCGGCCGGCTGCTCGTGCGGTCCCGCGAGGTCACCCGCGACGACCTGCGCTGACCGCCGGGCCCCGGCGCGCTCCCTCCCCCGGTGTCTCCCGGCCCCCGATCGGGGCTCCTGTGCGCTTCGAGCCGGGTTCGAGGGGGCTCGCGAAGCTTGGGAGACAGCACACAACGGCATGCCCCGACCAGCAGGAGAGGACCCATGACCAGGGGGACAGTAGGCGGTGAGGGCCGATGAGCCGTCGCGTCGTCATCACCGGCATCGGGGTCGTGGCCCCGGGGGCGGTGGGCGTCGAGGCGTTCTGGGAGCAGCTCACCGCGGGCCGTACGGCCACCCGGACGATCAGTCTCTTCGACGCCTCCGCGTTCCGCTCCCGGATCGCCGCCGAGGTGGACTTCGACGCGGCCCGGCACGGCTTCGGCCCCGCCGAGGCCGAACGCCTCGACCGCGCCACCCAGTTCGCCCTCGTCAGTGCCCGCGAGGCCGTCGCCGACGCCGGCCTCGACGGTGGCATCGATCCGTCGCGCACCGGCGTGGCGCTCGGCAGCGCGGTCGGCTGTACGACGGGTCTGGACACCCAGTACAACGTCGTGAGCGAGGGCGGCTCCGACTGGTACGTCGACCACACCCGCGCGGTCGACCACCTCTTCGACTACTTCGTGCCCAGCTCCATGGCCGCCGAGGTCGCCTGGAGCACCGGTGCGCAGGGCCCCGTGGCGCTGATCTCCACGGGCTGCACCTCCGGTCTCGACTCCCTCGGCCATGCCGTCGAGCTGATCCGGGAGGGCAGCGCGGACGTGATGGTCGCCGGCGCGACCGAGGCACCGATCTCTCCGATCACCGTGGCCTGCTTCGACGCCATCAAGGCCACCTCGCCGCGCAACGACGACCCGGCCACCGCGTCCCGGCCGTTCGACCGCAGCCGCAACGGCTTCGTGCTCGGGGAGGGCAGCGCCGTACTCGTCCTGGAGAGCCTCGAACACGCCCGCCGCCGCGACGCCCATGTCTACGCCGAGGTCTCGGGGTTCGCCAGTCGCTGCAACGCGTACCACATGACGGGGCTGCGGCCCGACGGCATCGAGATGGCGGAGGCGATTCGCGCCGCTCTCGACGAGGCGCGCCTGGACCCGACGGCCGTCGACTACGTCAACGCGCACGGCTCCGGCACCAAGCAGAACGACCGGCACGAGACCGCCGCCTTCAAGCGCAGTCTCAAAGACCACGCCTACCGGGTCCCGGTGAGTTCCATCAAGTCGATGATCGGGCACTCGCTCGGTGCCATCGGCTCCCTGGAAGTGGCCGCGAGCGCGCTGGCCATCGAGCACGACACGGTGCCTCCGACGGCCAATCTGCACGACCGGGACCCGGCCTGCGACCTCGACTACACCCCGATCACCGCCCGTGAACAGCGCACCGACACCGTCCTGAGCGTGGGCAGCGGATTCGGCGGCTTCCAGAGCGCCATGGTGCTGACGGCACCCGGACGCAGGGAGGCGGCATGAGCGCCGAGGCCTCGCAGGCGGTGATCACCGGCATCGGTGTCGCCGCGCCCAACGGGCTGTCCGTCAAGGCCTGGTGGGACGCCGTGCTGAGGGGGGAGAGCGGGATCCGCAGACTCAGCCGGTTCGACCCCGCCCGCTATCCGGCACGGCTCGCCGGCGAGATCCGTGACTTCGTGGACGCCGACCACATTCCGGGCCGGCTGCTGCCCCAGACCGACCGGGTGACCCGGCTCTCCCTCGCCGTGGCCCGGGAGGCAGTCGAGGACGCGGGCGTCGATCTGGAGCGACTGCCCCGGTACGCGGCCGGTGTCAGCACCGCGAGCTCGGCGGGCGGGTTCGAGTTCGGGCAGCGGGAGCTGCAGGCCCTGTGGAGCAAGGGCGGGCAGTACGTCAGCGCGTACCAGTCGTTCGCCTGGTTCTACGCCGTCAACACCGGGCAGATCTCGATCGGCCACGACCTGCGCGGCCCCAGCGGCGTGCTGGTCACCGAGCAGGCCGGAGGACTGGACGCGGTCGCCCAGGCCCGCCGCCTGCTGCGCCGGGGCAGCGAGCTGATGGTCACCGGAGGCGTCGACTCCGCACTGTGCCCCTGGGGCTGGACCGCCCATCTGGCGGGCGGCCGGCTGTCCACCGGCGACGACCCGGCGCGTGCCTACCTGCCGTTCTCGGCGGACGCCGACGGGGAGGTCGTCGGCGAGGGAGGCGCCCTGCTGGTGCTGGAGCGGGCCGCCGCGGCCCGCGCCCGCGGCGCCCGCGCATACGGCGTCTTCGCCGGGTACGCGGCCACCTTCGACCCGCCGCCCGGGCGGGGCGGCACCCCGCAGCTCGCGCGGGCGGCCGAACTCGCCCTGACCGACGCCGGGATGACCCCGGACCAGGTGGACGTCGTGTTCGCCGACGCCGCGGGCGACCGCGCCGCGGACCGCGCCGAGGCCGATGCCCTGACCCGGGTGTTCGGCGCCCGTGGGGTGCCGGTCACCGCGCCGAAGACCATGACCGGGCGGCTCTCGGCCGGCGGCGCCTCCCTGGACCTGGCGGCCGCCCTGCTGGCACTGCGCGACCAGGTCGTACCGCCCACCGTGAACGTCACCGAACCCGCCGACGACTGTCCCGTCGACCTGGTCACCGGCGGCCCCCGGCCGCTGCCGCTGCGCGCCGCCCTCGTGCTGGCCAGGGGCTGCGGCGGATTCAACGCCGCGGCCGTCGTGCGGGCCGTGCCCTGACCGCCCCCGCCGGCCGTCCACAGCCATCGAGACCCAGAGAGGGATCACCCCATGTCCCAGCAGATGCACCTGGAAGACCTCACCGCCGTGCTGCGCGAGTGCGCGGGCGAGAGCGAGAGCGCCGGTCCGTCCACGCCCGCCCTCGACGTCTCCTTCGCCGACCTCGGCTACGACTCGGTCGCCGTCCTGGAGACCACGGCGCGCATCGAGCGCGATCACGGCGTCGTCCTCGACGAGGAGGCCGTGTTCGAGGCGGAGACCCTGGGGCAGTACCTCGCCCTGGTCAACGAGGCGCTCGCCGACGGCACCCGTGCGGCCTGAGCCGCCCGTCGACCACTGGGGAGCCGAACCGTGACCACGCACCACTCCACAGCCCCGGCCCTGACCGGCCGCACCGCGCTGGTGACCGGCGCCACCCGGGGCGTGGGCTTCGCCATCGCCCGCAAACTGTGCGCCTGCGGCGCCGACGTCCTGCTCGACTACGCCGAGGACGAGGCGAACGCCGCGCGGGCCGTCGGGGCGCTGGCCGGCCTGCCGGGCCGGGCCGCCGCCGTCCGGGCCGATGTCACCGTCGACTTCGACGCGCTGTGCGACGAGGCCGGGCGGCGCTTCGGCCATCTCGACATCTTCGTCCACAACACCTCCTACTTCCGGCCCGCGCCGACCCTGGCCACCACGCCGGAGCAGGTGGACCGCTCCCTGGCCGTGGCGCTGCGCCCCCTGCTCACCGGGGCCTCCCGGCTGGCCGGGCTGATGGCGGGACGCCCGGGCAGGATCGTCGCCGTCTCCAGCACCGGTGCCCACCGGGTCGTGCCCCGGTACGCCGGGGCGGGTGTGGCCAAGGCCGCGCTGGAGTCCCTCGTGCGGTATCTCGCGGTGGAGCTGGCCGGACGCGGCATCGCCGTCAACGCGGTCGCCGCGGCCAAGGTCGACAAGGGGGACGGGACCGTTCCGGCCGAGGTCGCCAAGACGATCACCGAGCGCACGCCCGGGGGCCGGCTCACCCGCCCCGAGGACGTCGCCGACGCCGTCAGCCTGCTGTGCACGGACGAGGCGGGCTGGTTGCAGGGCCAGGTCGTGACGGTCGACGGCGGCCTGGGTCTGGTGGCGGGCTGAGCGATGGACAAGACCACCGGCACCACATCCTCCGGCACGCCCGCCTCCGACGAGGAGCTGCACGCCGACGTCTGCGTCGTCGGCGGCGGGCCCGCGGGGCTCGCCCTCACCCTGATGCTGCTGCGCTCGGGGGTGCGGGTCACCCTCCTGGAGAAGTCGGCACGGTTCGACCGCGCCTTCCGCGGCGAGATCCTCCAGCCCGGGGGCCAGCGCATCCTCGACGACCTGGGCGTCCTCGCCGCGGCGCGCGCCGCCGGAGCGTGCGAACTGAACGGCTTCCAGCTCGTCGACCGTGACCGCGTCCTGCTCGACATCGACTACCGGCGGCTGCCCGCCCCGTACCGCCATCTGCTGGCGATGCCCCAGCGCCATCTGCTCGACGCGCTCCTGGAGCGGTGCCGGGCACTGCCCGGCTTCCGCTTCCTGGACGGACACCGGATCGGCGCCCTGGTGGAGGAGGACGGTCGGATCACCGGCGCCGTCGCCCATGGCCCGGGCAGCCGGCGCACCGTGCGCGCCCGGATCGTCGTGGGGGCCGACGGCCGGTTCTCCAAGACCCGCGCGCTGGCGGGGATCGGCGCGGGCCGGATGGAGGCGTTCGGGCACGACGTGCTGTGGTTCAAGGTGCGCGCGCCCGGCCGGCAGACCGGGTACGTCCGCATCCACCGCACCGCGGGCAACCCCGTCCTGGTGCACGACTCCCACCCCGACCAGCTGCAGATCGGCTGGACCCTGCCGCACCGGAGCTGGCCGGAACTCGCCGCCCGGGGCGTCGACGAGGTCCGGCGTGAACTGACCGCGGCCGTGCCGCAGTTCGCGGACCTCATCGAGGAATCCGTGAGCGGCCTGTCCGACCTCAGCCTGCTCGACGTGTACGCTGGGAAGGCCGACGCCTGGACGCGTGACGGACTCGTGCTGATCGGCGACAGCGCCCACACGCACAGCCCCCTGGGCGCCCAGGGCATCAACCTCGCCCTTCAGGACGCGGCCGTGCTCCATCCGGTGCTGGTGGCGGCGCTGCGGGACGGGCGTGTGCACCAAGCGCGCTTCGCCCCGTACCTCGACGCCCGGATGCCCGCCGTGGACGCCGTCATGCGGATGCAGCAGATGCAGGCCAAAGGCATGTTCGGGACCGGCGGGCCGATGGCCGACCGGCTGCGCTCGGGTGTCGCCCGGCTGATCCGGCACAGCCCGCTCGGCAGGAAGATCACCCACCGGGTGGCCTACGGGCATCCGGTGGTGGAGGTCCGTACCGATCTGTTCACCACCGGCCCGACCGCCCGTGCCGAGCGTACGGGCGGTCCGAAGGGATGACCCATGCGTATCGTCGACCTCTCCTCGCCCGTGGACGCCACGGCCTGGGAACCCGACCCCGTCGTCCACGAGATCCTCACGCCGGCCGAGGGGGCCCGGCACATGAGCGAGGAGATGAAGGCCCACTTCGGCATCGACTTCGACCCGTCGGTGCTGCCGGGGGGCGAACTGCTGTCGCTGGACACGTTCACGCTCACCAGTCACACCGGCACCCATGTGGACGCGCCGTCCCACTACGGCTCGACGGCCGCGTACGGCACGCCGCGCCACATCCACGAGATGCCGCTGGACTGGTTCCACCGCCCGGCGATCCGGCTCGACCTGCGCGACCAGCCGGTGGGCGCCGTGGGAGCCGGGGTCCTGGAGCGGGAGATCGCCCGGATCGGCCGCGCCCCCCGGCCGTACGACATCGTCCTGCTGAACACCGGCGCCTCCGTGCACCTGGGCACCGAGAAGTACTTCACCGACTTCACCGGACTCGACGGCGAGGCCACCGACTTCCTGCTCGACCTGGGGGTCAGGGTCATCGGCACCGATGCCTTCAGTCTCGACGCGCCCTTCGGCGACATGATCCGCCGGTACCGGGAGACCGGTGACCGCTCCGTCCTGTGGCCCGCGCACTTCGCCGGCCGCCGACGCGAGTACTGTCAGATCGAGCGCCTGAACAACCTCGATGCCCTGCCCGGCGACTTCGGCTACACCGTCTCCTGCCTGCCGGTGAAGCTGGTCGGGTCCGGGGCGGGCTGGGCCCGCGCGGTGGCCCTGGTGGACGACTGACCGCGAGGCCGCGGACGTACCGCACCGGGCCCGGGCGCGCAGCCCGGGCCCGGTGCCGTCGTGCACGGCGGGTCAGCCCACGCTCAGGCCGCCGTCGACGCGCAGCACCGCACCGGTCAGATAGCCGGCCTCGGGGCGGGTCACCTGGGTGATCCACCAGGCGATCTCCTCCGGCCGGGCGGGGCGGCCCAGCGGGACGCGGGAGAAGTCGTCGCGCCGTTCGGGCGGCTGGTCGGACCTGGCCCGGGCGAGACCCGGCGTCAGCGTCGGCCCCGGAGCCACCGAGACCACCCTGATCCCGCGCGGCGCCAGCTCCACGGCCCAGGTGAGGGTGAGGAAGTCCAGGCCGACCTTCGTACTGCCGTAGACCGAGTTGGCGGGCCAGCCGCGCGTCGGCGGGTTGGAGCTGATGTTGACCACCGTCGCGCCGGCCGGCATGTGCGGCACCGCGCTCTGGGTCAGGAACAGCGGGCCCAGCAGATTGGTGGCGACCTGCCGCTCGGCGTGCTCCCGGTCGATCTCCCCGAGCCGGGCCCGCCACGGGACGGCGGCGTTGTTGACCAGGACGTCGATCCCGCCGGTGGCGTCCAGCGCCGCCGCCACGATCCGCTGGGGAGCGTCGCGGTCGGCGAGGTCGGCGACGAACGCCCGGATGCGCGGCTGCCCCTCGGCGGTCTCCTCCAGACGCCCGGCGGTCCGCCCCACGACCAGCACGTGTGCGCCCTGGGCGGCGTACGCACGGGCGGTGGCCCGGCCGATGCCGGAACCACCGCCGGTGACGACGACGCTCAGGGCGTGGTCCGTCGTCCGTGCCACGGTCACGCCCCGGACGGGACGATGGACGGCCGCGGGTTGGGCAGGATGAACCGTCCGCCGTCCGCCAGGAACGGCCCCTCCTTGGCGAGGATCTCCTCGCCGTAGTTCCAGGCCAGCAGCAGGTAGTAGTCGATGGCCTGGGTCTTCGCGTACTCGGGGCTGCGGACCGGGATGTGCGTGCCGGGCAGCACCAGGCCCTGCTTGAACTCGGTGGTGTCGCAGCAGAATTCCAGGTCGTCCGCGGTGAGCCCGCAGACGTTCAGCAGGGTGTTGCCCTTCGCGGGCGCCCCGTACCCGGCGATCCGCTTGCCCTCGGCCCGCAGCGAGCGGACCATCGAGGTCAGTTCGGCGGTGATCTCCGCGACGTGCCCGGCGAACCGCTCGTAGGTGGCGTCCTCGTACAGGCCGCGCTCCTTCTCCAGCGCGATCAGCTCCTCCACGACGGGCGCCGTCGCCCGGGTGCCCTCGTCCAGCCCGACGAAGACCAGGATGGATCCGCCGTGCACCGCGAGGCGTTCGACGTCCACCACACGCAGCCCGTGCCGCCGGAAGAGGGCGACCAGGGAACCGACGCCGATGTAGGACAGGTGCTCGTGGTAGATGGTGTCGAACTCGTTGCGCTCCAGCATGTCCACCAGGTACGGCACCTCGATGGCGAACAGGCTGTCCGGGCCCAGCAGATCGCGGACGCCCTCGGCGACCGCGGACACGTCGTCGATGTGCGCGAAGACATGCCGGCCGAGGATCAGCTGGGGCGTACCGTGGGTCTTCTTCACCAGGGCGGCGGTGTCGACCGAGAAGAACTCCGGCAGTGTCTCGATGCCCCGCTCGTTGGCGACCGCGGCGATGTTGCGGGCCGGGTCGATGCCGAGGGTGCGCATCCCGGCGTTCTGGAACGCCTTGAGCTGGGAGCCGGTGTTGCTGCCGATCTCCAGGACGAAGCTGCCCTCGGGGATGCCGAAGCGCTCGACGCACACCGCGACGACATGCCCCATGTGCTTCTTGATGGTCTCCGAGTCGGAGGTGGTGTAGGGGTACGTGCGGTACAGGACCTCGGGGTCCACGACGTGGGTCAGGCTCATCAGCCGGCAGGAGCGGCAGGAGATGACGGCCAGCGGATAGCGCGGTTCGTCGTCGTAGGACGCGGCGGGTTCGAGGAAGCTGTCCGCCAGGGGGACGGGGCCGAAGTCCACGACCTCCTGCCAGTCCTGCGCTCCGCACATCCGGCAGGTGGTCACTGCCCGCGCGGTACCAGAGATGTCCATGTGGTCGACCTTTCTCTTCGTGGTTCGGGTCACAGGGGGAGGCGCCGCGCGGTGGCGGCGATCCGCTCCACCAGGCGCGCCTGCTGGGCGAGGTCGTGGGCCGGGCCGGTGACGTCCCGGCCGCGGACGGCGGCGGCGAACCGCCGAAAGAGCGTGGTGAACTGCTGGTCGGGCACCAGTCGGCGTTCCTCCACCCGTCCGTCGCGCTCCAGCGTGAGCGTCGGCGCGAGGTCGTCCGGGGCGCTGTAGGCACGGTTCAGGCTGATCCGTCCCGCCGAGCCCCACAGGGTGTAGCCGCAGCGGTAGGAGTGGACGAAGCCGAAGCCCAGGTGGGCGCTGATCCCGGTCGGCCCGGTCAGCAGCGCCGCGCCGGCGACGTCCACCCCGCGGCCGGGGTCCTCGCGCAGCGAGGCGCCGGTCACCTCCAGCTCGTCGCCCAGGAACAGCCGGGCCGCCCGGATCGGGTACACGCCGGCGTCCAGCAGCGCGCCGCCGCCGAGGTCCGGCTGGTAGCGGATGTCGGTGTCCGGCAGCGGGGGGAAGGCGAACTCGGCCGTCAGCGACCGCAGTTCCCCGATGGCGCCCTCGGCCAGCAGGGAACGGGCCGTCTGCTGCTGGGTGTGGTGGACGAAACCGAAGTTCTCCATCACGACCAGGCCGCGCTCGCGGGCCGCACGGGTCAGGCGGTCGGCCTCTGCGGCCGTGACCGCCGCCGGCTTTTCCACCAGGACGTGCAGTCCGGCTTCGAGCGCCCGGCCGGTCCAGGGGGCGTGCAGCGCGGCGGGCAGCGGTATGTATACCGCGTCGAGATCGTCCCGGGCGAGCAGTTCCTCGTATCCGGCGACCGGTTCGCCGCCGAATTCACCGGCGAAGAGCTTCGCCCTGGCGGGGTCCCGGCTGGCGACCGCGGTGAGGGTGATCTCCGTGAGGCGGGCGAGCGAGGGCAGGGCGCGGCGCCGGGCGAAGCCGGCACAGCCCAGCAGGCCCAGGCGGAGCGGGGCACGGTCCTCGGGCACGGCGCTCACCAGACGGACTGCAGACAGGCGATGAGGCTGCGGGCCTGGATGTTGCAGTAGTTGCTGTGCTGGAGCAGGGTGACCAGCTGCGCCACCGTCATCCAGCGGTAGTCGTCGGGCACGACGGGGTCCTCGTCCGTCTCGACCACCAGATAGCGGCTCAGCGCCCGGTAGAAACGGCCGCCCTCCTCGGACTGCACGGCGTCGTAGAGGATCTGCTCCGGCCGGGCCGCGAGCACCTGGTCCAGGAACCTGGGCCGCTGCTCGGGGGGCAGATGGGCGTGGTCGTCGGGGACGCACTGGACAGTCGGGGCCAGCTCGATGAGGTCGACGTAACCCGGTTCCGGGTGGGCGCGCGCCAGGACGTGGAGGACGCCGTCGATCCGCTTGGCCAGGAACGCCACCACCTCGGTGCCGCGCGGGCTGAGCAGCGGCTGGGTCCATCCCTTGACCTCGCGGTTGCCGGCCTCCACGGACACGGCGACGATCGCGAAGTGCCGTCCACTGGTGTGGCGTATCTCGTCCGTGTCGCGCACCCAGCCGTCCACGGCGGTCAGCGGGACGAGCTGCGCGGCGACCTCGCTGCGCGCCCTGAGCCCGTTGAACCAGCGCAGCAGCTCCGGCAGGGTGTGCGCGGCGGGGGCCTGCGGGGACAGGGAGGCGGCCAGGGCGGCCACGGCTGCCCCGCGGGAACCGTCGGCCGCGGCTCCCCCGCCGGAACCGTCCGGCGGGGCGACGGGGAGGCAGGCCAGGACCGTCCGGGTGTCCATGTTGACCAGGTCCGGGACACCGAGCAGCCGACGGACCTGACCGAGGGTCAGCCAGCGGTAGTCCTCATGCTCGGGCACGTCGCCGACGGCCTCGACGACGAGATTGCGGTTGCGCTTGCGGAAGAACCAGGAACCGTGCTCGGACTGGAGCACGTCGACCAGCGGCCGACCCTTGCCGGGGTCCGTGAAGTACTCCAGGTACCGCACGGCACTGCCCTCGTGCACGCCGGTGTAGTTGCTGCGGGTGGCCTGCACCGTGGGCGACAGCTGGAGCCCCTCGGCGTTGCCGGGCTCGGCCTTCGCCTGCATCAGGCAGTGCAGGACACCGTCGAACTCCTTGACCAGGATGCCGAGGAACCCCACTTCCGGCTGGTACATGATCGGCTGGGACCAGGAGACGGGATCCGGCCCCTCGGAGCGTGCCCGCAGCCCTTCGACGGTGAAGAAGCGGCCGCTGTCGTGCGCCAGGTTCCCGGTGACCGGGTGGAAGCCCCAGCGCTGGAGCTCGGCGAAGGGGATGCGTCTCACCTCCATCCGGATCGCCTTGCGGCGCTCCTCGAACCAGGTGTGGAAATCATCCAGGGACAGCAGTCCGCTGTCGGCCGCCGCCGATTCGGCGATGCGCCTCAGATCCGGCGCGTCGAGGCTGTCCGGGGGGACCGCTGGATGCTTTCTGCTCATGATCGCTTGACTCATGGATGTCTCTTTCATCGCAGGCATGGGCAGCGCGCTCCGAGCCACCGTCGGCACCCGGGCTGGAGCCGCGCTCGAGGCCCGGTCGGTCCGGCCCGGGCGGACGGCGGTTCCGTCAGGGCTCGAGCCGCCTTCGATCCGGGCGGCCGAGCGTGGTCGCCGTGGAGTTCCGAAGCCTTGGCCGAAGCGGCCTTTCAGTGAGCGAGATCGTGTACGGCAACCTGCTGTACCCGCAGGACGACACCCCCGACGAGGTGGTGCTCTCCTCGATCAGAGCGGCGCTCGACGCCGGGGTGACGACCTTCGACACCGCGGACGTCTACGGCATGTTCCGCTCCGAGAGCCTGCTGGGCCGGGCACTGGCCGGCACGCCCCGCGAAGAGCTGGTGCTGTGCACCAAGGTGGGGATGCCGACCGGGCTCGGACCCAACGGGCGGGGGCTGTCCAGGAAACACGTCATGGAGTCCGTCGACGGCTCGCTGCGCCGTCTGCGCGTCGACCACATCGATGTCTACACCGCGCACCGCTACGACCCGGCGACTCCGCTGGAGGAGCTGATGTGGACCTTCTCCGACCTGGTACGGGCCGGGAAGATCCTCTACGTCGGCATGTCGGAATGGCCCGTGGAGCGGATCGCCGAGGCGGCCGGGATCGGCGCGCGGCTCGGCGTGCCGGTGATCTGTCACATGCCCCGCTACTCGATGCTGTGGCGGGCGCCGGAGGCCGAGGTGATCCCGGCCTGCCGTGACCTGGGCATCGGCCAGATCTGCTACTTCACCCTGGAACAGGGCGTGCTGACGGGCAAGTACACACCGGGCGCCCCGCTTCCGGCCGGGTCCCGGGCCGCGGTGCCCAAAGGCGGCCGGGCCCCGTTGATGCGACGCTGGCTGGACGACGACAAGGTCCTCGGGCGCGTCGAGCGGCTGCGCCCGCTCGCCGAGGAAGCCGGGCTGACCACGGCGCAGCTCGCCCTCGCGTGGGTGCTCCAGAATCCCGGCGTCAGCGGTGCCGTCATCGGCTCGTCCAACGCCGAACAGGTCCTGGCCAACGCCAAGTCTGCCGGCGTCCGCCTGGAGACGGACCTGCTGGCGAGGATCGACGAGGTCCTGGGCGATTCCGTCGTGCACGACGAGGAGTAGTCCCGGGCGGGAGCGCGCTGCCGCCCGCTCAGGCGGGTGCGTCCGTGCCGCGCCCGCCCGGCCCACGGCCCGGCCCGTCCGGCACGCCCGGCGCGGGGGCGCGGCGCCGAGCCGCAAGTGCCTGGACGTACGCCGGGCCGGCCCGTCCCCTGCCGTCCCTCCTGACCGACCCGCCCCCTCCCTCCGTCCCTACTTCCGACGCTCCCGGAGAGGTCCGCTACGGATGCGCATTCTGTTCACCACGTTCCCCTGGCACTCCCATCACTTCCCGATGGTCCCGCTGGAGTCGGCGGCGCTGGCCGCCGGGCATGAGGTGCGGGTCGCGAGCGCACCCGCGCTGATGCCGATCGTGACCGCGTCGGGCCTGCCCGGGATACCGGTCGGGCAGGACGTGGACCTCGCCTCCCTGTCCAACGACCGCAGCCGGGCCGCCTGGCACGTCCAGGGCCGCTGGCCCGACGACTGGCCCCTCCGCCCGGAACTCCTCGACGACGAGCAGTTCGCGCTGATCGAGAACCTGGGACGGATGCAGACGGTCATGGCCTCGGCCATGCTCGACGACCTGCTGGACTTCGCCCGGTACTGGCGGCCCGACCTGGTGGTGCACGACGCCGTCACCCTCGCCGGCCCGGTGGTCGCCGCCGCGCTGGGCGTGCCCAACGTCAGCCACCTGTGGGGCACTCCCGGACTCCAGCGCATCGAGCTGCGCCGTAGCGGCGAACCGCTGCCGGAGTACGCCCGGCTGTACGAGCGGGCGGGGGCGACGGTGCGGACCGAGCCCAGTGCCTGGATCGACCCCAGTGCCCCCGGCATCCGCTACCCGGCCGGGCCGGCCTGCCGCCAGATGCGGTACGTCCCCTACAACGGCCCGGGCCTGCTGCCGGACTGGCTGCGTCGGGAGCCGTCCGGCAGCCGGGTCTGCGTCACGTGGGGCGCCACCTCCATGGCCCTGCGCGGCGGCACCGTCGTCGAACTCGTACGCCAGTGCGTGGAAGCCGCCGCCGAGGTGGCCGACGAGGTCGTCGTCGCAGTGACCGAGCAGACCGCGCGGGCACTGGGGGACACGCCGCTGCCGGACCACGCCCGCGTCGCGGTCGGATTGCCGCTGCACCTGCTGATGCCGTCCTGCGACCTCGTGGTCCACCACGGTGGCGCCGGCACCAGCATGACCGCCGCGGTCGCGGGCGTACGGCAGCTGCTGATCACCACCCGGCCCGAGCCCACGGTCAACGGCACCCGGCTGGCCGCGTCGGGCGCCGCCCGGCACCTGATGACCACGGAGGTCCCCGCCACCGGGGAGGGGGTGCGCCTGCTGCGCGCCGAGATGGACCGCCTCCTGTCGGAGCCCGCACACGGCGCCGCCGCACGGCGGCTGGCCGACGGCATCCGCACCCAGCCCACACCTGCCGACGTGGTGGCGGAGCTGACGCATCTCGCCCGATAGGGGCGATCGGGCCCGGAAGGGGCGCATCTCGCCCGGCGGGGACGACTCCCGCCCGACAGGAGGAGCAAGACCATGCGCGTTCTGGTGGCCACGTCCCCGTGGCCCACTCACTACTTCGTCGTCCAGCCGCTGGCCGCCGCGTTCCGCGCGGCGGGCCATGAAGTCCTCGTGGCGGCCCAGCCGTCCATGGCGGACCTGGTCACCCGGTCCGGCCTGCCCATGGCCGCCGTCGGCAGCGACATCGACATGGTGGACATCCGCCGCAAGACGCTGTCCCAGGAGCTGGACGCCCGTCAGAAGCCCGGGGAACCCGACCAGGCCGACGACGGCGGCCAGGTCTTCGACACCTGGCAGCAGGCCGCCCTCGCCAACCTCGACCCGGTCATGGACCTCGCCCGGACCTGGAAACCGGACCTGGTGCTCGCCGACACCATGTGTCCGCCGGGCCTCGTCGCCGCGCAGGAACTCGGCGTGCCCGGGATCCGCCACCTGTGGGGCTGGGACTTCTACGGCTCGGCCGGCAGCGAACGGATCCTCGCCGAACTCCCGGGCTTCTACGACGTGTACCGCGCCCGCGGACTGGACGTCCAGGGCGATCCCGCACTGCGCACCGTGGACCCCTGCCCGCCGAGCCTCCAGCCGCCCGCCTCGCCCGCCCGGCTCCAGGTGCAGTACGTGCCGTACAACGGTGCGGGCCGCGCCCCCGGCCCGGAGCTGCGCCGCACGGACAAGTCCACGCCACGGGTGTGCCTCACCTGGGGAAGGTCGATCACCCGGATCATGGGCGAGCGGGCCTTCCTGCTGCCGCGGGTCGTCCGGGCGCTCGACGGGCTGGACATCGAGATCGTGGTCGCCGCCGACGCCGCCACCCACGCGCGGCTCGGCGAACTCCCCGACAACGTCCGCGTCCTCGACTCGCCGCCCCTGCATCTGTTGCTCGACGACTGCGACGCCATCGTCCACCAGGGCGGCTCGGGCACCGTGCTCAACGCGATCCGGGCCGGCCTCGGCCAGCTGGCCATCTCGCACATGGCCGACCAGGACAACATCTCCGCCGCGCTCGCCGAGACGGGCGCCGGCATCCATCTGCGCGGTGAGCAGGCCGCCGAGGAGGCCATCCGCGCCGCGGTGACCAGGCTCCTCGAGGACCCGGACATCCGCACGTCGGCGGACCGGCTGCGCGCCGAGATGCTCTCCCAGCCCACCCCCGCACAGGTGGCCGCCGGACTCGCCGAGCTGGCCACCGCCCACGCCCACCACTGAGGAAGAGGACCGTGACCGAGACCACCGTTTCCACGATCGATGAGTTCACTCTGCTCGCCATGGCCCAGGCGGTGCGCCGCGCCGGAGTGCTGTGTGCCGGGATGGACCTCGCCGTCTTCGACACGATGGCGGACGGCCCGGCCGACGCCGAGACCGTCGCCGCCCGGCTGGACGTACCGGTTCGGGGCGCGCGGGTCCTGCTGCGGGCGCTCGCCGCGATCGAGCTTCTGAAGACGGACGGCGAGCGTTTCTGGCTGGCCCCGGGAGTCGACCGGGTCCTGGTCCGGTCCAGCCCCGGCTGGTTCGGCGACATCCTCCGGCACGCGGTCAGCCGTTACGAGTGGGATGCCCTGGGCCGCCTCTCCGACGCGGTCCGGCGAGGCGGAACGGTGCTGGACACCAACGCCGAGACCCCCGACTACCCGTTCTGGGCGGACCTGGCCCGCACCCCCACCCCGCACACCCCCCTGGTCGCCGATCTGCTGGCCGACACCCTGGAGCCGTGGGCGGCGGGCCGCGAGCGCCTGGACGTCCTGGACGTGGCCTGCGGGCACGGGCTGTACGGCTACACGGTGGCCCGGCGCTATCCGCAGGCGCGGGTCCGCTCCGTCGACTGGCCGGGCGTCCTGGAGCACTCCCGGGGGCACGCGGAGCGCCTGGGCGTGCTGGACCGGGTCGAGCTGACCCCGGGCGACATGTTCGAGGTGCCGCTGAGCGGCCCGTACGACCTGTCGCTGATCACCAATGTGCTGCACCACTTCTCCGCCGAGCGCGCGGGCGAAATGCTGCGGCGCCTGGCGGAGGTGACCCGGCCGGGTGGGCGGATCGGCATCGTCGCGGTCACCGCGGACGGCCGTGACCCGGCGTCCGACCCGGTGCCCCACCTGTTCGCCGCGCTGATGCTGGCCTGGACCCACGAAGGCGAGTCGCACGCGCTGGAGACCTACCGAGACCTGTTGACGGCCAACGGCTTCGGGGAGCCCCGGCTGCACGAGGTGGGCGGGGTGCCGCTGCGCCTGCTGCTCGCCGAGCGGCTCTGAACCGCCGTCCGTCTCCGGCTCCCGTACCCCTCACCGTCCCTCCCTCGACCGAAAGGCACGCGATGACGAACACCCCCACGGCCGCCCCCTCGCCGGCCGACGCCCGCGAGATCCTCCAGCTCAATGTCGCCTACACCCGGGCCCGAGCGCTCCACACCGCCATGGAGCTGGGCCTCTTCGAGCACCTCTCCGCGGGTCCGCGCACCGAGGCGGAGATCCGCGAGCACGGCCGGCTGCACTCCCACCTCGTGCGCGACTGGCTGGACGCACTGGTCGGGCTGGGCCTGCTGACCGTCGACGGCGGAACGTACGCCAACGCGCCCCGCGCGGAGCACTTCCTGGTCCCGGGCCGCCCGCACTACATCGGCGGCGCCGTGCTGCAGCACGGCCGGGTCCACTACGAGCTGTGGAACCGCTTCGCCGACGCCCTGCGCGACGGCAAGGCCACCTCGGGCAAGGACATCACCGCGGGCGCGGTGGTGGAGGAGCAGCCGGACCTGGACCGGGCCCGCCGGTTCCTCGACCACATGGACACCTTCAACCAGTTCGTGGCCGCGGAGCTGAGCAAGGCCCTGGACTGGAGCCGCTGGAAGACGTTCGTGGACGTCGGCGGAGCCCGCGGCAACGTCGCGGCACAACTGGTGCTGGACCACCCGGACCTGAAGGGCTCGGTCTTCGACGTGCCCGGCGTGGAGCCGCTGTTCGACGAGCACATGGCGACCCGCGGCACCACGGGCCGAGTCGACTTCGTGGGCGGGGACTTCTTCACCGATCCCCTGCCCGCCGCCGACGTGATCCTCTTCGGGCACGTCCTGCACGACCACCCGGAGGAAAGCCGCAAGCGGCTGCTGGGCCAGGCGTTCCGCGCCCTGCCCCCGGGCGGCACCCTGCTGGTCTACGACGCGATGCTCGACGACCGCTCCGAGGCGGGGGCCTATCTGCAGAGCCTGGTGTGCTCCGTCATCCTCGACGGCGGCTCGGAGTACCGGGTACGGGACATCACGGCCTGGGCCGAGGAGGCCGGCTTCACGGTGGAGCAGGTCATCCCGTTGGACACCATGACGCACGACCGGCTCTTCGTGGCCCGCAAGCCCGGCTGACGCGGGGCCGGGCCCGCACACGGCTGCGCCGCCGTCCCGGTGACCGGGACGGCGGCGCACCCGTTTCCGCCGCACGGCTGCGGCACCCGCCCCGGACCGGACGCCGGCTCCCGCACCCGCCCCGGACGGAACGCTTCCTGCCGCACCCGGCTCAGCCGTACGCGGCGGCGAGCCCCGTCGCGACTTCGGCGGGCGTGGGGCGGTCGGCCTGTTCCGCGGCGACCTCGGCGGCACGGGCCCGCCAGGACGGGTCGGTGAGCAGCGTCCGGCAGGCCGCCTCGACGCGGTCGGCGTCGAGGTCGAGGGCGGGCAGGGCGATGCCCAGCCCCGCCGCCTCGATGCGCCGCGCGTTGTCCGGGGCGTCGGCGATCGGCACGGTCAGCACCACCTGGGGCACCCCCGCGGTCGTCGCGGCCATCGTCATGCCGGAGGAGCCGTAGTGGACCAGGACGGCACAGCGCGGCATCAGGTGGTCCACCGGCTGCCAGCCCACGGACAGCACGCCGGGCGGCGCCGGCGGCAGCCCCCGTGCACCGGCCGGGTCGATGGCCACCACCACCTCCACGCCGAGCGCGGGCAGGGTGTGGGTCAGCCGGGTGATCAGGCCCCGCATCCTCTCCGGTGCCAGGGACGGCAGCACACTGCCGAAGGTCAGGCACACCAGCGGGAGCTTCCGGGGCTCGTCCAGCCAGCCGGGCAGTTCGGCGGGACCGGTCACCGGGACGTAGCGCATGGGGTCGCCGGCCGTGCCGGGGTGCTGGAGGCTGGGCGAGCAGGTGTCGAGGACGCGGGCCGGCCGGGGCAGCCCGGCGAGTCCGTACCCGTGCAGTTCGGGTTCGAGTTCCTCCTCGGCGGCCAGCGCGAACTCGGGGTTGGGACGGATGCCCCAGCCGTGCTCGATCCGGGGGACGCCGAGGTGCGCGGCTGCCAGCGGACCCGCGAACTCCACGGGGTCGGTGACGATCAGGTCCGGTCGCCAGCGACGGGCGAGCGTGACCGTCTCCGTCAGGTGCCGGGCGCCCAGCCGCCCCCAGCCGTGGCCGCTGCGCCAGACCCGGTCCGCCTCGGCGGTGTGGGGCACCGGGCGGCCGGCCCGGTCCCGGGCCATCACGTCCCGCAGCGCCACGGGCGACAGCGGCGCCACGGGCAGCCCGCGCTCCAGGACCTTCGACGCGAAGTCCTCGTCCGTGGCCACCAGGACCTCGTGTCCCTCGGCGCGCAGTGCCCAGGACAGCGGCAGCAGAGGGTTGAAGTGGCCGAGCAGGGGGGTGGAACAGACCAGTACGCGCATGTCAGTCAATCGCCTTCATTGCGACCTGCCTTCGGTTCGGACACAGAGCAGCGGCGTCCGGCAACCGGCCGCGCCGCACTGTCCCGCACGGTCCTGGAAGCGGATCGCGTGGCCCTGGAGCGGCGCTGGAGGAGACGGGCACGGCTCAGCCTCAGGCGGGCCTCTAGGCGTCCTGCCTAGCGTCGGTGCGTCTCCCGATGTCCAGGATCAGGGGCTTTCATGCGCATCTTGTTCGTGACGTCCGTCTCCGCCTCGCATCTCGCTCCCATGGTTCCGCTGGCCTGGGCCCTGCGGGCCGCGGGGCACGACGTGCGGGTGGCCTGCGACGCCGACACGGCGCCGGGTGCGCTGGCGCTCGGGCTGACCGTGGTGCGGGTGAGCGCGGACGGCGACTTCGCCCGACGGCACCGCGAGAGCGTGCGGGGCGTACCCGGCGAGCCGTACTACCGGGAGCGGGACGCGCTGCCCCGCATGTTCGCCGACCGGGCCCTCGCCATGCTCGACGGTCTGGCGGCGCTCGTCGACCGCTGGCGGCCGCACGCGGTGGTGCACGAGCCGGTGGCCTTCGCCGCGGAAACGGTCGCCGCCGCACGGGACCTCCCCACGCTACGGCATCTCTGGGGTCCTGACCTCTTCGGTACGCCGCCCGGTGCCTGGCTGCGGCACCGGGTGCGCGAGCTGGTGACGGCCGAGGCACCGGACAGCGCGTGGCCGTCGGCGCGGGAGGTCGTGATCGACCCCTGTCCCGTTCCGCTCCAGCGACCGGGGCCCGGCGCCGTCGTCCCGGTCCGCTACGTCCCCGTGGACCGGCCGGGAACGGTCCCGGCCTGGCTGCTGGATCCGCCCGGAGCGCCGCGGGTCTGTGTCACCTGGGGGACGTTCGCCGACGGCATGCCGGGCGGCCATCCGCTGATGCGGGCGATGCGCGCGCTGCCGCGGCTCGGCGTGGAGGTGGTGCTCGTCGCCCGCGCCGATGACCTGGCCCGGCTGGGCGGACTCCCCGCCGGCGTACGGGCGGTGACCGGCGTGCCCCTGCACGCCGTACTGCCCTCGTGCACGGCGGTCGTGCACCACGGCGGGGCCAACACCGCGCTGGGTGCCGTGGTCCGCGGACTGCCGCAGCTCGTCGTGAGCGACACCTTCGAACGGGCTCTGAACGCGCAGCGGCTGGCGGAGACCGGCGCGGTGGTGCACCTGGAGGCGCGGGAGGCGGAGACGGATCCGGACGCCGTCGCGGCGGCGGCAGGGCGGCTGGTCGGCGACGGCCGGTACGCGCGGGCCGCCGCGGAACTGCGCGGCCTGGCCCTGTCCCGCCCGTCCCCGGCCCAGGTCGCCGGTGGCTTCGAGGAACTGCTCGCCCAGTGGCCCGTAGCGGGCGCACCGATCACGAAAGGCGCATGATGCACAACGACAACGCGGACGACGCCGTACGGACGACGGACGTCGTGGTGGTGGGAGGAGGCCCGGTCGGCCTGATGCTGGCCGGGGAGCTGCGGGCCGGCGGGGTGGAGGCCCTGGTGCTCGAGAAGCTCGTCGAGCCCGCCGGTCACGACCGGGCGGGGGCCCTGCACATCCGGACGGTGGAGACGCTGGACCTGCGCGGGCTGCTGGACCGGTTCCTGGAGGGAACGCAGGTCGCCAAGGGGCTGCCCTTCGCCGGGATCTTCACCCGGGGTCTGGACTTCGGGCTGGTGGACACCCGGCACCCGTACACGGCCCTGGTGCCGCAGTCGCGCACCGAGGCCCTGCTCGCCGAGCACGCGCGCGAGGCGGGCGCGGAGATCCATCGCGGTCACGAGGTGACCGGGCTGCGCCAGGACGCGGAAGGGGTGGAGGTGACGGTGGAGGGGCCGAGCGGCCCGTACCGGGTGCGTGCCCGCTACGTCGTCGGCTGTGACGGCGGACGCAGCGCGGTCCGCCGGCTGGCCGGGATCGGCTTCCCCGGCACCGAGGCCACCGTCCGCGCCCTGATCGGCTATGTGACCACTCCCGAGCGCGATGTGCCGCGCCGCTGGGAGCGCACCCCGGACGGCATTCTGGTGCTGGCGTTCCCGCCGGAGGGCGGCCTGGGCCGGGTGGTCGTCATCGAGTACGGGCACCCCCCGGCGGCGCACGAGGGACCGGTGACCCTGGAGGATCTCAACGCCGCCGTCGCGCGGGTGCGGGGCACGCCCCTGACGCTGACCGAACCGGTGTCGTGGCTCTCCCGGTTCGGGGACGCGAGCCGCCAGGCGGAGCGCTACCGCAGCGGACGGGTGCTGCTGGCCGGTGACGCGGCGCACGTGCACTTCCCGATCGGCGGCCAGGGGCTGAACACCGGTCTGCAGGACGCGTTCAACCTGGGCTGGAAGCTGGCGGCCCGGGTCCGCGGGTGGGGCTCGGAGGAACTGCTCGACACCTACCACGACGAGCGGCATCCGGTCGCCGAGCGGGTCCTGCTCAACACGCGGGCGCAGCTCGCCCTGATGCGCCCGGACGAGCAGCACACCACCCCGCTGCGCGGCTTCGTCGAGGAGCTGCTCGGCACGGACGAGGTGAACCGGTACTTCACCGGCATGATCACCGGTACGGACGTGCGGTACGCGACGTCCACCCCCGCCGCCCCGGCGCGACCGCACCCGTGGGCGGGGCGTTTCGCCGGCCATCTGGTGCTGTCCGGCGGGCCCGAGGGGCCGGTGCCGGTGGCCGAACTGCTGCATCCGGCACGGCCGTTGCTGCTCGACCTCGCGGGGCGGGCCGATCTGCGGGAGGCGACGCGCCCGTGGTCCGACCGGGTCTGCGTGGTCGCGGGCGAGGCGGCCGTCGAGCCGTCGGCGCAGGCACTGCTGGTCCGCCCGGACGGCTATGTCGCCTGGGCCGGTTCACCGGCCGCGACGGCGGACGAACTGCGCGCGAGCCTGGCCCGCTGGTTCGGCCCGCCGGCGGCCGAGGGCGCGCCGGCCGCGGGGAGCGCGCCGGTCGCCGAGGGTGCGCCCTGAGCGCCTTGAAACCCAAATAGCCGAGGCCTTATATTCGGTCCCGACTAAGCTACTTATTCGGAACCGAATATAAGAGTCCGAGGAGGGTGCCATGGGATCCGGGGAGCACGCCATCGAGGTAGTCGGTGCCCGCACGCACAACCTGGACGATCTGACGGTCTCCGTGCCCAAGGGCCGGGTCGTCGCGTTCGCGGGAGTGAGCGGCAGCGGCAAGACCTCACTGCTGATCGACACCATCCACGCCGAGGCCCAGCTGCGGTATCTGGAGGGGATCAGCCCGTTCGTACGGCAGTTCATCACTCCGCGGGACCGCCCGCAGGTGACCCGGATCGACGGGCTGCCCCCCACGCTCGCCGTCGACCAGCGGACCCCGGCGCGCAGCCCGCGCTCCACGCTGGCCACCGTCACCGGAGCCGGCGACTACCTCGGTCTCGCCTTCGCCCGGCTGCCTCCGCTGGCCAGGGACTGGGACCCGGCGCTGGGCGCGGTGCTGAAGCCGGCGCAGTTCAACCCGGCCATGCCGGAGGGGTGCTGCGCACAGTGCCGTGGCAGCGGAGGCCGGGCCCGGTCCGCGGAGGCCCTGCTGATCACCGAACCCGGCCGGCCGCTGCTGGACGGGGCGTCGCCGTGGTTCGCCATGGCGCGCGCTCCCGAACGGGCGACGGTTCAGGCGCTGGCCCGGCGCTTCGCGGCGGATCTCGCCCGGCCCTGGCGCGAGCAGCCCGCGGAGTTCCGGCGGGCGGTGCTGCACGGCACGGGCGAGGAAGCGGTGGAGATCGCCTACGAGGCGACCATGAAGAAGAGCGGCACGGCGGTCAGCGTCCGTGACAGCCGCCCGTGGCCGGGGGCGATCGCAGAGGCGGAGCGGCTGTACGGCGCTGCGGCCAGTCCCGCCGTCCGGGCGACGTACGAGCCGTTCGTCCGCAACGAGCCCTGTGCCGCGTGCGAAGGGACGGGCCTGGGCGCGGTCGCCCGTACCGTGCGGCTCGGCGGCCGGCGCCTGCACGAACTCCTCGACCGCCCGGTCGAGGACGTGCTCGGCTGGGCCGAAGGTCTGGCCACGACGCTCGGTCCGGCCCAGCGTGAGGCGGCGCAGGCGGTCCTGCCCGCCCTCCGGGCGCGGCTCAGGCTGCTGGTCCGGCTCGGGATCGGACACGTCCAGCTCTCCCGCCCGGCTCCCACGCTGTCCGGTGGGGAACTGCAGCGGGCCCGGGTGGCGGCCCAGCTGTGCACCGATCTGTCGGGGGTGGCGTTCGTCCTGGACGAGCCGTCCGCCGGTCTGCATCCGGCCGACAAGGCGCGGCTGGGCGAACTCATCGAGGAACTGCGCGGCTCCGGGAACACCGTCCTCATGATCGAGCACGATCCCGAGCTGATCTCCCGGGCGGACTGGGTGATCGACATCGGCCCACGGGCCGGGCGCGAGGGCGGACGGCTGGTGGCCCAGGGCACTCCGCGGGAGGTCGCGGCCGTCCCCGAATCGCTGACCGGCCGCTATCTGGCGATGCCGGGCGGACGGGTGCGGCGCGCCCGGCGCCCGGTGCGCGCCGACCGGATGCTCAGCCTGACCGATGTCGACGTGCGGACCGTGCGGGCCGACCGGATCGACATCCCGCTGGGCGCGCTGACCTGCCTCACGGGCGTGAGCGGCAGCGGCAAGAGCACGCTGCTCATGGACGGTGTGGCCGGGGCGGTGCAGGCCCGCCTCGACGGGACGAGCGTGCCGGGTGTCGGCGGGGTGGACTGGACGGGCCCACTGCACTGGGCGACCGTGGTCGACCAGGAGCCCATCGGCAGGACACCGCGCTCCAATCCGGCGACGTACACCAAGGCGTTCAACCTGATCCGCAACCTGTTCGCGGGCACCGACGCCGCCGCCCGCCGCGGGTTGACAGCGGGTTCGTTCTCCTTCAACTCGCCGGGCGGACGCTGCGAACCGTGCACCGGGTACGGCGTGCGGCAGGTCGACATGAACTTCCTGCCCGACGTCTGGGTCACCTGCGACGTCTGCGACGGCAGGCGGTTCGGGCCCGAGGTGCTGGCGGTGACCTACCAGGGGCTGGCCATCGACGAGGTGCTGGACCTGAGTGTCGACGAGGCGAGCGAGCTGCTGGACACGCCCGCGCTGCGGCCGGTGCTCACGGCGCTGCGGCGGACGGGACTGGGCTACATGCGGCTTGGGCAGAGCGCCACCGTGCTGTCCGGCGGCGAGGCGCAGCGGCTGAAGCTCGCCGCCGCGCTTACCAAGGGCGCGCGGCAGCCCGGCCTCGTGGTGCTGGACGAGCCGGTCACCGGTCTGCATCCGGCGGACGTGCAGGTGCTGGTCGACGCGTTCGACGTGCTGATCGCCGCGGGCAACACCGTGGTCCTCGCCGAGCACGACCTGCACCTGGCCGCCGCTGCGGACTGGCTGATCGACATGGGCCCGGGCAGCGGTGCGGCCGGCGGCAGCGTGCTGCACTGCGGTCCTCCGGACACCCTCCCCCCGGACTCGGGCCCCACCGCCGGGTATCTGCGCGGGCTGCTCCCCGGCCAGGGTGCTCCCAAGGCATCAGTCGATGCCGTATAGTCGGAACCGACTAAGGGAGGTAGAGAGATGGCGGTGCGCAAACGGCCGGTGTCCAACCTGCTCGGGCTCGCGGTCCTCGGGCTGCTGCTGGAACAGCCGATGCATCCGTACGAGATGGCCGCGACCCTGCGGGAGCGCAACAAGGACACCAGCTTCAAGGTCAGGACCGGCTCGCTCTACGACGTCGTGGACGCCTTGGAGCGGGCCGGCTGGATCGCCGAGCACAGCACCGAACGCGCCGGGCGCCGGCCGGAGCGCACCGTGTACGCCCACACCGACCTGGGCCGCAAGGAGTTCATGAGCTGGCTCGACGAACTGGTCCGTACCCCGGTGAAGGAGTACCCCAGCTTCCTCGCCGCGGTGAGCTACCTCGGCGCCCTCGGGCCCGAACGCGCCGTCCAGGCCCTGCGGGAGCGCATCACCCGCCTGGACGAGCAGATCGAGGAGGCCCGCCAGGCACGGACCGCGGTACTGGACCAGCAGACGCCGCGGCTGTTCGTGATCGAACTCGAATACGCCCTGACCATGGCCGAAGCCGAGCGGGACTGGGCCCGGCGGATCGTCGCCGAGATCCACGACGGCACCCTCGCCTGGCCCGAACTCACCACCAAGGAGGGCCGCGAGGTATGGACCGACCAGGACGAGACGGAAGACAGGACGGAGAAGCAGCAGACATGAGCGCACCACCCGCGACGCACGACCAGCGGGCCGAACCGTATCCGCCGAGGAAGGCATTACCCATGATCCAGGCCAAGGGGCTGGCCAAGACGTTCACCACCAAGCAGGGTCCGGTCGAGGCGGTGGCCGGAGTCGACTTCACCGTCCACGCGGGCGAGATCGTGGGCTTCCTGGGGCCCAACGGCGCCGGCAAGACCACCACCATGCGGATGCTGACCACGCTGCTCCCGCCGAGTTCGGGCACGGCCGTCATCGCCGGCCGGGATCTGCTGCGTGAGCCCGCGAAGGTCCGCACGCACATCGGCTACGTCTCCCAGGCGGGCGGCGCCAAGCCCAGCTCCCTGGTCCGCCGGGACCTCGTCCTGCAGGGCCGCCTCTACGGCATGTCCCGCCCCGAGGCCGAGGCCCGCACCGACGAGGTGATCACCCAGCTCGGCCTCGAGGAACTCGCGGGCCGGGTCATCCAGACCCTCTCCGGCGGCCAGCGCCGCCGCGTCGACATGGCGCTGGGCCTGATGCACCAGCCGAAGCTGCTCTTCCTCGACGAACCCACCGCCAACCTCGACCCAGAGAGCCGCAACGACGTCTGGGAGCACATCCGCCGCCTGCGGGACGAGCGCGGCACCACCGTGTTCCTCACCACCCACTACCTCGACGAGGCCGACAGCCTCTGCGACCGCGTCCTGATCATCGACAAGGGCCGCATCGTCGCCGAGGACAGCCCGCGGAACCTGAAGGCCGCCATCTCCCACGACACCATCGAGCTCGAGGTGGACGGCGACACCGCACGGGCCACCGAACTGCTCACCGCCCACCGCGACGTCCAGGAGGTGTCGGCGAACGGCACGGTCCTGTCGATCAGTTGCCGCGACGCCGAGCGCCTCCTCGCCGACCTGCTGCGCACGCTGGAGTCCGCGCGCGTCCGGGTGGAGTCCCTGCGGGTGCTGAAGCCCACGCTCGACGACGTCTTCATGACCCTGACCGACCGGCGTTCGCAGCGCGGCGCGGACGCCGTCCACGCCTGAAGGGAGCCAAGGATGCACACGATCCGCGACGCGGCGATCATCTTCCGCGACGAGGCCGCCGCCGTGGCCCAGAAGAGGATGGGTCTCCTCATCGGCCTCGTCCAGCCGTTCGTCTACATGGCCCTGTTCGGCCCCCTGCTGGTCAAGATGCTGCCGGAGGACGGTCCGGCCGCCTGGCAGGTCTACATCCCGGGCCTGCTGGTCCAGCTGGGCCTGTTCGCCACCGGCTACGCCGGGTTCGGTCTCATCCCCGACGTCCGTTCCGGCTACCTGGAACGGCTGCGGGTGACCCCGGCGAGCCGGCTCGGCCTGCTCCTCGGCAGGGTCCTCTGGGACGTCCTGGCCCTGTTCGTCCAATCGGTGGTCATCGTCCTCATCGCCCTGCTCTTCGGCCTGCGCGCGCCGTTCGGCGGCATCGTGGCCGCCATCGCCCTGATGATGCTCGTCGGCATCAGCCTGGCCTTCCTCTCCTACGCGCTGGCCATGAAGCTGACATCGGAGTGGCTCTTCGCCCCCGTCCTCAACGGCATCGCCTTGCCTCTGATGCTGCTGTCCGGCATCCTCCTGCCCCTGACCTATGCCCCCGGCTGGCTCCAGGCCATCGGCGACGCCAACCCCCTGCGCTACGCGGTGGACGCCATGCGCGACTTCTTCACCGGCGACTACACCTCCCACCACGTCGTGACCGGCGTGGCCGTGGTGCTCGGCCTGATGGTCGTCTCGGCGGTGGGCGGCACCCGCATCTTCGCCAAGTACAACGCGTGAGCCGTCCGGCACCGGACACGGTACGGCCGCGGTCCCCGAGCCCCCGGCTCGGGGACCGCGGCCGTACCGTGCTTGATCCCCTGTGAAGGACAGCGGGGAGCAAGGGCTCCGGTCCCCGATGGGCCACGTCCGTCGTGGAGGGCACGGGGAGGAGGAGTCCCGGCCCCGCCGTTCGTTCCCGCCGGGGTCCAGCGCCGGGAGCGTCGAGTGGTCCCGGCCGGCCTCCCGCCCGGCTGCGGCCCGTCAGGAGTCGCCGGACGCCGGCGTACCGGGGTGGCTGTAGAAGCCGCGGCCCGTCTTCCGGCCGAGCAGGCCCGCCTGGACCATCCGGCACAGCAGCGGCGGTGGAGCGTAGAGGGGCTCCTTGAACTCCGCGTACAGGGACTCGGCGACGGCCAGGGTGGTGTCGAGCCCGATGTGGTCGGCCAGCCGCAGCGGGCCCATCGGGTGGGCGCAGCCGCGGACCATGCCCTCGTCGATGTCGTGGGCGACGGCGAACCCGGACTCGAACATGCGGATCGCCGAGAGGATGTAGGGGATCAGCAGGGAGTTGACCACGAAGCCGGCGCGGTCCTGGGAGACGATGACGTGCCGCCCCAGGACGTCGCTGACGAAGCCCCTGATCCGCTTCCAAGTGGTCTCGTCCGTGACCAGGGAGGGGACGAGTTCGACGAGGTCGAGGACGGGGACCGGGTTGAAGAAGTGCAGCCCCACGACCCGGCCGGGGCGGCCGGTGGCGGCGGCCAGCTTCATGACGGGGAGGGACGAGGTGTTGGACGCCAGCAGCGACTCGGGTCGCTGCATGACCTCGTCGAGCCGGGCGAGGACGCCCAGCTTGAGTTCCTCGTCCTCGGGCACGGCCTCGACCGCCAGGTCCCGGTCGGCGAAGTCCGCGAGGTCGGTGGTGAACGCCAGCGAGGCCAGCGCCGTCTCGCGTGCGGCGTCGGTGAGCTTGCCGCGGGCGACCGCCCGGGCCAGGGACCTCTCGATCCGGCGGCGTCCGGCCTCCACCGCCGGCAGGTCGACGTCGTGGACCAGGGTGTCCAGGCCGCTCCGTGCGCAGAGCTCCGCGATCCCCGAGCCCATGAGCCCGCAGCCGACCACGCCCACGGAGCGGATCCCGGCCGCGTCGCCGCTCATCGCGCACCGCCAGGGGTGCCCGGCAGGTTGCGGGCCATGACGATGCGCTGGACCTGGTTGGTGCCCTCGTAGATCTGGGTGATCTTGGCGTCGCGCATCATGCGTTCGACCGGGTAGTCGCGGGTGTAGCCGTAGCCGCCGAGGAGCTGGACGGCGTCCGTGGTGACCTCCATCGCCACGTCCGAGGCGAAGCACTTGGCGGCCGCGCCCTGGAAGGTGAGGTCGCTGTCGCCGCGCTCGGAGGCCGCGGCGGCCTGGTAGGTCAGGGCGCGGGCGGCCGAGATCTTCATGGCCATGTCGGCGAGCATGAACTGGATGCCCTGGAAGTCGGCGATCGGCCTGCCGAACTGCCTGCGCTCGGTGACGTAGCCCTTGGCGTGGTCCAGGGCGCCCTGGGCGACGCCGAGGGCCTGGGCGGCGATGGTGATGCGGGTGTGGTCGAGGGTCTTCATCGCGGTGGCGAAGCCGGTGCCCT
>NZ_JBIRHK010000028.1:0-92184 GCF_044328485.1 Streptomyces sp. NPDC017936 | reverse complement strand
TCACCGTTAACCGGAGTAGGGGGTACAGGCGGTACACCTTCACCCCCGCCCGGGTTGACCTCGTCTTTTTCGCCGGGGTCCTGGAAGCGCACCCCGAGCCAGGCGTAGTAGTTCACCTGGTTCGGGGTGCTGGACTCCAGCGTCGACAGGCCGTCGCGGGCCCGGATCTTCTTCCGCTCCACTCCGTTCCGCGTGCACTCGTCGTGGCCTCCGAATCGGGCCGTAAACGTCCGGTCCGTCCACTCCCGGTGGCCCTTGTCGGTGATGTACTGGTTGAAGACGTCGTGCAGCTCCCGCGCCTTCACGTGGCCGCCCCAGTCGAACGCCAGCACGTCGCCGATGAACGACAGCACCAGGTCGGACTCCCGGCGCCATGCCAGGGTGTCCTCCTCCACCTGGCGGGGCACGGGCGGCATGATGCGGTCGGCCGCGTACCACTTGCGCGCCCCGTCCACGAGCCAGGCCAGGACGGCCTCTGCGACCCGCTCGTCCGTCTTCACGCGCTGGCGCAGGTTCAGGTCCCCGGGGCGGTCGTTCGGCCCCGTGCACGCCTCCCCCGGCTTGCGGTACGTGAACGGGAAGCACAGCATGGCGAGGCGGCGCCACGTGCCGTGGTCGGACTCCTCCACCAGCGGCCGGGGGTTGGTGTTGATGACCAGGCTGTGCGTCGCCGTGAACGTGACGCTGTCCTGCCGCATCTTGCGCGCGGTGATCTGGTCCGTACCGGCCAGCTTCTTCACCCGGGTGACGTCCAGCTTCTTCGTCTCGGGGGTCTCCTCCAGCACCGCGAGGCGCGCACCGAGGAAGTCCATCATCTCGGTGGGGTGGTTGTCGCTCGCGTTGCCGAGCAGGGCCCGGTCGGCCACGGCCGTGTGGTAGCCGCCTCGCTTGCCGGCCGCCTTGGCGATGGCGTCCATGATCGTGGATTTGCCGTTGGAGCCGCCGCCCTGGCAGACCAGGATGATGTCGTCCGGCGGGGTGTGACCGGTGATCGACTGGCCCATGCGGATCTGGAACCACTCGCGCACCGCGTCGGGGACGGCTTCCAGCGCCTGCTTCCAGTCCGGGTGGAACGTCGACGGGATGTAGTCGCACCCGGTGATCTTCGTCATGAGCCGGTCCGGGTCGTGCGGCTCCAGGACGCCCGTGCGCAGGTTGAGGATGCCGTTCTGGCAGTTGATCGCGTCGGGGTCGTAGTCGAAATCGGTGGCCGACGACTCCAGGATGCCTTTGCTCAGCTTCAGCAGGTTGCCCAGCTTGGATGCCTGGAGGGACCCGCGCCAGCCGTCCATCTCGCTGCGGAAGTCCTTGCCCGGCTCGGCGCGCTGCCTGTCGAGCACCCGCTGGAACCCGGCGAGGGCCCACTGGCGGATGTCCTCGAGCACGGTGGCGTCGGTGCACTCGGTCCACACCTTGCCGTCCCAGCGCATCCACCCGAGCCCGGAGGCCCACCGGTAGCGGCCGTCCAGCGCCTCGGAGCACACCGTGTCGGCGAGGACGGCATCGGAGAACGCCGCGTCGCGGGTGTTGTCCGAGGGCATCTCGGTGGTGGCGGCGTCGCGCAGGCCCTCTAGGGTTCCGCCGGCGTGGAAGTAGTCGTCCACGCCCTTGACCGCCTGCTCCTCCACCTTCTCCGGGACGATCAGGTAGCGGATGTCCGCCGCGCCCTTGGACTCCAGCCACATGCCCAGCCGGCGCATGGCGCCCAGCACCATCCGGTTGTGCCGGGCGTCGGCGTCGAAACAGATGACGACGGTGCGCCCCTTGAGCGGGATGTCCTCCCAGTCGCCGAGGGTGCCCAGCCTCGAGCGCCAGTTGTAGACGCCGGAGAGGGCGACGACGGCCAGCCCCCTGGAGGCGAGGGAGTCCGCCTTCTTCACGCCCTCGGTGATCCACAGCGGGGTCGTGACCGTGCGGACGGAACCGGCGACGAGGGGCGGGACGTCCAGGCGGGGCTTCGTCGCCACGGGGGTGGCGTACTTCACGGTCTTCTCACCGTGCGGCTGCGGCCGGCCGGGCTTGAACTGGGCGCCGATGCGCTCACCGGTCACCCGGTACATCGGGATGAGCAGCCCGGGGAAGGCGCTCTCCTCGCGCCAGGCCCACACCGGGATGGATTCCTCGCGCAGGCGTGCGCGGTCCTCGGCGGTGCCGTAGAGGGTCTCGTAGCCGCGCGCGTCGCGGTGCTCGGGGCTGATCTCGCTGGCGTCCAGCTCTGCCGCGTGGTGGTCCGACACCTGCCCCGGGTTCGTGTCCACGTAGGTGGTCATGCGCTTCCTGCTTCCATGGTCCGTGCTTCCTTGGTCTGGTGGGGCGACGTGGGCACTTACGTTCTCCTCCCCTTCCGGCCGGCCGGGCGCCGACTGTCGAACCGGGCCGCCGAGGCGGCGTCCCACGCCGGGGCGAACCGGGCCCCGGTCCACAGGCGGTGGACGTCGGCGACGACGCCCTCGGGGTGCCAGACCCGCACCGTGTGGTCGCGCCCGCAGGAATCGCTCCTTCGGTGCAGGCCACGCAGCACGAGGACGATCATCCCGCTGCATCGGGCAAGCTCCCCCCAGCGTGGGTCGTCGAATGTATCGCTGGGCGGCTTAATCTCCACCCACACCTGGTCAGAGGCCCACTCGGGCCGGATCCGGAAGTCCGGCAGGTACCAGCCCCGCTCGAGCTGGTAGCCCTCGGGCTCGTACTCCCACGGGATGCCGGCGGTCTGACAGAACGTGGCGAACCGGGCTTCGGTGCGGGAGCGGAAAGCGCACCCGAACGCCTTCGTCTCTATCGCCTTGATGACCGGGCCGGCGCCGGTCATGACGCCTCGTCCCTCACGGGCACCGGCGTGTTGCGCGCGGCCTGCCAGGCGTCCAGCTCCTTGCGTTCCACCCGCACGCGGCCGTTGGCCGTCTTGTGCCGGGTCAGCGGGATCGCGTCGTCGTACAGCCACCGGTAGACCGTCCCCGGGGCCACCCCGGCGATGTCCGCCGCCTGGCGTACCGTCACAAAATCGACCATCTCTGCTCCCTGACGAGGTGTAAGTGTGCGTCCCGATGATACCCTCGTTTACACACGCTTACACGGTGGGTAGGTATCCCGGTGAACGGCGTGTTCGAGAGGACCACGGAACAATGACCAAGGAAACGCCCAAACTCGTCAATTCGTACAACGTCCTGGTGGACTACCGCGCCGGCGGACGGGATCAGACCTCCACGCGGTTCACGCTCGACGCCGAGAACCGCGCCGAGGCCAAGGCGGCCGGACGGCGCATGTTCGACGAGTGGGTGGCGTACAACCGGGCGCGAGGCTACGGCGACTTCACGGACCTGACCGTCATCTGCGTGAGGTGCACGTTCGTCGATTCGCGCACTGCTTGAGAGGATCACGGATCCATGACCAAGGAAGAGGCCGCCTACGCGGCCACGCTGAACCTGTTCGGCTCCGACATAGTCGCCCCGCAGTCCCCGACTGCGGACACCCTGCGCGGCCTGCGCCGGGCCGCCGGACTGTCGGTCGGCATCGCGTACTGCCCGTCCCTGGGCTGCACGGAGCCTTTCCCTCACGGCGGCCCCGTGGACGGCGAGGGCTTCGCCCGGCTCTGGGAGCACCTGATCACGGCCCACGACTACAGCGTGAACGCCGCGTCCAACGCTGCACGGTACGCGTGGGGCCTGTACCTCTACCCGGCGTTCCGCCCCGGCGCGGAAGTCCTGAGCGACGAGAGGACCGCAGCGTGAGCGCCGCCGACATCGACCGCAGGCTGCGGGACCTGCTCGACTCGCTCAGCCCGGAACAACTGGACCGGCTGGCCGTGCTGGTGCATGCGCGCACCTCCAAGACGCCCCCGCCGCCCACCGACGGCCCGCAGGCGTACCGAGGCATCCCGGTCCCGGAGGTGCTGCGGCCCAACTGGGACCAGCCCGAGGCAGGGTGGTGGAGCCGGGGCGCGGATGCCGCGCTGAACGCGGCCGTGCCCCTGTTGCTGGCACTGGCCGACACCAAGCCCTGCGAATCCGACTCTCTGGGTGCCTGCCTGACCCACGACTACCCGCCGCCGCTGTGTGCTGATGGCGAGGCGCAGCGGCTGCTGAAGGCGACGGAGGGCGAGGGATGAGCGGGACAGACCTGTATCGCGTGCTCTACACCGACTCGGACGGACACGAGCAGTTGACGGCGGCCATGACGCGCGACCATGCGTACAGCCGGGCGCGGGACCTGGAGGGCCAGGGCCACGCCGTCGGCTCCGTCATGGAGGACGGCGCGGCCAGGGCCTACATGCAGGACCGCTACGGAGCGACGTATCGGGGCGTGAAGGTGCCGGAAGACCTGCGGGCCGACGGCGCTCCGCGCAGCGGGTACGAGGCATGGAAGCGCGGCGTGGACGCCGCTCTGAACGCCCTGGGGAGGGACGAGGCATGAGCCAGACACTCCAGCTCAGGGAGTACCAGCGCGAGGCCATCGACGCCGTGCAGGCGGCTTGGGCCGACGGGATGCAGCGGCCGGCGGTCGTGCTGGCCACCGGCATGGGCAAGACGGTCGTCTTCTCCCGCATGTCGGCCGAGCACGTGGCGGACAAGGGGACGCGGGTGGTCATCCTCGTGCACCGCGACGAGCTGGCCGACCAGACGCTGGACAAGCTGAAGCAGACCGAGCCGTCCCTGTTCACCGGCAAGGTGAAGGCGGCAGACGACCAGATAGCCGCCGACGTCATGGTCTGCTCGGTGCAGACCCTGGCCCGGGAGACCCGGCTGCACCGGCTCATCGACTCGCAGGAGAAGTGCGGCCGCATCGGCCTGGTCATCGTGGACGAGTGCCATCACGCGGCGGCCGTCAGCTACCGCAACATCCTTGCCGCGCTCGGCTGCTACAGCGGGATGGACGGCGAGGACCCGACGGTGGCCGTCGGCTTCACGGCGACGCTGGCGCGCGGTGACGGCCAGGGACTCGGCGACGTGTGGGAGGACGCGGTCTACACCCGCTCCCCGCTGTGGGCCATGTCCCGGGGCCACCTCGTGGACGCGACGTCCAAGCTGGTCGACGTGGACACCCTGCACCTCGGCGACGTCAAGCGGTCCAAGGGCGACTACCAGGCCAAGGACTTGGGTGACGCGATGATGGAGGCCGGCGGCCCGCAGATCATCCGCAAGGTGCTGGAGGAGCACGCGGCCGGCCGCCGCTCCCCGATCGTCTTCACCCCGACGGTGGAGGTCGCACGGGCGACGGCGGAAGCCCTGGGGGACGCGGCGTACGTGCACGGCGGCACCCCCCGCGAGGAGCGGCTGAACATCTACCGCCGGTTCCGCACCGGCGAGATCCGCACGCTGGTCAACTGCATGGTGCTGACCGAGGGCGCGGACTTCCCCTTCGCCGACTGCGCGGTGATCGCCCGGCCGACGAAGTCCCAGCCGCTGTTCATCCAGATGGTGGGCCGTGTCCTGCGGCCCTCCCCGGCCACCGGCAAGACGGACGCGCTGGTGCTCATCCTCGCCGGCGAGGGCGGGAGCCTGTGCACGCTGGTGGACCTCGAGCCGGGGTTCGAGGGCACGGTGCGCGACGGCGAGACGCTGGCCGAAGCGTACGAGCGCGAGGAGTCCCGTAAGGACTCCAAGGTCCCGGCCGGCTCACTGCGGTTCGAACTGCGCCACCGGGACCACGATCTGTTCTCCCGCTCCGAGGCGTACACGTGGCTGCGCACCCACGCGGGCGTGCAGTTCATCCCGCTGGGCGACAGTGGGGAGATCGTGCTCTGGCCGTCCGGTGCGGGCCCGGAGAAGTGGGACGTAGCCTACGTCAACCCGAGGGCCACGTACGAGGCCATCGTCGCGGGGCGGGAGCGGTGGGAGCGGCTGCACGAGGGCCTGGACCTCGGCATCGCCATGGCGTGGGCGGAGACAGAAGCCACGGACCGCAGCTCGCTGAACATGACCAAGTCGGCGGCGTGGCGGCGGAAGCCGGCGTCCCCGAAACTGGTCGGCCTGCTGCGGTACGCCGGGCACACCGTGCCGGACGGCATCCGGGCGGGTCTCGCCTCGGACCTGTACGCAACCACCCTCGCCTCCCGCAAGCTGGACCGTTTGATGCCGCGCGACAACGGGGTATGATTTAGTTAAACCGACAGGAGCGAGGACCACGGAATGGACGAGACGATGCTGCGGACAATCATCCGCGAAGAGATCACCCTGGCGATGAAGACGTTGAGCCGGGTGGCTGACGATGCCTCTTCCAACTACATGCAGTTGGAGGCTCGGCAAGGAGAAGCGGACGGTTCGCTCGCCCTGGCGAGTGCGGCCGGAACGTACTTCGAGTCAGCTTACGAGGCGGACACTGCCGTAGCTGACGAGCAGCGAGCCGCAGCGGCAGTCAACCCGTTCGAGGACCGGCCCGCCGCAGGGACCGACCCCGTGACGACGGCCGCCATCAGGGCCGAAGTCCTCGACGCCCTCAAGGACTTGCGCAGTGCGTTCTACATGTCTGGCTCGTCCGAGGACTACCGCATCGCCGAGCGGCTGGACGGACTCATCACGGCACGCGAGACCACCGACGAGTGACCCAACACGGGAGGGCTGCGGCGGCCCTCCCCACCAGGCCGTTAGGCCATTGACCAAGGAAGCAGGAAGGTACCGCAATGCAGTCGACCCCTGAGCGCAGGCCGTGCGGGACGTGCGGCAAGGAGTGCAGCGTCAACGCGGACGGCACGGTCCGCCACCACCTCACCGACAACCCCGACTGGCAGGCCGGCCCGGACAGCCGCAAGTGCAAGGGTGCGGGGCAGCCGCCCGCTACGGCGGCCGGCGTCGCCCTCGCCGAGGACATGGAGACCGGCCAGCCCCAGTGCCGCCTGTGCAAGCACCCCGTGGTCTTGACCGGCAACGGCCGGGCCCGCAGCCACCTGACCCCGGAGGCGACGCCCCGGCCCTGCCCCGGCGGCTCCGACTTCCCCCTCGGGCAGTACCCGGACATGGTCGGCACGACCGACGGCCTGGTGGCCACCCTCCGCGCCGAGTGCGAGCACGTGCCGGTCGGCCAGTGCTACGCCTGCTACGGCGCGGCCGTGCCGGGCGTACCGGTCGGCGACGGGGACGGCACCGAGCCGAAGCCCGAGCCGCGCGAGAGCATCACGCGCACCGGGACCAACAACGCTGTTGTGGCGGCGGCCCCGTGGGGCGTGGACGCGGCGGCCGTGCAGCAGCCGACCATGGCCGACCAGCTCAAGGCGACGCCGCTGACGGAGGCCCTGGCGCGGGAGACGCGCGGCGTCGGGACGGTCTTGGACGCGATGGACGACGACACCCGGGCCGAGGCCGAGCGGTTCATGGCCATCGCGGACGCCGGGCTCGTTATCGCCGGCCGGGGCAAGAACGGCCGCCCGTACTGCGGCGAGTGCAACACCGACAACCACCGATGCCCCGGCTGCGGGACGTCCGTGCCGCACGGCGTTGTTGCCTGTGCGGAGTGCACCGCGCGGGTCGACGCGGAGAAAGCCGCGCGGCAGGCGGCGTGCACGCACCCGGACGGCTTCCGGGACACGCTCAGCATAGACGGCCGGGAGGTCCCCGCCTGCGAGCACTGCGACGCCGTGGGCTGGTTCACCCCGCCCGCGAGCAAACTGCCGCAGGGCGAGACCGAGGACGGCCGTCCGTGCGACCACACCGACGGGGTGTTCGGCGTGGAGGACGGCCGAATGGTGTGCGTCGCCTGCGGCATGCCGTGCACCCACCCCGACGGGTTCACTGAGAACGACCCCGTGGAGGACGACGGGGAGGGGCTGATTCTCCGGTGCGGCCTGTGCGGTGCGGTGGACTCCGGGGACGAAGAGACGCACGTCGTCACAGACGACAGCGACGACCCGGAGCACGCGGACGACTGCCCGGGCTGCCCCGACCCGGAGCTGCCCAACTGCCCGCATCCGGAGACGCACCGGGCCGGTTGCGGTTGCCCGGACGACGACAGCCAGGACCCGGCGGCCGAACGGCCCGACCCCAGCGTCCGCCTCGGGGACCTGGACGAGGGCGACCACTTCATCCGGCGCGGCACGCTCATGCGGCTGACCGAGCGGGAGTCGAGCACCTCGGTTCTGGCGGTCGTTGTCGGCGGCCCGTACGACGGACGCACCGGCGAGCTGAAGAACCCGAACGAGATGGTGGAGCGCGCGCCGGCTCCGGCCGACGCACCTGTCCGAGTCGGTGACCTGGAGGTGGGCGATCACTTCGTCCGGCGCGGCGTGGTCATGCGCGTGACGGACACCGTCGGAGAGATCGTCTACGCCGTCGTCATCGACGGCCCGTACAAGGGGCGCAAGGGCGAACTGCCCGACAGCGACGAGACGGTGGAGCGCACGCACTGCCGTCACCACTACATCTACGCGGATGACGGCCAGTTCGGCCACAGCGGAACGTTCTGCGACTACTGCGGCGCCGGGCAGCCGGCGACCGAGACGACCACGGAACAGGAGACCACGGGGTGCACGGACGAGACGACGCAGCCGCAGCGGCCCGCTTCTTCGGCGGCATCGACGCCGACAACGACCGGCCGGACCACGGTCCCGGCCCCTGGTTCCCCGCAGCGTACGAAGGTGAGTGTTCCGGCTGTTTCGCCGAAATCGGAATCGGTGACATCATCCGCGCCGACGGCGAGGGTGGCTGGCAGGGACAGGAGTGCTGCGGTGACGACTGACCAGGCGAGTGCGGCAGCGGCGTTCCTCGGGAGCGGCCGGCCGGCGGCCCCGACGGGCCAGGCCGACCAGAGCGCTGCGGCGGCGCAGTTCCTCGCCGGCGGATCGGGCGCGCACGGGGAGAAGGAGACCAAGCGCGACCGGTACGGCCGGTACCTGATCCCGCACCCGGACACCGGCAAGGAGAAGGCGTGGACACGGTCCACGACGTTCGCCAAGTCGATCAGCGACACCTACGCCCTGTCCCAGTGGGGTCTGCGGATGTGTCTGCTCGGGGCGACGATGCGGCCGGACATCGTCCGGCGGGCGCACGGCAAGCACGTGCGGGAGGACAAGAAACTGCTGGACGAGCTGACGGCGGAGCTGAAGACGGCGGCCGGTGACAAGGTCGCCGCCAATGACGGCACCGCGATGCACTCCTTCACCGAGATGGCTGACCGGGCCTGGCACTCTCCCGGCGGGCCGCGCAGCATCTTGGACCAGGTTCCGCCGGACTGCCGCGAGATGGTGGAGACCTACATCCGGCTGCTGGAGGAGACCGGCTTGGAGCCGGTGGCGGACCTCATCGAGTTCACGGTGGTCGTCAAGCAGTACGGCGTCGCGGGGACCAGTGACAACTGCTACCGGGCCACGAAGCCGCTACTGCTGAAGATCGGCCGGACTGAGGTCCGGCTGGAGCCCGGAGAGTACGTCATCGGCGACAAGAAGACCGGCCGGGACCTGGACTATGGGTGGCAGGAGATCGCCATTCAGCTCGGCACCTACGCGCAGGGGCTGAACACCGCCGGCCGGTGGGACCGGCACGAGGAGAAGTGGTACCCCAAGCCGCTCGGGGACGCCAAGGTCAGGCTGGACGTCGGCGTCGTCGTGCACCTGCCTGTCGACAAGGAGTCGGAGAAGACGCCGACGGTGTACGGCATCGACCTGGAGTCCGGGTGGAACGCGGCCGTGCTGTGCGAGCGGGTGAGGGCCTGGCGAAACGTCCGCACCCTCGCCTCCCCGGTGATGGTGTCTCAGGCGGACGCGCCCCCGTCGCGCCCGGAGGCCACGGTCGTCTCCCGCACGACCGTGCGCCCGCCCACGCTGATGGACAAGGCACAGACGGTCTCGTCCAGGGGCGACGCGTCGGCGGTGTGGCAGGAAGCCACGGCGGCCGGCCTGCCCGAGGCGGAGGTGGACAAGCTGGTCGCCGTCATGCGGGACCGGTTGAAGAAACTCGCAGAGCCGGCCGGCTGAGAGAGGGTTTAATTAAACCTCCCCAGCGGGTATCATAAAAGCACACGGAACGCTTCAACTCCGGGCGTAACTCACCTGTGTGACGTACTGTCACAACCCGCCCGGGTCAACTCCACAGTGACCGCCCCGGGGCCAACCCCCCTCGGCTCCGGGGCTCAGGAAGACCCAACGACGACCGTCGTAGCGATACAGCCCTCGGGGCGACAACGCGACATCGGCGGTCGGCTCGGGGTCTGGCGGCGGCCGTAAAACGCTGGAAGCGCGGTAGCTCAACTGGCCAGAGCCCCGAGGACCCCGGTTCACCCCCGTGCCGGACAGACCCTCGGAGATCCGGGTTCGAGACCCGGCCGCGCACAGGAGCCTCGCACCACCGGCTCCCCCTCCCCGCCACCGGCGGCGAGGATCACAGGATCACAGCAGACAGGACACAGGCATGACCACTGCACCGCAGACCGACCCCTTCAGCGCCGACTCGGCGAAGGCCGCCCAGTTCCTCGGCGGCGGCACCGTCGCCGCGAAGTTCCCGAAGCCCGGGTTCACCGTGGAGGGGACGATCATCGCCTGGCGGATGGCGCCCCAGACCGACATGGAGTCGGGGGAGCTGCTGTTCTGGGAGGGCCGGGACAAGGTCGAGCAGAGCAAGCTCCGCAACCCCGCGACCGCCAAGCCGGTCGAGCAGCTCGTCATCGAACTCCAGGGTGAGCCGACCGGCATCACGTGGGAGACCAACCGGTACGTGGAGAAGCCGCTCCCCGACGACGACGGTGTGCGCACCCTGTACGTCAAGGGAAGTCTTCAGTTCGCCGTCGGCAAGGCCATGCGGGAGGCGGGCAAGCCGAACCAGGCACCCGAGATCGGCGCCTACCTCAAGGTGCAGCGCGGACAGGACACCAAGCGCCCGGGCAGCAAGTACTTCAGCTACTCCTACGTCGCGCAGTACACCCCGGCCGAGCAGAACACCAAGGCGGCCGGCAACTTCCTCGCGCAGGGCGAGGGCGGTGGCCAGGCCGTCGACCCGTTCGGCGGCAACTGATCCGTTCGGTGACTGAGCGGATCTAGGGCACCATAGGAAGACCCCCGGGAAGGGCGCTCCCGGGGGTCTTCCCGTTTGTGCATCATGTCAGGCCGCGACCTTCCGCCGTCGGCGGGCCGGCTTGGCCGGCAGCGGCTCGAGGGCCACGGCAGCGCCGGGGAGGCGGGGCCAGGCCACTTTGCGCAGGGCCTCGGTGTGAGCCTTGGGCACCTCCACGACGGGTGCCCCGTAGGCGGCGTGCCCCGCCGCGCGCAGCCAGGCGGCGTCGCATTCGTTGTCGTCGGTGAACTCCCGGCCCATCCGCTTCAGTGCCGCCACGACCATGGCCGTCTTGTCGGCCACGTGCCGGCCGGTGGCGTACGTCTTCAGCGTGGAGGCGTTGACCAGGACGTACGGGACGCCCGCGTGCATGAGGGTGAGGCGGACCGTCGCGTGCACCATGGGGATCGCCTTGGCGGCGGCCCCCTTGAAAACCCCCGGATCGTCCTCGATGACGGCGAGGTCGGGGCGGCCGACGCGCAGGGCCGCACCGATGCGCTCCTCGATGCTCAGCAGCCGTCGGTCGCCCTCGCCCCTGGGTTTGATGACGGCGGTGGAGCCGTCGGGCATGGCGACGCCCGTGGCCGTCATCGACAAGTCCAGTCCCATGATCCGCATTCCTTGGTCCTCCGCCCCGGTGCATCATTTCGTTAAATCAAACTTACCCACTACGCTGAGCTGCCACGCTTTACGGGGTTTGCGCCGACGACGGCGCGATCCCGCGTGATGCCGAGCACGCCCCGGTGGGTACGCTCGGGTCAGGACCATGGACTGAGGAGCGATGACAATGACGAGCCCTGCACCCCTGCCCGGCCTGGAGGCCGTGGGCAAGGCAGGCACCTGGACGATCACAGATCAGTACGGTGCGTCCATCACCATCACCGGGGAGTTGCTGGGCATGGGGTCCAGCTTCCGGCCCCGGCACCAGAACCACCCCGGCACCGAGTTCGCGCCGCCCCGCACGCACTGCTCGACCTGCCGCTGGACGGAGATCCGTATCTTCGCCGTGGACGAGGAGAAGGACAACCCCCAGCCGCTGCCGTACCTGGTCGTCAAGCGTGGCGCCTCCACCATCCCCGGCGAGAAGGACTTCATGGAGTGGGAGAGCCTGGTCACCGGGGAGGAAGTGCTGGAGAAGCTGACCACCCGGCGACGCGGAGGGGAGGCGTTCCTGACCGCGCCGGCCTCCCGGGCCGCGTCGCAGGCCGCCTCGTTCGACCCGAACGTCCGCGACGCCTGGCAGAACCGCGCGGTGCGCTGACCCCGTTCGGCGCCCGCGCCGTCCGCTGGTACCGTCCCCGGCCGCGACACAGCCGAGCGGAGGGACGACGACGTGGGCAAGCACAGCGCGCAACGCATTCCGGTCCGGGAGCTGAGGGGCGCCTACCTGCGGCTGCGGGAGACGTACGAGCGGCTGCTGCGGGAACACCTACAGCTCACGGGCGCGTACACCGGCCTGCTGGACGCCTCGTCCGGCGGGCCGTCGTCGTACGGGGCCGGGCTGGTGCTGTGGAGGCCGCCGGCGCACCTCGCCCACGGCCTCGAGCCGATGGACGTCGATACGGCCTGCGACTGGGTGCGGTCCTGCGGGCTGCTGACATCTGCGGGGCTTGAGACATGACAGCCTCGGGTATATCGATTAAAGTAAATCATCTGTCCGTACGCACCCGAGGAAGGAACCATGACCGTGACCGCGCAGGAGCGTCCCGCACGCGGGCGTCCCCGACCCCAAGAGACCATCGAGCGAGACCGGCAGATTCTCGACCTGCTCAAGGACAACCCCGGCGGCCTGACCCGCAACGACATCGCCGAGATGATGGGGCTGGAGAAGGTCAAGACGTACTTGTCCCTGGACCGGCTCCGCCGCGACGGCCTGGCCCAGAAGTCCAAGCCCGAGACGTCGCAGGCCGACAAGGACACGCTGTGGGTGCCCACGAGGGAGGCTTGATGCCATCGGAGCACACAGCCCGGGACCGGGAGCCCGCACACGGCCCAGAAGCCGAGGGTGCGGGCTCCCTGGTTGTCGGCATCGACCCCCAGCGGGTGGAGGATCTGCGCCGGAGGTTCCGGGAAGTCGGCGAGGGCCTGGCGGGCATGAGGTCCGCCCTACAGCCGGCCGTGCAAGCGCTGCGCCTGCTCCACCGCGTGGACATACCCGAACCGATGTCCCAGTACGACGCCGGGGACGCAATGCGCTGGAGCCCGCCGTCCGAGGGGGAGGAGACACCGCCGTGCCCGGCATGACGCCCGCCGTGTTCGTCGTTCTCGTCCCGACGGTCTACCTGCTGTCCGGCGCCTTCGGTCTGCTGCTTACCACCTTCGCCCACGTGGTGAGGCTGCAAGGACTCCCGCCGGTGCTGCGAGGCGCCACCGGATTCTGGGGCCTGTTTCACCTCGCCGCGCGGGCCTCGGCCACGTGGCCCTGGACCTGGAGGAAGTGGACCGATGGGTAACCGCCTGACCGTCGCCGTCGTCATCCCCACCATTCCCGGGCGCGAGGCCATGCTGGAACGCGCCCTCGCCTCCGTACGCGCACAGCGCCGCCGGCCGGACCAGGTCATCGTCGAACGGGACTCCCTGCGCACCGGGGCGGACCAGGCCCGCAACCGGGCGCTCCAGCGGGTCACCTCGGACGTGGTGGCCTGGCTCGATGATGACGACGAGTTCAAGCCCAACCACCTCATGGCCTGCATGCGCGTGATGGAGCAGTCCCGCGAGAAGCCGGACCTGGTCTACCCGGCGCCGGTGGTGCGCGGCGGCGTGGACCCGACGGCCGTCTCGGTGCAGGGCCAGTGGGTGTCCCCGTGGGGCGTGCGGTTCGGCCCGGAGCAGGAAGCCCATTTGCGTCGGTTCGGGTCGTTCATTCCGATGACGCACGTGGTACGCACCGAGCTGGTCCGGACCGTCGGGGGATTTTGTCCTGGCCAGAACGTGACGACAGAAGGCGTCGGGCGCCGCTACCGTGGCGAGGACGAGGATTACCTGGTACGCCTGCTGGACGCCGGCGCCACGTTCGAGCACCTTGACGCACGGACCTGGATCTGGCATGTACACGCGGGGAACACAGCGGGCAAGGGACTCGTCCCGACGGACATCTGAACACGGAAACGGGAGGAAGTCGTGCCGACCACCACAGTCACGACAGGACCACCGACCACACTCGCCGACGCGGTCCGGGACCGCATCCTCGAGCTGCACAGCCAGGGCGTGCGCACGTTCACCGCCGGGGACTTCCCCGGAGCCGCCCGGCGCACCGGCCGCCCGGACACCTGGGTGGCCGATCACCTGCTGGTGCTCGAGGGCATCGGCGTCCTGCGCCGCGTGGGCCGGGCCGGCGCCGGACCGCGCACCTGGACTGTCAGCCCCGGCTCGGAGTACCTGCGGTGACGCGGCGCAGGAAGTTCGGGTACGTCTACGGCGGGACCGCCGTCTACGGGGGACAGACGCGGGCGCTCGACGGGACAGCGTGGTCCCTGGGCCCGTGCGACGAGGTCCGGCTGCGTGCGGTGGCCGCGCGGGACCTGGCCAAGGCCGAGGGCGTCCCGCTCGCCGGAATGGAGATCACTGAGTTCTGGTACAGCGAGATCGTCACGGAGGACGGCGGCCCGGACCGGACGGAGGGTGCCGACCCCTTCCGCCCCCACGGGCCGGACCCGTTCAGCCCTGTCCCCGGGGACACCTGACGGAGGGACAGCCGGCCCCTGCGGGACAACCGCAGGGGCTTTTCCGTGCCCGGGGTTGCGGCGGGCCAGGCCGGGCAAACTGATTTAAGGAAATCAGACCAAGGAACGAGGAGAGCAGTCGTGGTGGGTCAGGAGAGCACCGGTGCGGAGACGACGGCCGCGGAGGCGCTGATGGCCGTCGTCGGGGACAGCCCGCACGACGCGCGGCGCGTCATCCAGGCCGCGTCCTTCCGGGACAGGGCGTTGATCGTCGCGTGGGCCGAGGAGCTGTCCCGCCTAGCCCGGCAGGGACAGACCGACTACGAGTCCCGCGAGCGCGAGGAGTGGCGGGACAGGGACATCTGACGGGACAGAGGGACAGCGAGCCCCTGCGGGACAGACCGCAGGGGCTCTTCCGTGTCCCCGAGGGGACAGTCCCCGTGTCCCCCACCGGGACATGACGGCGGGACAGACCGGGCGTCCCGTCGGGGGACATGTCCCCGGGACAAGGTTTGCCGGGACAGGGGACACGGGGACAGATAGCGTGTACGATGATTTAAGGAAATCAGCACCGACCAAGGAACCTGGACCAAGGAAGCGAGGACACCATGTCCCTCACCCTGTCCCCGGGGATGATGTCCCGGGACAACGAGCAGGCGCAGCGGATCGCACGCGCCGCCCTCATCACCGCCGGCGTCGTCATCATCGTCCTGACCGGGGCCGCGTTCTGGCTCTCCTACGCGCACCTCGCCGAGGTCGCAGGCAGCCACGGCCTGGGAGCCTCCCCGATCCGTCAGTGGGCCTGGCCGGCCACGCTGGACCTGTTCATCGTCTCCGGTGAACTCCTCATGCTGGTGGCGGGCCTGAAGGGCCGTAGGGACTGGTGGGCGGTCGCCCTGACCGTCGCCGGCTCCGTGGGCTCCATCGGCCTGAACGTGGCCGGTGTGGGCGCCGACGCGGAGTTCCTGGACTACGTCGTGGCGGCCGTACCTCCCACCGCCGCGCTGCTCGCCTTCGGCGCCCTCATGCGCCAGGTCCACCTCATCGTGTCCCCCGGGACCGTCCCCGCCGAGGACGGGGACAAGGGGACGGAGGGTGTCCCGGCGCCGGTTGTCCCCCGGGACACGACCCTGGATGCCCCGGTGTCCCCTGTCCCGGCCGTCGTGTCCCCGGCTGTCCCCGAGCCGGTCCCGGCGGCGGTGTCCCGGACCCGCGCGGCTGTCCCCGCCGTGTCCCCCGCCCGCCCCTCGGTCCACATCCACGTGGACAAGACGGTGGCTGAGATCAAGGCCGCCCGGGACACCGAGGGGGACAAGGGACAGGCGAAGATCGATGTCCCCGAGGAGGCGCTGGGCAACCTGACGGCCATCGTCCGCTTCCTGCGGGACACGGACCACACCGAGAAGGAGATCCGGAGCATCGTCCCCACCCTCCCGGGACACGAGGAGACAGCCGACGCGAAGCGGGACAGCCTGAAGAAGGCGATCCAGCGGACCCGCCCGAAGGAGGCGTAGAACGGCCTTGCGGTCGGCCGTCGGCCGCGAGACCCTTGATTTAGGTAAAGCCCTACCGGGGACAACCCTGGTAGGGCTTTACGACTCTCAGGACCAAGGAATCAGGAAGAGGACCCAGGAATGAGCGACACACGCACCCCTCCCAACCCGTTCACGGCCGCCGGCCGGGCCCACGGCAAGTCCAACGAGGAACTGCGCGACCTCGGCCTGGACGGCCAGGGCAACCCCCTGCCGTCGGAGCCGAAGAAAAGCAACGGCGCAGGTCAGCAGCCCTCCCGGCCGGGTGGCTCCCGGGGCCAGTCCCTCGCGCAGCTCGTGCAGTCCATCGGGTCGGTGGAGCTGAGCAACCAGGACGACCTCCACGCGTTCTGCGAGGCGTACCGGGGCCTGCTCAACTTCCTCGCCGTGTCGGCCAAGATGGCGGAAGGCCAGCTCAAGGCGTCCGCGCGGGCGCAGGCCCGGCAGGCCAAGGACGGCTGGATGAACCCGCTCCAGGCGGGCAAGCTGGCGAACACGCTGCGGCAGGTGGGCAAGGATCTCGACCACCTGGCCAGCTCCTGCGTCGCCGGCGCGGCCGACGCGGTCAAGGCGTGGCGCCGGTTCGAGACGCTGCTGGACGAGCTGGAGTCTGAGCGCAAGGTCAACCGCCCCGGGGGCCGCCGTGGCGGCTTCCACGTGGTCTGAGGGCGGTGGACGTCATGAGCAACCACCCTCGGTTCAGGGGATACGCCCTGTTCAACGTGCCCGAGCGGGTCACGTCGTACGTCCTGCCGTGGTTCATCGTGGTCGCCGCCTGGCCGCTGGCCCTGGTGCTCCACCTCGTCATCGGCGACGACCCGCTGTGGATGGCGTTCCTCGCCGTCGGGTTCACGTACCTCGTGTACGCCACCTGGACGACCTGGACGGTGCGCCGCAAGGACACCCGGACCATGGCCGTCGTGTTCGTCAGCACCGTCCTGACCTGGGAAGTCTTCGCCGTCACCATCCGGCCCTGGCAGGCCGACGTGGCCAAGGCGTGGGCGCTCGGCGGCCTCGTCATGTCGGTCGCGTGGTGCGTGAGGCACGCGGCCCTGTCCGGCGTGAGGGACACCGACAAGTCGCAGGAGAGCAGCGGCAGCGGCGGGATGCTGGACCGCATCCGGGCGTTCAAGGACGCCCGGGTCGGCAAGGTCACCGAGTCGCCGGACGAGCTGCGCACCCGCGTCCACCTGGACGCCCCGACCACGGCGAAGGACGCGCAGGACGCACGCGAGCAGCTCGCCGCTCTCGCCGGCGTCGGCGCCGACCAGGTCAAGGTGCTCAAAGTCGCAGGTCACGAGGGGCAGGTGGACGTCGTCGTCAACCGCGCCCCGGGTGAGTCCAAGCCGGTCGTGTGGACCGGCCCGCGCCACCTGGGCAAGTCCATCGCGGACGCGCCGATCTGGCTCGGCCGGCGCACCGACGGCTCGGACATCAACTGGTGGATCGTCGGGTCCGAGGACGACGAAAACCCCAGGCCACTGGCCCACACGAAGTGCACCGGCATGACCGGCGCGGGCAAGACGGAGACCATCTGCACGGCGATTCTCCAGATGCGCGAGCGCACCGACGTGGTCCCCGTCGTCGCCGACCCGGCCAAGTTCCAGCAGTCCTTCGGCGACATCGAGGAGGTGCTGGGCCTGGCGGCGAAGACCCGCGAGGCGTCCGAGCAGCTCGTGCGCAACCTCGTTCCGCTCATCGAGTACCGGGCGGGCCTGTTCGGCACGCTGACCCGGGCCGATGGCGGCAAGGGCTACAAGCAGTGGGTGCCCGAGCTGTACACCCTGCACGGCATTCCGGCGGTCTTCCTGGACGTCGAGGAAGCCGCCGACGTGCTGATGGCGGTGGACGAGGAAGCCGATGAGGCGCTGCGCAAGCTGCGGTCCATCGGCGTGCACTTCTGCGCGTCGATGCAGACCATGCCGCACGACAACATCCCCCGGAAGACCCGGGGCCAGTTCGCGCAGTCCCTGGCCCACGGCCAGAAGGAGTACCAGGACGCCAGGTACGCCCTGGAGGCCGAGACGCTGGAGGCCGGCGCGGACCCGACCAGGTGGGCCAACAACGCCCCCGGTTCGCTGTATGCCGAGGTCACGGGCACGGACAAGGCCCACTGGCCGGTCGACGGGCGGGCGCCGCGCGTGAGGGCGGCCGACCGGGCGGAGATGATCCGGGCCACCCGGCCGTACTGGGCCGAACTGGACGAGGGCTCCTACCGCATCCTCGCGGCGGGCGTCGTGGACGAGCAGGACGGGGCCGCGCCGGCGGCCGTGGAGAGCACGGTGGACGACGACTTCGCGGAGGTGCGGGACATGGCGCTGACCAGCGCGGACGGTATCGACACGGGCGAGCCGCTGGCCGCGCCGCGCGGCCCGGCCGTCACCATCTGCGAACCGGTGCGGGTGCGGATGAGCGAGGACGACGCCCGCGCGGAGCTGCTGAACCGGCTCAACATCCTGGCCAGCGGCGAGCGGCCGGAAGTCACGTTCGAGGCCCTGGCCGACCTCCCGGACCTGACCGGACAGCCCCGGTGGTGGGTGTACGACCAGCTCGAGCAACTGGCCGACGACGGGGTGCTGAAGCGCATCACACCGCCCAACGAGCAGGCGGTGTACGAGGTCGCCGGCAGCGTGTTCGCGGAGGCGGCGGCCATGTGACGGTGCGGTGATTGGCGCACCGCCGGGGCGGGCATCTCGTGTCAGAGGTGCCCGCCCTGACGCGTTCCTGACGGGCCTCGGGGGCACCCCTGGCGCGTCAGCAGACACCGCCTGGCAGTCAGCGACACCAGGCAGTGACACGGGCCTTACAGGGGCGCTGACGGGTCCGGCGGGTCTGCGGCCTCAGGTTCTCCCCCGCCCGGCCCGGCCGGCGCGGACAACGCACAGTGACACGAGGAAGGCTGACACATGACCAAGGAACAGGACTGCACCGCCTGCGGTGTCCCGGCGACCCTCACGAAGACGCTGCCGCTGTGCTCGCGGTGCGCGCTGGCCGTCGCCGAGGAGGCGCTGGGGTTCGTCTTCGCCGGGCTGCGCTCGGACGCCGGCGTGATCGAACTTCCCGCCGTCCCCGAGGACCGGATGAGCCCGGCGGCGGCCGACGACGTGGCGCACCAGCGGCTGGCCGCGCTGCGCCGGCGGGGGGTGGAGCGGGTGACCTTCGGGGACCTCAAGGAGCTGATGGAGATCACCGGGCGGTCCCGCCCGTGGGTGTACCGGTGGCTGGACGCCCGGGTGAGGGACGGCGACCTGGTCAAGGACTCGACCCCGGAGGGCGTGGGGTACCGGTTCGCCGCGTAGCGTCGGCGGGGTTGTGCGGTCGGCCGGAGTATGGTTTAGTTAATTCATCGAGACCGACCGTTGGAGGAACTGATGATCTGGACCGTGGAGACGCTTCGCTCGGGAGTCGCACTGGAAGTCGCCTCCGACGACCTCGGGACGATGGGCGTCCCGGGTACGTGGCACCGAGTCCGCCAGGGCGACCGCGTGTCGCGCCCTACGCGTAACCGGGGCGACGCGCTCCGCCTGTTCCAGCGCAAGGCGTTCCGGGCCTCCGGAGCCTGACCCACCGACAACCCAACAGCCCCGGAGCCGCAACGGCCCGGGGCTTCGTCGTTCGCCGCCTGATTGGGCAGTTCGCGGTCGTGGTACAACTAAACCGGGACCGCAGACGCGGCCCCGACCAAGGAACCGAGGAATGATGACCATGGAGATGGAGCGGAGGCATGCCCCCGTCCCCGGCGAACTGCTGGAGTACCTGAAGGCCAACCCGACGACGGCGCAGCAGGCCGCCGACGGCGGAGTCCACGTCCACGTGCATCACCACTACGCGCCCCCGGCGCCGGCCGTCCCCGCAGGAGCGGTCGTGCACCAGGGGCCGCAGCCGACGATGGCGCAGAAGATGATCCCGTGGCTGTGGACGGCGCTGCTCGCCTGCATTGTGCTCACCCTGTGCGCCGCCGTGTTCGCCATGGTGGCGGTCGTGGCGACGGTGTTCCTGGTGGGGCTCGCCCTGCTCGGCCTGGTGGTCGCGTACATCATCAACTCGCAGGGGTCCACGGCCATGGCGAAGGCCACGGCCGGCGCGATGCTGAAGGACGGCAAGCACCGGAGGCGGTGAGCTGCGATGGCACGGCCGAACGGGAGAGGCCCGGATCCGTGGGGATTCGGGCCTCTTTGCGTCACGGGCTTGCGCGGCCGGCTTCACCCCTGGTTTAGTTAATTCATCGGAACCGCAGACCAAGGAACGAGGAAGCGATGCCCGAGACCCCCGCCGACCAGCCGAGCCCGGTCACGTTCCACTGGATCATGACCGCCCGTACCAGTGACGGACGCGAAGGCACCAACGACGGCCGGATCGACGCCACCCCCGGGATCCACACGCACCATTCGACCTACTCCGCCGTCCGCAAGGCCATGGCGGAATGGCTGGGCACGGAGGACTTCATCGTCCTTTTCTTTTCCGCCACGCCTGACCGGATCTGACCATCCCGCAGCACCACTGACCAAGGAACGAGGAACCCATGACCAAGGCCCGCCCCGGCGCCGTCCGCGTCGTCTCCTTCGGCTACGGCCACGGCGACGCCCCGGCCGCCCACCTGACCCTGGACCTGCGCGCCCACTTCCGGGACCCTCACGTCAGCCCGGCCATGCGGGAGCTGACCGCCGCACACCGCCGGGTGCGCCGGATCGTCCTTGGCACCCCGGGCGTCAAGGCCCTGCTGACCGCCACGGTGCGCGCCGTCCAGGCGTACGACGCCGGCCCGTCCGCACGGGACACCGTCATCGCGGTCGGCTGCGCCGGCGGCCGGCACCGCTCCGCCGTCGCCGCCGACGTTCTCGCGCGCCGGCTGCGGCGCCGGGGCCACGAGGTCACGGTCGAGCACCGCGACCTGCACCGCCCCGTCATCGCCCGCTGAGCGGGTTGGTGTGAAGCCCCGGGACCGCTACGGTTCCGGGGCTTCGCCGCGTCCGGGGGTTGTCCCGTCGGCACCCCCATGATTTAATTAAGTCATCAGCAACACCGACCAAGGAACGAGGAAGCCATGGACCGCCGCAACGTCACCGGCCACGACGGCACCGTCCACGAGGGCCTGTTCAACACCCACACCGGGTTCCTGATCGACCTCACGTGCGACGAGAACCGCTACGCCGTCGTCCGCCACTACGAGAAGCTGGACCCGGCCCGCCTCACCGACGCCCCGCTGACCTGCGCCGGCTGCACGGCCGCCGCCGGCGGCGACGCTCCCCACCCGGCGGACCTGGCCAGGGCGTGCGCCGACGTGGTGCTGGCCTACGCCGACCGGCGGGGCCACGTGCCGCCGCTCGACAATGAGGCGCTGCGCCTGGCCTTCGTCCGCATCGCCAGCGACGACGGGGAACTGCGCCCGGTCTTCGAGCGCCTGGCTCGGGGCGTGTACGACCCGGAGAACAATTACCGGGTCGAGCCGCTGTACCCGCTGATCCGGGAGCACCTGACCGACGACCTCACCGCGCGGGCGCTGACCGTCCCGGAGGGCACGCCCGAAGTGCTGATTAGGTATACGCGTTGGACCGGCGGCAGCGTCCAGGTCCCGATCGGCGTCGGTGACCGCCTGGTGTGGGACGGCCTGGCCTCCGGACACTGGGACCGCTTCACGGTCCTCGTGGTCGAGCACGGAGGCATCATCGCCCAGTCGGACGACGGGTGGAGGAACCACTTCAGCAAAGACGATGTGCGCCGGTTCTTCGCCTACAAGACGGACCGCGCGCCGCAGCCGGCTGCCGTCTGACCGCTGTCCGATCCGAAGCCCCGGAGCCCCACGGCCCGGGGCTTCGTCGTGTCGGTGATTCGGCGGATCCCAGGTACCGTGCCCGCGCCACACCGCAGGAGAGGAGCACCGGTGACACAACTGCTGGCAGTCCTCGTCCCCACGCGGGGACGCCCCCAGAACGCGATCCGGCTTCAGCAGGCGTTCGACGACACCGACTCCCTGAACGCCGTACCGGTGTTCGTCGTCGACTCCGACGACCCCGAGCTGCCCGTCTACTGGGAGGCCGCCGGGGACCGGGCGATCCGTCACATCACCGTCCACGAGGGTGCCACCGGCACCGGCATGACGGCCGCCCTGAACCATGCGGCCCGTCACTTCGCCGGCGAGTACGAGGCGCTGGGCTTCATGGGCGATGACCACCTGCCGCGCACGGCCGGCTGGGACGCGCACGTCCTCGGGGCGCTGGGCACCGGTGAGCCCCGCATCGTCTACGGCGACGACCTGCTCCAGGGCGAACGGCTGCCGACGGCCGCCTTCATGCCCTCGCGCATGGTCCGGGCGCTCGGCTACATGGCCCCGCCGGTCCTGCGGCACCTGTACGTGGACAATTTCTGGCTCGCCCTCGGGCTGCATCTCGACGGGCTGCGGTACCTCCCGCACGTCGTCATCGAGCACCTGCATCCGGCGGCCGGCAAGGCCTCCATGGACGCACGGTACGCGGCCGTCAACGCCACCGAGGCGGACATGCTGGACCGCCAGGCGTGGCGGCGGTTCCGCGACGGCGACGGGTTCGCCTCCGCCCTGCGACGGGTGCGCGCCGAGTACGGGCGGGATGCCTCGTGAGGGCGCTCGTCACGGGGGACCGGGGGTTTCTCGGACGGCACTTCACGGCGGAGCTGAAGCGCCGGGGCTGGGACGTCGTCGGCTGCGACGTGAAGACCACCCGGACGCAGGACTGCCGGCGGCTGTTCGCCGAGGACGTCCGGCTGCATACCATGCCGCACTGGGACCTGGTGGTGCACTGCGCGGCCGTCGTCGGGGGCAGGGCTGTCATCGACGGCGACCCGCTCGCCACGGCGGAGTCCCTGTCCATCGACGCGGAGATGTTCCGCTGGGCGGCCGTCGCGCGGCCCGGCCGGATGCTCTACTTCTCCTCCAGCGCGGCGTACCCGGTGGCATACCAGACGGGGGTGTGGAGCGACGAGACCCTGCGCGAGGACGACGTCTGGCTGTCGCGCACTGTCGGCATGCCGGACCAGGTGTACGGCTGGTCCAAGGTGACCGGCGAGCTGCTGGCGGCCCGGCTGCGCGAGGCCGGGGTGCCGGTGACCGTCGTGCGGCCGTTCTCCGGGTACGGCGAGGACCAGGACGACACGTACCCGTTCCGGGCGATCCTCGAGCGGGTGCACCGCCGCGAGGACCCGCTGACGGTGTGGGGCACGGGCGAGCAGGTGCGCGACTGGATCCACGTGGACGACGTCGTGGCCGGGGCACTGGCCGTCGCGGAGTCGGGGACCGAAGACCCGGTGAACCTGTGCACCGGCCGGGGCACGTCGTTCCTGGAGTTGGCGCGGATGATGGCCGACGTCGCGGAGTACGAACCGGAGATCAAGCCGTTGCCGGGGCGGCCGGCCGGGGTGGCGTACCGCGTCGGCGACCCCGAGCGGATGCACCGGTACTACCGGCCCCGGGTGCGGCTGGAGGACGGGATCCGGCGCGCGCTGAACGTGATCTGACGTCCGGGGTTGTCCCGTCGGCCCGATGATGGTTTAATTAATTCATAGCGGCACCGACCAAGGAACGAGGACCAGATGAACGACGCCACCGCCCGCCCCCTGCTGGCAGAGGCCCGCGAGGCCGCCGACACCTACCTGGCCGGCATGCTCAAGGACGGCCGCCTGACCGAAGAGGCCGCCGCCGGCCTGGCCACCATGGGCTTCACCGTCACCACCCGCGTCCTCGCCGACATGCGCACCCGGGACGGCCTGAACCCGCAGGCCATCACCGGGGCGTGGAAGCGCCGGCTGGACCAGGCGCGGCGGGAGCACGACGCCCGGGGCACCGTGGCCGCCGGCTACGCCCTGGCCATCTGGGACGGCATGCAGCGCGACCTGGCCGCCTTCCTGCGCGAGACGGAGGCGGAGCAGCGGTGAAGATCGGGCCGCGCACGGGCGAGGTGGACAACCGCTTCAACCACTACTGGTGGCGGAAGATCAATGGAACCCGGTACCACTTCATCCACGTGAAGGTGACCCGGTTCGGCGAGCCGTACGTGATGGCCGCCAACGACAGCACGGGGGAGCTGGTCCGGTGCACCTGTCCCCGGACCGACTGCCCGACGCCCTGACCAAGGAAGAGAGGAACCCGTGAGCACCGAGACCGAAGTGACGGCGATCGTCCGGGAGATCAGCCACCGGGTATGCGTCGACCTGCCGGACCGGCCGATCATCAAGACGTTCACCGGGAGCCGTCGGAAGCTGTACGGCCTGCGCATCGAGTACGGCGCCCGCCGGGACGTCTCCCGCGTGGACATCACACTGGAGTTCCACAACGCAGCCGAGCACTACCCGCCCGTCATGGAGATGCCCGGGTGGATGCTGCGGATCGTGGAGGCCCACCGGCCGCGCGACGTCGACAGCCCCGACGCGGACCGCCGCACCGGCATGGGCGGCTGGCCGCTCCCGTGATCCGACCCTGACCAAGGAATGAGGAACCGATGACCCTGTACCGCCTGACTCGGACCCTGCCCGACGGCACGGTGAAGACCAACCCGACGGCGCTGCGCACGCTGCGCGAAGTGGAGTTCGCCGTCTCGTACTGCCTGATGGACAACTCCCGCGTCCCGCGCGGCGAGGCCCGGCGGTTCGCGGCCTCCCTGACCGGCCGGCCGCTCGGCGAGCCGGTGCGGCATGAGTCGTCCGGCTACGCCTTCCGCGTGGACCGCGTGTAGAAAATTTTCGACATGGGGGGTGACATGTGTACAGCCGGTTCCAGGTTCTCCGTGGACAACGCCATCGGCATCGTCCCGGGAAAACCGTGGGCTGTTCGGGACCACGTACTGGGGCGGGTGGCCCAGACTGCCGGCCGCACGGGGCCGTTGGCGTACTTCGCTACGAAGGACGAGGCGGACACCTGGGCTGACGGCATGAACGCCAGGCAGGACGACGGTACGGCGCCGGCTTACGAGGTCGAGGCGTACAGCGGTGAGAGCGCGGAAGGGTTCGCACGGTTCGTCGCGGACCACACGCCGACGGGTCCTGGTGAAGTGAAGTTCGTGGACCTGCCTCCGCTGTGGTGGGAGGCGTAACCGCTGATCGATACAACGAAACCCCGGAGCCTCCCCGGCCCCGGGGTTTCGTTGCGTCCGGGGGTTGTCCGGTCGGCAGAGCTATGATTTAATTAAGTCATCGGGCGGGGTTACCGGCCGACGGACCAAGGAACGAGGACGGCATGGACGCGAAGACGGCGAAGAAGATCAAGCTCCTTCAGGCGCTCATCGACCACCCGCGCACCGGGGACAACGAGCGCGAGGCCGCCCGGCTCATGCTCGGCCGGCTGCTCACCAAGGCGGGCGAAGCCCACGGCATCACCCCCGAGCAGGCGGCCGGCGGCTGGACGGACCGCCGCACCTACGGCGCCAAGTACGACCGCAACCTGTCCACGGTCCAGATCGCCGCCCTGGTCCGGGCGCAGATCAAGCTCGCACGCAAGCTGGCCAAGCAGTCCGCTGGCGAGGACGGTGCGGTCAAGCTGCCCGACCCCATCGGAGACGCGCCGGCGGAGATCAAGTTCAGCGTGCGCAGCGAGCGGTTCGCGGGCGGGTCGTCCATCGACATCAGCATCCTGAACGAGCCGAAGGGCTGGGCCTGGGAGATTCGGGAGCAGCACGGATACCCGATGGAGATGGCCACCCCCGCGATGCGCGCCCTCGTCGACGAGCTGGCGGGTCTGCTGCGCGCCTACAACTACGACGGCAGCGACATCACGACGGACTACTTCGACGTCAACTTTTACGGATCTGTGTACGCCAAGGGCGGCCGGGTCATGGCCTGCGCCTGAACCCTCCGGGCCCTGCACCACCCTGCACCACCCTGACCACAGACCAAGGAACGAGGAACCGACCATGCCGGAGACCACCGCTACGATCCCCCAGCCGACCGACTGGCGGGAGCACACCCGGTGCAGCCACGGCCTGACGGACACCGCAGGCTACGTGGTGACCTTCACCCACTTCGACCCGGCCACCGGCAAGACGACGTTCGAGGACATCGAGTACGTGGACGGGGCGACGAACTACGCCCGTGCCCTGGAGATCGTGCGGGGTGCCCGCGCGGTCATCTCCCGGGGCATCGAGGACGCGACCTACGCGGTGATCCACGACGTCTACGCCGACGGCCACCGCCCGGTCTGACGGCCCGTCTCGGGAGCCCCGGTTGGCGATACCGGGGCCCTGTACCACCCTGACCACGGAACCAAGGAACGAGGAAGACCATGACCGACACGCAGCAGCTCCCGCAGTCCGCCGTCCCGGCAGCGCTGGACCGGGGCCACCTCTACAGCCCGACCCTGGCCCTGACCCGCTACGCCCTGGACCCCGGCGTCGGCTACGACTACCGGCCCGGGGAGTTGTTCGAGCCGATGCCCGAGGCGCCGCGCGGGGACGGCGAGGCGTTCGCCCGCTGGTGGCGGAGCGCGGCGCTGGTCGAATCGCCCGACTTCCTCGGCCTGCGCACCGGCGACACGGTCACCCTGCACAGCCTCCAGGGCGACCACTTCCCGGCCACGGTCGTGGCCACCTGCCGGCACCACGCGTCCGTCCGCTACCCGGCCTCCGAGTGGTCGTCGGAGCCGTACGTGCAGACGTACGTGACCCACCGCAACGCCGAGGGCCAGTGGTACTGACGGCCCTCGAGCCCCGGCCCGGTGTGGGCCGGGGCTTCGTCGTTCCCGGGGTTGCCCGGCCGCCGGATCGATGCTTTAATTAATTCATCGGGACGGACAGCCGGACCGACAGACCAAGGAACGAGGAACCGACCATGCTGAAGACCTCCCGCCTCCGCCGCCGGATCGTCGCCGAGCGCGCCGCCGCCACCCGCTTCGCCCGCTCCCTGGTCAAGGGCCGCAGCCTGGCGACGCACGCGGTCGCCGCCGGCGTGGAGGACGCCGAGACGGTCAAGGGCGTGGCGAACGGCCTGCGCTCGGTGGCCAAGCGGCTCGGGATGGCCCCGGCCAAGGTCGCCCGCACCCACCGCACCACCGACGGCCGCGCCGGCCGGCTGCGCAAGGTGAACCACTTCACCACCGCGCAGGTCGGCGTCCTGCTCCGCAACTACAAGCCGCGTAAGGCGGAGTTCAAGGCGGCCGTGGTGCTCATGCTCGCCGCCAACGGCGCCCCGGTCACCGTCCGCCAGACGGTCCGCCCCGTCCGCGAGCTGGTCAACGCCTGACCGACCGTCCACCCCGGGGCCGTCGACGGCGGCCCCGGTCCGAAGCAGAGAGGAAGTCTCATGAAGCGCTCCAAGCGGATCCAGTTCCACACTGAGGAAGCTGCCGCGCTCCGCAACACCGCCGCTCTCGCCCCGGGAACGCCGGGTAGTCGGCAGTGCCTGGCTGAGGCCCGCGACCACGACTCCCTGGCCGAGGCCGCCCGAGTCGGGGATTACCCGCATCCGTCCGAGCACATCACCGGCACTGATGCCTGATCTGAGCCCCACGTGGACGTCATCTGCACCATGTCGGTGGCGCCCCGAGGCGGCTCAGCCCGAGCGCCCGACCAAGGAATGAGGAACCGTCATGGCAGTCGTGTTCAGCACCCCCGCCGGAGGCCGGCGAGGATCCCGGCCCGCCGACGAGAAGGCGGCGGAGATCCGGGCGGCCGGCGGGCAGGCGCGGGTGAAGATGGACCCGCGCACCGACACGTTCCGCGTGCACGTCCCGGACGAGGACTGAGGGAGAGACGTGGACAAGCACACCGAATACACCGAGGCGGCCTCCATTGCCGAACGGGCCGCCGACCACATCGCCCGCGTCGGCCGGACGAACGACCGGTGGGACCTGGAGCAGGAAGCAGCGGGGACGCCCCGGGCCGAGTGCCGCACGAACGTCATCGGGGCCGTCGCCACGGTGGCCCACGGGGACCCGGGCGCCCGCGTCAGCGCGGCGGAGGGGCCGGCGGACACGGCCCGCCGCGCGGTGATCCGTCACCTGGGGGTCCAGGCGTTCACGGACGACCTGACGCCCACCACAGCCGACGCCGAGCGGGCGCTGCGGGGGACCGCGTCGTCCCTGCGGAAGTCGGCGGAGGTGTTCCGGGCGCAGCTCGCCGGCGAGACCCGCCGCTGGTGCGAGGACCGAGGCCACCCGTTCGTCACGTACAACCCGTGGACGGACCGCAGCTACTGCCGGTGCGGGGTGCAGCAGGCGGCCGGCGAGCGGGAGCAGGACATGGACGCGAAGTGGGAGATGTTCCACGGCCACCCGCGCGGCGAGCGGTGCCGGTGCTACCTGCCGTCCCGCTGACCGTCGTGATGAAGCCCCGGGGTTGCCGAACCCCGGGGCTTCATGGTTTAATTAATTCATGAGCCGGACGGGCCGGCGCAGGAAGGGACCGACCATGACCGAGGACCAGCGGCGCACCGAGGGTTACGCCTGGGGCACCTTCACCCCCGGCCCCAACTGGCTGACCGTCCACGGCTCCGCTCACCGCACCGCACCGTTGACGGCGGACCCGGAGGACGCGGAGCGCCCCGGCTACGCCACCATCCACGGCGGCGAGGTGGTCCCGTGGGTGCTGGCGAAGGTCCGGCGCGAAGGCGGCCCCGCCTTCCGCGTCCTGGAGGTCGTCCGGGAACACATCCCGGAGCGAAAGGGCGCCTGACCCGCCCCACGGCCCCGTCACCCGGCGGGGCCGTCCTCTTTGACCACGGAAGGAACCGACGATGGCACGTACCTCCGCCTGGCCGTTCGGCACCGACGCCGACCAAGACGACCCGCTCACCGCACTGCGCGTCCCCGCTGTGTCCAGCTTCAACCCGGAGTGGAGGTACGTTGCCGCGTACCTGAAGCCCGCCGCCGACGGCGTTCCGGACTACCTTGCCGGCCCGCCGTTCGCCAGCAACGAGCGGCCGACCGGCCGCGAGGCGCAGATGCTCGCATCCTTCATCCGGGAGTACCTGGAGCACTGGTTCCACGAGGGCTACCGGACCCAGCTCGCCGAGCGGCCCCTGGACGTGGACAGCGGGTGCCCGACGTGGGTCTTCATCAAGTACGGCCCGGACGACTGGGGCTACCGCGTCGGCACCTGGCAGAGTGCAGCGTTCGTCCCCGAGGCGCCGGCGGCCCGGGAGCGCCTCGGGGAGCAGGCGGTCGGACCCTTGACGCTTGAGCAGGTCATGGACCGCGTCCGCACCATCACCGGCGACGAGCCGCTGCCCCGCTGGACGGAGTGGAAAGCGGAGCACCCCGACGTGTTCGGCCCGTGCCCGCGCTGCAAGGGGTCCGGCATCGACCCGGAGCACACGGCGGCCGAGAACTACGGCGATGTCGTGCGCGAACTGCCCGAGCCGTGCGCCCACTGCCAGCTCGTCAGTGCCTGACCAGCCGTCACCGAAGAACCTGTGCCCCGGGGTTGTCCACCGCCCCGGGGCACAGGTATGATTTAGCTAAATCGACTGGCCGTTAGGCCGGAGACCAAGGAACCAGGAAAGTAGGGCCCATGACCAGCTACTCCGTGGAGCGCCCGGCGCGTCGGCGGCCGGGAACCTCGCGCGTCCGCCCCGGGCCGGCCCACCTGCGCCCCGGCGAGGCGACCACCGGCCAGCCGGTGACGATCCGCACCCTGGGCGCCGACGGCGGCGAGGTGGAGTTCCCAGCCGTGTTCGTCCGCATGGACGGCAACCGCCTGCACCTGCGATGCATCCCCGTGGGCGAGGACACGAGCCGCCGCTACCGCCCCAGCCAGGTCTTCCCCCGCCGCGTCACCTACCGCCGGTGGACCGTTACGCTCAAGCACCGGGCCGTGGCGCCGGACGGCGACGGCCGCGAGCTGCTGCCCGTGCTCGTCTCCGCCCGCACGGAGCTGGAAGCGCGGTACGAGGCGGTCAAGCAGGTGCACGCCCGGTACGGCGAGAGCGCCGCCGGGCAGTTCACGCTGCACTCGGTCAAGAGGGAGGGCTGAGACATGGCCGTCGACACCCCCTCGTGCCTCGCCGCCGAGCTGGTCACCACGGGCGCCCGGCACGGTTCCCCGTCGATGCTGACGCGCCGGCTGCGCCAGGACTACGGCCTAGAGGTCACGTTCGAGGAGGCGAAGGACCTCCTGCGCCAGCTCGAAGCCGTCGGCATCGTCGGGCCCGTCGACCCTCGTAAGCACGCGCACCCCGTTTTGGTGGACCGCGATGCCGCCCTGGCCGCACTGGGGGCGGCGTCATGACGCGCTACTACGACGACGGGGACAAGGTGATGCGGCCGGCGTCAGAGCGGCTGCTACGGGACCTGGCCCGGTGCGACCGGGGCGAGGGCGTCAAAGTCCGGTACCTGTCCCGGGGCAGGTACTACTGGGACGGTTCGCGCGGGGTCTACAACCGCTCCAGCTTCCTGCCGCTGTACGCGCACGGCCTGGTGGACGACGGCGGCAACGACTCAGCGCCGGTGCGCGTCACCGAGGCCGGCCGCCGGCGCGCGGCGGAGCTCGAGGAGCAGGTCGCGCAGAAGCGGCGGCCGAAGACGAAGCCCAGCGCGGAATCGCCGGCGGCCCTGCGGGCCCTGGCCGCTCTCGCCGAGTTCGACGGCCCTGTGCTGCCCCACAGCGGCGTACCGCGAGGCGTCTGGCGCCTCGGGAGCCGGGACGGCTACGCGGCCCGGAGGGCGACGTTCTACGCCCTCGCCGAGGCCGGCTACGTCGAGATCATCCCCGGAGACTTCATGGCCCGGCGCCTCGCCGTCACCGACGCCGGCCGGGAGAGGTTGGCCCGCCGGCGCGCCTGACAACCGAACACCGCATCGATGCCCCGGGGTTGCCCTCCCCGAGGCATCGTGGTTTAATTAATTCATCGGGACGCCGGCCGCGACCGGCGCCACAGACGGGGAAGTCGGCGTCCCGGACGGACCACAGACCAAGGAACGAGGAACCGACCATGCAGACCGTGTCCTTCACCTGCCAGAGCAACACCGAGGCCGACCTGATCCGTCTCGCGGTGCGCCGGTACGGCAACTTCCTCCAGGGCGAGGGCGTCGACCTCCGCAACTACCTGCCGGCCGGGCCCGAGGGTGCCGGCTTCGGCTGGGACGCGGTGCGCCGGGCGGCCGGGGACATGCACGCCGGCTCCGTGACCCACATGCCCCGCCGGATGCTGCTCTGCATCGACGACGCCCTCCGGCCCGCGCTCGGCTGGGCGCAGTCCCGGACGGCCGTGGAGATCCTGGACCGCATCGACTCCCTCGCCCACTGAACCACCTGGCCCCGGCCACCGCGCCGGGGCCCCGTACCACTGACCACTGACCAAGGAACCGATTTTCCGCCTTCGGCCGTATGATCCGTGCGGCCGAGAGGCACCCAGGGAGGGAACCCGCCGTGACCACAGCCGACCGCATCGCAGACCCGGGCTTCATCGCCGCCATGGACCAGATCGAGGCGGCCACCAGCGAGCTGATCGGGCTGGGCGTGCCGTACGACCGGGCCGTGGCCACCGTGCAGAGCGTCTACAGCGCCGGCCTGGACCGGGGCCTGCACCTCGGCCTGCGGGACGCGGACACCCCGCCGGCCGTCTGACCGTCCAGACCAAGGAACGAGGAACCAGCCGTGGACCTGTCCCAGCTCCCCGAGGCGCCGGCGAAGCCGACCGGCGAAGACCTGCGGCCCCTGGCCACCGGCCAGGCGCACATCGACATCTACACTGCCTTCCGGCTCATCGACGAGGGCAAGGCCCGCCAGGCCGCCCACCAGCACGCCGTGCGGGCCGCACAGCTCCAGGCCGATGGTGCTCCCGTGACGACGGTGTTCAAGGCGCTCGCCTGCGCGGAGGGCGCGGCCCCGGACGACACCCGGCCGTGGCACGCGGCGCGCGTGGACGCCTGGGCCGAGGAGCACGGCATACGCGGCTGGCATCGGCGCGCGGGGCTGCGGGGACGGCCGTACATCGCGGCCGACCGGCTGCGCCTGCTCGCCGTGGACGGCGACCGGGGCCGGTACTACACGCACCACGACCGCTACGCGCACTGCCCGCCGCTGAGCCACTGGGTCATCGACCGGGACACCGGGCGCACGGTGTACCGAACCTTTGCCGGCGGCATCGCCCAGCAGTGGGTCACCGAGCACGAGACGCCGGCCGTCTGACCGCCCGGCACGAACTGATCAGGGCCCCGGGGTTGCGCACCCCGGGGCCCTATGGTTTAATTAAATCAAGGGGCCGGACGGACCGGCCGGGAACGAGGAACCGACCATGGGCAAGGGCGGAGGCCACAGCAAGGGCCAGACCAAGTCGTACGGTGTCGTGCGCGCCTGGGACGGCGGCAAGCCGTTCCGCGCGGCGCACTGGACCCTGGGATCCGCCGAGGCCGACATGCGCGAATCGCTGCGCGCCGCCAACTGGCGCGGGGCCGAACTGGACATCAGGATCATCGACCGGGCGACCGGCGAGACCGTGAAGGGGCCGCAGCGGTGCATCGTGTGCCGTGAGCGGTGGGCCACCGAGCCCAGCCGGACCGGCGACGACACCCTGTGCGGCGAGTGCGACGAGGACGAGGTGCCCGTCGGCGAGCCGACCGTGACCCGGCAGACCGCACAACCGCTGGAACACCTCAGCCTGAGCCCGGCGTACCGCGAGGCGTACGGATGGGTGCAGGAGATCAAGGACGGCGGCCTGCTTCTGGACCCGCCATACCAGCGCGGCAGCGTGTGGACGCTGGACCAGCGCATCGCCCTGGTGGAGTCCTGGCTGCGCGGCCTGCCCGCCGGCGTCGTCATCCTCTCCCACCGGGGCACCGACCGGTGGGAGGACCGCGACCCGTACGAGACCGGCCGGGGCATCTGGGCGTGCATCGACGGAAAGCAGCGGCTGACCACCGCCTGCATGTGGTTCGCAGGGGAGTTCGCCGTTCCCGCGTCCTGGCTGCCCGCCGACTACGTGGCCAGGACCGAGGACACCGAGGACGGTCCGTACGTCCGGTTCACCGGTCTCACGGACAAGGGCATGCGCTTCGTGAAGCGCCGGTGCGGGCTCATGATCGCGGAGACCAAGGACTGCGCGACCGAGGCCGACGAGGCCCGGTTCTACCTGCTCGTCAACGGCGGCGGCACGCAACAGACCGAAGCCGACATGGCCAACGCGGCCCGCGTGGCCGGGGCCTGACGCACGACGGCCGGCCGGGAGCCGCGATCCCGGTGAGGGGCCCTGTAGCTCAGTCAGGCAGAGCACCCGTAGAGCGCGAGCCTTGGTCGGTTCCCACGCGCTCCGGGAGACTCCGGTTCGAGTCCGGGCGGGCCCACCACGACCAGACCACCGACGACCACGGAAGCGAGGAACGATGACCATCGACTTTCTGCCCGACGAGTACCGAAGGGCGGTGCAGACCACGGTGGTGATCCCGGTAGAAGTGCCCTCCCGCAACGCGCTCACGGACCCGTCGAACGGCCGGGTGGTCCTCCCGGCCCGTGTCGAGATCATCCTGACGCGCTTCGAGGGGGTGCCTTCCGGTGACCGCACGAGGGCCTACGTCGCGGTCATCGGTCCGCGCCGCTTGAAGTCGGGCGCCGTCGGGAAGCCCATCGCGGTTCCCGGGTGGGAGACGGCTCGCAACGACGGTCCGCGCGGCTACGTGGACCGGCCGGCCTGGCTGACAGACGTGCTCGCCGAGAACCTGCCGGACGGATGGGACCCGGCGCTGCTGGAGCTTCCGAAGCCGACGCGCTACGGGGACTCCGGCAGCAGGCTCAACGCGCACATCCTCAACGAAGATCGGCCGGCCCCGTACGCGGCCGAGGCCGAGGCGCTGTGCGGGCAAACGCTTTACAAGGTCCTGGGCCCGACGCCGGACGGCTTGGCCGTCTGCGAACGGTGCCTCGCCGACATGCCGTGCGCCGCGTGCGGCCATCCGGAGTACGCGCACCGCGACGGGGACTCGGCGGTGCCCGGCATCTGTGTCCTGTGCGAGGACGACAGCGTGGACCACGACTACCGCCCGGCCGCCGAGCGGCCCTGACCACGGAAACGAGGAACGATGAGTGACCGACCGCCCGTCCCCGAGGGCTGGGAGTTCCGTCTGTCCCACGACCGGCGTCTGTTCGCGTTCTACGACCCGGGCAACGGGCCGTGGTTCGTGCCCGAGCCCGCCATGCGCGGCCGGTTCGTCGACAGCGCGGACATGGACGCCCTGGGCTGGTACCGGTACGTCCCGGAGCCGGACAACTCCCCCGTGTCCCTGCACCTGACCGTGCAGCGCCCGGAGCCCGGCGAGTGGCACGGCCGCCTGGATGTCGCGGAGGCCCTGGAGGCTGACGGCTGGACCGGGGACGACGACGGCCACCTGCTGCGCAAGAACGGCGCCGTATGGGCCGTGACGAGCCCCAACGACGACTCCGGGCTGACTTGTCCCAATGGGGCCGTGCTCGACTTCCCCCGCGACACCCCGGCCGTCGTCATCATCGCGGCATGCCTGGCCGCAGCCCACCCCGCAGACTGACCATGGAAACGAGGAGTGATGAGCGACAAGCCCGAAACCTGGGACGGCACCGCGCACGTCCGCTACGCCTACAGCCCCCGCCAGGGCGCCAACAGCCGGGGCGGATACCACCTGGTGCTCAACGCCCCGCTGAACAGCGGGCGCCTTCGCCGCGACGTCGGGGACGTTCTGTGCCAGCCGAACCGGGACTTCTGGGGCCTGGAGCCCCGACCTGAGGTCACGGCCGACTGCGCGGCCTGCGTCCGCCTCGCCGAGCGACACGGCATCACCACCGTCCAGACCTACCCGCTTCCGGGAGGCGGTTATGCCTGAGACCACCGCGCGAGACGCCCTCGCCCGAGCCGCAGGGGCGCTGACGCCGGCCCGCGAGGTCGGTGAACTGCTTGACGCCTACCGCGACGAGGTGCGCCAGGAAATCCTGGGCGACGCCGAGCGCGCGATGCTGCGCTACGCCGTCGGCTGCGCCCGCGAGGTCATGGACGACCGGGCCGACGAGTTCAGCGACGCCGACGTGGCGGCCCTGGAGTCGCTGCGGCGTCTCGCCAACGGCCCTGTCGTGGCGTACCGGAACTCGCACCGGCCGGGCGTGCTGCTGTGCCGTGAGCACGGCGACGGCTGGGTGGGGCTCACGCCCTTGCACGCCCACGACCTGCCCGACGGCGGCACCTGTACCCACGGAGACCCGGCGGACCCCTCCGACGTGTGCGGCCGGAACGTCCTGGCCTGACCCGCCCGGCGCGAAGCCCCGGATCCTCACGGTTCCGGGGCTTCGTCGTTTCCTCACTGCGCGAGACGGCTGATCTTAGCGGCCAGGTCGGCGACCTCCGCCACCAGCTCGCTGCCGCGCACCGGGTCGGCGGCGACCGCGTTCGGGACGACCCGGCCCCGCAGGGCCCGGTGGGCGCCGCGCAGGGCCGCCAGACCCTGCTCGAGGCGGACCAGCGCGCGGGCCTGCGCCGGGGTGTGCTCGGCCGGCGAGACGTCCTCGCCGTCGTCCTCGGCGGCCGGCGCCTGCGGCGGGGCGTAGCCGAGACGGTCCGCCGCGTCCCGCAGCGCCGCCGCCGTCACCTTCTCCCCGGCCGTCCGCACGGCGGCGAAGACCTCGCGCACGGCGGGCTCGCCGTGGGTCTCCAGCACCGGGGCGAGGAGACGCGCGTGGGACTCCACGGGTGCCGTGTCGAAAATTTTCGACATGACGAGCATGACCGGGGCGGCGTCGATGAGCTGGTACGCGCGGGTGCGGTCCATGTCCCACCGGCCGTCGATGTACTCCTCGAACGTGGCATGGGTGACCTTGTAGAGCCCGCCATCCTCGTCGCGGATGGCGCGCAGGGCGGTACCGGCCTCCACGACGAACCGGGCGCGGGCCGCCTTGAGCGTCGCCCCGGCGGTCTCCTTGGCCCGGTCGATGGCGGCCTCGAACGCGGCCAGCCGCTCTTCGGCGGTCCCCGTGACGGCGGCCGGGTCGACGGGGTGCGGGGCGAACGGATCCGCCGGGGCCGGCGTGCGGACGGCCGGGGCGGGGCTGTGGCGGGCGCGCAGCAGCGCGGTGAGGCCGTCGGAGCGGCCGGGCGCCGGGAGTTCCTTCGGGCTCACCGGGCCGCCTCCAGCACCCCGGCGAGCGTCCGGTACGCCTGCGCGTGCTCGCTCTCGGGCGCGTAGTCCACCGGTGTCCGGCCGTACCGCCACGCCTCGGTGACGACGACGGACAGCGGTACCGTGGCGAGGACCGGCAGGCCGTCCAGTTTGCCGAACTCGTCCAGGACGGACCGGGCGAGGGTGTTGACCGGCCGGCGCAGCCGGCTGACGACCAGGCCGTGCAGCTCCAGCGGCTTCACTCTCAGGTCCGCGTCCACGGAGGCGACTTGCGGCAGCAGCAGCTCCAGCGCCTTGAGACTGGAGTCCTCGGCTTCCACCGGGATGAGCACGCCGTCGGCGGCCGTGAGCGCGTTGTCGGTGAGGATGTCCAGGGACGGCGGGGGGTCGATGAGGACGTGGTCGTACAGGCCGCGCGTGTGGACGAGCAGCTTGGCCAGCCGCTGCTCGCGGGCCTTGACCTTGTCGACGTCGCGGACGGCCATGAACATCTCGAACGCGTTGGGGACGACGTCCAGTGCGCCGGCCGGCTCGGAGTGCCGGACGAGCAGGCCGTCCAGACCAGTGTGCTCGCCGACCAGCGCGCGGTAGATGTTGGCGGCGCCGGGGCCGGACGGGGCCTGCGGGACCTTGAGTCCGTCGGTGAGGTGGCCCTGGGGGTCCAGGTCGACGACGAGAACGTTGCTCCCCGCTTCGGCGAGGGCCCCGGCCACGCCGATGGTCGTTGCGGTCTTGCCGACGCCGCCCTTCTGGTTGGTGACGGCGGTGATGCGCGTGCGTGTGGTGGTCATGTCGGCGGAGCTTATCCGCCGCTTCGGGCCCGCACGGGTATTGCCCCCGCCGGAAGCCTCTGATTTAATTAAGTCATCGGATACAGACGGAAGGAACCCACGATGGACACCCCGGATCCCGAGTTCACGGAGGACGAGGAACGCCTGCTCGCCGCGACCGCGAAGAACACGGCGAGGCTGAACCTCGGTCAGCTCCAGGGCTACCGGGACGCCTACGCCCCGAGCAATCTCGCCGGTCGCACCCGCGAGGACGAACTGAGCTACGAGGCCATCCTGCGGGAACTGGCCCGGCGAGCCGGCTGACCTGAAGACCACGGACCACGGAACGAGGAAGCGATGCGGACGATCTGGACCCAGTGGGACACGGCCGACATGACGGACGCCGCCGAGATGGAGAACCGCGCGGCCCTGCGCGCCCTCGGCGTCCCGGAGCGGCGGCTGCTGGAGGTGCTGCCGTACTACGGTGCGTTCACCGACTACCACGTGCACGTCACCGCCTGCGCCGCCTGCCGCGACGACGACCGGGCCGACTGCCCCGAGGGCCGGACCCTGCTCGACGTCTCATGGATCGGCGTCGAGGAACAGCACCGCTCCGCCCTGAGCAACTAGAGAGGAACGCGAAACCGATGAGCGAAGCGACCGAGGCCGTGGGAAGGCTGATCGACGAGTGGCGGACCGCACGCGAGGCACTGGCCGAGCTGGAGCGCGCCGAGCACCCGGACATCACCGACCGGTTCGGCCGGGTGTGGACCTGGAAGACCGGGCGCGGGGACATCTACGTCCACGACGGGATGGCGTTCCCCCGGGCGTTCCTGGAGGACGACGCCGTGGGCCTGCCCTCGCAGGCCGTGCTCGACAACCCGAACTAGGGCCACCTGTGCGCCGTCTGCCTGGACGGCCGGGAGCGTAACGTTCCCGACTGTCTGCCCGAGTGGAACTGCTCGCATGTGATGCACCGGGGCTGAGAGCACCACCGACCAAGGAACGAGGAAACGGACCATGAGGAAGACCATGCGACTCGGGGCGGGCCTGCTGGCCACCGGATCCGGTACCGCCGTGGCGGCGGCCGGCGCGGCCGACTCCGGCGCAAGCGGCCTCGCCGTGGCGACCGGGCTGCTGTCCGCCGCGTGCACGGCGCTGGGCGCCGCAGCCGTCATCGTCGCCCTGGCCACGCGCACGCCGGCCGACCGGGACGAGGACTGCGAGCGGGACAGGGCCGACAAGGTCTGACGGACCGGCACGAAAGAGACAGGGCCCCGGGGTTGTCGATCCCGGGGCCCTGTGGTTTAATTAAATCATGGCCATTCGCCGACCAAGGAACAGGGAATGAGGAAAGCATGACGACCCCGACGAAGGCCCCGGCCGACGCTCAAGCCCGCTTCACCGCCACCCACCGCGAACTGTCCGACGCTTTGAAAGTCGTGGCCCTCGGCATCGCTCCGCGCCCCACCGTCCCGGTCCTGGGCGGTGTGATGGCCGAGACGCGGGACGGCGTGCTCACCCTGCGCGGGTTCGACTACGAGACCTCCGTGTCGGTCCGCGTCGACGGCGAGGCCGGCGACGACGGCCTCAGCCTGCTCCACTTCCACGGACTGCGGGACGTGCTGGCCGCGTCGGTGGCCGGCGAGAAGGCGGCCGTCGCGGCAGCTACCCGGATCACCGTGGACGGCACCGTGCTCTCCACCGACGACTTCACGGTGCCGCTGGACACGCTCAAGCCGGCCGAATACCCGGCGTTCCCGCCGGACGCGCCGGCGCAGGTCACCGTGGACGGTGCGGAGTGGTTCCGCCAGGTGGCCCGCGTCCTGCCCGCCACCGGGACCGACCTGACCTTGCCGGCGCTGACGCACGTTCACCTGCGCATCGCCGACGGGGTGCTGCGCCTGTCAGCGACCGACCGCTACCGCCTGGCCGTGGCCGAGGTGGACGCGACCGGCGACGGGGCGGTGACGGAGGCCATGGTTCCCAGCTGGCTGCTGGACAAGGTCACCAAGTTGCTGGGCAAGCACACGGGCCCGGTCACGGTCGGGGTGGACACGGGATCCGACTGGATCACGTTCACCGTCGGTCCGGTGACGATCACCACGCGCGCCACGGCGGACGCGAGCGACTTCCCGAAGGTGTGGGACATCATCCCGACGGAGGCGACGCCGCTGTCCGTCCGGGCCGACCGCGAGGCGCTGGTGCGTGCGGTGCGCAAGGCGACCGCCCTGTCCAAGGCCAAGGGCCTGTCCAAGGGGCCGCGCGTCCACCTGAAGTTCGGTCCGGACGGCATCACGGTCTCCCCGGGCATGGAGGACCCGGTGGAGCAGCCGAAGGTGCGGGGCATCGCCACCGCCGGCGAGCTGCTGGCCGGCCGCGCGCTGGACGGGCCCCTGATCGTCAACGGGCTGTTTCTGCTGGACGCCCTCGGCACGTTCGCCGGGGACACGCTGGTGCTGCACGCGCAGACGCCGACTAAGCCGTTTCTCCTCACCGACGGCGCGTCGGTCGCCGGCGACGGGTTCCGTCTCCTGCACATGCCGATCCGCGTAACGAGCTGACCGCAGGTCACGCGGAATCTGGGCCCCGGGGTTGCCGACCCCGGGACCCTATGATTTAATTAAGTCATCGGGACGGGGACGCCGGCCCGGCAGACCAAGGAATGAGGAACCGACCATGCAGCTCTCCCGCGAGGACATCATCGCCGCCGCCGAGAACATCGACCTGTACGAGGACGACTACACGATCCGCGAGGCGTACAGCGGCCGGGGTATGTACGGCGGCACCTGCTTCGCCATCGACCTGCCCGACACCGGCAAGCTGACCGAGTTCCTGGTCTCCCTCGCGCTGGGGCTGTCCGAGGACGGCCGGGGCGAGGACGCGCTGGACCTGGCCCGCAAGACCCACACCGACTCGATGGGCTTCGGCGTCGTCGCCTACTGGCCCGGCGTCGAGCTGGACGGCTGACCCGCACCGCCCCGGGGCCGTTCGGCCCCAACCCGCTCCCGTGGGATAACGGATGTCCGTCGGGCCACACGGCCCGGAGGTGCCGGATCGTGACCGGCCGGGAGCACGCCACCCCTCATGGCACCCGACCAAGGAAAGCGGGACTCATGGACGCATTCGAGATTCCCGGCAACGTCCGGGGGACCGCGCTGCGGCTCGCGCCGACCGGTGACGACGGCAAGGCCGTTCTGACCGTGTGGCACCGGGACTCCGGGGCACACAGCAGCGTGATCCTGGACCGGTCGTGGCTGCTCCCGCTGGGCGCGTGGTTCGCCGGCGAGGCGCAGCCGGTCGCCCTCGGGGACCGCCCGGGGACGCTGTACGGCCGGCACCTGGCCGTGTTCGGCGACGAGCGGGCCACCGTCTGGAGCACGCACACGTGGGCGCGGCTGGACTGCGTCCTGCCGTTCGGCACCGCCCGGGTACGGGTCGGGGCACGCGGCAGGGCCGGGGGCGTCGCCCTCATGCTCTCGTCCGAGGCGCGACAAGACATCGCCGTCCACCTGCGCCGCCTGGACGCGGAACTGACGGTCTGACCAGGCCGTTCGGCGATCCGCATGTTCTCCGGCACACTCCGTGCCGGTACGCCGTGGCCTGTCCCCCACCGGGCTGCGGCCGGCGGCGCCCCGTCCACCCACCCCCTGGACGGGGCGCCGGTACCACTGGACCAAGGAACAGGGGAGGCCCTCATGGGCACTATCACCATCACTCACACCCGAGCCGACGGCACTCTGCTGGAAGGTTCCTCCAAGGGCGACGGCGTCCTGGACCTCGCCCGGCCGTTCGGATTCCGCTGGTTCCCCTCGCTGGGGTGCCTGGGCATCACCCGCTCCCGGGACCGGGCCGCGCAGATGTGGCGCATCAACGGGGCGAAGGCGGCCCTGGAGGCGGCCGGCTGGACCGTTGAGGTCACGGTCGACGAGGGCACCGCGCGGTCGTTCGCCGAGGCGGAGGCGGAGCGGGAGCAGCGCGCCGAGGACCGCGCGGAGCGGTACGCCGAGCGGGCCGGCCGCGCGCAGGCCGCGTCGGATGCGGGCTACCGGTCGGCCCACGCCGTCGCCGAGCACATCCCGCCGGGACAGCCCGTCCTGCGCGGCCACCACTCCGAGGGCGCCCACCGCCGGGCCCTGGCGCGGATGGACTCCGGGATGCGCCGCCACATCGACGGGGGCAAGCGCGCCGAGCACAACGCGTCGCGGGCCGAGACGGCGGCCGGTTACGCCGGGCGCCGCAACGATTTGGGGCGCACCCTGCGCCGTATCGACGGTCTCGAGGCCGACCGCCGGCGCGTCGAGCGGTCCCTGTCCCGCTGCACCCCGGGGTCCGACTACGCGCGGGAGCTGGAGCGGCAGCGCGCGGAGATCGATGAGCAGCTCGCCCACTGGCGGGCCGTGGTCGAGCGGCACGAGGCGGAGGGCGCCAAGGTCTTCTCCCGGGCCGACTTCAAGCGCGGGGACTTCGTGCGGTACCGGGGGACCTGGTACGAGGTGCTGCGGGTCAACCCCAAGAGCGTGACCATCCCGCACGGCTTCAACGCCATCGGGCGGAACGTGGTGCGCAAGGGCGACGGGCCGCACCCGGACCTGACGTGGACGGCCGGGTACCACGACGGCGTCACCGGCCGGATGAGCGCCGAGGAGATGGCGGACAAGACGCGACGAGCGGCCGGGACGGCCGAAGGAGAGGGGGCACCGGAATGAGCACGGTGGAGCAGGAAGAGGAGCGCGAGCGCGCGGTGCGGTTCTGGGCGGACCGCGCGGGACGCCTGGGCGCCCTGGAGCCCTACGCAACCTCGTTCGCCCGTTCCTACGTGGACGCCGGCGCGACGGGCGACCTGGGCGAGGCGTACGACGGCTGGCTGGTCTCCCGGGGCTGGAAGACCCGGGCGCAGATGGACGCGGACGTCGCCCGCCACGCCGCCGAGGCGGAGCTGGCGCGGTCCCTGCCGTTGCGGGAGCTGGTCGCGTGGCTCGAGGCGGGCAGTCCCGTGCCGTGGCCGGGAACCGGGGCGGGCGCCCCGGACTGAAATCTTGGCCAGAACTGTGCGCTGAGTGATCTTCTGCACGGTGGGTGTGGAGGCCCCGTTCCGGGGGACCGGGACGGGGCCTCCGGCTTGCCCTGGGCAACTGCCGCGAACCGCAACGGAGTTGGGCCCATGAAGATCAAATACGTGGACGAATTGTGAAAGCCACCGTCCCTGAGCTGCGGCGCATCACAATCGGAGACACGTCTCTCACTTTATGTGCTGGTCGCATTTATGTGTGTGTGCACCCTCCACATCCCGGGTGCATACGGCAATAGTTCAGTACTGAACGTGTCCCTGCGTCCGAGGAGATCCATGGTGGTACAGAGAGCCACGAGTGGCTGGGCAGCATCGGAGGTCCGCTGGCAGGATGAGGCACTGTGCAACGGCGCCCCGCTGGAAGTGTTCGTCCCCGACAAGGAGAACCCCGAGGGCCTGGAGGAGGCGCGGGCCTACTGCAACCCGTGCCCCGTTCGGGCGACATGCCTGCGCTATGCATTGACTTACGGTCAGCGTGGGTATTGGGGTGGGACGGACACGGCCGAGCGCCGGCGTCTGCGTGCCAAGAAAGACCGGGTCAAGTGCCCGTCGTGCGAGTCCCGCAGGGTCATCAACATGGCGGGGAGCGACGACGCGCTCTGCCTGGCCTGCGGCCTGTCCTGGCTGACCAGCTCAGCCGCACAGCCCCGCCCCCGCGCCCAGGCGCGGCCGGCGGCCTGACGGCCCTCCCTGCTCGCAACAGGGAGGGCCGTCAGTAGAAGTAACGTAATGGCCGGGCGGTCCGCTCAGTGAGTGGCCGCCCGGCCTAATTAGGTGAACTTTGCCTCAGTGGCAATTCCTTCTCACGCCGCGCACACCCTGGACGCTTTCTGCACCTCGCGCGCCCTCTCCCACGCCTCCCACCACCGCCAGGCGTTGGCGGACAGCCGCAGGCCCTCGGCGACCTCGCGGCCCGCCTCCGCCCGTTCCTCGCGCAGCGACGGGGAGTCCACCAGGCGCCGCATCTCCCGGTACCAGCGCCGGGGCGTGTCGGCGAGGATGCCGGCGCCCATACGATGCAGCCGGGCGTACTCCGCCCGGGGCGAGCCCACCCACGGCACCCCGAGCGCGCTCATCTCGAGCGGCTTCAGCCACGACTTGCAGGTGTTGAACCGGGTGTCCGCCAGCGGGGCGATCCCGACGCCCAGCTCCGCCACGGCCGCCGGCCACCCGGCCGGGTCGATGCCTGTACGTCCCTGCGGGTCCCGGGTGAGACCGAACGCGGCCCCGACGCCAGTCGGGTCGCCGACGACGCGGAAGTCCGCACCCTCGGACACCAGGCGCGCGACGGCACCGCCGAGGACGGCCGGGTCGTCCGGGTGCGAGGCGAGCGCGGCCGGCCAGCCGAGGATGCCCGAGTCGGCGCGCGGCCGGCCGTAGTAGATGTCCGGCAGGTGGTTGTAGATCACGTGGCCGCGCCCGTGCCGGGCGTAGCGCTCGAGCAGCGCCGGCGTGGAAACGGTCACCAGCGTCGCCTCACGGCATGCGGCGGCGAGGTGCTGCCAGGAGTGCCGGTGGATCTGTCCCCGGCCCACGGCCCGGCCGGCGAAGCGCGGGTGCATCGACTCGTACGCGGGATTGCGTGGGTGGCACGCGGCGAGGTCGTCGTCCACGTCCACCACCACGGCGATGCCCTTGGCCCGCAGCAGCGGCACGGCCTCCGACATCCACTGGTGGGTGAGGCGCTGGAAGACCAGGACGTCCACGTCGTCCACGTCCAGGACGTCGGCGACATGGTCGTCCGGGCCGATCTTCAGCTTCAGTCCCCGGTCTACGGGCGGGCGGATCTCCACGTCGTGGCCGGCCGCCGCGAGCAGTTCAGCGGCCCAGATGATCCGGAAGTACCCGCAGCCGCCGGTGTCGGCGGGGTAGGTGACGACGCGCATTCCTCGGTTCCTCGCTCCCTGGTCCTCGCCGGGTCTACTGCCCGGCCGTCGTGCTCTCGTCCGTCCCGGCCGTCGTGCTCTCGTCCGTCCCGGCCTTGCTGCTCGTGGCCGCCCTGGCCTTGGCTGTACGGCCCGTGGACGGCCTCTTGGGCTCCGTGGCGTCCGGTGCGCCGCCGCCGTCCTGTACGGCCGCCACACGGGCCTCCAGGGCGTCCAGGCGCTCCTCCAGCGGCCGGGTGGCCTCCGCCACGGCGGCGTCGATGACGGCCCGCATGCGCGCTTCCTGCGACATGGTCCTCGTCCCTTCGGTGATCAGGCTGCGGCCCAGTACGGGCCGGACACGGTGCGGTGCAGCAGCGTGACCGGGGAGCCGTCGGGGGTGGTCACGCGGATCTCGAACCGCAGGTGGCGGTCGGCGGGTATGACCCCGGACAGCGCGAACTGGTGTCCGCCGCCGCCGCGCCGCGTGACGATCTGGTAGGCGCTCGGGGACGACCCGGAGGTGTCGGTCAGGTAGAACCGGCCCTCCACCTTCGTCTCCGGCGCGGCGGCGTCGTCCAGGGTGACGTGCACGAGGGTGTCGTGCAGCCGGGGGCCGGTGTGCAGGACGGCGTCGGTCAGGGCGAGGCCGGTCCACACACCTGACTTCAGGGCGACGTCCTTGGCGTTGGACTCGTTGAGCATCTGCGGCATGTCGTCCTCCGGGGTCGGGGTCTCGGCGGCCGGCTCGTCCGTGCCCCGGGCGAGGGTCAGCAGCCGGGCGAAGTCGATGGAGCCCGGGTCGCCGTGGAGGTTCTCCGGGACGTGCATGTGGCCGCAGACGCCCGTGAAGGTGCGCCACTGGCTGAAGGTCAGGCGGGCACTCGTCGCCCCGTAGGACGACGGGTAGGCGGGCCACTGCGAGGGGCCGGTGAGCGGCACGCCGTGCTCGGCGTTCATCCACCGGAGGAAGTCGGCCACGCCTTGCAGCGCCCACTCCGGTGCCTCGGGCCAGTAGATGTGGGCGATACCCGCCTTGGCCCACCGGGCGTGAGTGGCCGGGTCGCAGGTGCCGACGAGTTCCACCTGGCAGACGTTGGCCGTGTTCGTCTCCACCCCGCCCGGCAGGTTGAGCAGGGCGCGGGCGGAGGTGTCGATGCCGAAGTGCTGGTACCAGCGCAGCCGCTTCGCGGCGAAGTCGGGGACGGCGGTCAGGGTGGGCGCGGAGGCGCCGCCGCCGTAGCCGGGGAGGGTGGCGCCCTCGGTGGTGTGCAGGACGACGACGTTGACCTCCATCGCGGAGCCGTCGTAGTCGTCCCCGTACCAGTAGGCGGTGGAGGCGCCCGGGTAGGTCTGCGGTCCGGTCCTGGTCGTCATGGGTTCCCGTGCCTCTCGTGAGAGCCGGACGTCATGTGCGCCCCCTTGGTCTGCATATGGCCGACGAGCCACGCCTGGTAGAGCATCAGCGTCCCGAACAGGCCCGCGAGGATGCCGCGCACGGTGCGCAGGGCCTCGATGTCCCCCCGCAGCAGGGTCACGCTGATGGATATGGCCATGAACGCGGCGACGGCCAGGGCCTTGATGACGAGGAGCCGGCCGACGGCGTCCCGCCACCACCGTGCGAGCAGGCTGTAGACGGCGACGAAGGCGAGGGACCCCGCGAGGGCGAGGATGCTGCCCCAGAGGTTCACCGCCTCACCGGCCGTCATCGGAACTTGCCCCCCAGCGCATCACGGATCAATGGGGCGAAGTGGTTTCTCTCGCCCAGCCGGTGCAGGGTACGCGAGATTTCCAGAATCTCCGACGTGCGCCGGCGGGCCTCCACGAGGTCCTGTGCCAGGCGCTCGGCGGCCTCTCGGGCGACCTGGACGTCCTGGGCCGCCTGTTCGTCCTCAGGGGCGGTCTTCCGGTGTCTGCGCCAGCGCACGTCCGCCACCCCCTTCCCGGGCCATGCGGGCCGCCTCGGAGACGGCGTCCAGCACACGCTCGGTGGTCTGCGCGGTGCCCATCAGCAGGTCGAGCTGCGTCTGCTGAAGGCTGATCATTTCCTGACGGCCCTCGGCGAGGGAGCGCCAGACGTCGATCTGCCGGTCCTTGTCCGCGACGACCAGGTCCACGGTGGAGCGGGGCACCAGGGCGCCGCGCAGGACCATGAGCACGACCAGCAGCACGACGCCGCCGGCGCCGAGAGTGGGAGTGAGGAAGGTGGCGAGGCCGTCCATGTCCGGCCCGTCAGAACGGGATGACGGATATGCGGCGGTTGGTGAACGTCCCCGTGCCGCCGGTCACCCGGTACTTGCAGTTGAAGGTGTTGGTGCCCGGGGTCAGACCGGTCTCGAAGTACGCCTGGGTCGCGCGCAGGGTCTGGCCCGCCGACGCGGCGGTCAGGAACACGCTCCGGTCGTCGGTGGCGGTGGCGGAGGTCGCCCCGCTCACCTCGTAGGAGGCGTACGCGTTCTGGCCGACGGTGTTGTTGCTCAGGTTCGCGGTCAGCAGCACGATGGCGCTCACGCCGGTGGTGACGCTGACGGACGGCCCGGTGGAGGCGAGGTCCGCGTAGGCGGTGCTGGTGGTCGTGCCGGACGTGTTGAGGATGCCGACGGCCGGGATGCGTTCGGCCACGCGGTTGGTGTCCGAGGTGACGAAGATCGATCCCTGGGTCGTCGCCTTGGCGGCGGGGCATTCGTTCAGATTGTCCCGTACGTACTGATTGAACTGGGCTGCGGTGAAAACGGACCCCGCGACAGCGGTCATGGGTGCGGACCACGCCATGGTTACAACCACCCTCCAACGGGACCCCACGGATTCCTGTACCGCCTGTACCGTGTGCTCCCGTTAACCTCTATACGTAGGAGAATTCTCGTTAACCGACGCACACGGTACAGGCGGTACAGGACCGTGCGCGCTTCACTCACCTGCGGATTTTCGGGCTTAACCCTTATTCTGCCTAACAACTCGAGGCGTCTTTCCCGGGCCGGGCCCGCCCGGTCACCGCACCCCGTGCTCCTCGTTCTCGTCCTCCAGTTCCCGCACGCTCTGCCCGTGGGGGATGCCGAACCGGAGGGCCACCGGGTGGTCCGCCGGGTACCAGTTGCGCGTGCCCGGAACGGGCCGCCGGGAGAGGACGGCGAGGATCCCGAAGCGGTCATCCGGCCACGCCACCGGCGCCTGCGTCCCGCAGTGCGAGCACACGTAGACGTCCACCGGGATGTCCCTCGGACCGCGCGCCCTCGATGGGCGGCACACGTGCTCCACGTTGGCGCAGTGCGGCGCCGGGCAGTCCGCCACCCACTCCCCGCTGTAGACGTACGCCCTCGCCACCACGGTCTCCACGGCTGCCTCCCTCATGTGCCGAACGCGCCGGCGTCGAACCGGCCGCGCACGGGGTCGTCGAACACGAACACCGAGTCCACGTTGTCGGCCACCACCGGGTCCCACGTGCCTTGGTCGAACCCCGCCCCGCGCACGTCGAACCTGAACGGGTTGGCCGCCTCCGTCAGGTCCTTCTCGCAGCCGAGGACGACCGCGTGCACGGGCGGCCGGCCGGGGGCGTTGCGCCGGCGGACCGTGTGCGAGATCCGCTCCACGTAGAAGTCGTCGTCCAGGCCGGTCTCGTCGTTGCGGATGCGGATGCGGTCGGACACCGTGCGCTGGAGCACCTGGAGGAAGTGGGCCGGATCCTGTGTGACCACCCTCAGGTCCACCGTGGGGCGCCGCTGCGCGTACTGGAGCAGCACCATGGCCGCGATGGCAGCCGCGTCCGACGCGCCGGCCCACGGCGCGGACTCGGGATAGTTGCGCTCCCCGTGGACGGCCGCCGAGGCCGCGTCCCTGCGGCTCACGTGCACCGTGCGCTCCACCACCAGGGGCCGCGCCCGGAGCTGGAGCGCGGAGACCGTGACGGAGCCACCGACGGCCGCCAGGGTGATCGTCGTGCTGGCCCCGGACGTCCGGCTGAGCGTGACCCGCACCGTGCCCGGCCCGGTCACCTGGTAGTCGGTGCCCGCCACCGGGGTGATCGCGTTCAGGAACGGATCCGACCCGCTCACCGTGAGGGGCAGTGACTCGCCGATGGACAGGTTGTAGGTGTCCTGGCTGGACCACACCGTCTCGAGGACTGCGGACAGCACCCGCTCCTCCACGTCGAACGTGGCGACGTTGATGACGTCCCGCCAGCCGTGCGCGTAGGTGAACGGCGGTGTGTAGCTGTACCCGCCGGTGACGGCCGGGGCCGCGCAGTCCAGCGCCCCGGCGGAGAACGTGCCCTGCGACTCCAGCGACCTCGCGCGCAGCAGCCGGTGGTGGCGGTCCCGGAAGACGAACGTGCCGTCGGGTGCCTGGTAGGCGACCGCCGGCGGCCCCTCGCTCAGCACCAGATCCTTGATGGCCGCCAACGCCTCGGTGTTGTCGGCCCACCAGTAGCGCACGACGGTGGCGCCCGGGTCGATGTCCCTCGGCCCCGTCCACCCGGCGAGGTCCAGTACGAGGTGGACCAGCGCGCCGGTACGCATGGACTGCTGCACACCGGCCGTGACCTTCGCGCCCTGGAGCAGGCTGGTCTCGTCCAGCAGCGTGAAGTCGGCCGAGCGGTCGGAGCGGTCCGCCTTGACGGTGAAGTCATCGATGCGGCCCCAGAACAGCGGGTACGTCCTCCCGCCCCACTCGACCACCGCCCGCGCCCTGCGCGCCGGCCCGAGGTCCCCGTATAGGGGTGAGGTGGTGTTCTCCGGGGAGTAGTCGCGGTTCGCGTTGACGACGGAGAAGGCGGCGCTGCCGATGGCCGCCGGGGAAAGCTGGCGGGCCTGGTCCCGGCCGTAGGTCACCGTCATGTCCCCGGTGATATCGCCGGTGACGTCGTCCCCCGTCCCGGTGAACGTGCCGTCGCCCTCCCAGTCCACGGCCACGCTGTAGTGCGGCAGGCCCTCGCCGCACAGGTCCCACGGACCGTTCTGCGCGGCCACGGTGGGGCTCGGGGCCACGGCGACGACAGAGGCGTCCGACGGGGACGGTGTGGCCGCTCCGGCCGCCGCAGAGGGCTTCAGAGCGATGCTCACCATCAGCGAGCCGTACAGGGCCGCACGGCTGGCCGTGGTGGTGCGCACGGTCTGCGCCCCGGCGGCCAAGGCCGCGCTCGAGTCGTACAGCGCGGCGGCCAGCTCGCCGAAGCCGTCGGAGTCGTCGACCCGCTCCGCGTCCGTGCCCACGGACGAGGTGAACGTGGGCGAAGGGCTGTCCGCCGAGACGGCCCGGTACGTCACCAGCCAGTCGCCGGCCGTCGTCGTGGTGAGCTGCGGGTGGGCCTGCGCGGCGGTGGATCCGGCGTCCGTGCGCCAGGCCCACGTCTCCACGGGCCCCGTCGTGTCGGCCCCGGAGTAGGCGGCGGTGAACGCGAGGACGTACGGGTCACCGGCGGGCCAGGACGCGGTGCTGAACTCCAGGTTCACCGAGGAGCCCAGCGAGCCGGTGTCGACGCGGTAGAAGACCTTCAGCCGGGGCCGGGCGGTGTACGGCGTGGAGACCGACGACCCGGCGGTGATGTAGAACAGGCGGGTCCAGCCGGCCGGCTCGAACGTCACATTCGTGTTGGCGTCGGTGAGGACGAACAGCAGCAGCACGTCGCCGCTGACGTGCCCGGCGGGCAGGGCGACGGACACCGGGGAGCCGGAGAGGGTGACGTCCGCCTTCGTCCGGGCGCCGGCGGACCGGAACGCGATGGCCATTACGCGGTCCCTCCCAGCGACCGGGGCAGCCGGTTCTTGCGGCGGAGCTGGTCCAGGGTCTCCGTCAGCCAGTCCTCGGTCTCCTGTCGGGAGCCGATCACCCCGTGGTTCTCCACCGTCAGGTGCACCACGGTCGTCCCGGCGCCTCCGAGGAGCGGGGCCGTCTGCCGCGCGTTCAGCACCCGCCAGCCGGACGGGGAGAAGCCGAGTTCCGGCCCGGCCTCGCCGAACAGGTGCAGTCCGCCGGCCGTGCCGGCCGTGCCGTTGCGGTAGCCGCCGGGACGGTTGTAGGCGCGGGCGAGGCTGCCGTACGTGGACAGGGCGTACTTCATCGAGCTGTAGATGTTGGGGACGGGGGCGATGGACACCCCGTACATGAACGGCCCGGTGTTGCGGTACTTGCCCGCGTACGCCTGGAAGGTCGGCCGGATCACCTGCATGAGGCCGACCGACGGCGTGCCGTTCTTGGCGTTGATGTCCCAGAGGTTGACGGCCTTGGGGTTGCCGCCGGACTCCTGATTCATGCGGCGCAGCGTGGTGTTGGTCAGCGCGGCCGGCTGCCCGACCATCTTCAGCACCGTCTGCACGACGCCCCGCCAGCGCTCCACCCCGGAGCCGCCGCCCGGGTCGCCCGAGGAGCCGAGGCCGACGGCGCCGAGCAGGTCCGAGCCCACCGACTTGACGGCCTTGAGCAGACCGTCCACGGCCATGCGTGGGAACCGGGCCACCATGCGCGCCCACTGGCTCGACCCGATGGACCGGGCGATGTTCGCCAGCGGCGCCATGAGGAGTTTCTTCGCCTGTCCGGCCGGGTCCTCCAGGAAGCCCATCGCGGCCTTGCCGAGGTCGGTCACCTTGCCCGCCGCGCTGCCGATGGCGCCCTTGATGGTGCCGAGGATGCCGCCGTCCTCCATGAAGTGCGCGCCGGCCGCCTGCCACAGACCGCGCGCCCTCGTGGCGTACTTGGGGTCGGTGGGGATCACGAACTCCGGGTACGAGGGGTTCCCCTCGCCGACGATGGCGGTCGGCCGGTTGAAGACGCCGATGGGCCCGTTACCGACGGTACCGCCGGACTCCAGCAGCTTGACCGTCTTCAGCTTGTTGTCCAGACCGATCCACCCGGCGATCTTGCCCCAGATGCTGACCAGACCCTTGTTCCATATGTTCTGAAGCACCCAGTTCACGGGGGTTTTCGTCTTGGACTGGATCCCGGACCAGATGGTGCCGATCCCGTCACGCATCTGCGCGAAGTAGCCCTTCACCTTGTCACGCAGGGTGAGCGCCCACCCGGGGATGGTCTTGGTGAAGAACGTGCCGATGGGTGAGAAGACGCGGTTGCGGACGCCGGTGTAGATGCCGGACAGCCCGGCCAGCAGACCGTTCCAGGCGGCCACCACGCGGGTGCGCAGCGAGGACGCCCAGCCGGGGATGGTGACGGTGAAGAAGTTGCCCAGTGGTGTGAACACGCGGGCGCGGATCAGGCCGTACGCGGCGGAGACGCCGGAGCCCAGCAGGTTGAAGAAGCGCACCACCTGGTTCCACAGGTACCTCGCCGCGCCGGGTATGGCCTCGGTGTAGAACCACAGGAACGGCCGGATGATCAGCCGCTGGTACAACCCCCACGCCGCCTGCACCCCGGACAGCATGAGGTTGAAGTACCGGACGACCAGGCTCCACAAGAACTTGGCCGCGTTGGGTACGGCCTCCGTCCAGTACCAGATGATGGGGCGGATGTACCACGTGTAGACGAGGTCCCAGGCCGCCCTGAAAAAGTCGACAAAGGGCCCGGCGAACCAGCGGCCGACAGCCAGCGCGGCGTCCTTGATCCCGTTCCAGGTCGCCGTGACGATGGACCGGAACGTCTCGTTCTTTTTCCAGAGGACGACGATGGCCGCCACCAGCAGGCCGACGGCGACGATGACCAGGCCGATAGGCGAGGTGACGAAGGCTATGGCGACACCCAGGGCGGTTGTCACGGCGGTGGCCACGGTGGTGGCTGCGGTGTAGAGGCCCGTAGCGATGGCACTGGCGATCATCGCCGCCTTGAAGATCCCCATCACGACGTACGAAGAGACCAGCGCGATGCGGTTGGCGTAAGTGACCCCGGTGGACGTCGTGACCGCAGTCGAGAAAAGCCACGTGGCCGCCGCAGCGGCAGCCTGGTAGACGGCGTACACCTTGAGCCCCAGGTTCACGGCGAGGATGGCCGGGATGATGGCCTTCAGCACCGGCTCGGGGGTGGCCGCGATGAGCTGTGCGAAGACCTGGAGGACCCGCAGGCCGATGCCGCTCAGCGGCCCGGCGGCGGAGACGATGTCGGCGATGGCCGCGCCGATGTCCCGCATGGCGGGCACCGCGCCGGTCGCCCGCTCCATGAACGTGGCGAACCCCTCGGACTCGCTGAGCCCGGCGCCGAAGTCGGCGAACCGCTGCGTCAGCTCGACCAGGCCGCCGGACATGTCGGACTGCACCGGCATGAACGCGTTGATCATGCCGACGACACCCACCGTGATGTTCCGGATGGACGTCAGCAGGTTGCCCAGCGCGGAGCCGGCGTTGGCCTGGAGGTTCCGACCGAACGCGTCGAACACCTTGCCTGCCTGGCCCTCGCCGAACGAGGACGTGAACTGCTTGATCTCCCGCGCGGCGATGCGCACGAACGGGGTGAGCCGGGGCAGCAGGGCACGCAGCTTCTCGATACCGGCCGTGAACAGGGGCATCGTGGTGCCCGACAGGGAGTCGGACCACTTGTCGATGTCGTCCTTCAGGCCCTCGAACGATTTGGCCGTCTGCCGGGTGGCCGGCGTCATCGCGGCCATCTTCTCGTTGTAGATGGCCTGGGACTTGCGCGCCGTCTCGTTGGCGGTGGTGACCTGGCTCAGCGCCCGGTTGTACTCCTGCGCCTTGGTCTTCGCGTCCTCCGTCATGTCGGAGGTGATCTCGATCTGCTGGCCGTACTCGACGCCCATCGCCTTGGCGAGCTTCTGCGCGTGCGCCTTGGCGATGGCCGCCTTCTCCTGTGCCTCCTCGGCGGAGTTGAGTTTCTCGCCGGCCTCGGTGATCTTCTGGAACTGCGGGACGACGGCCGCCGCGAAGGCGCCGCCCGCCGCTCCGGCGGATGCCAGGGTCGCCGTCATGGCGCCGACACCCGCCGCCACGGCGGCCGTCACCGGAAGGATCGTGGTGGACAGCGCCGACGCCCCGATGGCCCCCAGACCCTTGATGGCCTTCATGGCCGGGGACGTGTCGGCGTCGATCCGGACGAAGCCGGTGGCTATCAGGATCCCGGCCATCTACAGCACCACTCCCTGCGCGGCCAGGAACGACTGGCTCGCGTCCTCGTCGCCGTGCCACCACCACGGCGCACCCTCTTCCACCTCCACCGGCTCGGGCGCGGCCTGCCCCGGCGTCCGCCACAGGCGGACTTCCAGGTCGGCGTCGAGGCGCTGGTACGCGGCCTCTGCCGGCTCGTTCTCCCCCGGCTCCACCCGCTGGCACATCTCGTAGTAGACGAGGTTCAGGAAGCGATCGAGGGGGAGGCTGCGGAGATCGACACCGCGCCCTGCGTACTGACCGTCGAGGTAGTGCCAGGTACCTGGACGGGTAGCCCACTGGGCGAGGACGAGGGCAGTTCGGTAGGGCGCAGGCCGTACTGCTCCATCAGCCAGGTGACGATGTCCTCCACCTGATCGATCTCGATGGGGTTCGCCCGGTCGCGCATGCGCTCCTGGAACCGCTTCAGCGACTCGGGCAGCAGGACGACCTCGAGCATCGAGCGGAAGGCGCCGAGCTGCTGGTCCACTGTCGCGCTGGTCTCCATGCCGGCGAACTCGCTGGCGAAGTCGAGCAGGACTTCCGCCGGGACACCCCGCGCGGCGTGGAAGATGTCGTCATCGACGCGGAAGGTGATGTCCTTCCGCTTCTTGGAGAAATCCCTGATCTCGGACATGGCGCGCACGATAAGGGCAGCGCACACCATGATCGTTCCGGAGCTGTGCGGCTAGCCCATCCTCAGCGCCTTCGTGAGGAAGTCGTTCGGCTTGGTGCCCGGGTGGTTGACCACGCGGGCGAACACCGTGCCGCGCTTGGTGGTGAACTTGAGTACCTGCCGGGTGCGCGGACGGATCTGGTGCGGCCGGGTGCCCTTGATGACGTACATGGTCGCCGGGTGGCTGGACTCCACGCGCACGTGCTTGCCGACCACCACGGCGTTGATCTTTCGGCCCATCTTGCCAGGGGCCATCCGGCGCGCGTTGCGCTGCACCCGCCGGGCCCGTTTGATCAGCAGCTCCAGCGCGGCCCGGTCGATCTGCGCCGGGGCGGCCGGGTTGATCCGGACCTCAATCTTCGCGGCCGGCACGTCAGCCCCGCACCAGCGAGACGCGCACGGTCAGGGTCACGCCGACACAGCCGCCTTCGGGGCCGACCGGCTCCGCCGGGGACACCAGGTAATCCAGTACCTCGTCGTCCCCCTGGAGACGGCACAGCGCGGCCGACACGGCATCCAGCATCTCGGCGGTGTCCTGGAGCAGCAGGCCGGCCGCCGTGTCCAGCTCGTCCGCCCTCGGGGCCATCTCCGCGCCCTCGGGCTGCGGGGCGCAGCGCACCACGGCCACGGTGTACTGGCCCACCTCGTACGGGGCCGTGCACGCCCCGTTGACCGTCTCGGCTTCCTCGGGGAACACCTCGGACAGGTAGGCGCGGGCGAGGGTGACGGCGAGCATGCCGCCGCAGTCGCAGGAGTCCCACGCGATGTCCCCCGGGACCATGCCGGCCCGGCCCGGCGTGGACGTCAGGCCGTCGCGCACCGCGTCCACGAGATGGCGGCCGACGGTGTACCAGCGGGCCGGTCCGGTGATCACGGCCAGCGCCTCCCCAGGATGCGGTCGACGTCGTAGACGCGGCCCCGGCGGGACAGGCCGTCGGGGTTCTCGGAGGCCAGGAAGAGGTCCACCAGGTACAGGCCGGTGCGGCCGTCCTTGAGCAACTGACCGACGTCCGGGTACTGGATCGTCACGCCCTGGCGGACGAGCTGGGTCACGCCCGGGGGCAGACGGCAGTCCACGCCGGAGCCCGCCTTGAGGATCTCGCAGACCATCTCGCCCATGGCCAGGCGCCCGGAGTCGGGCACGTCCTCGCCGAAGCGGGCCGACACCGACCACGTGCCCGGCTCCGTATCGGGCAGGGCGAGGGTGTTGCAGCGCGGCCAGGCCCGGCCGTCCACGCGTGTCAGCAGCCGGCGCTCGAGGCGGTACGTGCCGGTCGCCATGGGCGTGCCGTCCAGCTTCACCTCCACGATGCTGTGCACCGTGTCCGGCAGGCGCAGGGAGGGGATGTGCGTGCAGGCGCAGCCGCCCAGGCAGCCGCCGGCGCAGTAGGGCAGGCGGTAGAAGTCCCACGAAGGCATCGTGTAGCCCGCGCGCCAGTCCCACAGGGGCCAGGCGGAGTGGTCGCCGCAGTCCTCGGCGCACGGCCGCAGCGTTGCGGTGCACAGGCCGAAGCGCCGGCCGGACAGGGCCCACAGGATGCGTGTGGCCGCCCCGACGGCGTACCCGGTCAGCTCGGGCGCGTAAGAGGACACCTCACACGTCCAGTGGACGGGCCAGTCCTCGCAGGGCTCGTCGGCCATGGCCGCCCCCTCCTTACGCGCTGAATCGCACGATGCCGCCGCTGTTCCAGATGATCGAAAAGGTTCCGGCGGTCACGGACTGGGCGCCGCCGAAGTACAGGTAGGCCACGCCCTGGTCGGCGACGGTGCCGCCGGTGATGGAGTCGTCGTAGACGAGGCAGCCGTGCACGCCCGACAGGGAGACGGCGCCGGCGGCGGAGAGGTCTGCCGCGTCGAACACGGCCACGCCCGGATCGGGCACCGTGAACGTCTTGCCGGTCAGAGCCCGTCCGCCCACCGGCCAGTTGGCGCCCCCGGACACCTCACGCGCGGCCGTCCACGTGCCGGTGCCGTACCCGGTGGCGGAGACGTCGGCGTCGCGGTCCGGGGTGACCGTGCTGTCGAACAGGGCCGCCTTCACCGTGTCGGAGTCCAGGCCGGTGTACCCGGTCCCGGACGCCTGCATCATCGGGCCGCGCACCCACTCGCGGAAGACCCTGCTGTCCGTCCACGCCACGTCTCAGCACCTCCGCAGGAGCGCGGTCGGGGCGTACACCGTGCAGTCCTGTCCGTCGTCCCGCGTCGTCACCACCGCCATGACCGGCCGCCCCTCGCCGTCCAGCCGGACGTCCTCGCCGGACACGTAGTCCTCGCGCACCACGGCCCGGATCTCGCAACGCACCCCGTCCAGCACCATCGGGGCGAGCAGTCCGGCGAGCCCGGGGCAGGGGTGGAAGCGGTTGTCCGCCCCGACCGTCCGGGCCGTCGCCGGACAGTTGGGGCAGACCCAGCGCTGCTCTCCCGTCAGGATCACGACAGGGTCAGCGGGTTGACCTGCGGCGTCGGCGGCGCGGTCGTGGTGATGTTCCACAGCCAGTGCTCGCCGGTGTGCACGCTCTCGCCGGACGGCAGCCACGAGACGGATCCCGGCCCGTCGCCCCACCCGGTGGTCGGCGTCATGGACGCGGCCTGCGTCTCACTCGTCACCTGGAGCGTGGAGCGGCCGTTCTCGATGGTGTACGTGCCCACCTTGGAGGCTCCGACGTTGGGCCAGGCGTTGTAGATGTAGCGCTGAAGTCCGGACGGGTCGCACGCGCCGGACCCGGCGACGCGCTGCCACACCTCCAGGCTGTACCTGTTCGTCGGCGAGCCCTCGGCGATGGCGAAGCCGGTGCCGGTGACGCCGGCGCCGTTGACGGTCAGCTCCCGAGCGGAGGCCAGGTAGGACAGCCCGGACGTGTTGATCTCACAGAGCTGGATCTGGAGCTGCATGCGCTTGAGGACCGGGTCGTCCTTCTGGTTCACGCACGGCGTGCCGTCGGCCGTGCGCTCGAAGAATTCCTCGCCGTCCTCGTACTGCGGCTCCATGGTGACCTGTACGAAGCCCTTGGAGACGACGACCAGCGAGCCGGTGCCGGTGACGGGGTTGCCGCAGGCATCCAGCTTGACGATGCGGTAGTGCGTCCCCTTGATCGCGGTAGCGGCGGACGCCACGGTTGCTGCCATCTGATTACACCCCTTACGTGGGTACGCCGAGAGTCATGGGGGCGGCCAGGTGAGCGCACTCCCAGCCGAACAGGTACGTGCGGGACGCCTGCTTGCGGACGGTGTTCTTCGCCCGGTCGAACGAGGCGGGGAAGTCCCGCACCACGACGTCGCCCCGGTAGCCGAACAGGGCGCCGGTGGCGTACAGCCACACGGTTCCCGCCGCAGGCGCCGCACCGTCCGGCCCGGAGCCGGTGTAGCCGGCCGCCGCCACGATCCGGTGCCCGCCCGGGGTGAGCAGCAGCCCGGTGTCGTCGTCCTTGCGCACCAGCGCCCGGGACTTGAGCGTGGCCAGCGCGGCGACGGGGACGTGCACCACGCCCTGCCCGCCGTACTGCTCCGCCAGCGCCGCGTCCAGGGCGCCGACGACTACGGCCGGGTCGTCGGCGGCCGCCAGTACCTCGTCGGCGGCCGTCTGGAGGCGGATGCCCTGCGGGTCGTCCAGCACGGCGTCGGCGGCCAGGTGCGGCCACACCGTCGCCTGCCCGCCGGCCGTCCCGGTCCAGAACGCCCTCGAGACCTGGAACGCCTCGGAGCGCGCGAGGGCTTCGGCCGCCTGGTCCGTGTCCGGCAGTCCGATCAGGCTGCAATCGAACGCCGCGTACACCGTGAAGGCGGTCGCGCCCCGGTCCACGCCGGATGCGGTGGTCTCCCACGCCGGCGGAGCGGGCGGGGCGCCGCCGGTGCCCGTGACGGCGATGCACTCGTCCGCGTACGTCGTGCCCGCGCCGCCGCACCAGTCCGTCCAGGTGACTCCCTGCTGCCAGTGAGGGCCGCCCGGGGACGGGTGCTGCGCCGCGTCCCACAAGACGTTGGGGAGCGCGACGAAGTCCGGCCCGTCGACTATGCCCCGGATACCCGCCACGTCACGCTCCCTCCGATGTCACTGCGGTCCGGGCTCAGAGCTGCGCGGCTGCGGTCAGGCCGGCGCTGCCCGCGCCGTTGACCTGGTAGCTCACGCGGTACAGCCGCGACTCGTGACCGACCTTGGCGACCAGGTGCGCCTCCTCCGCCCACAGGGCGGTGAAGTCGTTCTCGGCGTTCAGCACGCTGTCGCGGATGACGCCGAGGTCGAGCTGGAGGCCATTGCCGTGCAGGAACGTGCCGGCCGCGTACATCATCATGTCGACGCTGGTTGGCCAGGCCGTCATGTTGGCGGACGTGCGGCCGAACTGGCCCGTGCCTCGCACCTGCCAGTCGGAGACGAACTGCGGGCGCACCGAGCGGTCGGTGAACCACGCGGTGATCTGCGCGTCCGACACCGACTCGCGCTCCACGTTGGTCCGCCAGGCGAGGTCGGCCCGGATGACGGCGAGGGCCCAGCGCGGCAGGACGACCTCGAGCACCGCGTCCTCGCGCATGGCGTACTTCGCGCGGTAGTCGATGGCCGCCAGTTCGACCGCGTTGAGGATCGTCTGCGTAGCCGGGACGTTGCCGCCGAGGGTGATGGCGGAGGTGGATCGCGCGACCATCAGCGAGATGATCCGCGCGTTGATGACGTGCGCGTACGCGGCACGCAGCAGCCGGATGAAGTTCTGCGTCGCCTCCGGATACGCGTCGTCGGTCAGGTTGCCCGCCGTGAGGCTGATGCCGTACGCCTCCAGCCGCTCCTCGGAGAAGGTGGGGCAGGGCACACGCAGCGTCGGCTTGTTCACCGAGCCGGTGACGGTGGCGATGTCGTCGGCCTCGGTCCACAGCCACGGGTCGGAGGCGTTGGAGAAGGTGACGCCGAAGCCGCCGAAGCCGGACGCGGGGTTGGAGCCCGCGTTGGTGAAGAACACGTCGCCGATGGACGGGCTCACGGGGAAGCGGATGCCGCCCCGGGAGATGCCGACGGTCGGCAGGTCGACGAGACCCACCGGGGTGTCGGCGATGTTGAAGAAGTCGTAGCTGGTCTCGCTCGGCGCGCACCAGCCACCGCCGGCCAGCAGGGCCTCCGCCTTGCCGCCCTCCTGCGTCATCGAGTGCCACAGCTCCTCGATGGTGGACGCGGAGGTGCGGTCGTCCACGGTGTGGTCGAACTGGTTACGCACGGAGGCGACGAGGTGACGCGGGGCGCCCCGGTCGCCGTACTGCGTGGTCGGGATCGCCTTCGCCTTGGCGCGGAACGCCTCGCCCAGGGCCTCCAGGGTGGGCATGGTCTGCCCGGCCGCGACGCCGGGGATGTCCACCGACGCGGTCACGGCCATGGTGGCGGCGGGGACGCGGGCCTGCGGGGCGCGCTCGCGCACCTGGCTGAGGGAGGCGACCCGGCGGCGCACCGCTTCGCTGCCGCCCTGTTCACCGAGCAGGATGGAGGCCACGCCTCGCGCGGTCGCCTCGGTCAGCGCGGCCATGTCGACACGGCCGCCGGCGGTGACGGCCGGGACCGAGCCCTCACCGTCGGCGCTCTCGCCGCCCTCGCCTTCCGATCCGTGGACTGTCTGGCGGAGCAGCGCCATCTGACGCAGGCGCTCCTGCTGCTCGGTGGTGGCCATCTCTTCCGCGCGGACCGCGCGCACGCGCAGCTCGGCGCGGATGCGGTCCAGGTCTGCGGCGAGGCGCTGGGAGTACGCGACGTCCGCGTGGGTCAGGTCACTGAGTCCGGCGATGCGGTCGAACTCAGTGACCGCCGTCGACTCCAGCTCCCGCAGGTCGGCCTCACCCACGAGGGAGAGGTCGTCGGGCGCGGTGAACAGTTCGGGTTCCGGCACGTCAACCTCCGGGGATACGGCCGCGATCAAGTCGGCGCGCACGGTACATACAATCGGCCGAATCGCCAAAAGTCACAGAGACCCTGACGATTCGGCCGTTGCGCCTGGTCAGCCGCCGATGGGCTCCGGCGGGGGCGGCGGAGGCGGGGCAGGCTTGTTGCAGCCGCACATGCTGATCACTCCTCTCGGTGCACCTTGCGGGACAGGGACTGAAGGACACGGCGGTAGGCCCACTGGTCCAGCTCGGCCTCGGACAGGCCGTCGTGGAGCTGCGGGATACCGGCCGCGACGAGGGCGAGCTGCTGACCGCTGGTCAGGTGGGTCTTCAGCTTCGGCACCGGGAAGCCGGGGACGTTCACGGCGAGCAGGCCGACGAGGCGCAGCGAGCCGCCGATGCGCCGCCAGTCACCGGACACCTGGCCGGCCGCGCGCAGCTCACGGATGCGCGACTCCTCGGTGCCGGGCCGGATGGCCCCGGCCACCCAGATGCCGTGCCCGTCGTTGCCGACCGCGACGTCCGCCACGGCGGCACCGGTGTTGTCGTAGTGGTCGGAAGCAGCCCGGTAGCCGTAGGACAGCGGCGCGTGCCCGGTGCCCACGGTGATCTGCCCGACCTGGACGGAGCCGCCGTCCTCGGTCCACACGTTGCCGGTCATGAAGTACGGGTGCGACTCCTCCTGCGGCGGCGTCACGCACACCCCGGCCTGCCCGATGTGGCAGGTGCCCCACAGGGCCGCGTGGCCGTACACGCGCCCTTCTGGCGTGACGGTGATGCCGGTCGGCACGGACAGGCCGGGATTGGCGAACCAGCCGGCCGGCGGGCGCACCGGGGCCTCCACCGAGGCCACGCGGGCCCGGGGCACGCGGGTCTCGCGCACAGCGCCGATCGGCTCGCCGCCGGCGACGACCGCGCCGTCCTCGTCCAGCAGGGCGATGTACGCCTCCGCGAAGGCGGGGATGTCCACCAGCGTGGCCGCGCGGATGCGGCCCCGGTTGAACACGACCTTCTCCGGCGAGGCGAAAAGCATGTCGAACGGGTCGGGACCCTCGCCGTCGGAGTCCGGGTCGGCCGGCCAGACCAGCTCCATGTCGGCGTCCTTGATGGAGTCGACGTCCACGGACACGCCGCGCAGGAACTGCCCCCGGATCTTCCCGTGGACGGTGCGGCCGTCCTCGGTGGACAGGTCCAGGACGCCCTCGCCCATGATGAGGCCGCCGTCCTCGCGCCACACCTTGTCGATGCGGCCCACGTTGACCGCCACGGTGTGCGGCTCGCCGCCGTGGGAGTCTTCCTTGTTCCAGCGCAGCGGCAGCGGGAGGTCGGCCCACGTCAGGGCCTCGGGCTTGAATTCGCGGCCGTCGCCGGTCTCGATGCCCTCCACGGTCAGCGGGCCGCGCCACGGCGCGGTGTCCCCCTGACCCATCTCGGACAGCGGCCGGCCGCCCACCTCTTCGGCGTCGGCCGCCGCGCCGTGCGCCAGGGCCTCGGCGACCCCGGCCGCCTGCTCCTTCACCTTGACGCACTCACCGTCGGGGCCCGGCTCCATCCCCGGAGGGCACTGCGGCTCCTCGGCCGCCGCCTGGTTCTCCTTCAGCCGCTTGTCCTTCGGAGTGCCGGGGCTGGGGTCGCCCTTCTTCAGGGTCTCGGTCGCTTCGGTCGCTGCTTCGGTCGTCATGACCTGCTCTCCTTCCGCCGCGTCCAGTGCGGCCGGTTCTGTTGCGGCACTCGCCGTGGTCGCCGGGTCCCGGACCTGCTGCCAGACGGCGACGATGAAGCCACGGCAGGCGTTGCCGTAGCGGGCACCGGTGCAGTCCCGGTAACCCATCACCGGGTACTGGGCCACGGCGTCGTCCAGGGTGGCGAAGGTGCGGCCGTCGATGGTCTTGCACGGCCCGCACGTACGACTGTCCAGGATCTCGGAGGCCACATAGCTGGACGCCGGGGGAGCGGCGTCCAGCACGGCGTGCCGGCCGGCGTTCTGAGCGGCCGTCATGGCGGCGCCGGCCGCCGCGCCCACGTCGACAGTGGACAGCTCCCGGTCCACCTCGGCGGCGATCTGCTCCGACGGCCGGCTGGAGCGCAGCAGGCCGGACAGCTTGCGCTTGGCGGCCGTCAGCAGCGCACCGGACATGAGGTCGCTGGTGAACTCAGCTACGGAGGCCAGCAGCTTCCGGCCCGCGAGGGCCGCCACCACCGCGTCCTCGTCGCCGTCGGGCAGGGCCCAGTTCGGCACCCGCACGCCCTGAGCCTCGGCTTCGCGCTGGCAGGCCCGGCCGGCCTTGACGGCGTACTCCTCCATGAGGCCCAGCAGGACGGGCGTCGCAGCCTGCCGATCCAGGGTCAGCTCCAGCAGGCCGTCGATGCTCCCGTCCGCCAGGTCCCGGGTGATCTGCTCGCGCAGGTCGAGGCGCCACGCGGCCGTCGTCGACTTCAAGGCCCGGAGGGCCCCGGCCGTCGCGGCCTCCCACTCCGTGTGCACGGAGGCGAAGTCGGCGCGCGAGGACAGCTCCAGCTCGGTCGGCTCCCGGCGCAGCGGCCCGGCGGCGGCCGTCACCGGGTCCCCGGTCAGCGGTATGTCGTGGTCCTCGTCGCCGAAGGACACCCGGACGCGGTCGAACGTCACCGGGCCCAACTGGTCCTCGAGCCCGGGGAGCAGCGCCGGGTCGCTGCTGTACGCCGCGCAGATGTGCGCCACCCAGGGGGTGTGCTGTGCGGGGACGTCCAGGGCCGTGGCCCACACGGCTTCCTCGGCCATCTCGTGGGCGGCGGCCAGGGACACCCCGTCGGGCATGTCCCCCACGGACCACACCCAGGACGGCTCATCGCTGTTCCCGTTCCAGTGGGCGGCGCCGAAGACATTGGAGGTGACCGGGGGCAGTTCGCGCACGAGCCTCCGCACTTCTTCCACCAGCGCGGTGCGCGCGTCGTCGTCGTGTGCGTCCGTCTTCCCCAGGTAGAACAGCGTGCAGTGCAGTTCCTCCGCCGGCTCGCCGCCGGGGATGGCGAGGCGCTCCGCGTCCTCGGGCGTCGGCATGAGGGCGATCATGCAGCCCTGGGTGTGCGAGCCGTCGGCGGCGGCCGTCAGGCCCGAGCGGCCGACCATGCCGCAGCGGTGCGTGCGCGATGTTGTCATGCCCGCACCCACCGCCCCTCCCGGATGAAACCGTGATCCCCGCACGAGCACAGCACCGACGGGGAGAGCGTGAGCGGGTCCCAACTCTCCACCGTCCAGCGGTTGGCCCGGTTGGGTTCCACCCGGCGCTGCACCTCGCCGTCCAGCGTGACGAATCCCGCGCAGTCCTGTCCGGCGGGGTTCTTGTGGAAGATGACCAGGCCCCACCTGTCCACGTCCGGGATTCCGGCAAGCTGCGGGTTCAGTTCGCGGTCCGGGTACCAGCCCTCCCACTCGGCGGTGTGTCCGTCGCCGAGGTCTATCCGGTCAGTGTGCGGGGGCATGGCCGTTCACCTCCCTCGGCCGCAGGGACGTGGAGATCATCGCGGTGGTGTCCGCGTACGGATTGCGGCCGTCCAGCACGAGGCGCCCGAAGGCGTCCAGGTGGCACAGGTACGTCCCGCTGCTCCCGGGCCGCACCGACGGCGCCGCCGTGGCGACCGCGTGCGTGAACGGGCAGGAGTATTCGTGGTCCCCGCACAGGCCCGGGTGGAGCAGGTCCCACCGGCCGGCCGCGCCGACGCGGAGCATGTGCTGTGTGCGTGCCTGCTGCACCAGCAACTGCGCGCGGGCCGCCTCGGGCGGCGGGTTGTCCCGGGTGCCCGGCGGGCCCTGCTCGCCGCCGGGCGCCGGCGCGGCCGGCTCGCCGCCGCTTCCCGGCGCGGAGCCTTGGCCGCTCGAGGGTTCGGGCGGCGGGGTGTCGCCCTTCTGCACCGCCTCCGCCGTGCCGGGGTCCTGCGGGGAGACGGGGACGATCTGCGGCACCTCCTCCCCGAGGAGCTGGGAGAGGGCGGACGCGGCGCCGGACGGCAGGGTGTGGATGATGACCTTCAGCGCCTGCTCGCGCAGCTCCTCGTCCTCCGGCTTGTCGTCCTCGCTGAAGCCGAGTTCCCGGCGCAGTGCCGCGCCGGATATCTCCATACGGTCGTACGCCTGGGTGGCGTTGCCCGACCGGTCGGGGCGCAAGGCCAGTTCGCTCATGTCGTACCAGACGACCCACGCGGCCGGGTCCTCGCCGGACGCTTCCAGCCGGGGCTGGAGGTAGCCGCGCGTGAGGGCGTCGCAGATCAGTTCGGCGGTGGGGGCGATGTGGGTCTTCAGCGACCCTTCCTCGAGCTGCCAGGCGCTCCAGTGGTTGACGTCGCCCATGCCCAGCAGCACCTCAGCCGGCATGTCCAGCTTGGTGGCCAGCCGCTTGATCGCACTGTCACGCTTCTCGATGATCTTCTCGTCGATCTTCAGTGTGAAGTCGACGTGCTTGACCTTGTCGAGCGCGTCCGCCGGGCCGACCAGGGGGATGGGCACCACGGCGGACGCGGTGCCCGGGTTCTGGATGGCCGTCGCCGCAATCTCGATCCACTCGGACATCAGCGGATTGGGATCCTCGGAGAACTCTTCGCGCACGGGGAAGGACAGCTCGTCCGGGATCAGCAGTACGCCGGCGGAGGCCAGACGGGACAGGTACTCGGACGTGATCTTCCGGTTGACCAGTTCCAGTTCCCGCAGGGTCTCCAGCGCGCTGCGGGCCGGCGAGTCGGCGAGGTGGTAGAAGCGGTCGTGAGGGCGCCACACGCGCACGACGTGGTGGTCCGGGGCGAGGTTGCGCCAGTCCTGGCCGGTGGTGACGGACTCCTCGTCGATCACCTGGTACTGCTGGCTCTGCACGCGGATCTCGTCCACGGACCGCACCTGCCAGCGCTCGACCTTGCCCACCGTCTCCCCGACCAGGTAGCCCTCGCCGGGGAGGGAGAGCTGGGCGGTCAGGCGCCGCATGATCTGCGCCTGACCGGCGACGCCGCCGCCGAGACGCATCATCAGCTCGGCCGCCGTCCCGGACGTGACGATCTCCGGTTCGTCCGTGTCCGGCTGGAGCCGGGCCGCGCGCAGGCGCACCCGGGAGAGCATGTTGGACAGCCACCAGATGCCGTAGTTGAACTCTCCCAGCGTCTCGTGGAACCGCCAGACCTCTTCCTGCCACTTCTCGGTGCGCCGCAGGAACTTGGTCTCGGGGCCGCGCGGTTCGGCGGCGGCGGCCGTCAGGGCGTCCGGCTCGGCGGCGGGCAGCGGGACGGGTGCGTGGACCGTGCGGCCTCGGAACACGTCGTACCACGGCATCGGCCAACCTCCCCGGATCGGATCGTGGGGCATGGTAGCCGCGATCACCCGAATAGCCGTTTTCACGGCGAACGGGGAGGAACGCACGGGAGCCCCGCCGTCCACCACAGCCGGCGGGGCTCCCGCACCCCTGTGCACCCGCGACCCGAGGATGTCGGGGAACGGGGCGCACCATACGCGGTTTGGCGCGTATCACCTACTCGCACAGATAAGCCCCGGGAGGGGAAGTCCCGGGGCTCGCTGGGGCGGAACGGTCAGGCGATCACGCCGGCCTTGATCAGCGTGCGGACGGCCTGTCGGAGCTCGCCCTTCAGTTCACCGTTGTCCAGGGCGTCGCGCAGGAACTCGCCGGCCGTGGGACGGCTCGCCACCCGGCCGGCGGCCCACCGAAGGTCGGCGGAGACGCCGTGCTCGCCACGGGCGACCTCGGCGAGGATGTCCTGGGCGTCTGCGAGGTGGCTGGCGTTCATGGTCGGTTCCTTCTTCCTTGGTCTGTCGGCCCGGCGTTCCGTCCCGATGAATTAATTAAACCATCGAAGGGCTGAGTGTGCAACCCCCGGATCGCAGCCGGTTCGTGGTCAGCGCTCGTCGGCCGCCGGCGGCCGGTGGTACTGGGCGAGGGACTGCCGGGACCGGTTCGCCGTGCGGAACGACAACGACCACGGGCCGGTGTTCATGCTGAAGTCCTTGCCGAAGCCCACCCACATGCCCTCCAGGCGCCGGCCGGTCGGGTCCACGAGCATCTGAATGGCGCCGTGGTACCGGGCCCCCTTGTAGTACCCGTCCTTGGCGGTCTGCTCCGTCCACGTCCCGGTGACCGTCACCCCGTCCACGGTGAGGTCCATGGACAGCGGCGAGTTCGGGTTGTACGACGCCCCGGGCAGGGACTGCACGGTCAGCCGGGCGCCGTGCTGGAGCAGCACCACGTAGTGCAGTCCGGTGAACGTCCCGCCCCGGCCGGACGACGGGTACTCGTAGCGGGACAGCCACACGCCCGACAGGCTGTGCAGCGGTGCGGCGGCCGGCTCGCCGGCCGGGCGGACGTCGGCGCCGGCGTCCTCGTCCGTCCCGGAGACGCGGAACCCCAGCTCCTCGGCGGACCGGCGGGTGACCTGCTCCAGGGCCCGCCGGTGGGCCGCCTGCGGGCAGGCGATGTCCCCGTGCTCCCAGCGCTGCACCAGCCTCTTGGACGCGGTGCGCGCCCCGGCCCGCTGAAGCGCGCGGGCGAACTCCTCTTGACTCAGCAGCAGGCCCTCGCGCACCGCGCGCAGGGCCAGGTTCTGTGTAGTGGCCATGCCCTTGGTGTACCCGAACGGACGGGAAATGACACCGGAATGACGCCCTGTCAGGGCGCCGTCGGCACCCCGGTCCCCGGGGCAGGGTGTACCTGTAAGCGAACCGTCGCCCGGGAGGACCGCCATGCACGCCACGCTCACCCTGCCCGACGTCGAGACGACTGCCCGCCTCGCCGCCGACATCCGCAAGGCATGGGACGCCGACGAGGAGATGCCCGACGTCGCCGGCTGCGCGGAGGACGCCGTGCGGGTGCTCGCCATCCGGGCCGCCGTGCGCGAGACGGCCGGCGAGGATCAGGCGGAGACCCTCGCGGCTCCGCCCGTCGTGGAGATGACCGGGCGCCTGCTCGCGGCGGCGTACCCGGAGCTGGACGACGTCGTCACCTGGTCCGGGCACGCCGTCGTCCACAGCGTGGAAGGCTCCCGGTGGGAGCCGGGCGGCTACCTGCACCGCGTCTACACCGAGGCGTTCGGCCCGGCCGGCGGCCGGCACTGGCTGGTCTGAACGCACAGCACGGCGAAGCCCCGGGGTGTGGTGGCCCCGGGGCTTCGCCGTGCCGCCTGCCCCGGGCGGGTGACGTCTTCACGGATCACCCGCCGGCCGCGCGCCCGGTCGGGGACAATCGGCCGCATGTACCGCAGCCTGCACACGAGGTACCGCCGGGATCCGGGCATCGTGCCGGGAGCCCTTCCCGACCCCGGCCTGCTGGAGGACGCTGGTCGCATGGCAGACGACCAGCAGACGACGGGGACCCGGTGCACCTGTACCGGCGGCCCGTACGTCCACGGGCCGGAAGGTCTCCGCCTGGCCCTGAGAGAACTCAGCCCCACGCCGCAGCCCGAGCAGCCGACCGGGGAGGACACCGATGACTGAGCCGTTCGCACTCCGCCACGCACGGCCGGCGGCCCCCGACCCGTCCGTGCCGTACACGTACGACCCGGAACTCCAGCTCAACGTCCTGCCCGATGGCACGCCGGCCGCCGAGGACCACGCCGTGCTGCGCTCCCTCGGGACGACCACGTCCACGGCCGGGTCCAAGACCCATTTCGACGACTGACCCGGCACCCGGACACGACGGAGCCCCGGACCGTGTGGCCCGGGGCTCCGTCGTGCGGATCAGTACGCGGCGGCGAGGGTCAGCCGGGCCGTGGCCAGCAGGCCGGCGACGACCCGGCTGACCGACTCACCCTCGCGCAGCGTGTTGCCGCGCTCAGTGCAGAACACCCGGCGCTTCTCGCTGGTGGACCCGAACTCCACCGGACCGTACGCGGCCAGCCATTCCCGGGCCCTCTCGACTTCGGCCTCCCGCTCGCGCTGCGCGGCGGTGGCCTGGTTGGTGATCCAGGCCGTCTTGCGGCCCAGCGCCTTGCCGGCGCAGGTGGTGCCGTAGAAGGTGACCTCGCCGAACTCGTTGCCGTCCACGTCCAGGGGCATGAGCGCCACGGCCCGCTTGATGCGGGTGCCGCAGCACTCGCAGGTGTCGGTCGCGTCGGTGATGCCCTTGATCGTGAACTTGGCGGTCATGGCTTCCTGCTTTCCTTGGTCTGTCGGTCCGGCACTCCGTCCCGATGAATTAATTAAACCATCAGTACGCCGACGGGGCAACCCCCTCAGCTCAGCCGGCCGCAGGCCCGGAGGCGTCGGCCGTCACCGCCGAGGCCGGCACCCAGTAGCCGTCCAGCGACCCGCCGGTGATCAGGTACATCGCCCGGCCGTTGACGACGGCCCGCCGGCTCACCAGGGCGTCCGTGGGGCTCCAGTACACCGCCGTCTTGATGCCGGACACCGTGCCGTCCGCCTCCACCTGGAACACGTCCACCGTCGTCCCGCCGCCGGGGAAGGTGACCGTCCTCGCGGGCCGGTACACCGTCGGCACGTACTGCCCGCGCAGATACGCGGTCGTCCACGACTCGCCCACCCACCAGCCGCTGTACGTCCCCGCGCTGATCCGGTAGTACACACCCCGGCCCTGGATCCGGCGGCGCATCGACGCCGGCGCCTGCGTCGAACGGCTGAACGTCACCGTCTTGCGCTCCAGCTCCGCGTCGGCCTTGGCCTCCACCCACGAGCCGTCGGCCGCCGTGTCCAGCCGGTACAGCGTGTGTGAGCCGGCGGCGAACTGCACCGTGCCGCCGACACCCTGGGCCGGGACATCGTCGATGAGCCGGTCCGTGGCGTCGGCGAGGTCCGCCGACCCGGTCTGCCAGTGCAGTTGCTGGTACAGGCGGACGTGGTGCTGGTGGTAGGTGGGCGCGGGGATGCGGTGCGTCTGGCAGTAGTGGGAGTACCACCGGACGTTCCGCAGGCTGGGGAAGTACCGGGCGAGCGTCGTGGCGCACCCGTCGTACAGGGCCGCCGCGTCCTCGTCGCCCGTGGCCGCGACGTAGTCCCACAGCCCGAACATGGCGAACACCATGCCGTTGTACGTGTAGTCGCCGGTCCCCGGATCGGCGCCCGGGTACTCCTGGATCCACACGTAGCCGTCCGCGTCCACGTTGACCGCCCACGGGTAACCGTCGTCGGCGACCTGAAGCGAGGCGAGGGCCCCGGCGGCCGCCGCCATGTACCGGTCCCGGTCCTCGTCGCACACCTCGTCCAGCCCTGCGAGCTGGACGAACAGGGAGATCACCTCGCCCTGCGCCATCCCGGAGTACCAGGGCGCCGTGTACGACACCCCGCTGTGCACGGTGTGCGTGAAGTCGAACCCGTACGGAAACCACCACGCTCCGCGCGCCTCGGTGCGCCGCGCGATGAGCCGCTCCGCCTGCGCCTTGGCCCGGGTGAGGAACACGGCGCGGCGCGCCGGGTCGGCCTCCGCCCGGTAGCTGGTGACGCAGCCGAGACCGAACTGGGCTTGGCCCACCGGGTGGTCCAGGCCGGGGCTGCTCGCGGTCGGGTAGTACAGGTACACCCCGTCCGCGTTCAGGTGGTACGTGCCGGTGGACGGCGAGACGTTCTCCCACGCAGTGGGCCGGTCGCGCCACGGTCGCATCCCCTCGGGCAGGTCGGTGACGATCCTGTAGCCGGCCCGGTTGAACGTCAGTCCAGTCATGGGGCGCGAGTGTGCCGCAACTCGGCGATACGGCCGAATGACCGGAGCCCCGGAGCGGCGATGCTCCGGGGCTTCGGTGAGCGGGACGTCAGGACCGACGGGCCTGGTGGCCGCTGTACTCGCACGGTGCGCAGCCGTTGCCGTGGCAGTCCTGGCAGCGTCGGCTGATCTTGACCTGCTTTACGGACTTGGGGAGGTCCAGATACGTAACGTCCTGCTTGACGTTGCGGTACCAGACGGTCACGTGCCCCGTGCGCTTCCGCGTCGTCTTGGTGACGATACCGAACGGCTCGTAGGTGGCGGGGTCGCGCAACTCGTCGCCTTCGCGCAGCCCAGACGGCGCGACGTTCTGGACCTCGTTGGCAATCAGTGCACTGTTCACAGCCATCTCCTCGTTCCTTGGTCGTCGGGTTCTCCGCCCGATGAATTAATTAAATCATAGATGCCGCCGACCGTGCAACCCGCAGGGTGCCACGGAACGCCGTTCCCGCAGAACCGCTCCTGGCGAAGCGCAAAACGTGTGTTTGGCGCTCTAAATGATCTTGAGCTCCGGTAGGCTCCTCGCCCGTGACCACCACCACGATCACGACCACGGAACCCGGAACCCTCGCCGCCGACGACCCGGCGCTGCGCGCGGTCATGCGGCTGCGTGAGCGGCTGGGCACGGTCGCGCCCCGGGACCCGAGGACCCGCCGGCTCGGGCCGCGCGTGCACCGGCTGGACCTGCTGCACGGGCTGTGCGAGGCGCAGACGTTCGAGCACGTCGTGGGGTGGCTGTCCTCCGAGCGGTTCACGTCCGACGGCACCCGGCGCGAGTACGCGGACGACGTCCGGCACTGGGCGCGCGCCGGCCGGGAGCTGGTGGGGACGGAGCCGTGGTACCTCGGGGCGATCACCTCGGACGTCATCCCAGCCTGGCGCGCGTGGACGGAGGACATCGGCCTGGGCGCGCGGCGGGTCAACCGCCTGGCGTCCTCGCTGACTTCGCTGATCGAGTACACCCGGTTCCGCACCCGCCTGAACATCATCAACCCGATCACCAAGCATGACCGTCCGGTGATCGACCAGAACGACGAGACGGCGATGACACCGGTTCTCGAGGTGCCCGAGTTCCAGGCCGTCGTCGCGCAGGCGACCACCGCGCGGCAGGCCCTCGTGCCGGTTCTCATCTACACGCTGGCTGGCCGGGTGTCGGAGTGCTGCGCCGCCGGCATGCACGACCTGAAGGAGGCGGGCGGGAAGTGCCGCCTGGATCTCACCCGCAAGGGCGGCAAGGGCAGGGTGTTCACGCTGCCGCCGCTGCTGTGCGAGCTGGGCGCCCGGTGCTGGGACGGCCGCGAGTCGGGCCCGCTGCTGCTGGACGACGACGGCCGGCCGATGGACCGGCACGCCGTGGACCGGCTGCTGAACCGCCTCGGCCGCTCGGCCGGCGTCCTGCCCGGCCGGGACCTCACCCCGCACGTGCTGCGGGCGAGCAAGCTGACCCACATGTACGACGAGGGCGTGGACCCGGACGACATCCGGCGCTTCGCCGACCACAGTCACCTCTCCACGACGATGCGGTACATCCGCCGCAGGGACGACGAGGCGCTCAAGCGCACGCACGCGGCGGCGGCCGTGAAGGTCTACGAGGGTCTGGTGGACAGGTTCCTGTGACATGACGAAGCCCCGGGCCGTGAGGCTCCGGGGCTTCGTGCAGCGGGGGCGGTCAGTCCTGTCCGGCCAGGAACCGGGCGACGGTCTCGCCGTCCAGTCCGACGGCAATGGCCGCGTTGGCTTCCGTACCGGTGATGTCCACGACCTTGCGCAACTCGCGGGCACGGAGGTCGCGGAAGCGCTCGGCGCTCTCGGGATTCCGGGCGATGTACGCCGTGCAGTTGTGCACGTCCTGCGACGCGTTGTACAGGCGGCGGTGTTGCGACGGCGGGACGTGCACCATGATGGCGCGCAGCTTCTCCTCGTACTCCACAGCCGCGCGCAGGGCGGCGACGATCTCGGGTGCCGCTGTGCCCGCCACGGTCTGCGGGTAGCTGGCCTCGTCCCAGCCCTCGGGCGCGGCGACCTCGTCGTACATCCCCTGGCCGTCCACGTAGCACTGAACGTCGTCCAGCTCGGCGGTCCAGTAGTCGCGGCCATTCTTGCGGACCACGACGTACCTCCGGCCGGCCGGGTCGCGCAGCAGGCTGCCGACCTCCACGGCGTCGGCTGCGGGGACACGGGGTGTGCGGTTCATCTTCAGGTTGCTCATGACGGTCAGCCCTCGGTCCCGAGGGTGGGGACCGTCCGGCCGGCCTCTTTCAGGTGCTGCTCGGCGACCTTCCGGGCCTCACTCACGACGCCCAGCGCGTCCGCCTGCTCGCCCTTCAGGAGACTCCGCGCGATCTCGATACCCAGCTCGGTCATGGCGGTGCTCGCGGCGATGGCCTCGGCCTTCCGCTGCGGGCTCAGGGTGTTGTACGCGGTGGCCTGACCGCGCGCCGCATCGTCGCGGATCTCCTCCACGGCTTCCTCGACGCTGTAGCCCTCGACGTGCACCAGTCCCAAGACCTGCTCCGTGGTCTTCAGCGTCCGCCACGTGCCGTGGGTGGTGTGCAGGATGCTCATGGTGGTCCCCGTTCCTTGGTCGGTGTTCCTTGATTTGATTAAATCATAGGCCCGGCCGGACTACAACCCTTCGGCCCGCTTCTGCGTCACGTAGTCGGTGAGCATGTCGGCCGCCGCGTACATCTCTTCCGACTGCTTGATCACCTCGTCGTCGTGGAAGTCCGGGGAGCCGACACCCACCGCGATCTCGGAGGCGGCGGCGAAGGCATGATGCGCGGCGAGCAGGGCTGCGGCCGCGACGGACATCTGCTGCGAGGCGTGCGGCACCTGCACGATGCCCTGCCGGGCGAACTCGGACAGACTCCGGAGCTGTGCGGCCGTGTTGGCCAGCATCGACGGGACGTCACGTTCGTAGGCGGCGAACCACCCCTTCTGCACGTCCGTCTGCAACGGCCCGCCGCGCAGCCCTTCCTCGACCTGCGCCACGAGGCCCTTGAGCATCCCGAGGTACTGCGCGGCGTAGCCCGCGTCCCCCATCGGATGCTGCGCGCCAGCCGGCCTGCGGACGTCCAGCCCGGTCTCCAGTGAGTCGATGGCGCGCTTCACCCGGCGGGCCTCGGGCAGCGGGACGGCGTGCGTGCGGGCGCCCCGGGGTTCCTCGGTCGTCATGGTCCGCAGGCTATCGGCTGCCACCGACAGCCGGGGCTCAACTCAGCAGACGTTCCACAATCGGGCCGGCGTCCTCGTTGACGTACTGCACCACGATGGACACGGTCTCCATGGCCTCGTTGGTGAGGGTGCGGCCCTCGTAGGCGGACGGGGTAACCAGGCCGCTCCACTCCCCGCCCGGCACGCGGACGACCGCCGACGCGAGGACGGCCGGCCGCTTGGTCTCGCGCGGCTCCTCCAGCTCCGGGAACGGGGCGTCGTAGCGCTCGGCCTCCCAGTCCTGCCAGGCGTACGGGAACTTCTTCTCGCCTGCGTACAGGTGGTGGTGGCGCAGGGGCACCCGGACCTCGGCGTACAGCGCGTGATCGTAGTCATCCCGGTGCAGGGTGACGCCGTGCAGGTCCGGACGGCACCGGACATAGCCTGGCGCCATCACCGGTGAGGTCGCCACCCGCCAGGCGTGCACAGCGAACTCCGCCGGGTCCTTGACAGGCGCCGGCTCGTCCCGCCAGGCGTCGCGGAACAGGCTGGCGTTCAGCCGCAGATACTCGCCGAACCGGGAGAACCCATCGCTGGCCCGCTCCAGGTCGTAGCTCCGGTCCACGCGCACCAGGCGCTGGTCGGTCCACTTAGCGCTCATCGCCGGGCCTCCCGTGCTCCGGTCTGGACGCCGTCCAGGAAGGCGTACGCGTCGGAGAGGGACATCGGGGACTGTCCGCTGCTGCCGACGTGGAGCGCGTACTTGTCGTCACCCAGATTGATGACGTTGATGCGCAGCCCGGTCTCCTCGGCAGCGACGCCCGCCACCCATTCGAGCTGGAGGTGCGGCGGCCATTCCGGGTTGTAGGGCGGCTGGTGACTGCCGTCGGGGTTCCTGGTGACGTCCATGGGCCGCAGGCTATCGGCTGCCACCGACAAGCCGGGCGTGATCCGCGCGGTTCGCCTGCGGGGTATCCGCGCCGTGTGCCATAGTGAGTCCCGCCGGGCGACCGGCAGTCCCCGCGTCAGCGGGGATGGACCGCATGAGTAGAGCAGCGTCTCTTGCTCCCCGCGTACGCGGGGGTGTTCCGTTTCAGTGCTCGACCTCGTCCCCGCGTCGGCGGGGAAACAGAAGCCCCGCCCGGGAACGGGCGGGGCTTCGTTGCGTGCGGCGTCTCTCAGGCCCATTCCCGCGAGGCGAGCAGGGCCGCGCCGGCCCACACCGCGCCCCACACGAGGAACGGGGCCGGGACGCCGACGGTGAACGCCACGGCGGCCGTGAGGGCGGCGGACAGCCATCCGGACACGCACCACGGACAGCTCACCAGCTCCGCCAGCCAGTGCGGGCTCCACTTCGCCCGGCGCACGTACCTGTTCAGCTCACCGTCGATGACCGCGAGGGTGCCCAGCGCAGGATGCCGGATGAACCCTTCCTCTTCCCGTGGACGTCCCGGCGCCCACTTCTCCTGCTCCGGTTCGGTCAGGGGGCGCCAGCCGCCGGCGAGGCGGTCGCGCAGCCAGAGCACCGGCGGGAACGTGTCCTTCACGGCGAGGCGGGAGGCGCGGTAGGCGGCGAGGATCATGCAGGCGATGAGCAGCCAAGTGGGCACGGTCTGGGCTCCAGGGTCCGTGGACGGGACGCCCTGTCGGGCGACGAGTTGGAGGTGGCCACCAGGCCGAGCGCCCCGCCGTAGGGGAGACGTTCCGCCAGGTGGCCGGGTTGCGTCAAGCCACCAGCTTGCCGGGAGGGGATACGACTGCCGGGACCGGCGCCGTGACGTTGGGCCTGGTGACGACCCAGGCGACGAGCAGCATGACGGCGCCGACGACCTGCGCCTGCGTCTCGGCGCCCCACTCGAACGCAAAGTAGGAGGCCAGCGAGACGCCGGCGACCACGAGGCCGTTGACGGCCGCGATGATCCCGTCACCGACCTGCACGGCGACGATGACGCCGAGGACGGCCGCGACGACGGCCGTGATGATGGACTGAAGCTGCGCGTCGAACCCGAGCCCGAACGCGGAGAGGATCTGCCACACCGCGCCGACTGCGGCCAGCCACACCGCCGGCTCCCGCCCGTAGACCTTGCCCATGATTACCTCCGGTTCACCGCTCGGTCCGGGCCAGCGCCCGGTCCAGCTTTGCCTCGATGCGCTCCAGGTCCCGGGCGTCGGCCTTGAACATCAGGTGCTTGGCGCCGAGCAGCAGGACTGCCTGGAACACCAGTTGCAGCCACTCGCTCTGCCAGTTCTCGAACGTCGCGGACCAGAACTCCACCCAGCCCTTGTCGTGGATCTCCGGCTGCATGGCCCATGCCTGGCCGGCCCACGACCCGGCGAACAGCAGGGCGAGGATGTAGACCGCTCCCCAGTAGCGGAAGTGCCGCACGGCGTCCCTCCCGAGATAGACCAGGGCAGGGTAGGGCAGATCCGCCGATTCACCATCTCACCCGATGGTGCGCGTGGCCGTCGCCAGGCCCTTGGACGACGTCGTGCCGGTCATCGTCGGCTTGACGATCCGCTGGTGCCAGGCCGGCCACACCATCGCGTCCAGCCGGTCCGGGGACCAGTCCAGCTCGTCGTACCAGGTGCACATCTGGTCCTCCAGCTCCGGGAACTCCCCGGCCAGGTGCCAACGGCCCTGCTCGGACAGCGCGCTGACGGGTTCCGCGCGCACCTTCTTCCCCCGCGTCGCGCGCACCACCTTGATGGGGATGTTGATGCCCATGGCGTCGGCCGCCGCGCGGATGGTGTTGACGGCCATGTCCCCGCCGAAGTTGGTCTCCACGCAGATGTCGTCCGCCTCGTGGTCGACGGCAGCCTGCACGGCCCGGCGGCCCCAGCCGTCCGGGGAGAGGTGGCAGGTGCGGTCGGCGAGGACGTAGCCGTGGGCGAGCTGTGCGGGGCGCTCCCGGCCGTTGACCACCCGCAGGTGTTCCACCATCGCCTTGCCCACCACGATGATGCCCTGTTCGCCCCGGCCGCCCGACGGGTCCACGCCGACCGACTTGCGCACCAGGGGCGGCAGGTCGCTGGGGCGCACCCGGTGGTTGTCGATCATGGCGCGGGTCCACAGCGCGTTCTCGTCCTGGTCGATGATCTCGGCGTGGAGTTCCTGCCGGCCGATCTGCGTTCCGGAGTAGGCGTCCTCGAGCGCGTCCCGGATGTGCTGGGGCAGGTGAGGGTTGTCGTACATCGACGCCCGGGACAGGACGACGTTGGGCACCCCTCCGGACGACAGTTTCTTGATCAACGCCCGGGGCTTGGGGGTGGTTGAGGCGACCCAGTGGGGCCTCGGCCCCGTGCGCAGACCGAAACGCATCTGGTCCCAGGTGTCGTCCAGGTACCGCCACGCGGCCATCTCCTCGAGCCAGGCGAGGCACCGGTTGCCGCCCGAGCGCAGGCGCTCGATGCTGCCCGGGTCGTCCGCACCGAACACCTTCGCCTCGGACCCGTTCGGCCACCGGATGACCGTGCCGCCCTGGACGGTGACCATCCTCGCCTCGGGGCTGTGCACCCGGAGGCCCGACGGACCGGCGTAGCAGGACGTGGCCGCGTCGCCGAGGGTCGGGGCGATGATGCCGACCCAGTGCGGGACGGGGCCGGGCAGGCACGGCGGGCCCATGACGTGCTCGTGGACGTACCGGGCGCAGGCGTCCGTCTTGCCGGCGCCACGGCCCGCCAGGAGCAGCCAGCCGTACCAGTCGCCGGGCGGCGGGACCTGGTGGGGCAGCGGGGTCCATCGCGGCTGCGTGAGGGTGGCCGCGTGCATCAGCAGCTTCTCCGCCGCACTGCGGCTCAGCATCCGGTCCACCATGCCCGCCATTGTCGGCTGTGCGGCGGCGCGCGGTTTCCGGAGCGTGACAGAGCCCGCCTCCACGGGGACGGGGAGGCGGGCTCGATGCCGGTTGGAGCCAGCGGCCCGAGTCTACGCGGCCTCGCCGTTGTTGTCCGGGATCCGCAGCACCTGGCCGGGGAAGACGAGGTCCGGGTCGTAGACCTTGTCCCGGTTGGCGTCGTACAGCCGGCGCCAGTCGGGGAAGCCGTGGACGGCGGCGATGGCTGACAGGTTGTCACCGGGGCGCACGGTGTAGCGGCCGGTGGCCATCCTCGCCGCCAGGGACGAGCCGGCGTCCCGGCCCTTGTCCCGCTTCGGCGCGGCCGGCTTCTCGTCCCGGCCCTCGGGCACCACCTGGACGACGACCGAGACGCCGGCCGGCCGGACGACGCCGGTGAAGTGCGAGGCGTACCAACCGGACCGCCACGGCGCGACCTGCACGGCCTTGCCGGGGCGCGGCGCCTCGATGATCTTCCCGTCGCCGATGTAGAGCGCGACGTGCCGGGCGCCGTTGTAGACGACGAGGTCCCCGGGCCGCACCTGCGAAGCGGGTACGCGGGCGAGGCCGGCCCACTGGGCCTGCGAGGTGCGGGGTATGGCGACGCCGGCGGAGCGCCACGCGGCCTGCGTGAGCCCGGAGCAGTCGTAGGCACCGGGGCCGGTGGCGCCGTAGACGTACGGCTTGCCGAGGGCTCCCCGGGCGAAGGCCACGGCCCTGGCCGCGACGCCCTGGCCCACCGTCTTGGGCTTCGCCTTGGGTGTGGACGTCTTCACCTCCGGCGCGGCTCCGCCCCGGGCGAGGCCCGCGCGGGCGCCGCACACGGGCCAGGCGCCGGGGCCCTGTCCGGCGAGGACTCTTTCCGCCACGGTGATCTGCTGCGCCTTGGTCGCCAGGTCGGCCCGGGACGCGAAAGAGCGGCCCCCGTAGGCCGCCCATGTCGACGCGCTGAACTGAAGTCCCCCGTAGTACCCGTTCCCCGTGTTGATCGACCAGTTGCCGCCGGACTCGCACTTGGCGACCTTGTCCCAGGTCTCCAGGCTCGCCGCCTGGGCCGGGGTGCCGGTACTGAGCAGTGTCACGACGGCGCCCGTCGATCCTAGGATCGCGGCGCCGGACACGGACATGCTGCGGTGCTTGGCCATGGGTGACCACCTCCGGCCGGGCACGGTACGACGAGGTCACGAAACGGCCAAACGACTCAGGTGGACGCCGGCTCGGGCAGCAGGCCGTGCGCGCGGGCCCGGCGCAGGGCCTCGGTGCGGCGGGTGTCCTTGTCCATCCAGGCCACATCCAGGCGCCGGTAGACCTCGCTCAGCCGGGACGAGCAGGTGCCCGGATGCAGGTTCAGGCGCCGGGCGGCCTCGGAGAGGGACGCACCCGCCTCCAGCTCCACCAGGATCCTCACCTGTGTGTCGGACAGGGTGACCGGGCGGGCCGTGCTGGGGACGGAGTCCGGCGGCTGGACGCCGAGGATCCCACGCATCCGGGCTTCCTTCAGCGCGGCCTCGCGGCGCACCGACTGCGGCAGATGGTCCACGCCGAGGGCGAGGTAGACGGACGCCGTGAGGGCCTTGATCCGGTGCTGGCTGACACCCCATCGGGAGCACAACTGCTCCACCGTGCGCCCGGCGGCGAACGCCCGCAGCAGTTTCGTCTGCGGCTCTGTGAGCCGGACCCGGCGGGTCTTCAGCGCGGCCTCGGCCTCCACCCGTTCGCGGTTGCCGCGCTTGCAGGCCGCGCAGATGGTCTCGTCCCGCTTGATGTGCTTGCGGTAGGCGGCCAGGGTGCCGCAGTCCGCGTACGGGCCGATGTGTCCGTTCAGCAACCCGTTGCGGACGGCCTGCGCGGCCGTGGCCGCGTCGAGCAGACGGAAGATGCGCGTGCAGGCGCTCTTGATTCCGCCGGGCGTCTCCCCGGGGATCTCCCGGACGATGTCCTCCCGGGTGTACCCCGTGGACAGCAGCCACAGGATGCGCCGCTGACGGTCGGTGAGGACGGCGAAGGTCCGCCTGGGCGGGGTGTCCATGGTCGGGCGGCTCCCTCCGTAGATTGGTGTGGACCCCGGGCCACGTCCACTGGCCCGGGGTCCTTGTCGTCCGGCGTCGCCCGGGTCGGATCCTCCGGTACGGCCGGGACACTCTCATTTAATTAAATCCCCCTACAGTGATTTATCTAAACCACTGCGGGGCCAGTCGGCCGACCAGACACCCCGGCGCCATAACCGGGTGCTCACAAGGCCAGCCACTCGGGATGCCTCAGGGTCCAGTGCACCGTGCGCGCCAGCGACTCCTCCAGCGGCACCGGCGGCTTCCACCCGAGCCGGGCCAGCAGCGAGCCGTCCAGGGCGTAGCGCAGGTCGTGGCCGGGCCGCGAGGCGTGGAAGGACACGCGCTGAATCAGGCCGTCCACGGCGCCCTCGTCCAGCCCGAGGATCCGGCCGACCAGGTGCACCATCTCGATGTTGTCCACCTCGCGCTCGCCGACGATGTGGTACCTCTCGGGCCGTGTGGAGGCGCCGTCGCGGTAGCGGGCCGGCCCCGTGGCGATGCGGTACGTCTCGCCGCTCATCGTCGTCACGTCGGGCGCGTCCTCGGTGTACCGGCGGGCCAGGAACAGCCAGGCGTCGGCGAGGTTGCGCGCGTGCAGGTAGAAACGGGAGCCGGGGGTGCCGTCGGGCGCGGTGTGCACCGTGATCGGCAGACGGTCGCGCAGGCCGCGCACCACCATGGGTAGGAACTTCTCCGGGTCCTGCATCTCCCCGATGATGTTCATGGTGTTGGTGATGACCACCGGCACGTCGTAGGTCCGCCAGTAGCTGACCGCCACCGCCTCCTGCGCCGCCTTGGATGCGCTGTACGGGTTGGACGGGATAACCGGCTCCCACTCGGTGTGCCGGTGCTCGCCGTAGGCGGGGCCGTACACCTCGTCCGTGGACATCTGGAGCAGCACCCGGGGCTCGATGGCCCGCGCGACCTCGAGCACGTTGAGCATCAGCGCGACGTTGTTCTGAACGAAGCCGGCCGGGTCGGCGATGGAGCGGTCCACGTGGCTCTCGGAGGCCACGTTCATGATGACGTCGCAGCCCTCGAGCAGGTGCAGCGTCAACGGGTCGGCCGGGGCGCGCATGTCCCAGTGGACGATGTCCACGCGGTCGGCCCAGTCGGTGTCGCACACCGCCGAGGCGACGCGTGCGGGAAGTCCCTTGTGGCGGAACGACACCGGGCAGACGATGTCCCAGTCCGTGTGGGCGAGCAGATGGCGCAGAACGTGGCTTCCGACGAAGCCCGACGCACCGGTCAGCAGAACGCGCACGGCGCCCCCTGTCTCCTTGGTCCGTGATCCGTGGCCGCAGAGTAGCCACGGACAGGGAAATCGCCGAACGGCCTCGGAGACACGAAAGAACCGCCCGGTGCGGCGCCGGGCGGTTCCTCAGTGCGGGTACGTGGACAACGCTCCCGGTGGTCCACTTACCCGTGGGGAGCAGCGGCTACGCCTCGCCTCACGACTCCTCCGTCTCGCCGACGACCTCGCCCTCGATCGTACGCAGGTGCGCGCCGGCGGCCTCGAGCATCCGCTGCCGCTGCGCCGGCTCCATCTCCACCGCGTTGGCGCCGGCCAGGATGGCCTCCACCACCACCGTGGTCTCCTCGTCCACGCGGCGGTCCAGGGCGATGGTGAGCTTCTCCGAGGCGTCCGTGCCGTCGATCTTGGCCTGGCGCTCCTCGATGCGCATGAGCCGGTCCACGGCCGCCAGCACGGGGCCGTCGTCGCGCATCGGCTGGCCGTCGGGGCCGTTGACGATCTGCCCGGCGTGCAGCACGTAGTGGGGCCGGGCGAGGACCGCGTAGACCTGGCGGCGCAGGCCGTCCAGCCGCATCCGCGCCGCCTCGCGGTACTCCTCCAGCCCCATCGACAGTTCCTTGTTGGCCTGCTTCAGCGCGCGGGAGACGTCCACGCAGGCTGCGGCGGCCGACGGCTGGCCGTCGGAGTCCAGGTAGGCCGGGGCCATCTGCTCGGCGACCTGCTGCCAGGACAGGCCCCGGTTCTTCAGCTCGATGGCTCTCGCCCGGCGTTGCGCCACCATCGCCCGGTGGCTGGGCTGCTGGTTGGGCGGGTCACCCTTCGCCATGGTCCTTAGCCTCCCTAACGATTAACGGCTCACCAGCCCCGCCGCGCACCGCGCGAAGGCGTACCGATGATGTCGAACAGGTCTGCGCGCTCCTCCCGGTCGCTCAGGTAGACGCCGGTGAACGAGGCGGTCACCATCACCGCGCCCGGCTTGCGTGCCCCACGGTGGGCCAGACAGCCGTGCTCGGAGCGGATCACGCAGGCGGAGCCGAGGGTGTCCAGGTGCTTGTCGAGCACGTCGGTGATCTGCTTGGTGAGCTGCTCCTGCGTCTGGAGCCGGCGCGCGTACACGTCCAGGACCCGGGGCAGCTTGGACAGCCCCGCCACCCGTGCGCCCGGGGAGGGCAGGTAGGCGATGTCCGCCGTGCCGGTGAACGGCAGCAGGTGGTGCTCGCACACGCTCGTGAACTCCACGCCGGTCACGGCAATGGGCTGCCCCGGATGGTCGACGTCGAACGTCCGCCCCAGCAGGGCGCCGGCGTCCTGTGCGTACCCGGCGGTGAACTCCTCCAGCGCCCGCAGCATCCGGTCCGGCGTGCCCGCCAGGGCCTCGGAGTCGGGGTCCAGTCCCCGGCCGGCGAACCAGGCGCGCAGCGCCTCGGTGAAGGTCTCGCTCATCGGCCCCTCTCATCTCCCCACGCGTGCACGTGCAGCCGCGTGGTGACGTTGAATCCGGCCGCCACCGCCGGGTCGGCGATGGCGGCGAGGTGGCGGGACAGGGTGGCGGAGTCGGTCCCCTCGGGCATCACCCACACCCGCCGGGCCGGGATGCCGTGCGCGGCCACCAGCTCCTCCTCCGCCTCGGCGACGTCGTCGGCGTCGCGGCAGACGACCTTGAACACCGCCTTCCCCGTGGCGGCCAGCGCCTTGAGCGCCGGGCCGTTGATGCGCCGCTCCCGGGCCACCCCCGAGTGCCCCAGCTTCGGGGACACGATGAAGCGGGCCAGCAGCCGCACCGACTCCCCGGTGGGCTCCACCGTGCCGTTCGTCTCCACCTCCACCCGCACGCCGGCGCCGGTCAGGCCGCGCAGCACCGCGCCCCAGCCGGGGTAGCCCTGCTGGAGCAGGGGTTCACCGCCCGAGACGATGACGAACCTCACGCCGGTGTCCAGCAGCCGCCCGACGACGGTCTCCGCGCCCATGCGCGTCAGCTCGGCGCGCAGGTCGTGCCGGGAGGCGTCCCACGTCCACGCGGAGTCGCACCACGTGCAGGTGAGGTTGCAGCCGCCCAGGCGCAGGAAGGAGCAGCGCTGCCCCAGCGTCGGGCCCTCGCCGGACACGGTGGGCCCGAATATCTCGGAGACGACCAGGGACGGCCGCGCCGGGCCGCTCACGGCTGCTCCCCGGTCCACGACGCCTCGTTGACGGCCGTCTCGCGCACGTCCACGTTCACCACGCGGGCGCCGTCGGCGTGCGGCACCGTGGCGAGGATCCCCGAGGCGACGGACGCCAGCAGCTCCGCCGTCGCCTCCACGGTGGGCCAGCCGTCCTCGAACTCGAACACCTTGCAGCCCATGGAGCACAGCACGGGGCGCAGCGGGTCGTCGGTGCCGAGCATCGCGCCGTGGTCCAGGTGGGTGTCGATCCACTCGCGCACGGCCCGCTTGAAGGCACCGAACTCCACGACGATGCCCTCGCCGTTCAGCGCCGGCGCCGCCACGGTGATCTCCGCCCACCAGGAGTGGCCGTGCAGGTTGAAGCACTTGCCGCCGAGGTGCGGCAGCCGGTGCGCCGTCTCGAAATTGTGCCGGACCGTCACACCGTTCATGCCGCGTACTCCGTCGGGTCTGTGAGGCCGGCGTCGGCGAACGCCTCTTTCCGCTCGGTGCAGGTGCCGCAGGTCCCGCAGTGCACCTCGCCGCCCTTGTAGCAGGACCAGGACATGTGGACCGGCGCCTTGATGCTGTCCGCGTAGGCAGCTATCTCCGTCTTCGTCATGTGGACGAACGGGGTGGCGATCTGCGGGACGTGCATCCCGGCGAGGGCGACGGCCGCCATCTCGCGCAGCGCCTCCACGAACTCCGGGCGGCAGTCCGGGTAGACGGCGTGGTCGCCGGCGTGGACACCCAGACCGATCAGCTCCGCACCCCGGGCCGAGGCCACCCCGAGGGCGATGGACGCCATGATGGCGTTGCGGTTGGGCACCACGGTCGACTTCATCGACTCCTCCGCATAATGCCCATCGGGGACGTCCACGCCCGGGTCGGTCAGGGCCGTGCCGGGCAGCAGCGGAGCGACGGAGGACAGGTCGACGACGTGGTGCTCCGCGCCCAGGTATCCGGCGATCCCGGCCGCCGCCTCCAGCTCGCGCCGGCGGTGGCGCTGGCCGTAGTTGAACGACAGCAGGAGCAGGTCGTAGCCCTTGGACGCGTAGCGGGCGGCCAGGGTCGTGGAATCCATGCCCCCGGAGAACGAGAGCACGGCGAGGGGTTTGATCACGGAGTGTCCTTCCGTAGGTCGGCGGCGATGGCGTACGCGGCAGGAATGAAGTTGCTGACGGTCGTGTCCGCGAGGAACAAGCAGGTGCCCCGGGAGGTCCAGCCGGGTGGCGGGGCGACGTCGTGGCGGCGCTGGAGCCACCGGCCGAGGCGATGAAAGGCGACAGCCGGCGTGCCGCGCAGCAGAACGTCCTCACGGCGGAACTGCTCGGGCGGCTTGCCTGCCTTCAACGCGAAGCCCGGACGGGAGACGTCGTCCGGGTCGACGCCGTGCCCGCGCAGCAACGGGGCAAGCTTGCGAGCCTCGCCGGGGCGCCCCACGTATATCTGCCGGATGCGTGCTGAGCCCTCGTCCCACAGACGTAGCGAGCCGAAGCGAGCGCCGAGGGACCAGGTGGACGAGTCGACAGAGTAGAACGGCAGGGCAGCCATGGCGGTGACGTTGGTCTGGCCGAAGCCGTGGAAGACGGTGCCGTGCTCAGCTCCGATGCGGAAGCACCGGACCAGCCAGCGCATCACCTCGCCGTACATCCGGGTGTACGGGACCATTCCGCCGAGGGCGACGTACGGGTACCGCGCACACAGCTTCTCCAGCCGGCTCCACGGGGAACCGGTGTGGAAGACGGGGAGCACCCGGAGCCCCATGTCCTCCAGCGCGAGCGTGTTGCGCTGGGTGGCGTCCGGGTCGCCGATGACGTCCAGGGTGGCGGCCGTGGTGAGGACCCCCTGCCAGTCCTTCAGCCAGGCCGCGTAGTCAGCGAGGCGGATCGTCGTGCCGAGGGTGGCGGCGGAGAAGGCGCCCGAGTCGGCGAACACCTCGGTGGGTCCGCCGTAGGCGTCCACGATCCGCTGGAGGTCGGTGGTCCGGCCGTAGTGGAACGACATCAGGAAACGGAACACAGCTCACCCCCGAGGGTGCGCGCGGCGAGGACGAGCTGCTTGCGGTCCACGAAGGCGAGGAACAGGCAGGTGCCGGTGGTCGTCCAGCCGGGCGGGGCCGGGACTGCGTGCCGCTGCTCCAGCCACTGCCCGAGGCGCTGGAAGGCACGCATGGACGTCGCCCGCATCATGTCGTACTCGACCCGGTGCTCCTCGGCGGTGCGGTGACTGGTGTGGGCGAAGCCCGGCCGGCCGACGACCGCCGGGTCCGCGCCGTGGTCGCGCAGCAGTCGGGCGTGCCTCCGGGCCTCCGCCGGCACGCCGGTCTGAAGCCGCATCACCACCGTGTGCCGTGGGTCCCACAAGGCCATGCCCCCGTACTTCGCCCCGGTTATCCACGTGGAGGAGTCCGCGCTGTAGAACGGCAGGGCCGCGAGGGTGGCCGCCCGCGTCTGGCCGAAGCCGTGGAAGACGGCGCCGTGGTCGGCGGCGATGCGGAATGCCCGGATGAGCCAGCGCATCACCTCCTGCGGATACTTCGTGTGCGGGACCATGCCGCCCAGGGCCAGGTACGGGTACGCCCTGCACAGCCGCTCCAGGACGGACCAGGGCGTGCCAACGTGGAAGGTGGGCAGGACGCGCAGTCCAGCGCCTAGCAGGGCCTCGGTGTTGCGGGCCGTGGCGTCCGGGTCGCCGATGACGTCCAGGGTGGCCGCCGTGGTGATGACCGGGGACCACTCCTCCAGCCAGGCCGCGTAGTCCTTCAGGCGCACCGTGGCGCCGGTGGTGGCGACGGAGAACGCACCCGAGTCGGCGAACACCTCCACCGGCCCGCCGTAGGCCGCGCGCAGCTCGCCCACCAGCTCCGCCAGGTCGACGCTGCGAAAGAAGGCGTAGGAGAGCAGGCAGCGCAGCGGTGTCACGCGGCGTTCCTCACCCGCTGCACCAGCGCCATGAAGCGCACCGAGTCGTCGGACGGGTCCTCGCAGTCCTTGGTCAGCTCCATGAAGTCGTCGCGCACGGCCGGCGGGACGCGCACTCGGATGACCGGCCACAGGTCGGTCTCCTGCGGCTCCCCGTACTGCTCGGCGAGGTCGTCCAGGGACGGAGGTGCCTCGGGCACCGCCGGCGTGGCGGCGAACAGGTCGGCCTCGCTGGCGCTGTAGCCGGTGCCCACCAGGTCGCCGTCGAATGTGGCGAGGATGGCGTCGAGGGCCTGCTGGTCGTAGTCGCCCTCGTCGGAGGCTTTGTTGTCCACCACGTTGATGCGCCGGGCTGTGGCGTCGTCGCACTCGATGAGGTGGGCGAGCGCGGTCGGGTCGTCCTTGTCCACGGCGATGCAGAGCTGGCACGGCCGGTCGTTGGACAGCTCCCAGTCCGCGCAGGCGTCGCGGCCGTCCTCCTCGTGGCGGAGCAGCCCGAGGAAGGTGTGGTTCCCGGCGAGGATCGTGAACGTCCCGTCCTTGCGGCGCACGGTGAGCGGCTTGTACTGGCCGTTCGCGCGCAGGGAGTCCAGGATCAGCTCCACGTTGCCCCGGCGCGCGTTGCCCGGGAACGGCTCGAGGTCTTCCAGGGGAACCCGCTCGGTTCCAACGGTCGTGAGCATCGCTGCACCCTCCATGGTCCGACGTCGCGGCGATGTTAAGACCGGAACAGACCATGATCGTTCCGGTGCGTGTCGGTTCAGGCGGGCGGGCCGACGAGGGCGGAGGCGGTGAGGGTCAGGCCGCCGCGCGGGCGCTGCACAGCCCTCACCTGCACGGCCCGCCCGAGGACACCCGACAGGTCCCGGGCGATCGTCGCGGCGATATCCTCGGCGTACAGGCCCCGGTCCCGGAACGACCAGAGGTACAGCTTCAGGGACTTGGACTCCAGCGACCGGCCGTCGGGCACGAACCGGATCGTCAAGGCGTAGACGTCCGGCTGGCCCGTCACCGGGCACACGGCCTGGAATTCTTCCGTGGCAAACTCCACGTCGCCCGTCTCCGGGTGGACGTCCACGACGTCCACGTCCGCAGCGTCGATCGGCGCGGTGTGGCTGCGGCCCAGGTACCTGGTCATGCGGCGGACTCCTCGGGTCGCGGTCGCGGGGCTTCGGGCGCGCCGTCGTCCACCAGCGGCTCCATGCGGGTGGCGAAAGTGGCGTTCAGGTCGTCACGCATGGACGCGAGCGACAGGACACACGCGGCCTGCCAGGTGCGCGGCATGTCGGGGTGCAAGTCGGGCAGGCGGGCCACCTGTCCGCTGGGCAGGTAGAAGGATCCGAACTCGGCGATGCGGCCAAGGTGGTTGTTGTCCAGGGACACCACGTCATCGCCGAGGATGGCGAGATACTTGCGCTGGTTGGCCCAGGACCCGCCCAGCAGATGCACGCGCCGGCCGGCCAGCGCCTCGGCGGGCATCGGGGTGCCGCCGTAGGACGTGGGCACAGAGAAGCCGACCACGTACTCCTCGGGGATCCGGTCCAGACAGTCGTACTTGGGGATGATGATCACGTGGTCCGCGTGCTCGGCGACCTCGGAGGCCATCTCCAGGATCCGCTCCAGCGGGTAAAACTCGACGCCTGCGGCCTCGCACTGCGCCTTCGTCATCACATCGCGCACGGTGGCGTACTTCGGCTTCGTCTCCGCCACGGCTGCCACGTGCTTGGCGTGGTCGTAGTCATGCCACTCGTTGTCCATGAAGCCAAGGCGCAGGTTCGGCATGCGGCGGTTCAGCAGTCGCGCCGCGCTGAGGGCGGTGGAGATGATGCCCGGCTGGAACCCCATCTCGTACCCGGCCATGGTCGCGCAGAAGAACCGGGAGTTGGAGAAGATCACGTCCAGCGGAACGTGCCGGGCGAGTGTGCGGCCCGATGGCGCCGCCTGCGGTTCGGCGGATAGTACGTCCCTCGCCTGCTCCAGCTCCCGTGCCTGGCCCGCCTCCCATGCCGGGCCCGCCGCGTCGGTGGCGACCGAGTCCACGTCGTACGGGTCGTACCCGGTGCCGGCGAGGTCGTCCATGGACGCGAGCAGCACGGCCAGGGCCTCGGAGTCGTAGTCGCCTTCGTCGGCGGCCTTGTTGTCCACCAGGTTGATCCGCGTGGCGGTGCCGTCGTCGCACTGGACGATCTCGCACCTGGCCGCCGTGTGTCCGAGGCGTTGAAGTGCCTGGAGTGTGTGGTTTCCGGCGAGGACGACCAGCGTGCCGTCGTCGCCCTGCCGGACGACCAGGGAGCGGTACTGGCCATTGCGCTCCACGGACTCCGTGATGCGGGCGACGTCCCCGCGCCTCGCGTTGCCGGGGAACGGGGCGAGGTCGGTGAGCGGGACGTCCCTCGTCTCCACGTAGCGCGCCGTCATCCGCACCCCTTCGTTCATGGTCCGACGTCGCGGCGATGGTAGATCCGCAACAGACCATGATCGTTCCGGAGCACGGCGAAGCCCCGGGCCGGGAAGGCTCCGGGGCTTCGCCTGCCGACGGGTCAGGGGTGTGCACGCATCCGCAGGGCGTCCAGGTCCGCCGCCTCGCGCACGGCCAGCGTCCGGGCCCCGTCCGGGGTGAACCGCGACGCCTTGCAGATGACGACCCGGAGGCCGTCGGCCGCCAGTTCCTTCCCCGGGTGAACGGCCAGCAGCCCGCCGTCGCCCACCCGCACCACGCTGCCGCACAGCGCACAGGACACGGCGGTCGGCTGTATCCGGGGCGGAACCGCTGTCCCGCGCCGTTCATCCCTGAGCATCGTCCGTTCTCCCCTCACAACCGCACTCGTCCACGTCGCCGGGCGCCCGGCAGACCATGCCCTTGTGGCCCCGGTGGCCGCAGCCGGGGCACGGCCGGCTCCGCGCGGCCAGGTACGCCCGGAACTCCTCCACCACCGCCCTGTCGCCCGGGGTGAGCCGGACGTTCGGGTTGTTGCCGCAGGGCGGCCCCGGCCGCCGGCTCATGACTCCTCCTCCTCCGCCGGGAACGTCCGGCCGGGGAGGGCGACGCCCTTCATGAAGTTGAGCAGGTCAGTCCGGCACCCGGGGCACAGCTCCCGGTAGTCCGCCGACCCGTCCTCGTTGGGCAGTCGCGGCCGGACCCAGCCGGCCGGCAACTCGGGCCGCGCCGTCGGGATCCCCGGTCCGCAGGTGCCTGCGAACAGCATCACGCTGGACGTCTGCTCCTGCTGCCCGCAGCGGTCGCACTCCAGATGGACGCTCATGCCGTCGCCTCCGGGATCCGCCGGCCGATCATCACGCGCACGTCGCCCCGGTGCACGTACAGGGCGCCCCGGGTGGTGAACGAGGCGTAGTTGCCGCACAGGGGGCAGGTGCCGCCGCCGCTGGCCCGGCCCACTACTCCCGCCCTCCCCGGTTGCGCAGGGACTGCGCGATGCTCTCCATCTCCTCCGCGATGACATCCGCGACATCCTGGCCGTACCGCTCCACCACGTCCGGGTCGGACGACCAGCCGGCCGCCAACACGGACTCCAGGATGAGCCCTGCCCGGAAGTTGGCCTCTCGCCGGGCCTCACGCCTATTCACCGCTCAGCCCTCCACCGGGTTGGCCCGGATCGCGGCCGTGATGGCCTTGAGCGACGGGGTGTCATGCGGGCTCAGCCGCTCCGGGGTGTGGCACAGCCCGAACCGGGTCCGGCGCGCGACGCCGGGGGCGACGAAGTAGGAAAGGTCGTACTGCCAGCCGCCCGGCCGGCCCACCCGGAGGTTCAAGAGGAACCCGTCGTCCCCGGGCGCCCACGCCTGCGCCGTGGTCCAGCCGTTGGCCTCCGCCAGGGCGAACAGGGCGGCGACCGGCTTGGGCAGGGCGTAGCCGGCCGGCGCCTTGTTCACGATGCCCGCCTCCAGCCAGGCCACCGTGACGTCCCGGGCGTGCCGCTCCGCCGGAGTCAGGGCGTTGTCGCGCTCCAGGGCTGCGGCCAGGGTGACGGTCCGGCCGCTGTAGCGGCAGGTGGCCCCGACGCCGTAGGCGTCCCGGATGACCGCGCGCATCTGGGTTCCGTTCGCGTCCCACACCTTCCTCGGCTCGTGGGTGCCCAGCAGGCCGTCACGGACGGACGCCGTGCTGCCGCAAGGGCACCGCGTCTCCACGGTGTGCAGCAGGGTGCTGTACGTGTTCGGCAGCAGGATCTCCGGGTCGTGCCTCTCCCCGGTGGCCAGGCGCTCCAGCGTGGTGGTCATGACGCTTTCCTCAGTTCCTTGGTCTGGACGGCGGCCAGGATGGCCGCGTAGTCGTCGGCCCTCGCCTGCACGTCGCGTATCTCCCGGCCCAGCGCGGTGAACCGGGGCGCGGTCGGCAGGCAGGCCCGTTGCGCTCCGCGCAGGGTCTCGGCCCGGTCGGTGAGCTGAGCGTGCCTCAGCCTCAGCTCGCTCAAGGTCTTCGGGGTCAGAGCGTTCACCGGCTCGTCTCCTTCGTCTGGATCCACTCGTGCACGGGCTCCCAGTGGCGGCCCCGGCCGCCGATGGAACGGTGGACCTCCATGCGCTTGTGCGTGCCGTTGTCCCAGAGCCGGAACCGGTAGGTGGACCGCCCGATCTTCCGCAACCAGCTCTTGCTCTCGTGAGTGCGGGGGCCGATGACCTCACTCTGCTTCGCCATGGCTCAGGCCTCCGTCTCCGGGATCGGCTTGACGTGGGTGAGGGCGATGCAGGCGTCATGCCCGGTGACCCAGACGACAGCGGTGTGCCCGCCGAGGACCGTGGCCGCGCTGCGGGTGCGCCCCTTGATGCCGGCGCCCTCCCGGAAGCCGGTCCAGTAGCGGACCGCCCGACCGATGGAGTGGTGCGCGTTCCAGGCCTCCACGTGCTCGGCCGGCGTCGGACCCTCGTTGGCGACGCGGGAGCCGTTGCGCAGCGCCGCGTCCAGCGACGCGAACTCCCGCCGGTACAGGGCGTGACCGTCGTAGGTGTAGCCGTTCACCTGGAACCGCAGGCCGTCGTCGCTGTAGTCCAGCACGGCCTTGCCGTAGGTGCCGACGACCTCCGGGTGCGCCTCACCCTGCTCGCCCGGCTTCCAGTCGTTGCCGACCCGGTCGGTGTACCGGCGGCGGTCGATGCTCCGCCGGGCCCGCTCGATGCGGTCGATGCCGCGCGCTGCGGCCTCGTACTCCTCGTCCGTCATCCGGTCCTGCCTTCCTTGGTCGTGCCCCGGGCGACCGCCGGGACATTCGATTTAATTAAACCACGGCCAGGGTGCCGGGACAACCCCTCGGGAGCTGTCCCGGCGCCGCGTCACGGGTGGGCCCTCGCCACCAGGTCCGGCTCGCGCTCCCGGATGCGCCGGACCGCCTCGGCCTCGTCCGGCCGGACGAATCCGGGCTCGAGGCAGTCGGACTGCCGGTCAGGCCCGTGCCAGTACGCCGGCCCGGTGTGCAGCCTGACCAGCCACACCACCCGGCCGCACGCCGGGCACAGCTCCTGTCCGATCGTGGTCACGGCTGCCTCACTTCTCGTAGCAGGCGTCCCACGACCAGGCCGCCTTGCTCGCCCCGGCCGTGATCGGCACGCCCTTGAACTCGAACGTGAACGCCTCCAGCACCGCGTCCTTCACGCCGTCTGCCATGTGGTCGGGGACGCACAGGACCACCTCGTCGTGCACGACGCAGCGCAGCCACTCGGTCGCCTCGGGGATCATGTCCACCAGCCGCAGCAGGGCCTCGCACATGATGTCCCGGGCGCCGCCCTGGCCCATGAGCGCTGGCGCCTGCGTCCACGCCCGGTCGGGGTTGCAGCGCATGAGCCGGCCGAACCCGTTGTCCAGCAACTGGCCGGCCTTGCCCCGCTCACGGATCTCGGTCCGCCAGGCGCACAGTCCCGGGAACTGGCTGTTCATCTGGTCGTCGAACTGCTGGGCCACCGTCCGCTCGACACCCTGGCGGAGGACAAGGCTGTCGACGCCCATGCCGTAGTTCCAGCCGTGGCCGGACGCCTTGGCCTTGTCCCGCCACTCGCAGGTGTGCTTCGGTCCGGTGCACCCGCAGTTGCCCCGGCCGAACACGGCATCGGTGACCATGCTGTGCGCGTCCATGCCCGGGGCGAACAGCGCCATGTACGCCGGGTCCTGGCTGTGTCCCGCGACCGCGCGCATGTCGACCTGGTCCAGGTCGAATGCGATCAGCAGCGTGCCGTCGTCGGCGATCATCGGGCGCCGCTGGTGGACCTTGCCGCCGCGCTTGCCCATGTTGGTCACCGACGGGTTGATGTACGCCCACCGGCCCGACGCTTGAAGATCGCCGACCTTCGGGTGCACCCGGTCCCCGACGAGGTGCTTCTGGATCTCCGCGTACTTCTGCACCGAGGACGTCACGGTGACGATGTGACCGGCCATCTCCTCGATGGCGGCCCAGTCCGCGTCCGGGTGGAAGGGGCGGCGGTTCGGGTTGAGCAGGGCGGGCACCTCGCGGGTCTCTTTGCCCTTGCCCACCAGGTACGCGCCTTCACCCATCGCCTCCTTGCTGGTGCTGAGCACCCCGGACGACGTCTTGAGGTAGTACGGCAGGCCCCGGTCGGCGAACGCCCGGATGATGGCCTCACGGCCCTCGTTGGAGGACAGCGGGGACTTGCGCGGTACCTCGGTGAAGACGCGGTTCTTGCCCCGGCCCCGGCCGACCGTCTCGGTCAGCGGCACGCCGCAGTTCTCGTGCAGCCACTCCAGCGACTCCTGCCGCTTGTCCGCCTCGGCCTGCACCAGCCGGGACAGCTCGGGGACGTCCACACGCCAGCCGTTGAACGTCATGCGGTGCTGGAGGTGGGCCACCCGCATCTCGCGCCGGACGTAGTCCGAGGGCTCGCCCAGAGCGCGCCGCACGCCCCGGGTCGCCTTCAGGTCGCCGCTGAAGTACGCGCGGTACTCCGGATCGTCGGCGGGGATCCGGCCGTACCCGATCTCCGCACGCTCGTCGTCGGTCAGCTTGCGGCCGTCGACCTCCTCCGGGGCGTGCTTGATGGCGAGGGCCCGCAGGTTGTCCGTCTTGCCCGGCTGGCCGAGCCGGGCGGCGAGGCCGTCCAGGGAGTAGTAACCCTTGACGGACCACGGCTTCTCACCCTTGGCGCCGGGCGGGTCCACGGTCATGGCCCAGCGCATGGTGTCCACCGTCTTGGCGGCCAGCCTGTCGTAATCGGCGCCGTGGTGCCGGGCGAGAGCCATCAGGTCGAACCCGAGCAGGTTGTGCCCGTAGATCTCGTCCGCGTCCTCCAGCCGCTTGATCAGCTCCGCCGGAGAGTTGACCACGACCTCCTCGCCGTCCTCGGTGACGTAGCCGGACAGGCGGACGTACGGGTCGCCTCCGAGGTCGGTGTGCGTGTGCAGGCGGCCGGCGGAGTGGGTCTCGAGGTCGAACCCGACGCAGCCGCCGGCGCGCGGCGGGGCGGTCTCCGCCTCGGGCGCGGGGGACGGGGCGGGGACGGCGGCCACGGGCGCGTGATCGGGTTCCGCTTCCGCGAAAGGATCACCCGCGAACGGGTCCGCCCCGGGGTCGGTCTGAGGACGTGTACCGCCTGTACCGTGTGCTCCGGTTACCCCTATACGAGAGCCGATTTCACCGTTAACCGGAGTAGGGGGTACAGGCGGTACACCTTCACCCCCGCCCGGGTTGACCTCGTCTTTTTCGCCGGGGTCCTGGAAGCGCACCCC
>NZ_JBIRHK010000027.1:11975-95386 GCF_044328485.1 Streptomyces sp. NPDC017936 | reverse complement strand
CGATGGTACTGCAGGGGGGACCCTGTGGGAGAGTAGGACGCCGCCGAACAAATTGTGAGAAAACCCCCGTGCCGTTCGGCACGGGGGTTTTCTGCGTTCAGGGCTCTTGGGCGGTCCCGGTTTTATGGACTCCCGCAGGGAGCCCACTGCCCGGTGTCGCGGAATCCCGTCAGAGGCGGCCGGCCGCTTTGAGGGCCAAGTAGGCGTCCGCCAGTGTCGGTGCCAGTTCGTCGGGTGTGGCATCGACGACCGTGACTCCGTGCCGGCGGAGTTGTTCCGCCGTGCGCTGGCGCTCCCTCTGTGCCCGGGCCGCGGCCGCCGCTTCGTAGACGGCGTCGATCGTGCCGCGGGAGGTGGCCATGCGGGCGATGTGGGGGTCGGCGACGGAAGCGACCAGGACTGTGTGGCGTCGGGTGAGCTGTGGCAGGACGGGGAGCAGTCCCTCCTCCACGGGGGCCGCGTCGAGTGTCGTCAGGAGGACGATCAGGGAGCGGTGAGGGGCCGTACGGAGAGCTGCAGCGGTGAGACCGCGGGCGTCCGTTTCGATGAGTTCGGGTTCCAGGGTGGCCAGGGCTGTCACCAGGGACGGGAGGACGTCCCGGGCGGTTCTGCCCTGGACGAGGGCGCGGACTCGGCGGTCGTACGCCAGGAGGCCCACTCGGTCGCCGGCGCGGGAGGCCAGCGCGGCGAGGAGCAGGGCCGCGTCCATGGAGGCGTCGAGACGGGGGGCGTCTCCGACACGGCCTGCGGAGGTGCGGCCGGTGTCGAGGACCAGAAGGATGTGGCGGTCGCGTTCGGGGCGCCAGGTGCGGACGGCGACCGCTGACTGGCGGGCGGTGGCGCGCCAGTCGATGGAACGGGTGTCGTCGCCCGGGACGTACTCGCGCAGGCTGTCGAATTCCGTGCCTTCGCCGCGGGTCAGGGCGCTGGTGCGGCCGTCGAGTTCGCGAAGGCGGGCGAGCTTCGAGGGGAGGTGCTTGCGGCTGGTGAACGGGGGGAGGACTCGGACGGTCCAGGGGACCTTGTGGGTGCCTTGGCGGGAGAAGAGACCGAGGGGGCCGTATGAGCGGATGGTGATGCGGTCGGCGTGTCGGTCGCCGCGGCGGGTGGGGGTGAGGCGGGTGGTGAGGCGGCGGCGTTCGCCGGCGGGGATCGTGAGCCGATGGCGGGACGCGGCGACTTCCGTGCCGGGCCGCCAGCTGCTGGGGGGCCAGGCGTCGCGGACGCGGGCGCGCAGGGGGCGGCGGGAGGGGTTGGTGATCGTGAGAGTGACGTCGGCGCTGTCGCCGAGACGTACGGACGTGTTCCCGGAGCGGGTCAGGCGCAGGCGTCGGACCGGGGCCGCCAGGGCGAAGTCGCAGGCGCAGGCCGCGGCCAGGGGCGCGTTGACGGCGAGGAGGCCCGCCCAGCCGGGTTCCCAGATGCCGACGGGGAGGGAGCCGAGGGCCGCGAGGAGCGCGGCGCGTCCGGTGAGTGCCATCAGCGGGGGACGGGGACGTGGGCCAGGACCGCGTGGATGACCGAGTCGGCCGTGGCGCCTTCCATCTCGGCCTCGGGGCGGAGCTGGACGCGGTGGCGGAGGGTGGGCAGGGCGAGGGCTTTGACGTCGTCGGGGATGACGTAGTCGCGGCCGGTGAGCCACGCCCATGCGCGGGAGGTGGCCAGGAGGGCCGTGGCGCCTCGGGGGGAGACGCCGAGGGTGAGGGACGGTGACGTGCGGGTGGCGCGGCAGACGTCGACGACGTAAGCGGTGATCTCGGGGGAGACCGTCGTCCTGGCGACCGCGGCGCGGGCCGCTTCCAGGTCGGCGGGACCGGCTACGGGGCGTACGCCGGCGGCGCGCAGGTCGCGGGGGTTGAAGCCCTCGGCGTGCCGGGTGAGGACGTCGATCTCGTCCTGGCGGGAGGGGAGGGGGACGGTGAGCTTGAGGAGGAAACGGTCCAGCTGGGCTTCGGGCAGGGGATAGGTGCCCTCGTACTCGACCGGGTTCTGGGTCGCGGCGACGAGGAACGGGTCGGGGAGGGGGCGCGGGGTGCCGTCGACGGTGACCTGGCGTTCCTCCATGGCTTCGAGGAGGGAGGACTGGGTCTTCGGCGGGGTGCGGTTGATCTCGTCGGCGAGGAGGAGGTGGGTGAAGACCGGGCCGGGCTGGAAGGAGAACTCGGCGGTGCGGGCGTCGTAGACGAGGGAGCCGGTGACGTCGCTGGGCATCAGGTCGGGGGTGAACTGGACGCGTTTCGTGTCGAGTTCCAGCGCGGCGGCGAGGGCGCGGACGAGCAGGGTCTTGGCGACTCCGGGGACGCCTTCGAGGAGCACGTGTCCGCGGCAGAGGAGGGCGACGACGAGGCCGGTCACGGCGGGGTCCTGGCCGACCACGGCCTTGGCGATCTCGGCGCGCAGGGCCTCCAGGGAGGCGCGGGCGTCGTCCGGGTCCCCGGTGTTCCCGGCGTTGTCAGTGGTCGGGTCCATCATGGACGGCGTACCTCTCTTTCGAGGGCGTCGAGTCGGTCGGCGAGGGCGATGAGGGCTGTGTCGTCGCCGGGTGGCGGGCCGAAGAGGAGGGGGTGCAGGGGCCGGCCGGTGTCGTGGAGGCGGGCGGACAGGGCCGGGACGAGGGCTTCGGGCGTGTGCGCCTGGGCGACGGGGAGGCCGACGAGAGGGGCGAGGCGGGTGCGGGTGGAGGAGCGAAGAGCGGTGGCCGCGCGGTCGCGTGCGTCGGTCTTGCGGTAGAGGCGGGCGTGGCCTTCGACGGTTTCGGAGGCGCGGATCGCCACGGGGAGTTTTTCGGGCACGAGGGGGCCGAGGCGGCGTGCCCGCCAGAGGGCGGCGAGGGCTGCCGCGACGAACAGTTGCAGGGTGCCCCAGAGCCAGCCGGAGGGGATCAGCTCGAGGAAGCTCTTCTCGTCGTCCGGTGCGGTGGTGGAGGGGTCGGAGAGGGTGGGGAGGTACCAGACCAGATGGGGTCGGGAGCCGAGGAGCTGGAGGGCGAGGGAGGCGTTGCCCTGCTCGTCGAGGCGGTCGTTGTACAGGACGTCGGGAGCGCCGAGGACGATGGTGTCGCCGCCGGAGGCGGCCGGGACGCGCACCAGGGTGGCGAGGCGGTTGCTGCGGTAGCACTCGTCGGCGTCGGGGCGGGTCGTGGTGTAGCGGATGCCGCCGGTCTCGGCGGGGCCGGCCCGCCGGGCGGCGGGCAGGGAGCAGCCGGGGGAGAGGGTGGATCCGCGGCTGGTGGCGGGGTCCGCGGTGACGCCGGGGGCGAGGGTTTCCACGGACCGGCTGCCGGGGGCGATGAGGACGGTACGGCCGCCGGAGTGCGTGGTCGCCGTGTGCAGTTCGGTCTGTTGACGCTCTGTCAGCAGGTCGGGGGTGGCGACGAGGAGGGTGGTGTCCGGGGCGGTGGCGGCGCGGGCCTCGGCGAGGGTGGTGACGACGCGGGTGGCGACGTGGTGGTCGGCGAGGAGTTCGGCGACGGCGCGGCTGCCGTAGGGGTCGGCGGAGCGGGGGTCGAGGGCGCCGTGCCGGGCGTCGGAGCGGAGCGTGGCGATGGCGACCGCTCCGGCCAGCAGGAGGGCGAGGGCGAGGGCGATGCCCCGCGTGCGGGTCCACAGGTGGCGGGCGGTGGGCGAGGCCGAGGTGGACGGGAGCGGGGTCCCGGTCGTCATCCGGTGGCTCCCCGGCGGGTGCGGTGGTCCGCGTCGGCGTTGCTGCTGTGGGTGAGGCGGGGCTTGGTGGCGTCCAGGTCGCGGTCGAGGCCGGTGATGCGGTGGTACGCCTGCTCGGTGGCCGTGCGGCCGCCGTATGTGACGTCGTCGAAGGTGCGGGCGGCGGCCTGCAGCCGGTCGGTGTGGGCGGGGAGGGCGCGGCCGGCTTCGGCGGCGGCCTCGTCGGCGGTGCGGCCGGGGCGGACGTCGAGGAGGGCGCGTTCCTCCAGGGAGCGGACGAGGGCGCGCATGCGTTCCTGGACGGCCTGGTTCCAGTGGCCCTGGGCGGCGTGCGCCGCGGCGGCCGCGCGGTGGTCGGCGGCGCTGCGGGGGCGGTCGTCGAACAGGGCGGAGGCGGAGGCGGGCCGGCGGCGCGGGGTGCCGAGGCGCCGCCACAGGGCGGCCGCGACGGTGATGACGGCCAGGACGATGACGGTCAGGCCGAGTGTGCCGCCCGGGGCGGCGCTGGAGGCGGCGCCGAACAGGCTGTCGATCCAGTCCCAGAGGCCGTTCAGGGCTCGCTGGAACAGGCTGGGGTCGTTCTCGTGGTACAGCTGTTTGGACAGTTCGCGCCGGGCCGCCTCCCGCGCGGGGTCGCGGGGGACGGTCACCGGCGGTTCGTCGCCGCGGGTCCCTGACAGGGCGGAGCCGGCGGAGGTGTCGGCGGCCCGGAGGAAGGCGCGCACGGCGCGGCCGGCGGTACGGGACATGGCCGTCGAGGCCGGGGTGCCGGGGCCGGGCGGCGCCGGTACGGGTGTGCCGCCGTCCGACGGCGCCGGCAGTGCCGTGAGGACTCCCCCCGTCAGGCTCACCGCATCAGCTCCCGGGGGTGGCGGGGTCCTGGTAGCCCTGGACGCCGGCCGCGCGGGCCAGGTCGAGGTCGAGGGCCTCGCGGCGGATGCGCTGGTCGATGTACAGCAGGACGGCGACGCCCGCCGTGATCGGGAAGGTGATCAGGGAGCCGATCACCGATCCGATCCCGCTGACGATGAGGTACGTCCACCCCAGGTCGCTGCCGCCGTCCGCGAAGGCGCCGAGGCCGCCGTCGCTCAGGGCGGCGCCGAGGAGGGCGAAGGGGACGGCGACGATCACCGCGACGACGTTCGCGATGACCAGCGAGAGCAGCTGGATGCCGAAGACCCGCCACCAGGAGTCGCGCACGAGCTTCGCGGAGCGGCCCAGCGCCTTCTTGATGCCCTGCTTCTCGAGCATCAGCGCGGGGGAGGCGAGGGAGAAGCGGACCAGCAGCCACAGCACGACGACGAGGGAGACGATGCTGCCCAGGGCCGTGAGTCCGCCGCCGGCGTCGCCGCCGACGAGGACGCCCGGCAGGACGCCGACGGCGGCGACGCCGGCGGCGATCAGCAGCAGGAGGAAGATCAGTCCGAACAGCCGGGGCACCTGCGGGCGGGCGTCGCGCCAGGCCTCACCGGTGGTCACCGGCTTGCCGAGGACCGCGCGGCTGGTGACGGTGGTCAGGAGCGCGGTCGCCGCGATCGTGCCGATCAGGGAGACCAGGGCGATCACACCGGAGTTGAGCATGACGTCGCCCATGGCGCGGGTCTGCTCTTCGAGGGTGGCGCTCGGATCGGTCAGGACGGTGCTGCTCGCGGAGTCGTCGAGCACCAGACCCTGGAGCAGGACGACGATGACCTCGATGACGACGGCGACCGCCAGCGAGATGCCCAGGACCGTGCGCCAGTGGGTGCGCATGGTGGAGACGGCCCCGTCGAGGATCTCGCCCACGCCGAGCGGGCGGAGCGGGATCACGCCGGGCTTGGCCGCGGGCGGGGGGCCGCCCCAGCCGGCGCCCCAACCGCCGGGTGCGCCGTGACCGCCGTAGCCGCCGGGGCCGCCGGCGGGCGGGCGGGGGCCCCAGCCCTGGCCGGGCGGGGGAGGCGGCGGGGACTGCGCCGGATTCCGGGGGCCTGCGGGCGCGGACCACCGGGCCGGTGGCGGCTGCTCCTCGGACCACTTCGTGCCGCGGTTCCCGGGGGGTGCGACCGGCTGGTCCGCGGGTTCCGTGCTGTGAGGTCGGTCGGCGGGCTCGGCAGGCCGGGACGCCCCGGGTTCCTGTCCGTCGGACGGGGCGGATCCGGGCGAGGCCCAGCCCGGAGTGTCTTTCATCGTCGCTCCTTCACGGTGCCCGTCCGCGGTCGCGGCGGCAGGTTGGGAGCCATCGTGCCATGGGGCGGTCACCGGGGAACCGGCCGCGGTCGGGGCTGCGCACCTTCAATTGTCCGCCGGATAACGGGCAGACTGACGGCATGGCTGATCAGTACGCGCAATCCGGCGAGGACGAGCCGCCCACCGAGATACCGGCGATCCGCTGGGAGGAACCACCCGAAGGTCCCGTACTGGTGCTCCTGGACCAGACGAGGCTGCCGGCCGAGGAGGTCGAACTGGTCTGTACGGACGCGTCCGCGCTGGTGGAGGCGATCCGCTCGCTCGCCGTGCGCGGGGCGCCGCTGCTCGGGATCGCCGGTGCGTACGGCGTCGCGCTCGCCGCCGCGCGCGGTTTCGACGTCGACGAGGCCGCGGTCGCGATCGAGGGGGCCCGGCCCACCGCGGTGAACCTGTCCGTGGGCGTGCGCCGGGCCCGTTCCGCCTACCGGGCCGGGCTCGCCGAGGGAGGCGACCCCGAGCAGGGGGCGCGGGCGGCGCTGGCCGCCGCCCGGAAGCTGCACCGGGAGGACGCCGAGGCGTCCACGCGGATGGCGGAGCACGGGCTGGCCCTTCTGGAAGAACTGCTGCCCGGCGGCGGGCACCGGATCCTCACCCACTGCAACACCGGCGCGCTGGTGTCGGGCGGGGAGGGGACGGCGTTCGCGGTGGCGCTCGCGGCGCACCGGGGCGGGCGGCTGCGGCGGCTGTGGGTGGACGAGACGCGGCCGCTGCTGCAGGGCGCCCGGCTGACGGCGTACGAAGCGGCCCGCAACGGGATGGCGTACAGCCTGCTCACGGACAACGCGGCGGGTTCGCTGTTCGCGGCCGGGGAGGTGGACGCGGTGCTGATCGGGGCGGACCGCATCGCGGCCGACGGCTCGGTGGCGAACAAGGTGGGGAGTTATCCGCTGGCGGTGCTGGCGCGGTACCACCATGTGCCGTTCATCGTGGTGGCGCCGGTCACCACGGTCGACCCGGCCACTCCCGACGGGGCGTCGATCGAGGTGGAGCAGCGTCCCGGGTTCGAGGTGACGGAGGTGACCGCGCCGCAGGCACAGGTGGCGGGAGCGGGCGGCGGGATCCCGGTCGCGCCGCTGGGCACCCAGGCCTACAACCCGGCGTTCGACGTGACCCCGCCCGAACTGGTGACGGCCGTCGTCACCGAGGAAGGCGTCGTGTCGCCGGTGACCGCGGAGGGGCTCGCCGAGCTGTGTGCCCGGTCCGGACAGTTCACGGCCGGCTGATCGGCCGCGGGCCGGGATCGTCCTTCGGGGGCGCCGGCGGCGAGGCCGCGAGGAGCGGCTCGTCGGGCCGGCGCCCCCGCGTCTGCCCGTGACACCGGTCGCGGCGACGGCACCGGCGGACGGGGGCAGACAGTGACGGCCCGGTACGACTATGGTCACTGGCCGGTGACCCTGCTCACCTGCGCCACCTTCACCGTTATGAGAATGGGATGATGTCGTTTATGAAGGGACGAGTCCTTGTCGTCGACGACGACACCGCACTGGCCGAGATGCTCGGCATCGTGCTGCGTGGTGAAGGTTTTGAGCCGTCTTTCGTAGCCGACGGCGACAAGGCGCTGGCCGCTTTCCGTGAGGCCAAGCCCGACCTGGTGCTGCTGGACCTGATGCTGCCGGGACGGGACGGCATCGAGGTGTGCCGCCTGATCAGGGCGGAGTCCGGGGTGCCGATCGTGATGCTCACGGCCAAGAGCGACACCGTCGACGTCGTCGTGGGGCTCGAATCGGGCGCCGACGACTACATCGTCAAGCCGTTCAAGCCGAAGGAGCTGGTCGCCCGGATCCGGGCGCGGCTGCGGAGGTCGGAGGAGCCCGCGCCGGAGCAGCTCGCCATCGGTGACCTCGTCATCGACGTGGCCGGGCACTCCGTGAAGCGGGACGGGCAGTCGATCGCGCTGACGCCGCTGGAGTTCGACCTGCTGGTCGCGCTGGCGCGCAAGCCGTGGCAGGTGTTCACGCGCGAGGTGCTGCTGGAACAGGTGTGGGGCTACCGGCACGCGGCCGACACCCGCCTGGTCAACGTGCATGTGCAGCGGCTGCGTTCCAAGGTCGAGAAGGACCCGGAACGGCCGGAGATCGTGGTGACCGTCCGTGGTGTCGGATACAAGGCAGGACCGAGCTGACATGTCCCAAGACAGTGCCGCTTCGGTCCCCGGCCGGTCCGGGACCCGCCCGGAGCGGCCTGTCGGCCGGAAGGCGGCGGGCTCGCGCCGCGGACACCCCTTCGCCGGCGGGCTCCTGCGAGGCGGAATACGCAACAGCCCCGTCCTGAGGCTCCTCCTGCGCTGGGTGCGCCGGCCGCTGCTGCCCCTCATGCGGCTGTGGCGGCGCAACATCCAGCTCAAAGTCGTCGCCACCACCCTGCTGATGTCGCTGGGCGTCGTGCTGCTGCTCGGCTTCGTCGTCATCGGACAGGTGCGCAACGGGCTGCTGGACGCCAAGGTCAAGGCGTCCCAGAGCCAGGCCACCGGCGGCTTCGCCGTCGCCAAGCAGAAGGCCGACGAGGCGGCCGGCGCGGCCGCCGGCGACGGGACCGCCGTGGACGGCGGAGCAGCCTCGCAGAACGTCATCGAGTGGATGAGCGAACTCGTGTCGTCGCTCTCCAGCGGCGGCCAGGGCGCCTTCGACGTCGTGACCCTGCCCCCGGGCGACGACAGCGGCGGCGGCCGCGGACCGCGCGCCTCCGGCTTCGTCGACCCCAACAAGAGCGTCCCCGAGGACCTGCGCACCCGCGTCAACACCAGCACCGGCGCCGCACAGAGCTACACCCGCATCATCTACAGCAACGACAAGGAGTCCCAGCCGGCCCTCGTCATCGGCAAACAGGTCAACGACCCCAACGGCGACGCCTACGAGCTGTACTACCTCTTCCCGCTGACCCAGGAGGAGAAGTCCCTCAGCCTCGTCAAGGGCACCCTGGCGACCGCCGGACTCTTCGTCGTCGTCCTCCTCGGAGCCATCGCCTGGCTCGTCGTGCGGCAGGTCGTCACACCCGTGCGGATGGCCGCCGGGATCGCCGAACGGCTGTCCGCCGGACGCCTCCAGGAACGCATGAAGGTCACCGGCGAGGACGACATCGCACGGCTCGGCGAAGCCTTCAACAAGATGGCGCAGAACCTCCAGCTGAAGATCAACCAGCTCGAGGACCTGTCCCGCATGCAGCGGCGCTTCGTGTCCGACGTCTCGCACGAACTGCGCACCCCGCTGACGACCGTCCGCATGGCCGCCGACGTCATCCACGAGGCACGCGAGGACTTCGACCCGGTGACCGCACGGTCGGCGGAACTCCTCGCCGACCAGCTCGACCGCTTCGAGTCGCTGCTCGCCGACCTCCTGGAGATCAGCCGCTTCGACGCCGGAGCCGCCGCCCTCGAGGCCGAACCGATCGACCTGCGCGAAGTCGTGCGCCGCGTCGTCAGCGGAGCCGCACCGCTCGCCGACCGCAAGGGCACGGCCATACGCGTCCTCGGCGACCAGCAGCCCGTCGTCGCCGAGGCCGACGCCCGCCGCGTCGAGCGCGTCCTGCGCAACCTCGTCGTCAACGCCGTCGAACACGGCGAGGGCAAGGACGTCGTCGTCAAACTCGCCTCCGCGGGCGGCGCCGTCGCCGTCGCCGTACGCGACTACGGCGTCGGACTCAAGCCCGGCGAGGCCACCCGCGTCTTCAGCCGCTTCTGGCGGGCCGACCCGGCACGCGCGCGTACCACGGGCGGCACGGGACTGGGACTGTCCATCGCCCTGGAGGACGCACGGCTGCACGGCGGCTGGCTGCAGGCCTGGGGCGAACCCGGCGGCGGCTCGCAGTTCCGCCTGACCCTGCCCAGGACCGCCGACGAACCGCTGCGGGGCTCGCCGATACCCCTGGAACCCAAGGACTCGCGCCGCAACCGCGGACTCGACGACGCCGGCCTGCCGCGCGGCGGGAGCGAGAAGAGCGCCACCGTGCCCGTGCAGCCCGCCGGTGACCAGCGGGCCCCGTTCGCACCCCGCCGGCCGGCCGCGGTCGCGCCCACAGCCGACCCCACGGCGCTGCCCGGCAACGGCGCGCGGGTCGTGCCCCGGCCCGCGTCCGGGGCACGCCGACAGGACGAGCCGTCCACGGCAGGGACGGCACGCGAGGACACACCGGAGCGGGCGGACAGCGGATCCGCGGGCTCGGACCAGCAAGGGGAGGCATTTCGTGGGCGCTGACCGCCAGGGGGGCCACCGGCGCACGCCGGGGCGCGCGGCGGCGTACGCCGCCTGTGGCGTCGTACTGCTGGCGGGGTGCGCCTCCATGCCCGACAACGGCGACCTGCGAGGCGTCGAATCCACTCCGCGCCAGGACACACAGGTCCGCGTGTTCGCCATGCCGCCCCGCGACGACGCACCGTCCTCGGAGATCGTCCAGGGCTTCCTCGAGGCCCTCACCAGCGACGACCCGCGCTACTCCACCGCACGTCAGTACCTGACCCCGCGGGCCGCGCAGCGCTGGGAACCGGAGAGCTCCACGACCGTCCTCGCCGACGGACCGGTCACCCGGGCCAGCCAGTCCGACGTCCGGGAGGACGGCGACGACTCCAGCTACACCCTGACCGGCACCAAGGTCGCCGTCATCGACGCGCAGCAGTCGTACACGCCCGCCTCCGGCGACTACAGCCAGACCATGCACCTCACGCGCGACAAGAAGACGCGGCAGTGGCGCATCGACGCACTGCCCCAGGGCGTCCTCATGGGCAGGTCGGACTTCCAGCGCAACTACATGTCCGTCAACAAGTACTACTTCGCCTCCGACACCACCTCCGCCGGCTCCGGACAGCCCATGGCCGTCGCCGACCCCGTCTACGTGCGCGAACGCGTCGACCCCGTGACCCAGATGGCGCGCTCCCTGCTCAACGGGCCCACCAGCCGGCTGCGGCCCGTCGTCAGGTCCAGCTTCCCCACCGGCACGGCGCTGGCCAAGGGCGTCACCGCGCTCGCCCCCGACGACCAGAACAAACTCACCGTGCCGCTCAACGACAAGGCGGCCCGCATCGGGCACGCCAAGTGCGACGAGATGGCCGCCCAGCTGCTGTTCACGCTGCAGAGCCTCACCCCGACCGTCGACGAGGTCGAGCTGCGGGGCGGCGGCAGACAACTGTGCGTCCTCAGCGACGACCGGGTCACCGCCGTCGCCGAACGCGGCGCGGAGACGAGCCCCGACTACCTGTACTTCATCGACGGCCGCCACCGGCTCCTGCGCACGACCGGCAACGGCGGCAGCGACGCGGCCGAACCCGTGCCGGGAGCGCTCGGCGACGGCAGCAAGCCCCTGCGCTCCGTCGCCGTGGCCCGCGACGAGCACAGCGCCGCCGGAGTCTCCCTCGACGGCAAGGCCCTCTACGTCACCTCGACGGCGGCCGGCAGCCTCCTCGGCGAACCCGTCCTCCAGAGCAAGGGCAAGGCCGAGAGCGACCGGCTGACCACCCCCAGCTGGGACGGCCAGGGCGACCTGTGGGTCGCCGACCGCGACCTCGCCGCCCCACGGCTGCTGCTGCTGGAGAAGGGCGCCGGCCAGCCCCGCGAAGTGCTCACCCCCGGACTGGACGGGCGGATCAACGCCGTACGGGTCGCCGCCGACGGCGTCCGGATCGCACTCGTCGTGGACAAGGACGGCGAACAGTCCCTGCTCATCGGGCGGATCGAACGGGACGCCTCCGCGGATCAGCCCACCGTCTCCGTGCAGGAACTGCGCTCCGCGACACCCGACCTGGAACAGGTCACCGCCGTGTCCTGGGCCGGGGACAGCCGGCTCGTCGTCGTCGGCCGCGAGACCGGCGGGGTCCAGCAGGTGCAGTACGTGCAGTGCGACGGCTCCATCCCCGAGACCGGGACCCTGCCCGGCCTCACCGAGGTGACCAGCATCGCCGCCTCCGAGGACAGCGACGCCCCGCTCTTCGCCACCTCCGAGGAGGGGCTGCTGTGGCTGCCCGGCGGCAGCGGCTGGCGGACTCTGAAGGAGACCGCCTCGGTCGCGTTCTATCCGGGGTGACGGCCTGACCCCGGACCCTCCGGGAGTTGTCCACAGGCCGTTGTCCACAGGGGTGGCCGACCTCTCGGGGGCCCGGCACAGTGGTGGACGTGGACAGCGTTCGGCGGTGGTGGCAGGAGCTGACCGGCCTGGTGCTGCCGGCCGAGTGCGCTGGCTGCGGGCGTGCCCGTACGGCCCTCTGCCCCAGGTGCCGGACCGCGCTCGCCGGCGCCGCGCCGCGCCGGGTACGGCCGGTGCCCGAGCCGCCCGGGCTGCCCGCCGTGCACGCGGCGGCCCGGTACGCGGACGAGGTACGGGCCGTGCTGCTGGCGCACAAGGAACGCGGGGCGTTGGGGCTGGCGCGGCCGTTGGGGGCGGCGTTGGCGGGGGCGGTGCGGGTGGGGTTGGGGGAGGTGGGGGAGGGGGAGGGGCCCCCGTCCCCCGGCATTCCCCGCGTGCCGGACCCACGCTTCTCGGATCCACGCCTCGGCAACGTCCTCCTCGTGCCCGTCCCCTCCGCTCCCCGGGCCGTCCGGGCCCGTGGGCACGATCCCGCCCGTCGTGTCGCCCTCGCCGCGGCCGGTGAGTTGCGCCGGGCGGGGATGCCGGTGCGGGTGGCCGCGGTGCTGCGGCAGCGGCGGGCGGTGGCCGACCAGTCGGGGCTCAACTCCCGGGAACGGCTGGAGAACCTGACGGGCGCGCTGGCGGTGGCGCCCGGTGGGGCGCGGGTGCTGTGCGGCGGGTCCGTGGTACTCGTCGACGACCTCGTCACGACGGGCGCCTCGCTCGCGGAGGCGGCGCGCGCCGTGCGCGTGGCGGTGGCCCGGGAACGGACGGCCGCGGCGGAGCCCGTCGGGGCGGTCGGGTGGACCGAAGGCGGTGAAGGCGCGACGGCTGTGTACACGGGCGTCACCCGGGAAGGCAGAAGAGTACGTCCGTCCGGAGTACGCGAGGGAGGTGCGGACCGGGTGCCGGAGGGACCGGCGGGCGACGGCGGTGCGGGTCATGTGGTCTGCGCGGCCGTGGTGGCGGCGCCGCCCGACGCTTTCGAAATGGGCAGGAACCGCCGGAGAACGTGAGTCGTTGCAGGTAATGAGAAGGTCAATTCACCTGAACGGAGGTACGCCGCAGTAGAGGGTGACGACATCCGTCCGGGCGAGATATGTTCGGTTGTGAGGGAAAGCCGCAGGCCACACCTCTCCATTGCGAATGCCGTGTTGCGGTTTTCGGCTATCACCCGCAGCACCTGGGGTGGAGATCTCGTCCATGGGGGAGGAGGAGGTGGAAGTCACCGAGTCCGAGGTTCCGGGTTCGCCGGAGCCTGGTGCAAAAGGGAGATGCTCCGCCGTTGATGCGGAGCGATCCGGGAACGGAGTTCTGCGTGGACATCGTCGTCAAGGGCCGCAAGACCGAGGTGCCCGAGCGGTTCCGCAAGCACGTGGCCGAGAAGCTGAAGCTGGAGAAGATCCAGAGGCTCGATGCCAAGGTGATCAGCCTCGACGTCGAGGTGTCCAAGGAGCCCAACCCCCGACAGGCCGACCGGAGTGACCGAGTGGAGATCACGCTCCGCTCCCGCGGTCCGGTGATCCGGGCGGAGGCAGCGGCCAGCGACCCGTACGCGGCGCTCGACATGGCGGCGGAAAAGCTGGACGCCCAGCTGCGCAAGCAGCACGACAAGCGTTACACGCGACGCGGCGCACGCCGGCTCTCGGCAGCGGAGGTCCCCGACCACGTCCCGGGCGTCGCGACCCTCAGCGGCAACGGCAGTCCCCTCCCGGCCGACGAGTCCGAGGGCGTGCCCACCAAGAAGATCGGCTCGCTCGAGGTGCAGGGCGAGGGTCCCCTCGTGGTGCGCGAGAAGACCCATGTCGCCGCACCGATGACCCTGGACCAGGCCCTCTACGAGATGGAGCTGGTCGGGCACGACTTCTACCTCTTCGTCGACTCCGAGACGAAGGAACCCAGCGTCGTCTACCGGCGGCACGCCTACGACTACGGCGTGATCCACCTCAGGACGGACACGATGGTCACGCAGGAGCACGCGCCCGAGGCGGGTGGCGCGCTGGGCGGATGATCCGGCCCTGTGACAGCTGAGCAGGTGCCCCTGGAGCGCTTGTGCGCCCCCAGGGGCATCCGTGTGCGACCCCTTCGCGCACCGCTCGGTGACCGCGTTGCCGTCCGGGCATGGAATCATGGCGGCAACGGCTCAACCGGTGGGTCGTTGCCTTGCGTTGGCGATGGCCCAGGACCACGGCCACAGCCTTCAGGGGGAGGAACGATGGCGGACAGCTTCGGACCGATGCATGACGGGGATGCCGTCGACGGCGTCGTCGGCATGGGCCCGGACGCGGGCACTCCCCGCAAGGAGCCGATCAGAGTCCTTGTCGTGGACGACCACGCCTTGTTCCGCCGTGGGCTGGAGATCGTGCTCGCGGCCGAGGAGGACATCCAGGTCGTGGGCGAGGCGGGCGACGGTGCCGAGGCGGTGGACAAGGCGGCCGACCTGCTGCCTGACATCGTGCTGATGGACGTGCGGATGCCCAAGCGCGGTGGTATCGAGGCGTGCACGTCCATCAAGGAGGTGGCTCCCAGCGCGAAGATCATCATGTTGACGATCAGCGATGAGGAAGCCGATCTCTATGACGCGATCAAAGCGGGTGCGACCGGATATCTCCTGAAGGAGATTTCCACGGACGAGGTGTCGACGGCGATTCGCGCGGTGGCCGACGGGCAGTCGCAGATCAGCCCTTCCATGGCGTCGAAACTGCTCACCGAGTTCAAGTCGATGATTCAGCGGACCGACGAGCGCCGGCTCGTGCCGGCGCCGCGGCTGACGGATCGTGAGCTGGAAGTTCTCAAGCTCGTCGCGACGGGGATGAACAACCGGGACATCGCCAAGGAGTTGTTCATCTCCGAGAACACCGTGAAGAACCACGTGCGCAACATTCTGGAGAAGTTGCAGTTGCACTCCAGGATGGAGGCCGTGGTGTACGCGATGCGGGAGAAGATCCTCGAGATCAGGTGAGGACGCGGGCGATCTCCCGGGTGAGCGGCTCGCGCAGGTCCGGGGCGTCCACCCGTTCCACCCGTACGTCCGTGCAGTCCACCCAGCCCGCGGCCTCGGCCAGGGCCTGGGCCACCGCCGGGACCGCCTTAGGCCCGTCCAGGGTGATCTGCTTGGCGACGAGTGTGCGGCCCTCGCGGGTCGGGTCGACGCGGCCGACGAGACGGCCGCCCGCCAGGACCGGCATGGCGAAGTAGCCGTGGACCCGCTTCTGCTTGGGGACGTACGCCTCCAGGCGGTGGGTGAAACCGAAGATGCGTTCGGTGCGGGCCCGTTCCCAGACGAGGGAGTCGAAGGGGGACAGGAGCGTCGTGCGGTGGCGGCCGCGCGGGGGCGTTCGCAGCGCCTCGGGGTCGGCCCAGGCCGGTTTGCCCCAGCCTTCGACGGTGACGGGGACCAGGCCGGAGTCGGCGATCACCGCGTCGACCTGCTCGCCCTTGAGCCGGTGGTAGTCGGCGATGTCCGCGCGGGTGCCGACGCCGAGGGACCGACCGGCCAGGCGGACCAGGCGGCGCAGGCATTCGGCGTCGTCGAGCTCGTCGTGCAGGAGGCCGGCCGGGACGGCGCGCTCGGCCAGGTCGTAGACGCGTTTCCAGCCGCGGCGTTCGACGCAGACGACCTCGCCGTACATCAGGGCGCGCTCGACGGCGACCTTGGTGCCGGACCAGTCCCACCACTCGCTGGTCTTCTTCGCGCCGCCCAGTTCCGTGGCGGTGAGGGGGCCCTCGGCGCGGAGCTGTTTGACGACCTGCTCGTAGGTGCCCTCGGGGAGGTGGTGGTTCCAGTGGGGGCGGTTGCGGTAGGCGCGGCGGCGGAAGGCGAAGTGGGGCCACTCCTCGATGGGGAGGATGCAGGCGGCGTGGGACCAGTACTCGAAGGCGTGCGTGTCCTTCCAGTAGGCGTTCTCGACCGTGGTGCGGCCCACGGCTCCCAGACGGGCGTACGGGATGAGCTCGTGGGAGCGGGCGAGGACGGAGATGGTGTCGAGCTGGACGGCGCCGAGGTGACGCAGGACGCCGCGGACGCCGGCCCGGCGGTCGGGTGTGCCGAGGAAGCCTTGCGCCCGCAGGGCCAGGCGGCGGGCCTCGTCTGCGGAGAGCTCTGCGGTCGGACGCGGGGTGGTCATGCTGCGCACGATAGGGGGTGGGTGTGACAGCGGGGCGTGAGCTGCGGGTTCGCCCGGACGGAGGCGGCGCGGGCGTGGTCCTTCGGCCGTGGGCCCAGGGGGCGCCGGTGCGGGTCTCCCGGCCGTGGGCTCAGGTGCCGGACGGGCCGGCGGCGGGCGCGGTGGACGGCGCCGGCACGTAGGGCGCCGCCGAGGGCAGGCCCAGGTCGGACGGGAGCAGGGAGCCCACCCAGCAGTCCCGGCGCACTCCCTTGTTGTTGACGGCGGAGCGCAGGGTGCCCTCCAGGGTGAAGCCGGCGCGTTCGGCCACCGCGCGGGAGGCGGTGTTGCCGACTTCGGCGCGCCATTCGACGCGGTCGACGGCGAGGCCGGTGAAGGCCCAGCGGGAGGCGGCGAGCACGGCCTCGGTGGTGTAGCCGCGGCCGCGGTGTTCCCTGGCGGTCCAGAAGCCGATCTCGACGGTGCCGAGGGAGCGCATCGTGAGGCTGTTGACGCCGGCGAGGGTGTGGTCGGGGAGGAAGACGCCGAAGGTGAACAGGGTGCCGTCGGCCCAGCCTTCCGGGGCGAGCTGTTCGGTGAAGCCGCGGGCGTGTTCGGGCAGGTAGGGCGAGGGGATGGTGGTCCAGCGCTGGATGTCGGGGTCCTGGGCGGCGGCGTGGACCGCTTCGGTGTCCCGGGGGCCGACGGGGCGCAGGACGAGGCGGTCGGTGGTGAGGGTGACGGGCTGCATCGGCCGATTGTGCGCGGGGCGGGGCGCGGGCGCCACGTCTTCGCGCGCGGTGAGCGGGTGATCACCGTCAGCGCGATTCGTTCGCGGGGGACGGCACCATCCGCGGGCCCCGGGCGTTGTGCCCTGTGGAGGAGAATTCCGCAATCCGTGCGCGGCCGTGTGCGGTCCTCGTCACGTCAGGCCTCCCGGCGTGGTGGGGTCCTCGCATACGATGGCCGTTGCTCAGTAAGTCAAAAGGGAAACCGACCGTCCCAGGCCCGACCGGCAAGGAGACCAACCCCCGTGTCCGTCCTCTCGAAGATCATGCGTGCAGGCGAAGGCAAGATCCTGCGCAAGCTGCACCGCATCGCGGACCAGGTCAACTCCATCGAAGAGGACTTCGTCGACCTCTCCGACGCCGAGCTGCGGGCCCTCACCGATGAGTACAAGCAGCGGTACGCCGACGGGGAGAGCCTCGACGACCTGCTGCCGGAGGCGTTCGCCACGGTGCGCGAGGCGGCCAAGCGCGTCCTCGGCCAGCGGCACTACGACGTGCAGCTGATGGGTGGTGCGGCCCTGCACATGGGCTACGTCGCCGAGATGAAGACCGGTGAGGGCAAGACCCTGGTGGGTACGCTGCCGGCTTATCTGAACGCCATCTCCGGAGACGGCGTCCACCTCATCACGGTCAACGACTACCTGGCCGAGCGCGACTCCGAGATGATGGGCCGCGTCCACCGGTTCCTCGGTCTCTCCGTCGGCTGCATCCTCGCGAACATGACGCCGGCCCAGCGCCGCGAGCAGTACGGCTGCGACATCACGTACGGCACGAACAACGAGTTCGGCTTCGACTACCTGCGCGACAACATGGCGTGGTCCAAGGAGGAGCTCGTCCAGCGCGGCCACAACTTCGCCATCGTCGACGAGGTCGACTCCATCCTGGTCGACGAGGCCCGTACGCCGCTGATCATCTCGGGTCCGGCGGACCAGGCCACCAAGTGGTACGGCGACTTCGCCAAGCTGGTCACCCGTCTGAAGAAGGGCGAGCCGGGCAACCCGCTCAAGGGCCTGGAGGAGACCGGCGACTACGACGTCGACGAGAAGAAGCGCACGGTCGCCATCCACGAGGCCGGTGTCTCCAAGGTCGAGGACTGGCTGGGCATCGACAACCTCTACGAGTCGGTGAACACGCCGCTGGTGGGCTACCTGAACAACGCCATCAAGGCGAAGGAGCTCTTCAAGAAGGACAAGGACTACGTCGTCATCGACGGCGAAGTCATGATCGTCGACGAGCACACGGGCCGTATCCTCGCCGGCCGCCGTTACAACGAGGGCATGCACCAGGCGATCGAGGCGAAGGAAGGGGTGGACATCAAGGACGAGAACCAGACGCTCGCCACGATCACCCTGCAGAACTTCTTCCGCCTGTACAACAAGCTCTCCGGCATGACCGGTACGGCGATGACCGAGGCCGCCGAGTTCCACCAGATCTACAAGCTCGGCGTGGTGCCGATCCCGACGAACAAGCCGATGGTCCGCAAGGACCAGGCGGACCTGATCTACCGCACCGAGGTGGCGAAGTTCGAGGCGGTCGTCGACGACATCGCCGAGAAGCACGAGAAGGGCCAGCCGATCCTCGTCGGCACGACGTCGGTCGAGAAGTCCGAGTACCTGTCGCAGCAGCTCAGCAAGCGCGGCATCCAGCACGAGGTGCTCAACGCCAAGCACCACGAGCGTGAGGCGCAGATCGTCGCCCAGGCGGGCCGCAAGGGCTCCGTGACCGTCGCCACCAACATGGCCGGCCGTGGTACGGACATCAAGCTCGGTGGCAACCCGGAGGACCTCGCGGAGGCGGAGCTGCGGCAGCGCGGTCTCGACCCGGAGGAGCACATCGAGGAGTGGGCCGCGGCTCTGCCGGCCGCCCTGGAGAAGGCCGAGCAGGCCGTCAAGGCGGAGAAGGAAGAGGTCGAGGAGCTCGGCGGCCTGTACGTGCTGGGCACCGAGCGGCACGAGTCGCGTCGTATCGACAACCAGCTGCGTGGCCGCTCCGGCCGTCAGGGCGACCCGGGCGAGTCGCGTTTCTACCTGTCGCTCGGGGACGACCTGATGCGGTTGTTCAAGGCGCAGATGGTCGAGCGCGTGATGTCGATGGCGAACGTGCCGGACGACGTGCCGATCGAGAACAAGATGGTCACGCGCGCGATCGCGTCCGCCCAGTCGCAGGTCGAGCAGCAGAACTTCGAGACGCGCAAGAACGTCCTGAAGTACGACGAGGTCCTCAACCGGCAGCGTGAGGTCATCTACGGCGAGCGGCGCCGTGTCCTGGAGGGTGAGGACCTGCACGAGCAGATCCAGCACTTCATGGACGACACGATCGACGCCTACGTCACCGCGGAGACCGCCGAGGGCTTCGCGGAGGACTGGGACCTGGAGCGGCTGTGGAGCGCGTTCAAGCAGCTCTACCCGGTGAAGGTCACGGTCGAGGAGCTGGAGGACGCGGCCGGTGACCGGGCCGGTCTGACCGCCGAGTTCATCGCCGAGTCCATCAAGGACGACATCCGCGAGCAGTACGAGGCGCGTGAGGCGCAGCTCGGCTCCGAGATCATGCGTGAGCTGGAGCGGCGGGTCGTGCTGTCGGTGCTGGACCGCAAGTGGCGTGAGCACCTCTACGAGATGGACTACCTCCAGGAGGGCATCGGTCTGCGCGCGATGGCGCAGAAGGACCCGCTGGTCGAGTACCAGCGTGAGGGCTTCGACATGTTCACCGCGATGATGGACGGCATCAAGGAGGAGTCCGTCGGCTACCTGTTCAACCTGGAGGTCCAGGTGGAGCAGCAGGTCGAGGAGGTGCCGGTCGAGGAGGCCGCGCCGGTCGACATGGAGAAGCAGGACGTGGTGCCGGCGCAGGCGGGCGGGCGGCCGGAGATCCGCGCCAAGGGTCTGGACGTCCCGCAGCGGCGGAACCTGCACTTCTCGGCGCCGACCGTGGACGGTGAGGGCGGCACCGTCGAGGGCGACTTCGACAGTGACGGTGAGCCGGTCCGCTCGGAGGCCGACGGTCTGACGCGCGCGGAGCGGCGCAAGCAGGCGAAGGCGGGGCGGCGCCGTAAGAAGTAGGCGCAGGGGCAGTGCTCCGTAGGACGTGAGGGCCGGGTCACCTGGGGTGGCCCGGCCCTCACGTCGTGCCCAGGGGGGCGGGGTCTGCGGCCGGTCCGCGGGGAGGCCGGCCGTCGTCCGGGTGGCGGGTTTCCGGTGTCAGTCGTCCGTGGGGCGGGGCCCGCGGGGGCCGCCCAGTTCGACGGCTGTGCAGCGCCAGCGGTGGTCGGTGCCGAGTTCGAGGCGGAAGGCCATGGCGCGGAGGCGGTCGCCGGCGCCGATGCGGGCGAAGGCCTCGATGGCGCCGGGGCGGGGGACGTAGTAGCCGATGTCGCGGACGACGGGGCGGATGCCGCGGGGGGTGCGCAGGGGGCCGCGTTCGGCGAGGTGGGCCAGGTCGTCGTAGGCGCGGCCGAGGGTGTGGCGGAGCATGGAGTGGACGGGCCGCCGGCCGCTGAGGACGGCCAGGAGGCGGTCGGCGAAGAGGTCGGTGGGGCGCGGTTGCGGCTGCTGGGGGAGGGGCCTGTGGGGGGTGCGGGCCGGGCCGGTGGGAGGCGCGGTCCGCGCGGCCGTGCGGGGCGCGAGGCCGTTGGGGGTGCGGGGCGGGGTGCCGGCGGGGCGGCGGGTGTCGCGGCGGCCCGGAGGGCGGGTGCCGGCGGTGTGCTGGGTCCGCGTCATGACCTTGTTCAAGGGGGTCCCCGTTTCGATGGTCGCCCGGCCAACTCTCTACCGGGCGGTAACTTGCCGTCGCCGATCTTGTACTCGGTCGCGGTGCGTGACGGCAACACGACGGAGGGTGCCGGACGGCCGTCGGGGTGATTCACCTATCAGGGTGGCCGTCGGCCGTGGACGCCCGGGAGGGCGGGGGTGCGCCGGGTGAGTTCCGGGGCGTGGGGTTGACGTCTGGAGGGGGTGGACGGGAACCCGAAAGGGGACTCCCGCACGTATCCTGAAGGCGCTCCGGAGACGCGGGACTGCCCTCCCCGGAGCACCGAGCGGAGCCTCCGACAAGGAAAGAGCGGCCCACCATGCGCGTCTACGTCCCCCTGACCCTCCCCGGTCTCGCCGAGGCGCACAAAACGGGGGAGCTGGGGTCCGGGCCGCTCGTCGCGTACGCCGTCACGCCCGCGCTGCGCGAGTGGTACCTCTCCGACGACATCGAGGAACTGGAGTACGCGGCCCTCGGCCGGGCCGCGCTCGCGTCGCTGCGGCTGCTGGCGGCGGACCCGGGCGCGCCGCGCCGGCGGGTCGTCGTCGCCGCGGACGTGCCGGACGGCGCGGCCGTGTCCGATCCCGACCGGGGGCTGGATCCCGCGGCGCTCGGCGAGGTGCGGGTGGCCCGGTCCGTGCCGCTGGCCAAGGCGGCGTCGGTGCACGTCGACGGCGAGGACGCGGAGGCGGACGTGGCCGCCGCGGCCGAGGCGCTGGCGGCGGCGGACGGCGGCGACGACGACGCGCAGTTCGTGGTGGACGGCGCCGAGGACCACGAGCTGTTGTGGTTCGCCGCGCAGGAGATCCCCCACCTGGTGGGCTCCGGGGACTGAGGCGGCGGCCTGACGGCCCGGGGCGACGGGGACCGCCGGCGGACTCTCGCTTGTCAGGGGCGGCGGGTACGTTTGCGGGCATGGGGAAGTCAGCGGCGCACATCGTCTGGGACTGGAACGGCACGCTGTTCCACGACAACGACGCGATCATCGGGGCGACGAACGCGGCGTTCGTCGAGTTGGGGCTGGAACCGATCACCTTGGAGCGGTACCGCGCGCTGTACTGCGTGCCGGTGCCCAAGTTCTACGAGCGGCTGCTGGGCAGGCTGCCGACCGGCGCCGAGTGGGAGGTCATGGACGCGGTCTTCCACCGGCACTACACCGAGCACCGGGTGCGGTGCGGGCTCACCGAGGGGGCGGCCGAGCTGCTCGCGCGGTGGCGGTCGGCGGGACACAGCCAGTCGCTGCTGAGCATGTACGTCCACGACGAGCTCGTTCCGCTGGTGCGGGGTTTCGGCATCGAGCCGCACTTCGTACGGGTCGACGGGCGGACCGGGCCGTCCGGGGGCAGCAAGGCGGAGCACATGGTGCGCCATCTGCGGGCCCTGGGGACGGCCGACCCGGAGCGCACGGTGGTGATCGGTGACGCCGCCGACGACGCGGTGGCGGCGCTGCACGTCGGGGCGCGGGCCGTGCTGTACACCGGCGGCTCGCACGGCCGGGGCAGCCTCGAAGAGGTGGGGGTGCCGGTGGTGGACACGCTGGAGGAGGCCGTGGACATGGCGGAGCGGATGGCCGCGTAGTGCCGCCCCGACCGCGGGATTCCGGACGGCGGCGCCCCCTGGGGGCGCCGCGGGGTGGTGGTTCCGGCCGGCGGGTCAGGTCGCTGGCGCCTTGGCGCGCAGCACGGTGAGGAACTCCCGCATCCAGGCCGGGTGGTCCGGCCAGGCGCGGGAGGAGACCAGGGAGCCGTCGACCACGGCCTCGGTGTCCTGGAAGGTGGCGCCGGCGGTCTGCATGTCGAGCTCCAGCGCCGGGTACGCCGTGACGTGGCGGCCGCGGAGGCTGTCGGTCGCGGCGGTCAGGAGGGGACCGTGGCAGATCTGGGCGACCGGCTTGTCGGCGTCGAAGAACGACTTGAGGATCTTGCGGAGTTCGGGGTCGTTGCGGAGGTACTCGGGGGCGCGGCCCCCGGGGATCACCACGGCGGCGTACTGGCCCGGGTCGACCTCGGAGAAAGCCAGGTCGGCGGGCCAGGTGTAGCCGGGCTTCTCGGTGTAGGTGTCGAAGCCGGGCTCGAAGTCGTGGACGACGAACCGGAGCTGTTTGCGGGCGGGGGCGGCGATGTGGACCTCGTAGCCCTCCTCGCGCAGGCGCTGGTAGGGGTAGAGGACCTCCAGGGATTCCGCTGCGTCGCCGGTGACGATGAGGATTTTCGCGGTCATGTCGGGCGGCTCCTCTCGGGCGGGCGCTCTGCCAGCAACGTGCCTCTTGGGGGCGCCCTTGCCAAGAGGTGGGGGTGATTTCAGGGTGCCCGGGGGCAGGGCCCGCGTCGACTTTTCCCGCCGCCCGGGGAAGGCGGACCCGCGCCGCGGGCGGGCGGCGCGCAGCCGGCGCGGGACACGCCCGCGGAGGCGGCGCCGGGGCACGCGCTGCCACGGCGCGCTTCCCGTCCGCGGCCCCTCCGCACGTCCGCGGCCCCTCCGCACGCCCGCGGCCCCTCCGCACGCCTGCGGCCCCTCCGCACGCCTGCGGCCCCTCCGCACGCCCGCGGCCCCTCCGTACGCCCACGCCTCTCGCGCAGAACGCTTCCGTCCGCGGTCTCCCATCCACACCACGCCCGGCTCCGCCCCTGTGCAGAACGTCAAACTTCCACCCCCTGTTTTGTACACATACGGCTCATGACGGGCCCCCGGTGCGGAGCGATAGCCTTGGTGGCGTGATCAGCGCGATATCTCGCGGGGGCGCTGTTGCCCCTGCCCCGCGCCCGGTGACCGCGGACGACACCCGCGGCCGGGCGCCGGTCGCTGGTCCTCGCGGGCGGGACGGGGGCGCAAGGACCCCCAGGACGCCGTACCTCCTCCGGAAGCGGGCGGTGCGGAGAGCAGCGTCACATCCCGGGGCAGCGTCGGGAATGGCTGATTACCCCCCGCTCATCTCACCTTGCGGCATAGCGTCGAAGCAGACCGGAGACCCCGCGTCACGGCGTCACGCCACGGGGGAAGAGACCGTATTTCCTTCAACGTCACGCAACGGCGCGCGACAGGAGCCAGAGGACAATGCAGACCAAGCTGGACGAAGCCAAAGCCGAGTTGCTCGAGAGGGCGGCCCGGGTCGCTGAGAACAGCCCGGTCGGGGGGCACCTTCCGACCGGGACGACGGGCGAGGGCACTCCGGGGATCCCGGACCGCGACGCTGTGCTCACGTTCCTCCAGCGCTACTACCTGCACACCGCCCCGGAGGACCTCACCGACCGCGACCCGGTCGACATCTTCGGAGCCGCCTTCTCCCACTACCGGCTGGCCGAGAACCGGCCCCAGGGCACCGCGAACGTGCGCGTCCACACCCCGACCGTCGAGGAGAACGGCTGGACGTGCAGCCACTCCGTCGTCGAGGTCGTCACCGACGACATGCCCTTCCTGGTCGACTCGGTGACGAACGAGCTGACCCGGCAGGGGCGGGGCATCCACCTCGTCATCCACCCGCAGGTCGTGGTCCGCCGCGACGTCACCGGCAAGCTCATCGAGGTGCTGCCCGCGGCGCCCGCCGCCGACCTCCCGCACGACGCGCACATCGAGTCGTGGATCCACGTCGAGACGGACCGCGAGACCGACCGCGCCGACCTCAAGCAGATCACCGCCGACCTGCTGCGCGTCCTGTCCGACGTCCGCGAGGCCGTCGAGGACTGGGAGAAGATGCGGGACGCGGCCCTGCGCGTCGCCGACCGGCTGGAGGACGAGCCCGTCCCCGGCGACCTGCCCTCGCCCGAGGTCGAGGAGGCCCGCGAGCTGCTGCGCTGGCTGGCCGCCGACCACTTCACCTTCCTCGGCTACCGGGAGTACCAGCTGCGGGAGGACGACTCCCTCGCCGCCGTCCCCGGCACCGGCCTCGGCATCCTGCGCTCCGACCCGCACCACGCCGGCGAGGACAGCCACCCCGTCAGCCCCTCCTTCGAGCGGCTCCCGGCCGACGCCCGCGCCAAGGCGCGCGAGCACAAGCTGCTCGTGCTGACCAAGGCCAACAGCCGGGCCACCGTGCACCGGCCGTCCTACCTCGACTACGTCGGCGTCAAGAAGTTCGACGCGGACGGCAACGTCGTCGGGGAGCGGCGCTTCCTCGGACTGTTCTCCTCCGCCGCCTACACCGAGTCCGTCATGCGGGTCCCGGTCGTGCGGCGCAAGGTCGGGGCCGTGCTGAAGGGCGCCGGCTTCTCGCCCAACAGCCACGACGGGCGCGACCTGCTCCAGATCATGGAGACCTATCCGCGCGACGAACTGTTCCAGACGCCGGTGGACGAACTGAGGTCCATCGTCACGTCCGTGCTCTACCTGCAGGAACGCCGACGGCTGCGCCTCTACCTCCGGCAGGACGAGTACGGCCGCTACTACTCCGCGCTGGTCTACCTGCCCCGCGACCGCTACACCACCGCCGTCCGGCTGCGGATCATCGACATCCTCAAGGAGGAACTGGGCGGCACCAGCGTCGACTTCACCGCCTGGAACACCGAGTCGATCCTCTCCCGCCTGCACTTCGTCGTCCGCGTACCGCAGGGCACCGAGCTGCCGGAGCTGTCCGACGGCGACCGGGAGCGCATCGAGGCCCGGCTGGTCGAGGCCGCCCGGTCCTGGGCCGACGCGTTCGCCGAGGCGCTCACCGCCGAACTGGGCGAGGAGCACGCGGCGGAGCTGCTGCGCCGCTACAACAACGCCTTCCCCGAGGGCTACAAGGCCGACCACCCGCCGCGCTCCGCGGTCGCCGACCTCGTCCACCTCGAACGGCTCGACGAGGAGCGCGACTTCGCCCTCAGCCTGTACGAGCCGGTGGGCGCCGGCCCCGACGAGCGCCGCTTCAAGATCTACCGCAAGGGCGACGCGATCTCCCTGTCGGCCGTGCTGCCGGTCCTCAACCGCCTCGGCGTCGAGGTGGTCGACGAGCGGCCGTACGAGCTGCGCTGCGCGGACCGCAGCATCGCCTGGATCTACGACTTCGGGCTGCGCATCCCCCGCTCGCTGAGCGGCGGCAACGGCGACCACCTGGCCGACGACGCCCGCGAGCGGTTCCAGGAGGCCTTCGCCGCGACCTGGACCGGCAAGGCGGAGAACGACGGCTTCAACGCCCTCGTGCTGGGCGCCGGGCTGACCTGGCGGCAGGCGACGGTGCTGCGCGCGTACGCCAAGTACCTGCGGCAGGCCGGCTCCACCTTCAGCCAGGACTACATGGAGGACACCCTCCGCACGAACGTCCACACCACGCGTCTGCTCGTCAGGCTGTTCGAGGCACGGATGTCGCCGGACCGGCAGCGCGCCGGGCACGAGATCGTCGACGCGCTGCTGGAGGAGCTGGAGGCCGCGCTCGACCAGGTGGCCTCCCTCGACGAGGACCGGATCCTGCGGTCCTTCCTCACGGTCATCAAGGCGACCCTGCGCACCAACTTCTTCCAGAAGTCCGCGGACGGCGCGTCGCACGACTACGTGTCCATGAAGTTCGACCCGCAGGCCATCCCCGACCTGCCGGCGCCGCGCCCCGCCTTCGAGATCTGGGTGTACTCGCCGCGGGTGGAGGGCGTGCACCTGCGGTTCGGGAAGGTCGCGCGCGGTGGTCTGCGCTGGTCCGACCGGCGCGAGGACTTCCGCACCGAGATCCTCGGCCTGGTCAAGGCGCAGATGGTGAAGAACACCGTCATCGTGCCGGTCGGCGCCAAGGGCGGATTCGTCGCCAAGCAGCTGCCCGACCCGAGCGTCGACCGCGACGCGTGGATGGCCGAGGGCGTCGCCAGCTACAAGACCTTCATCTCGGCGCTGCTCGACATCACCGACAACATGGTCGCCGGCGAGGTCGTCCCCCCGGCGGACGTGGTCCGGCACGACGAGGACGACACCTACCTGGTCGTCGCCGCCGACAAGGGCACGGCGACGTTCTCCGACATCGCCAACGAGGTCGCGCAGTCGTACGACTTCTGGCTCGGCGACGCCTTCGCCTCCGGCGGCTCCGCGGGCTACGACCACAAGGGCATGGGCATCACCGCCCGCGGCGCCTGGGAGTCCGTCAAGCGGCACTTCCGGGAGCTGGACGTCGACACGCAGACCGAGGACTTCACCGTCGTCGGCATCGGCGACATGTCCGGTGACGTGTTCGGCAACGGCATGCTGCTCAGCGAGCACATCCGCCTGGTCGCCGCCTTCGACCACCGGCACATCTTCATCGACCCGCACCCCGACGCGGCGACCTCGTACGCCGAGCGCCGCCGGCTGTTCGAGCTGCCGCGCTCCAGCTGGGCCGACTACGACACGGGGCTGCTGTCGGCCGGCGGCGGCGTCTTCCCGCGCACGGCGAAGGCGATCCCGGTCAACGCGCACGTCCGCGAGGCCCTCGGCATCGAGACCGGCGTCACCAAGCTGACCCCCGCCGACCTGATGAGGGCGATCCTCAAGGCGCCGGTGGACCTGCTGTGGAACGGCGGCATCGGCACCTACGTGAAGGCGAGCACGGAGTCCCACGGCGACGTCGGCGACAAGGCCAACGACGCCATCCGCGTCGACGGCGCCGACCTGCGCGTCAGGGTCGTCGGCGAGGGCGGCAACCTGGGCCTGACCCAGCTGGGCCGCATCGAGTTCGCCCGCAACGGCGGCAAGATCAACACGGACGCCATCGACAACAGCGCGGGCGTGGACACCTCCGACCACGAGGTGAACATCAAGATCCTGCTCAACGGCCTGGTCACCGACGGCGACATGACCGTCAAGCAGCGCAACAAGCTGCTCGCCGAGATGACCGACGAGGTGGGCCGGCTCGTCCTGCGCAACAACTACGCGCAGAACACGGCGATCGCCAACGCCCTCGCCCAGTCCCGGGACATGCTCCACGCCCAGCAGCGCTTCATGCGCCACCTGGTGCGCGAGGGCCACCTCGACCGGGCGCTGGAGTTCCTGCCCACCGACCGGCAGATCCGCGAGCGCCTCGCCTCCGGGCACGGCCTGACCGGCCCGGAGACGGCCGTGCTGCTGGCGTACACGAAGATCACCGTGTCGGACGAGCTGCTGCACACCTCGCTGCCCGACGACCCCTACCTGCGCGGTCTGCTGTACGCGTACTTCCCGACGGCGCTGCGCGAGGCGTTCCCCGAGCACATCGACAGCCACCCGCTGCGCCGTGAGATCACCACGACCGTGCTGGTCAACGACACCGTCAACACCGGCGGCACGACGTACCTGCACCGGCTGCGGGAGGAGACCGGCGCCTCGCTGGAGGAGATCGTGCGGGCGCAGACCGCGGCCCGGGCGATCTTCTGCTCGGCGCCCGTGTGGGACGCGGTGGAGGACCTCGACAACCGGGTCGAGGCCGAGATCCAGACCCGGATCCGCCTGCACTCGCGCCGTCTGGTCGAGCGCGGCACGCGCTGGCTGCTCAACAACCGGCCGCAGCCGCTCCAGCTCGCCGAGACCGTCGACTTCTTCGCCGAGCGCGTCGAGCAGGTCTGGTCGCAGCTGACGAAGCTGCTGCGCGGCGCGGACCTGGAGTGGTGGCAGAAGATCTACGACGAGCTGACCGGCGCCGGCGTGCCGGACGAGCTCGCCACGCGGGTCGCCGGGTTCTCGTCCGCCTTCCCGGCCCTGGACATCGTGTCGGTGGCCGACCGCACGGGCAAGGACCCGCTGGACGTCGCCGAGGTGTACTACGACCTCGCCGACCGCCTGCACATCACGCAGCTCATGGACCGCATCATCGAGCTGCCGCGCGCCGACCGCTGGCAGTCCATGGCCCGCGCCTCCATCCGCGAGGACCTGTACGCGGCGCACGCGGCGCTGACCGCGGACGTCCTGGCCGTCGGCAACGGCACCTCGACGCCCGAGCAGCGCTTCAACGCCTGGGAGCAGAGGAACGCGGCGATCCTGGGCCGGGCGCGCACCACGCTGGAGGAGATCCAGGGGTCGGAGACGTTCGACCTGGCCAACCTGTCGGTGGCGATGCGGACGATGCGGACGCTGCTGCGGACGCATTCGTAGGCGCACGGATCCGTAGGCGCACGGAAGGGCGCCCCCCGGTGGTCCGGGGGGCGCCCTCGTCGTGGTGCGGGCCGTGCGGGGCCGGTGGCGCGGGTGGCTAGGCGGCCGGCTTCGGCTGGGGCTTCTTCTTCGACTTGTCGCCCGTGAAGGCCTCGTAGGCCTGCATGACCTCCTCCGTCGGGCCGTCCATGCGCAGCTCGCCGCGCTCCAGCCACAGCACGCGGTCGCAGGTGGTGCGGATCGCCGCGTTGCTGTGGCTGACCAGGAACACCGTGCCCGCGTGCGCGCGCATCTCCTGGATGCGCTCCGCCGACCGCGCCTGGAACCGGGCGTCGCCGGTGGACAGGGCCTCGTCGATGAGCAGGACGTCGTGGTCCTTGGCGGCCGCGATGGAGAAGCGCAGCCGGGAGCCCATGCCGGAGGAGTAGGTGCGCATCGGCAGGGAGATGAAGTCGCCCTTCTCGTTGATGCCGGAGAAGTCGACGATCTCCTGGTAGCGCTCCTTGATCTGCTCCCGGGACATGCCCATCGCGAGGCCGCCGAGGTGGACGTTGCGCTCGCCGGTCAGGTCGCCCATGAGGGCCGCGTTGACGCCGAGGAGGGAGGGCTGGCCGTCGGTGTAGATCTTGCCGCGCTCCACCGGCAGCAGGCCCGCGACCGCCTTCAGCAGCGTCGACTTGCCGGAGCCGTTGGTGCCGATCAGGCCGATGGCCTCGCCCTTGTGGGCGACGAAGGAGACGTTCTTGACCGCGTGCACCGTGCGCACGCCGGCCGCCTTCTCGCTCTGCTTGCGGCGCAGGATGCGGTTGAGGGCCGCGGTCGCGGAGCCGCGGCCGGCGCCGGTGCCGTTGACCCGGTAGACGATGTCGACGCCGTCCACGACGACGGTGGGGACCGGCTCGTCGGCGCCGACCGGCGCGTCGGCGGGTGCGGTGAGCTTCGCTGTGTCAGCCACGGCCGTAGGTCTCCTCAGCCTTCCAGAAGTAGATGAAGCCGCCGACGCCGGCGAACAGGGCCCAGCCGATCGCCCACGCCCACACGTGCGGCGGCAGCTGGTCGGCGTGGAAGCTGTCGATGAGCGCGAAGCGCATGAGGTCGATGTAGACGGCGGCGGGGTTGGCGCGCAGCAGGTCGTCGAGCCAGGTCGGCCAGTCGTGGTGGCTCTTCAGCAGGTTGTCGATGCTCCACATCACGCCCGAGACGTACATCCAGGTGCGCAGGACGAACGGCATCAGCTGCGCGATGTCCGGGGTCTTGGCGCCGATCCGGGCCAGGACCCCGGACACGCCCGCGTTGAACAGGAACTGCAGGATCAGGACCGGGACGCACAGCACCCAGGAGAAGGCCGGCGGCACGCCGACGACGAGCAGGATGACCACCAGGGCGGCCATCGAGAACAGCAGCTGCTGGAGCTGCTGGAGACAGAAGGAGATCGGCAGGGCGGCGCGCGGGAAGTGCAGGGCGCGGACCAGGCCGATGTTGCCGGAGATCGCGCGGGTGCCGGCCATGATCGAGCTCTGGGTGAACGTCCACACGAAGACGCCGGTGACCAGGAACGGGATGAAGTCCGCGACGCCCCGCTTGGTGCCCAGCAGGACGCCGAAGATGAAGTAGTACACCGCCGCGTTCAGCAGGGGTGTCATGACCTGCCAGACCTGGCCCAGCTTCGCCTGGCTGTACTGCGCGGTGAGCTTGGCCGTGGCGAACGCGCTGATGAAGTGGCGGCGCGCCCACAGCTGGCGGACGTAGTCCGGCAGGGAGGGGCGGGCGCCGCTGACCGAGAGGCCGTGCCGGGCCGCGAGGGCCGCGAGGTCTTCGGGGACCGCGGGCCGCGTCTGGGGCGGTGTGGGGAGGACCTGGCTCACATCCGCTGCTTTCACTCGGGGGAGGGGGGGTGCGCGTTCCGGCTCGCCGCCGCGTCGGCAGGCGTTTTCTCACGCTTCTCTTGACGTTTTCTTACGTCGGAACGGGACCGTATCGTCGCAACGTGAGCGTAGGTCCATCGGCGTCGGAACGCAACCGTTTCGTCGTCACGCCGAGACCGGTGCGTGGCGGTGACGGTCCGGTTCCGTCGGGCGTGCCGCGTGGGGACGGGTCCGTATCGTCGCAACGCCCTATGCTGGTCCGCATGACGACGAACGCCGACGGCCCCCAGCCGCGTCCGCGCCGCCGTGCCCCCGCGGGAGCGGCCGTGCTCCGGGAGGACGTGACGGAGGCCATCCGGGCCGCCGTGTTCGAGGAGCTCGCGACCGTCGGCTACGCGCGCATGTCCATCGAGGGCATCGCCCGGCGCGCCGGCGTGGGCAAGACCGCGGTGTACCGGCGCTGGCGTTCCAAGCTGCACCTGGTGCTGGACGTCGTGTCGGCGATCGCGGTGCAGGGACTGCCGGCGCCGGGGACGGGAAGCCTCGAGGGCGACCTGCGGGTGCTGTACGAGGTGACGTCACGGGCGCTGCGGCATCCGGTGGCCTCGCAGGTCATCCCGGACCTCCAGGCCGAGGCGGCCCGCAACCCCGAGATCGCCGGGGCGATGCAGAAGGCGCTGCGCGACGGGCAGGAGGGGGTCGCCCTGCGCATCGTGTCGGAGGCGGTCCAGCGGGGCGAGGTGAGCCCCGCACTGGACGACGAACTGGCGCTCGACCTGATCTCGGGCCCGTTGTACTGGCGCTCGGTGGTGATCCGCAGCCCGAAGCTGCCCAAGGGGTACCTGGCCGCACTGGCGCGGGCGACCGCCGAGGCGATCAAGGCGCTGTGAGCGCGGGGCGGGCCGCGGAAGCGGGCGGCGGCGCCTCCCGCGGGGGTTCCGGACGGCGTCCGGCCCGCTCTACTCCTCCTCCGGCGCCGCCGCGTCCAGCGCGGCGGTGAGCCGGTCGAGGCGTTCGCGCAGTTCGCGGATCTCCTCGAGGCCGAAGCCGGTGGCGTCGGCGATCCGGCGCGGCACCCGCAGGGCGCGCTCGCGCAGCGCCGTGCCCTCCTCGGTCGGGCGGACCACCACCGAGCGCTCGTCGCGGACGCTGCGCTCGCGCCGCACCAGTCCGGCCGACTCCAGCCGCTTCAGTAGCGGCGAGAGCGTGCCGGAGTCCAGCCGCAGGTGCTCGCCCAGCTTCTTGACGGGCAGTTCGCCCTCCTCCCACAGGACCAGCATCACCAGGTACTGGGGGTAGGTCAGCCCGAGGTCCTTGAGGATCACGCGGTAGACGCCGTTGAAGGCACGCGAGGCGGCGTGCAGGGAGAAGCAGATCTGGCGGTCCAGGCGGAGCCAGTTCTCCTCGGCGGCGGCAGCGGCAGCCGCGGGAGTGGATGTCGACATCGGGGTCATGCCTCCAGGGTAGCTCTGGCGAGCCATTTAGTTGTGCACAATTGAATTGTGTGCTCTACTTGTGGTCGTGGGACGGCCCGGACGCCGAAGGACGCTCGGGCCGGCCGCCCCCGACACCGATTTCCGAGAGGGATGGTTCATCCATGGACGCGCTCTACACCGCAGTCGCCACCGCCACCCACGGCCGCGAGGGCCGCGCGGTCTCCTCCGACGGCACGATCGACCTCGCGCTGGCCATGCCGGTGGAGATGGGCGGCAACGGGCAGGGCACCAACCCGGAGCAGCTCTTCGCCGCCGGGTACGCGGCCTGCTTCGGCAGCGCGCTCGGCCTGGTCGGCCGCGCGGTGAAGGTCGACGTCAGCGACGCCGCCGTGACCGCCGAGGTCGGCATCGGCAAGCAGGGCGAGGGCTTCGGCCTCAAGGTCGCGCTCCGCGTCGAGCTGCCGGACACCGTGGACGAGGCGACCGGCCGCAAGCTGGTCGAGCAGGCCCACCAGGTCTGCCCCTACTCCAACGCCACCCGCGGCAACATCGAGGTCGAGCTCGTCATCGAGTGACCCGGGCGTCGGCGCCGGCCGGTCCCGGCGGGCGCCTCACCCCGCGATCCGCGCCAGCACCTCCCCCGTCCGCCGGCTCCACGCCACCACCACCGCCTCCTCGGGCAGCGGGTGCCGGCGCGTGAGCAGCAGCCAGCGGACGCGGTGGCGGCGGGCGATCGCCGACCGCTCGACGCGGGTCGACGCCGGGGAGAGGTAGGCCTCGACGTCGGCGAGCCGCCGCAGCCGCTCCCGCTCCTCCAGCGCCGCGTCCGGCCAGGCGGGCGCGGCGAGGTTCACCCCGTACCCGGCGATCGCGTGGACGGCGAAGTAGCCGTCGGTGAGCACCACCTCGCCGGGCCTCATGTGCCGCGCGGCCCAGTCGTACGAGGGCCAGCGCGGCGGCTGCGCGAAGCCGACCGGATCCAGCGCGCGCGGTACGACCGCCCCGGCGTGCACGGTGAGCAGGCCGAGGCAGGCCCCGCCCGCCGCGACCGCCCCCAGCGCCCGCCGCCGCGCGCCCCACGGCCGGGGCGCCGCCAGTTCCACCGCCAGCGCCCACTGCAGCGGCACCAGGGTGAGACCGAGGACGCGGCCGTAGGTGTAGTGGCCGCTGACCCAGCCGTACGCCACCACCAGGCAGTCCAGGGCGAACATCAGGACCAGCGGATCGCGCGCCGACCGCCGCCCGCGCCGCCACAACGCCGGCAGCCCCAGCAGCGCCAGCCAGAAGTGCCCCGCCGGCCCCTCGTACAGCCGCCGGTGCATCGCGTCCACGCTGCCGTCCCCGGCCAGCGCGAACACGTCGCAGTACGGCCAGGCGGCGGCGACCAGCAGCGCCGTCACGACGGCCGCACCCCACCTCACCGCCAGGCCCGCCCGCCACCCCCGCTGCCACCCCGCGACGAAGGCCGCGCCCCCGGTCGCCGCCGCGATCGCCGTGATCGGGTGCACCAGGAGGATCACCCCGTACCACGCGCCCACCGCCCCGTACCCGGTGAGGCCGCGCAGCCCGGCCGGACCCACGAACCGCACCCGGCGCCCGTCACGCGCGCGTGCCGCCGTCGACGCCCACGCCCAGAAGGCGAGCCCGATGGCGAAGGCGGACGGATAACCGAGGTTGCCGGTCATCGACATCAGGCCCAGGTAACCGCTCCACCAGGCCCGTTCGGTGCCCCACAGCAGGGTCATCGCGACCAGCGCGAGCACCGGCGCCCACGGCCGGGGCGTCAGCACGCGCGTGAAGCGCCCGATGCCGGTCAGCAGCACCAGCAGGTTCACCGGCCCGGCGACCCGCAGCACCTCCCAGCCCGTCAGCCCGGTCAGCCGGGCGAACGCCCCCTCGGCCACCGCGTACGGCGAGTAGTAGGGGCTGCCCGCCCCCGGCAGGTCCGCCGTCGGATGGCGCGGGTGCAGGAGGTCCGCCTTGAGGCGCTCGACGACCGCCGCGTGCTGGCCGGCGTCGCAGCACGACGGCACCCGCCAGTACGCCAGTGACATCACCAGCCAGAACAGGAACCCGCAGACCTGGTACGGGGTCGGACGCCACACCCGTCCGCCGCGCAGCGCCGTCGCACCGCGCAGCGGACGCCGGACGAGGGCGTCGACACTCATCGGACCGCGGGGAACGGGGGCACGGGAGGCATTGGCCATATGTTCCCGCCCGGGTCACCGGCCTTGCCGCCCTCACCTCATCGAGTGAACCAGATCGGGCCTTTCCCGGCCCGGCAGGCCCGGCAGCGCGACCCGCTCCCGTACGAGGGACTCCAGCAGCAGCGGCACGCCCAGCACCGGCAGCAGCCACGCCTGCACGATCAGCCGGTCTCCCCAGATGGCGATGTCCGGGTGCCCGGCCTGGGTGAGGATCCCGGTGAAGGCGGCGGCCGCCGCGAAGAGACCGAACGCCCGGCGCGGCCCGCGCGCCGCCCCCCACGCCCCGGCCGCCAGCGCCGCCACGAACAGCGGCTGCCACAGCTGCCGGCGCAGCCACTCCCCCCAGAAGTTCCCCTGGAGCTGCCAGAACTCCGGCCACACGCGCGTGCGGTCCGGCCGGGAGAAGTGGTGGGTCAGCAGGTCCTGGAGGCTCTCCGTCTCCGAGGGGTACCGCAGGTGCCGCGCCAGCAGCAGCGTCCCCAGCACCCCGCACGCGCCCGCGACGGCGACCACGGCGACCCCGCGTCCCACCGGCCGGCCGCGCCACCGGCGCCGCACGGCGATCAGCGCGGCCGCGCCCGCCAGGCACAGCCCGAGGAACAGGGCCTGCGAGTGCTTGACGGCGAACAGGGCGGCCAGCGCGCCGCCCACCAGCCACGCGCCCGCCCGCACCCGCCCGTCCAGGGCCAGCGCACAGCCCCACACCGCCGTCAGGGTCAGCGCCAGCATCAGCCCTTCGGTCATCGGACGCATCGCGGTCGCGCCGCACGGCAGGACGTAGTAGAGGGCCTGCCCGGCCAGACGGACGCGGGCGGGCGCCCGCAGCGCCCGCAGGACCAGGAAGGCCAGCACCCCGCCCACCGCGGTCACCACGACGCCGGCCGCCCACAGACCCCACGTCACGCCGAACAGGGAGAGGAAGGGGACGAGGAACGCCGGGTAGCCGGGCCGCGCCTCGAAGATGCGCATGAAGCGCTCCGGCATGAACGGCACCGTGTGCCCGCCGGTCTGCCCCGCCGCCAGCCGCGCCCCGACGGTGCGCCACTCGCGGGCCCGGCACTCGGCCGTGATCCGCGGGGTGGGGTCGGCGCGGTGGAAGCGCACCACGTCCACCCGCTGCCGGCGGACGGCGACCGAGGCCTCCCCCTCGCACACGAAGTCGATCGTCGCGGCCGCCGCCTCCCGCTTGTCCTCGCCGCTCAGGCTCAGCGCGTACGACAGGTAGTTCTTGCTGTCCGGGGTGTCCCGGCCGGTGACGTTCGCGAGCTGGAGCAGCGCGAACACGGTGGCCAGGACCAGCGCCCAGGTGCGCGGCCGAGGTCCCGGCGGCCGTCCGCCGGCCGGGCGCGGACCCGTCCTCCGCGTCCTCATGTGGACGCCAGCAGGTCGGGCGCGGTGGCCGGTCCCGGGACCCGCGCCGGCGCGCGCTCCGGCTCCGGCATCGGCTCGCCCAGCAGCAGGGTCCGTACGACCCGCTCGGCGGCCCGCCCGTCGTCGAACGCGCAGAACCGCCGGCGGAAGACCGCCCGCAGCCGCGCCGACTCCTCGTCCCGCCAGTCTCCGGAGGAGAACAGCCGGGCCAGCTCCCGGTAGCTGCGCGACACGTGGCCGGGCGCCTCGGCGGTGATGTCGAAGTAGGCGCCCCGGCTCGCCGCGTACGCGCCCCAGTCGTCGGCGTGGACGACGACCGGCCGGTCCAGGTTGGCGTAGTCGAACATCAGGGCGGAGTAGTCGGTGACCAGGACGTCGGAGGCGAGCATCACGTCCTCGACGTGCGGCTCGTCCGTCGCGTCGACGAGGATCCCGCGCCGGTGCAGCTCGCTCAGACCGAGGCCGCGCGCCGGACCGGTCGCCAGGGAGGGGTGCAGACGGACGACGAGGGTGTGGTCCGCACCGAGGTCGGCGGCGAAGCGGGCCAGGTCGATCCGGTCGACGTGGCCGCCGCGCCGGTAGTCGCGGCGCGTCGGCGCGTACAGCACGACCGTGTGACCGGCGGGGATCCCGAGCCGGGCACGCACCTCCGCACCCGTGTCCACCCCCGGCCCCGCGCGCCCGTCCGCCGCCGCCCGCGCGGCGGCGTGGACCAGCACGTCGTTGCGCGGGCTGCCGGTCCGCACCGACGTGAAGTGGCACGGGTACGCCCGTTCCCACACCAGTTCGGAGTGCGGGTTGGCGACCAGGCTGTAGTCCCAGCGGTCGGCGCGGCGCAGCATCTGCGGCACGTCCACGCCGTACCGGGCGCCGGGCTTGTCCAACAGGTCCGCCGCCATGTACTTCAGCGGGGTGCCCTGGTGGGTGTGGACGTGGACGCTGCCGGGGCGTTTGACCAGCGCGCCCGGCCAGTTGACGTTGTTGACGAAGAAGCCGGCCCGTGCGGTCAGCCGGTGGTAGGCGGGGGAGCCGAGGAGCACGTGCTCGACACCGTCCGGGAGCCGCGCGGCCGTCTCCTCGTCGCGCACCACCCACACCCCGCGCAGCTGCGGGGCGATCTCCCGGGCCTTGCGGTAGACGGCCCCCGGATCACCGAGCACGCCCCGGTGCGAGAACGCCGAGTACACGACGAGCCCCGGATCCAGCGGGCGCCGCGCCCGGACCGGGGCGAGGCCCCGGCGCACCCGCGCCCCCGCCGCACCCCGCACCTGCCCTCCGCGCCGGGCGATCTCCCGGCCGGCGCGCCCGGCCAGCCGGGAGATCCGGTAGGCCGCGTAGCCGCCCTCCAGCACCCGCAGCCCGGCCGGCACCGGCTCGCCGGGCCCGCCGCCGGGCTCCGGGCCGGGCCGGCGGGCACGGAACATCTCGGCCGTCCGGCGGAAGAACTCGCCCCTGTCCGACGGCGGCAGCCGGTCCGGCTTGGCCAGGATGTCGAGGCAGTGCTCGCCCATCTTGCGGTGCAGGTAGGGACGCCAACCCGCCAGCTCCGGACGGGAGTCGACGAAGGCGAAGACCCGCTCGTACTGGTCGTGGACGTCGAAGTGCTTGCGGCTGGTGGTGGACAGGATGTTGCCCTGGCGGCGCTGGCGGTAGTACAGGCAGATCCGGTCCAGCGTGGCGATGCGCTCCGCGCTGAGCATCACCGGGAACGTCCAGGGGGTGTCCTCGTAGTAGCCGGGCGGGAAGCGGAAGCCGTTCTCCTCCACGAAGCCGCGCCGGTACGCCTTGTTCCACACGACCATCAGCAGGTCGAGGATCTCGGGGCGCTCGGCGGCCGTGAACGTGCCGTCGCCGCAGTCGGCGAGGACCTGCGCGAGGGCGTTGCGGCGGGTGCCGCCCCACCAGTGGGTGCGGGCGTAGTCGAAGACCAGGACGTCGGGGTCGCCGGTCTCGTCGAGGCGGTCGGCCATGGCGCGCAGCGCGCCCGGGGTGAGGGTGTCGTCGCTGTCGAGGAAGAGGAGGTGGTCGCCGTTCGCGTGCGGCAGGCCCGCGTTGCGGGCGCGCCCGAGGCCGACGTTCTCCGGCAGGTGCAGGACCCGCACCCGGTCGTCGCGGTCCGCGTACTCGTCGAGGATCGCGCCGCAGCCGTCGGGGGAGCGGTCGTCGACGGCGATGACCTCGAGGTCGCGGTACGACTGCTCCAGGACCGAGTCGAGACACTCGCGCAGGAAGCCCTGCACCTTGAAGCAGGGGACGATGATGCTGAAGCGGGGCACTGCTGGGGTCAGCTCCTTACGAGGGGGGAGGCGGCGGGGGCCGGGACGCGCTCGGCGAGCGGCCGCACGGGCGCGATCGCCTCCGGGGGCTCGCCGAGCAGCACCCGGCGCACCACGCGCTCGGCGGCCCGGCCGTCGTCGAACTGGCAGAAGCGGGCGCGGAACGCGGCGCGCAGCGCGGCCGACGCGCCGTCCGCGTACGAGCCGTCGCGGAACACCCGCGCCAGCTCCTCGGGCGTGCGGGCGACGGGTCCGGGCGGGGCCGCCATCAGGTCGAAGCAGACGCCGCGCGTCTCGGTGTAGACGTCCCAGTCGTCGGCGTACACGACGATCGGACGGTCCAGGTTGGCGTAGTCGAACATGATGGACGAGTAGTCCGTGACCAGCGCGTCGGCGGCGAGGCAGACGTCCTCGGCGGAGTGATGCCCGGTGACGTCGAGGATCCGGCCGGTACCGCGCCGGGTGCCCCGGTCGTAGAAGTAGTGGGCGCGCAGCAGGACGACGACGTCCTCGCCGGCCGCCTCGCAGAAGGCCTCCAGGTCCAGGCCCGTCTCGAAGCCGGTCCGGTAGTCGCGGTGGGTGGGCGCGTAGAGGACGGCCGTGCTGCCCTCGGGGACGCCCAGCTCCCGCCGGACGCGGGCCACGTCGTCCGCGGTCGCCGTGTAGAAGACGTCGTTGCGCGGATAGCCGTACTCCAGGTGTTCGTACGCGCCGGGGAAGGCGCGTTCCCACACCTGGGTGGAGTGGGCGTTGGAGGAGAGGTTGTGGTCCCAGCGGTCCACCCGCCCCAGCAGCTTGGTGAAGGAGCCGGTCGCGGCGGCCACCACCGGGTACGTCGACTGGTCGACGCCCATCTTCTTCAGCGGGGTGCCGTGCTGGGTCTGCACGTGGACGCTGCCCTCGCGCTTGACCACGCCCTCCGCGAAGTTGGCGTTGTTGACCAGGTACTTGGCGCGGGCCAGCACCTGCCAGGAGCGGCGGCTGCCGAGGACGGCGTGGTCGACGCCGTCGGGCACGGCGTGCGCCCGGCCGGGCTCGACGAGGAACACGGAGCGGATGTGCGGGGCGAGTTCGGCGGCCTTGGCGTGGATCGCGGCCGGGTTGCAGGCGTACCCGCGTCCCCAGTAGGCGCAGTACACGGCCAGACGGGGGTCGATACGGCGGCGCAGCTGGATCCGGTAGTACAGGCGCGTGCGCAGTCCCCGGGGGCGCGGGACGCGCCGGGCGGCCGCCGACGCCGCCCGGTTGGCTCCCAGCAGCGCGCGGAACGCCGAGTACGCCCCCGCCGCCAGCAGCCGGTGCTGCACCCCCGGTTTCCCGCCCGGCGCGCGGAAACCGGCCGGCCGGTGGCCGCGGTAGAGCCGGCTCGCCCGGCGGAAGAAGGCCCGGCGCAGGGATCCGGGCAGCCGCGCCGGGTGCGCGGCCGTCTTCAGGACGGCGGCGAAGAGCTGTTCGAACAGCGGCCCCGACCGGCCGGCCGGCAACGCCAGGCCGGCCGCCTGCGTCAGCACCAGCTCCGTCTGGTCCAGCAGGTCGGCGTGGTGCCCGCCCGGCAGGTTGAGCCGGCTGCCCTGCCGCCGCAGCAGGTGCCGTACGACGACCCGGCGCAGCACCGCGATCCGCTCGGCGCGCAGGGTGACCAGGCCGCCGAAGCCGACGTCCGTGTGCAGGCCCGCGGGGAAGGCGAGCGTGTGCCCGGTGAGGAAGGCCCGCCGGTGGACCGCGCTCCACGCCGGCAGCCGCACGCCGGTCACCTGCGGGGCCTCGGCCGGCGCGAAGGCGCCCTCGGGGGCCCCCGCCAGCAGCGGGGCGGCCGGGTTGGCCGGCTCGCCCTCCCACCAGGGGACGCGCTCGTGCTCCGTGTACAGGACGTCGACCTCGCCGGTCTCGGCCAGTCGCGCGTCCACGGCGGTCAGCGCGCCGGGGGCGAGCGTGTCGTCGCCGTCGAGGAACAGCACGTACGCGCCGGTCGCCGCCCGCAGCCCCGCGTTGCGCGCCCCGGCGAGGCCCGCCGACGGCGGCGAGTGCACGGGGGCCACCCGGGGGTCCCGCGCGGCGTGTCCGGCGGCGACGGCCGCGGCCGGGGCGTCCGGCGCGTCGCAGACCGGGATCAGCTCGAAGTCGCCGAAGGACTGGGCGAGGACCGAGTCCAGCGCCTGGGACAGCCGGCCGGCGACCCCGTGCGAGGGGACGATGATGCTGAAGCGGGGCATTGCGCTCTTTCTGCGTCGAGGGGGCCCGGCGCCGCCGTCCCCTCTGCCCGCCGGGCGGCCGCGGGGGAGCGGCGGGGCCCTCAGCGGTGTTCGGTGACGGTGACGGGGCCGGACGGCTGCGGCACGGTGGTGAGCGAGGGGCGCGCGAGCGCCGTCCCCGACGACGGCGCCGGCCGGCGCTCGGCGAGCGGCACGACCGGCGGCTGGTCCGTCTCGCCCAGCACGACGTGCCGGACGACGCGCTCGGCGGCCCGTCCGTCGTCGTACGGGCAGAACCGCTCGCGGAAGGCCGCGCGCAGCCGGGCCGAGCGCGAGTCGCGCCACTGGCCGGTGGTGAAGACGTCGACCAGCTCGTCCTCGGAGCGGGCGACCGGGCCCGGCGGGAAGGTCCGCAGGTCGAAGTAGGTGCCGCGGACCGCCTCGTAGGCCGCCCGGTCGTCGTCGGCGGCGTGGACGACGATCGGCCGGTCGAGGTTGGCGTAGTCGAACATGATCGACGAGTAGTCGGTGACCAGGGCGTCCGAGGCCAGGCAGAGGGACTCGACGCTGGGGTGGTCGGTGACGTCGAGGACCCGGCCGCCGCGGGGCAGCGCGGCGGGCTGTCCGTAGTGGGCGCGGGCCAGGAGCACGAAGCGCGGGCCCAGGCGCCGCAGGACGCGTTCCAGGTCGAGCGGGGGGCGCTGGGTGCGGAGGTGGTCGCGGTGGGTGGGCGCGTAGAGGACGGCCACCGTGTCGCGGGGGATGCCGAGGGCGTCGCGCAGGCGGGCCACGTCCGCGGCCGTCGCCTGCTGGAACACGTCGTTGCGGGGGTAGCCGTACTCCAGCGTGGTGTAGCCGCCGGGGTAGGCGCGCTCCCAGGTCAGGGTGGTGTGGCGGTTGGCGGACAGGAGGTAGTCCCACTTGTCGACGCCCCGCAGCAGCTCCTCGAAGTCCATGCCGCGGGCGGCCGCCGGGTGCTCCCGGAGGTCGAGGCCCATGTGCTTGAGCGGGGTGCCGTGCTGGGTCTGCACGAAGACCTGGCCGGGGCGCTTGACCAGCCGGCGGTCGAAGTTGACGTTGTTCACGAGGTACTTGGAGCGGGCCAGCGCCGTCCAGTAGGCGGCGGTCCCGGGGCGCAGGGGCCGCGGGCCCGGCGGGATGGTGTGCCGGTGCTCGGGGCGGGCGATCCACGCCGTGCGCACCTGCGGGGCGTGGGCGCGGAACGCGGCTTCCAGCGCGCCCGGGTTGCAGCCGTGGCCGCGCCCCCAGTAGGCGGCGAAGACGGCCCGGTCGGCGCGCAGCGGGAGCCGCAGCTGGATCCGGTAGTGCGCCTGCAGCAGACCGGCGCGCAGGGCGCGGGTGAGCGCGGCGGCGAGCTCGAGCGCGCGGTGGTGCAGGGCCACGGCCGCCAGGAGGGCGCGGTAGGTGCGGTGCAGGCCGAGCCGGACGAGGGCGTGGCGGACCCGGGAGCGCGGCGGGACGGGCGCGCCGGGGGTGCGGTAGCGGCGGTAGTGGGCGCGGGCCCGGCGCAGGAACTCGGCGCGCGTGCCGCGCGGCAGCCGGCCCGGCCGGGTGAACACGGTCGTCAGGTGGTCCACCATGCGGCGGAACAGCACCGCCCGCCACCGGGCGAGTTCGGGCCGCTCGTCGAGGAACGCGAAGACCCGGTCGTACTGGTCGAAGACGTCGAAGTGCCGGCGGCTGGTGGTGGACAGGATGCTGCCCCGGCGGCGCTGCCGGTAGTGCACGCAGACCCGGTCCAGGGTCGCGAGGGAGTCGGCGGTCATCAGCGCCGGGTACGTCCAGGCGGCGTCCTCGTAGAAGCCGGGCGGGAAGGCCAGGCCGGTGCGGGTGAGGAAGTCCCGCCGGTAGGCCTTGTTCCAGGCCACCATCAGCACCCTGAGCAGGCCCGGCCGGTCCTCCAGGCGGAAGGGCGCCGGGCCCTGCTCGCCGAGCTGCGCGGCGAACTTGTCGCGCTCCGTCTCGCCCGTCCACCGCGTGACCGCGTAGTCGTAGACCAGGACGTCCGGCTCGCCGGTCTCCTTCAGCCGGTCGGCGATCGCCTGCAGCGCGTCCGGGACGAGCGTGTCGTCGGAGTCCAGGAACAGCACGTAGTCGCCGGTCGCCTGCGCCAGGCCCGCGTTGCGCGCCGGCCCCAGCCCGACGTTCTCCGGCAGGTGCAGCGGGCGCACCCGCGGGTCGCGCCCCGCGAACTCGTCGATGATCTCGCCGCAGGCGTCCGGTGAACGGTCGTCGACGGCGATCACCTCGAGATCGGCGTACGACTGGGACAGCACCGATGCGAGGCACTCGTGCAGATACGCCTGCACCTTGTACGCGGGGACGATGACACTGAACCTGGGCAAGGGACATCCATGGGTCGGCGCGGACGACAGGGCCTGGCCCGGCAACGGCCGATGGAGTGACTTGGTTACGTTCGCCTACGGCATCCGGGGGACACGGGGTGAACGCGTGGGGGCGGGCGGGTGACGGCCCACCCCCCTTGCGGTGCCGCCTACTTGACCGCGCCGGCCATCACGCCGGACACGAACTGCCGCTGGAACGCGAAGAACACGGCCAGCGGGACCACCATCGAGATGAACGCGCCGGGCGCCAGCACGTCGATGTTGTTGCCGAACTGCCGTACCTGCGTCTGCAGGGCGACCGTGACGGGCTGGCTGCCGGCGTCGGTGAACACCAGCGCGACCAGCATGTCGTTCCAGACCCACAGGAACTGGAAGATGCCCAGGCTCGCGATCGCCGGGCCGCCCAGCGGCATCACGACCCGGACGAACAGCCGCAGTTCGCCCGCGCCGTCCAGGCGGGCCGCCTCCAGCAGTTCGCGCGGGATCTCCGCGAAGAAGTTCCGCAGCAGGAACACCGCGAACGGCAGGCCGAAGCCCACGTGGAACAGGACCACGCCCAGGACGGAGCCGAACAGGCCGATCCCGCCGAACAGTTCGGCGATCGGGATCAGCGCCACCTGCACGGGCACCACCAGCAGGCCGACCACGCCCAGGAACCACCAGTCCCGGCCCGGGAACTCCATCCACGCGAACGCGTAGCCGGCGAGCGAGCCGATGACCACGACCAGGACCGTCGCGGGCACCGTGATCAGCACGGTGTTGACGAGCGAGTCCGTGATGTCGCCGTTCTCCAGCAGCTTCCGGTAGCTGTCCACGGTCAGCCGGGACGGCTCCGAGAACACCGTCCACCAGCCGCTCGCGCTCAGGTCCTCCGGCGAGCGCAGCGAGGAGATCAGCAGACCGATGGTCGGCACCAGCCAGAACATCGCGACGACGACCAGGAACGCCCGGACCAGGCCGCCGCCCAGCTTCTCGACGATCCGCGCGGCCGGCGACCGCTTCGCCCGCACGGTCTCGGCGGAGGTCTTCATCGCCGCACCTCCCGCCTGAGCCTGCGGATGTTGAACCACATCACCGGGATCACCAGCAGCAGCAGGAACACCGCGATGGCGCTGGCGATGCCGGGCTGGTCCTCGGAGAAGCCCTTGCGGTACAGCTCCAGGGCGAGCACGTTCGCGTCGTCCTGGGAGGAGCCGGGGGCGATGATGAAGACCAGGTCGAACACCTTCAGGACGTTGATCATCAGGGTGACGACGACGACCGCGAGGACCGGCGCGAGCAGCGGCACGGTGACCCGGCGGAACACCTGCCACTCGTTCGCCCCGTCGACCCGTGCCGCCTCCAGCAGCTCCCGCGGCACGCCCGCCAGCCCGGCCGCGATCAGCACCATCGCGAATCCCGCCCACATCCAGATGTACGAGCCGATGATCGCCGGGGTGACCAGCGACGGGCCGAGCCAGTCCAGCCCGTTGTACGGCGCCGCGAAGTTGCTCGCCGGCAGCCGCAGCCGGGCCCCGTCGGCCTCCTCGGGGAGCGTGAAGGTGCCGTCGCCCGCGGCCTTCGTCGACGCGACGACCTCGCCGTCCTTGACCGCCTCGATCCGCATCCCCGCGTAGCCCAGCTCGGACGGGTCGGGGGCGCCGAGCGTGCCGACGCCCTTGCCGCGGGTGAAGTCCTGCCAGGTCGTGCCCGTGACCCTGCCCGGCTCGGGCCGCGCCTGCACGGCCTTCCTCGCGCCGTCGGGCATCTGGTCGGGGGCGACGCCGACCAGGGGCAGGGCGACCGGATCGCCGGCGCGGACGGGCTCCTCGGTGATGAAGGCACCGCCCTTCTCGGGCTCCAGCGGCGACTGGCGGCCCGGGTGGGCCTTCGGGAACGCCGACGCCTGCGCGAAGGTGTCGTGCACGCCGACCCAGACCGCGTTCGCGACGCCCTTGTCCGGGTCCTGGTCGTAGACCAGCCGGAAGATGATCCCGGCGGCGAGCATCGAGATCGCCATCGGCATGAAGACGACCAGCTTGAACGCCGTGCCCCAGCGCACCCGTTCGGTCAGCACCGCGAAGACCAGACCGAGCGCGGTCGCGACCGTCGGCGCGAACACCACCCAGATCACGTTGTTCTTCAGTGCCGTGCGGATGCCGTCGTCGGTGAACAGGGCCCGGTAGTTGTCGAGACCGGCGAAGCCGTCGCCGGACTGGTCGGAGAAACTGCGCACGACCGAGTACCCGATCGGGTAGACCACGAGCGCGCCCAGCAGCACCAGGGCCGGCAGCAGGAACAGCGCTGCCACCGTCCGGCGGGTGCCGGTCACGCTCCCGCGCGAGCGAGGAGGGGCGGGGGCCTTCGCGGCCCCCGCCGCCGTGTTCGACGCCATCGCCGGGTCAGTTCCCGTACGCCGCCGCCGCGTCCGACTCCAGTTTCGCCTGGATGCCGGCCACGTCCGTCGGGTTCTTCAGGAAGTCCTGGAGGTCCTTCCACTCGCCCTTGCCGGGCGTGCCGCCGAAGGCCTGCGGGGCCTGGTCCGACATGTCGAAGCGGAAGTCGTCGCCCGCCGCGATCAGCGACTCGGCGATCTTGCGCTGCACGTCGTTCGGGTAGACGGAGAGGTCGAGGTTCTTGTTCGGCGAGAGGTAGCCGCCGAGCTTCGCGTGGACGGCCGCCGCGTCCGGGGAGGCGAGGAAGGTCGCCAGCGCCTGGGCGCCCTCGGAGTCCTCGAGGATCACCGCCGCGTCGCCGCCGGAGACCACGGGCGCGGTGTCGCCGACCTTCGGGAACGGGAACACCTTCGCGTCCGTCCCGACCTTCGCGCCCGCCTGGACGATGTTGACCTGCGCGAAGTCGCCCTCGTAGACCATGCCGGCCTTCGGCTGGTCGCCGCCGGTGAAGGTCTGCGTCACCGAGGCCGGGAAGTCCGTCTGCAGCGCGCCGGTCGCGCCGCCCGCGACGTAGTCCTTCTTGCCCCAGACCTGCGCGAGCGTGGTCAGCGCCTCCTTCACGGACGGGTCGGTCCACTTGATCTCGTGCTTCGCGAGCTGGTCGTACTTCTCCGGGCCCGCCTGGGAGAGGTAGACGTTCTCGAACCAGTCGGTCAGGGTCCAGCCCTCGGCGCCGCCCACCGAGAACGGCGTGACACCGGAGTCGTAGACCGTCTGGGCGGTGGTGAGGAGTTCGTCCCAGGTCTTGGGCTCGGCGGCCCCCGCGTTCTCGAAGACCTGGGCGTTGTACCAGACCAGCGACTTGTTGGCGGCCTTGTAGTAGACGCCGTACTGCTTGCCGCCGACCTTGCCGATGTCCTGCCAGCCCTGGGAGTAGTTCTTCTGCAGCTCCTTCAGGGCGGCGGCGCCGAGCGGCTTGGCCCACCCCTTGTCCACGGCCTGCTTGATGGCGCCCGGCTGCGGAAGCATCGCGACGTCCGGCGGCTGGCCGCCCGCGACCTTCGAACCGAGGAAGTTGATGATCGGGTCCTGCGCCGGCACGAAGGTCACCTTGGCGCCGGTCCGCTTCTCGAACTCCGCGAGAACCTTCTTGAAGTTGGCCTGCTCGGCACCGGTCCAGACGGCGGCGACCTCGAGCGTCGTGCCGTTCAGTTTCGGGAGGGCGAGCGTGCTGCCCGACTCCTTGGCCGGGCTGCTCTCGTCCCCGCCGCTCTTGTCCTCGTCGCCGCCGCACGCGGTGAGCGAGAGCGCGAGGGCTCCCGCGACGAGCGCGGCGGCTGTCTTCACGGTCCTGCGTGTCCGGATGGTGCTGCTGCTCCTGTTGCGCATCACTGCCCCGTTCTGCGTCCTCGTCGAACGTTCGAGCGCTGTCCCGTGGGCACTGGTCTACGCCGGGTGCGAAAGATCGGCAAGTACGCGTGCGGTGTCGAGCGGGAGATCGTGACCGCGTCGTAATTGCCCCGCGCACGGGTGCCGGAGGAGGAGGAAGGCACCGCGCGCGGTGCCGGACAGGGGGCGGTGTCGTACGAGCCGCGGGGGCCGGTCCGCGGGCAGCGCGACCGGTCCGTGGGCAGGGCGACCGGTCCGCGGGCAGGGCGACCGGTCCGCGGGCCGGCGCGAGCGCGCAGAACCGGGGGTTCGCCCCGAGCCGGCAGGGAGGACGGTGGTGCCGGCGGGACCACCCCGCCCAGGAGAGCCGCCCTGCACCGGCGGGGCCGCCGGTGCAGGGGAGGCCGCGGGCACCAGCGGGACTGCCTCGTTCAGGAGAGCCGTCCTGCGCCGACGGGGCCGCCCGGTACCAAGGGGGCCGCCTCCACCGGCGCAGCCGCCCGGGACCAACGGAAGCCGCTTCCACGAGCGGGGCCGCCCCGCGTGGAGCCGGGGAGCCGTCCTACAGCAGCGACGGCACCTGTGCCGCCGACACCTCGCGTGCCGCCCGTTCGAGCGCGCTGGCCAGGAGGGCGAGGTCCGTCGGGCCGTTGCCCAGCTCGCGGACCGGTCTGCGGGCCGGGGGGTCGCCCATGCGCTGCCACTCCAGGGGGACCACCGTGGGGCGCAGGGTCGCCGTGCGCGGGATGCGGCCCGTGACGCGGCCGCCCTGGAAGGGCGTGAGGCGGCCGTCCGCGCTCTGCAGCCGACCGCGGCCGGGTCCCGGCTCGTCGGCGCCGGAGCCGGGGGCGTCCAGGGCGATCCGCAGCGTGGCCTGCCGGGCGGGCTCCGACTCGGCCGTGCGGCCGCCGGGGCCGGCCGCCGCCACCAGGTGCACGCCGAGCCGCTCGCCGTCGCGGGCCACCGCCTCCAGCGCGCGCATCACGGAGCCCGCGGCGGGCCGGCCGGGGGAGCCGAGGGCGGGGGAGACCAGGGCGTCCAGGTCGTCGACGACGACCACCAGGCGCGGCAGCGGCGGCGGCGCCTCCGCCCGCTGCCGCGCCTGCGCCCCGGGGCGCAGGCGCAGGGTCGAACTGGGCGGGGTGTCGAGGTCGGCGGCACCCGCTCCCGGGACGCCGCCCGGCTGCCGCTGCGGCCCGATGCGGCCCGACACCGCCCGGTGGGTGTGCCACTCGGCGAAGTCGGAGCGGCCGAGCAGCTCGGCCCGCCGCTTCAGCTCGGCGCTCAGCGACTGCGCGAACTCCCGCATCCGGACGGGGTCGTTGGCGGTGAGGTGCGTCGTGACGTGCGGTACGTCCGTACAGACGCGCAGACCGTCGCCGTGGCCGTCGGCGCCCTTGCCCACGGTGTCGCGGCCGTCCACGAGGACGATGCCCAGCCGGTCGGGGCGTTCGGCGGCGGCCAGCGAGGCGACGAGCGCGCGCAGCAGCTCGGTGCGGCCGCTGCCGGCCGGGCCCTCGATCAGCAGGTGGGGACCCTCGGCGACCAGGTCCGCGGTGACCGGGCCGCGCGGTCCGGCGCCGAGCACGGCCCAGGCCCGGCCGCCGAGCGCCTCGGTGTCGTCGGCCGCGTCCGCCCAGCGGGCCATCAGGGAGGCCGGGGTCGCCCGGGCCAGGCCCAGTTCGTCGAGGAGCCGGGCCGACTGGGGCAGCGGCGCCGACACACGCGCGGGGCGCCCGCCGCCGCCCGCGCCGTCCGGGCGCAGCGGGGCCAGCGCCCGCGCGAAGCGCTCCGCCCAGGCCGGGGAGACCGCGTCCACCGCGCCGACGGTGCCGTGGCCCACCGGGCCGGGCGGCTCCGCGTCCGCCCCGGCCGGCGCGACCCGCAGCAGCCGCAGCGCGCTCGCCACGTCCCCGCTGAGCAGCGCGACCGCCCCGCACGCGCGGAACGTGGGGGCCGCCGCACAGGCCGCCTCGTACGTCTCCGTGACCGGGGAGGCGGGGGACGCGGCGGGCGTCTCGGCCAGGCACAGGACGTGTATGCCGGCCAGGGGGCCCGCGGTCGCCAGCCGGGCCATCGCCCGGCGCAGGTCGGCGCCGCCGGGGTCGCCGTCCACGACGACCACCGTGTACGGGCCCCGGTAGCCGTCCGGGGCGTCGTCCGTCACCGCCCAGGAGGGGCGGCGGCCACCGGGCCGGGGCGGCGGGACCGGGGCCGTGGCCGCGGTCCCGGCTTCGGCGAGGTGGTCCTCCAGGCGGCGCATGAGCTCGTCGGTGCGGGCCGCGGCCTGGTCGCGGTCGTAGGCGAGGAGGAGACGGCAGTCCTGGCCGTGCCCGGGACGCACGTGCGGGAGCCAGCCCAGCCAGGACCACTCGGCGGCGCGCTCCTCCTCGGAGCGCGTGTGGTCCGCGCTGATCAGGACGATCTCCAGAACGTCCGGGGAGTGCAGCGCGGCGAGCTGGGCCAGCACCGCGCGCGCCAGCCCGGACAGGCGCGGGCGGGGCCCGGCCAGGCCCAGCGCGCCCACCTCGCGCAGCCCCGCCGTCACCGGTACGGCGGGCAGCAGGCCCGAGCCGTCGGGCGCCGCCCGGTCGGCCGTGCCGAGCCGGACCGCGAGGGCCTCCGGGTGGTCCGGGCCGCGTTCCCACAGACGGGGACCGGGGCCCAGCGCGGTCAGCAGCAGCGCGGCCGGGTCCGGCCAGGTGTCCGGCACGCGGGCGGCGTCGGCCGCCGGCGCCGCGGCCGGGCCGGCCGGCGGCTCGACGTGGCTCTCCGGTCCGGCGGCGCCCTGGTCGCCGCCCCGTCCGCCGGTCAGCCGCCGCGCCCACGCGGACAGCCCGCCGCGCCTGCGCAGGCCCTGGGGCACGTCGGTGCCGCGCAGGGGCGTGCCCTTGCGGCGCGAGGCGGCGCCGCTCCCCTCGTCGAGGGGCGGCGCCTCGGGGGCGCCCGCCGGGAACGGCCGGGCGGTGTCGTGCGGGCCGCGGGCCCCGTCCGCCGCGGGGAAGGAGCCGAGCCCCGAGCGGCCGCCGTGGGTTTCCCCGGAGCCGGAGCCGGAGCCGAAACCGGAACCGCCGGCCGTGGGGCGGGGGCCGTTCTCGAGGCGGGGGGCGCCGCCCTGGCCGGGCACCACGGGCGTGGTCCCCGCCGGGCGCGTCCGCTCGCCGCGGGCGGGGGCGGAGCCGCTCCAGGCGACCGTGCCGCGGGCGTGCCCGGTGGGGCCGGAAGGGGCGTCCGGGCCGCCGGGCGTGCGCGGGGGAGGGATGCTCGCGGCGGCGGTGCCGGTGCCGGCGACCGTCCTGGTGGCCGGGCCGGTCCCGGCCGGGTGTCCCGCGGCCGCGCGGCCCGGCGCTCCCGCCGGGCCGTCGCCCGCCCCGCGCGCGGGGGCCGGGTCCGGGACGGGAGCGGCCCCCGCGCAGGACACGCGGACGTGTCCCTCGCCGTCCGGGGTGGTCGTGACCCGGGCCCCCGGTCCCCCGGGCGGAGCGAGCCGCAGCGCGGACTCGCCGACCCGCAGCAGGGCGCCGGGCGCGAACCGCAGGGGGCGGGCCTGGACGGGGGCGCCGTCCAGGGTGGTGCCGTTCGTCGAGCCGAGGTCGGCGACCGTGACGCGGCCGTCGGCGCCGAGCGTCACCGCGCAGTGCAGCCGGGAGACGTCCGGGTCGTCCAGCGGGACGTCGGCGTCGGCGGAACGGCCCACGCGGACCTGCCCGCCGTGCAGCAGGTGGACCCCGCCCGCGTCCGGCCCCGCCACCACGTCCAGCCGGGCCGGGGCGTCGTCGACCTCCGGATGCGGCTCCGGGTCGGCCGGGGCGCCCAGGGACAGCACGGCGCCGTCGACCAGCGGCGGCTCGCCGAGCGTGCAGCGGCCGGCGTCGAGCCGCTCCGCGCCCGCGTACAGCACGGGCTGCGTCCCCCCGGACGGCGCCGCGCCCTCCCCGGAGACCGCCGCGGCCAGGGCGGACGCCACCGCGGCCAGAGCCGTGCCGGCGGGCGCCGTGACCAGCACGTCGCAGCTCGCGGCACGGCCCCGCGCCGCCCATCCCCCCGCGCGAGCGGACTCGGGCGCGGAGGAGGGCGGGCACGTCGGGTCTACGACGGTCAGCCGGATCTGCATCGCCGCCAGCGGTCCCTTCTGCCCGGGCGCGGACTTCCCCCACCCCGCACGAGCACGTCGGCCAGTACTGCACGCATCCTCGCACCTGCCACTGACAACGCGCCCGCCGCCGGGAGACAAGTGATCTTGATTGGTCGGCTCTGCCCGCAAAAGTGCCTGGCGGACGACCCGGCGACGACCGCTTGAGATCGGTCACGTCCGCCCGCGGCAACCAACGGACCGGGGCGAGCGTCTTTCCCCCGAACATGGGCCGGAAGGGGCGCGTAACGGTAGGTGGGACCACAGGAAGACGACAGCCCGGCGCCGGGGACCCGGCACTACAGTGGGTCGGAACAAGTGGGTCGGAACACTGGCAAGCAAGCAGAGACAAGCAGCAGGGAGCGCATGACGTGCGGCCGGTAGGCAGCAAGTACCTGCTCGAGGAGCCGCTCGGACGCGGCGCCACGGGCACCGTCTGGCGAGCCCGCCAGCGCGAGACCGCGGGCGCCGAGGCGGCCGTGCCCGGCCAGCCCGGGGAGACCGTCGCGATCAAGGTCCTCAAGGAGGAGCTCGCGAGCGACCCCGATGTCGTGATGCGCTTCCTGCGCGAGCGCTCCGTGCTGCTGCGCCTGACGCACCCGAACATCGTCCGGGTCCGCGACCTGGTCGTCGAGGGCGACCTGCTGGCGCTGGTCATGGACCTCGTCGAAGGCCCCGACCTGCACCGCTACCTGCGCGAGAACGGCCCCTTCACACCCGTCGGCGCCTCCCTCATGACCGCGCAGGTCGCCGACGCCCTCGCCGCCAGCCACGCCGACGGCGTGGTCCACCGCGACCTGAAGCCGGCCAACGTCCTGCTGACGCAGAACGGCGGGGAGATGCACCCGCTGCTCACCGACTTCGGCATCGCCCGCCTGGCCGACTCCCCGGGCCTGACCCGCACCAGCGAGTTCGTCGGCACGCCCGCGTACGTCGCCCCCGAGTCCGCCGAGGGCCGCCCGCAGACCTCCGCCGTCGACGTCTACGGCGCCGGCATCCTGCTGTACGAGCTGGTCACCGGCCGCCCGCCGTTCTCCGGCAGCTCGGCCCTGGAGGTCCTCCACCAGCACCTGAGCGCCGAGCCGCGCCGCCCGTCCACCGTCCCCGACCCGCTGTGGACGGTCATCGAGCGCTGCCTGCGCAAGAACCCCCAGGAACGCCCCAGCGCCCAGAACCTCGCGCGAGCGCTGCGCGTCGTCGCCGAGGGCATCGGCGTGCACGCGAACTCGATGCAGATCGCCGCCGCCGAAGGCGTGGGCCACCTCCTCGCGCCCGACCCGGCGCCCGCGACCGTGCCCGGCGCGCCGACCGGCGGGTACGACCCGAACGCCGCGACCAGCGTCCTGCCGCACACCTCCGGACCCGGCGGCCCGCCCGGCGCCGCCGACCCCACCGCGGTCCTGCCCCACACCGGGGGCCCGGCGGGCGCCGCCGACCCGACGGCCGTGCTGCCCCACACCGGGGGGCCGGCAGGCGCCGCCGATCCCACCGCCGTGCTGCCGCCGGTGCCGCCCCACCAGGCCGGCGGACAGGGGCCCCAGGGCCGGCAGCCCGAGGAGCCGCACCCCTGGCAGAACCAGCTGCGCGCCGCCCGCGACCGCAACGAGCAGACCCAGGTCCAGTACCTCGACCCCGACGAGGACCCGCTGCGCCGCCGCCCCCAGCGGCAGGTCGCCCGCCCGCAGCAGCAGCCGCGCCCGCAGCAGCCCAGGCCCCAGCAGCGCCCCCAGCAGGGCTACGGCCACCCGCAGCAGCAGCCCCAGCAGTACGCCCCGCAGCAGCAGCCCCAGCCCCGGCGGTACACGCCGCAGCCCCAGCAGCCGCCGCAGCGGCCCGCGCCGGAGCCCCGGCAGCCGCGCGAGCCGAGGCAGCCGCGCGAGCCGAGGCAGCGCAGCGCCAACCCGATGAGGATCCCCGGTCTCGGCTGCCTGAAGGGCTGCCTGTTCACGGTCGTCATCCTCATCGTGGCCGGCTGGCTGGTCTGGGAACTGAGCCCGCTCCAGAGCTGGATCGGCACCGGCAAGGGCTACTGGGAGCAGCTCGGCGACTGGTTCCAGAAGACGAGCGACTGGATCGGCGAACTGGGCGGGACGTCCGGCGACGGCGCCTGACGGACGGGCCGGTCCCACGGGCCGGCCCCGAGGGAACCCGACCGCAGGTCTGTGGATTTGTCGACACCCAGTGGGTGATTTCGGTCTCCGCGGTGAAGGCCGCCCTCCCGGACGCGTAGCTTTGTCGGCAACACGCGTCTGTAGGAGCAGCCTTGGCACGGAAGATCGGCAGCCGGTACACCGCCCACCAGATCCTGGGCAGGGGCAGCGCCGGCACGGTGTGGCTGGGCGACGGGCCGGACGGACCCGTCGCCGTCAAACTGCTGCGCGAGGACCTCGCGTCCGACGAGGAGCTGGTGGGCCGCTTCGTGCAGGAGCGCACCGCCCTGCTCGGCCTGGAGCACCCGAACGTGGTCTCCGTGCGGGACCTGGTGGTCGACGGCAACGACCTGGCGCTGGTCATGGACCTCGTCCGCGGCACGGACCTGCGCACCCGCCTGGACCGCGACCGGCGGCTCGCGCCCGAGGCCGCCGTCGCGATCGTCGCGGACGTCGCCGAGGGGCTCGCCGCCGCGCACGCGGCCGGGGTCGTGCACCGCGACGTGAAGCCGGAGAACATCCTGCTGGACATGCAGGGACCGCTGGGCCCCGGCGGCTCCCACCGCGCCCTGCTGACCGACTTCGGCATCGCCAAGCTGATCGACACCCCGAAGCGGACCCGCGCCACCAAGATCATCGGTACGCCGGACTACCTCGCCCCCGAGATCGTCGAGGGCCTCCCGCCGCGCGCCTCGGTGGACATCTACGCGCTGGCCACGGTCCTGTACGAGCTGCTGGCGGGCTTCACCCCGTTCGGCGGCGGCCACCCGGGCGCGGTCCTGCGCCGTCACGTCACGGAGTCCGTCGCCCCGCTGCCCGGCATCCCCGACGAGCTGTGGCAGCTCCTCGTGCAGTGCCTGGCGAAGGCGCCGGCCTCGCGGCTGCGGGCGTCCGAGCTGGCGGCGCGGCTGCGGGAGCAGCTGCCGGCGCTCGAGGGGATGCCGCCGCTGGACGTGGACGAGCCGGACGCGGAGGCGGCGCGAGAGGGCGAGCCGGCCGAGACGGACCCCGCCGCTCCGGCGCCCGCGCCCGCCGGGCGGGTGCGGCGGGGCTCGGTCCCGCTGGTGCCCGGCGCCCGGCCGGACTCCAACCGGGACACGCACACCTCGATGCGGGTGCCGGCGCCGGACGAGCTGGCGGGCGGCGCGCACGGGACGGCCCGGGTGCCCCGGGCGGCGGGCGCACCGCGGCCCGGCTCGGCCCGCAACCGCGCGTCGGCCCGGCGGCGCCGGATCACGCTCGGTGCGGCGGCGGTCGTGCTGGTGGCGGCCGTGGGGATCGGTACGTGGGCGGCGACCTCCGACGACGACGCGGGGGCGAGCCCCCGGGACACGGAGAGCTCGGCCCCGGCGACGCCCTGACCCGCGGGTCCTCGCCCCGCCGCCCTCGCCCGTCCCGTCCCCCGGGGGCTCCGCCCCTTCGACCCCGCCGGAGGGCTGCCGCTCCCCGGGCCCCCGCCTCGGCCCTGAACGGGCCTCGTCCTCGATCGCCGGACGGGCTGGAACGCACCGGCCCCTCGCCCGGAAGGTGCCCGGGGCGGGCCGAGCGGTGCGGGCCCTCGTGCCCGAGCGAGCCGGGCGGCGGACGGGCACGGGCCGGGGACCGGGGGCGGAGTCCCGGGCGAGGCCCGCGCCGGGGGAGGGGAGCGGGTCGGCCACGGCCGGCGGCGTTCCTCGCCTGGCGGAGCCGTTACGCTGGGAGCGTGGCAGTCGTCGATGTATCCGAAGAGCTGAAGTCCCTCTCCTCGACCATGGAGTCGATCGAGGCCGTTCTGGACCTCGACAAGCTGAGGGCAGACATCGCCGTGCTCGAGGAGCAGGCGGCCGCGCCGTCCCTGTGGGACAACCCGGACGAGGCGCAGAAAATCACCAGCAAGCTGTCCCACCTCCAGGCCGAGGTCAGGAAAGCCGACGTGCTGCGCGGCCGGATCGACGATCTCGCCGTGCTGTTCGAAATGGCCGAGGAGGAGGACGACCCGGACACCCGCGCCGAGGCGGAGGCCGAGCTGGCCGCCGTCCGCAAGGCGCTGGACGAGATGGAGGTCCGGACGCTGCTCAGCGGTGAGTACGACGCCCGCGAGGCGCTCGTGAACATCCGCGCCGAGGCCGGTGGCGTCGACGCCGCCGACTTCGCCGAGAAGCTCCAGCGCATGTACCTGCGCTGGGCCGAGCAGCACGGCTACAAGACCGAGATCTACGAGACCTCGTACGCCGAAGAGGCCGGCATCAAGTCGACCACCTTCGCCGTGCAGGTGCCGTACGCCTACGGCACCCTCTCGGTCGAGCAGGGCACGCACCGGCTGGTGCGCATCTCGCCCTTCGACAACCAGGGGCGCCGCCAGACCTCCTTCGCGGGCGTCGAGGTGCTCCCCGTCGTCGAGCAGTCCGACCACGTCGACATCGACGAGTCCGAGCTGCGCATCGACGTCTACCGGTCCTCGGGCCCGGGCGGTCAGGGCGTGAACACGACCGACTCCGCCGTGCGCATCACGCACCTCCCCACCGGCATCGTCGTCTCCTGCCAGAACGAGCGGTCGCAGATCCAGAACAAGGCGACGGCCATGAACGTCCTCCAGGCGAAGCTGCTGGAGCGGCGCCGGCAGGAGGAGCAGGCCAAGATGGACGCCCTCAAGGGCGACGGCGGCAACTCCTGGGGCAACCAGATGCGTTCGTACGTCCTGCACCCGTACCAGATGGTCAAGGACCTGCGCACCGAGTTCGAGGTCGGCAACCCCGAGGCCGTGTTCAACGGTGAGCTCGACGGGTTCCTGGAAGCCGGAATTCGCTGGCGCAAGCAGCAGGAGAAGTAGGTTTGTCGACAAGGTAACCGCCCCTGGATCAGGGGCGGTTACCTTTTTCTCCGGGTTTTACATCACACTCACAGATTCAACTCCCGGCAAAGCGCGGCGATGTGGACATTACGCGCGCAACGGCCTTGACGTTGCTGTCAAAAATCGGAAGGGTGAAGTGTGGCATGCGTATCTCTGGGGCGCATGTGAACCGGGGGACTTGAGCAACTTCCCAGCTGCCTCCGTAGATCACCGCCCCGCGCGCGGCCTCATCGACGAATCGGCTACTGGGGGTAGCAACCACATGACGAAGAAGACGCGCGTCCGGATCGCGCGCATAGCCGCGGGCGCCGTGATCGCCGCGGGCGCCTCGCTGACGGTGGCGGGTGCCGCCAACGCGGTCGGCGAAGGCGACAGCGGCCTCGTGGAGACGGTCGCGGGCGACGGGGAAGTGAGTACCGCCGACGACCCCATCTGCGACATTGTCGCCAACCCTGACTGCGAGGACCCCGGTGGGGAGAACCCGGGCGGGGAGAACCCCGGTGGGGAGAACCCGGGCGGGGAGAACCCGGGCGGGGAGAACCCCGGTGGGGAGAACCCGGGCGGGGAGAACCCGGGCGGGGAGAACCCGGGCGGGGAGAACCCGGGCGGGGAGAACCCCGGTGGGGAGAACCCGGGCGGGGAGAACCCGGGTAACAACAGCGGCTCGAACAACAACGGCGGCTCCGGCAACTCCGGCGGTTCCAGCTCCACCGGTGGCAGCACCGGCACCACGGGCGGCTCCTCCACCGGCGGCTCCTCCACCGGCGGCACCGGCACCACCCCCGACGGCACCGCCGTCCAGGAGGTCGGCAGCTCCGCGCTGACCGACACCTCGGACTCCGTCTCCGACGCGGCCGCCCAGGGCGGTGGCAAGGAGCTGGCCGAGACCGGTGCCGGCCAGACCACCTTCCTGATCATCGGCGCCGCCACGATGATCGCCGGCGGCATCGGCTTCCGCGTGCTGCCGCGCCTCGTCGAGGGCCGCGGCGCCGCGGCTGCCTGAGGGTAGCCGCGGCCGTACGCACCGTACGCGCTCATGACGAAGGGCCCGGAGCCTGTCGCTCCGGGCCCTTCGGCGTCGTACGGCGCGCGCTACGCGGTCTGGTGCGCCAGCAGCGCCACCGCCGCCACCAGCACCGCCAGCAGCGCGATCAGCGCCATCGGGTTGAGACCCGCGAAGAAGTTCTCCTGCTGCAGCCGCTCGCGGTTCGCGCGGCACACGGGGCACCGGCCCTCGCTCACGGGCGCCGCGCAGTTAGCGCACACCAGCCGGTCGTACGTCATGCGCTCGCCCTCCTCGCACCGGTTCCACGTACACAACGCTCGCGCGGGCGCGAACGTTCCCCCACCCACTGTGCCAGGTTCCTCCGGAGGTTGCGCGGGCGCTTCAGGAAGGGGCTTCCGCCGCATCGCGACCGCGGGTCCGCGGGGGCAGGCCGCGCCGACGCGGCGGAGCCGCACATCGACACGGTCCCGCGCTCCTGCCGGTGCCGTCCTCGGCCCTTTTCACCGGCCGACCGGTATAAATGGGCACAAACTCCACGCAACCGCAACCGGTGACTGCGCGGGCGTACCCGGTTCGCGTATGGTCACGCTCATCTACCCCCGGCGACCCGTGGTGCATCCGTGATCCGATTCGACAACGTCTCCAAGGTCTACCCCAAGCAGAGCCGCCCCGCACTCAGGGATGTGTCCCTCGAGGTGGAGAAGGGCGAGTTCGTGTTCCTCGTGGGGTCGTCCGGCTCCGGCAAGTCCACCTTCCTGCGGCTGATCCTCCGCGAGGAGCGGTGCAGCCACGGCCAGGTGCACGTCCTGGGCAAGGACCTCGCGCGCCTCTCCAACTGGAAGGTGCCGCAGATGCGCCGCCAGCTGGGGACGGTCTTCCAGGACTTCCGGCTCCTTCCGAACAAGACGGTGGCGGAGAACGTCGCCTTCGCGCAGGAGGTCATCGGCAAGTCGCGCGGCGAGATCCGCAAGTCCGTGCCGCAGGTGCTCGACCTCGTCGGGCTCGGCGGCAAGGAGGACCGCAGGCCCGGTGAGCTGTCCGGCGGTGAGCAGCAGCGCGTGGCCATCGCGCGGGCCTTCGTCAACCGGCCCAAGCTGCTGATCGCCGACGAGCCCACCGGCAACCTCGACCCGCAGACCTCCGTCGGCATCATGAAGCTGCTGGACCGGATCAACCGGACCGGCACGACCGTCGTGATGGCCACGCACGACCAGAACATCGTGGACCAGATGCGCAAGCGCGTCATCGAGTTGGAGAAGGGCCGCCTCGTCCGCGACCAGGCACGCGGCGTCTACGGCTACCAGCACTGACCGCGACCGTCCACGGAAAGGCCTGAACAACACGCCATGCGCGCCCAGTTCGTACTGTCGGAGATCGGTGTCGGTCTCCGTCGCAACCTGACGATGACCTTCGCCGTCATCGTCTCCGTCGCCCTGTCGCTCGCCCTGTTCGGCGGGTCGCTCCTGATGAGCGACCAGGTCAGCACGATGAAGGGCTACTGGTACGACAAGGTCAACGTCTCGATCTTCCTCTGCAACAAGAGCGACGCCGAGTCCGACCCCAACTGCGCCAAGGGCGCGGTGACCGAGGACCAGAAGAAGCAGATCAAGTCGGACCTCGACAAGATGTCGGTCGTCGACACGATCACCCACGAGTCGCAGGACGAGGCCTACAAGCACTACAAGGAGCAGTTCGGCGACTCCCCGCTGGCCAGTTCCCTCACGCCGGACCAGATGCAGGAGTCGTACCGCATCAAGCTCAAGGACCCGGAGAAGTACCAGGTCATCGCGACCGCCTTCGACGGGCGGGACGGCGTGCAGTCGGTGCAGGACCAAAAGGGCCTGCTGGACAACCTGTTCGAGCTGCTCAACGGCATGAACTGGGCGGCGCGGGCGGTGATGGCGCTGATGCTCGTCGTCGCGCTGATGCTGATCGTCAACACCGTGCGCGTCTCGGCGTTCAGCCGTCGGCGTGAGACCGGGATCATGCGGCTCGTCGGCGCCTCCGGCTTCTACATCCAGGCGCCGTTCATCGCGGAGGCGGCGGTCGCCGGCCTCATCGGCGGCACGGTCGCGTGCGGATTCCTGGTGATCGCGCGGTACTTCATCATCGACCACGGCCTCGCCCTGTCCGAGAAGCTGAACCTCATCAACTTCATCGGCTGGGACGCCGTGCTGACGAAGCTCCCGCTCATCCTCGCCACCAGCCTGCTGATGCCCGCGCTGGCCGCGTTCTTCGCGCTGCGCAAGTACCTCAAGGTTTGACCGCTCCTCTCCCTCGGCGGGGAGGGGATTCCTGGCTCAGACAGCCTCCTGGAGCAGCGCTCCAGGAGGTCTTGCGTCCTCGACGCCAGCCGGGTTCAGACCTGCCCGGACGAGCATCACCTGCGCGGAATTCTTGTCCCTCGGGGACACGAGTCCGCACGCGGTACAACTGTAGGTGCGTTCCGACAGCGGGAGGGCGTGCTTGGTTCTCGCTCCGCATCTTCCGCAGTCCATGGTGGTGTGCGCGGGATGCACCAGGTGCACGATCCGTGCGTGCTTGCGGCCCATCTCGATCAGAGCCTGCTTCGTTGCTCCGATCGCGGCGTCCGCCGCTGCGCGCGCCATGGACGTCTTCGCGAGGAACTTGGGCTTGAAGTCCTCCACTGCGACTGCATCATGATCGCGCACAATGCTCTTCGCCCACTTGCGTGCGGTGTCCTGCCGCTGCCGGGCAATCTTGGCGTAGGTCTTCGCCCGCCATCGTTTCGCCTCCTGGTAGCCCTTCGAAGTCGCCTGGCCCTTCACCGGCTTGCGGCGGGCCATCATCCGGTCATAGCGGGACAGGGTCCTCTGAGCCTTCCTGCCGTGCTGTGCGTGGGGAAGGTCGTGGGTGTCGCCGGTAGTGGTCGCGGTCTCCCGTACGCCCCAGTCGACGCCGAGCACCCGGCCGGTCTCCGGGAGCGGCTGGACCTCGGAGGGGACAACGAAAGAGGCGTACCAATCGCCCGTACTGTCCTGGTACACCCGCACCGACGAGGGCTCGGCGAGGAGTTCCCGTGACCATACGACGGTCAAGACGATGCCGCCGGCCAGGTGCAGCCGCCTGTCCTTCAACCGGAAACCGCGCCGCGTGTAGTTCAGGCTTGGAGAGCTGTCGTGCTTCTTCTTGTACTTGGGCATCCCCGCCCGCTGCTTGATCGGCAGGCGACTCCTGATGTCTTTCAGGGCCTTCGCGCGGGACTTGCTGAAATCGCGAATGACCTGCTGCTGCGGGACTGACGCGCCATCGGCCAGCCATGGTGTGACGGCGCGCGCCTCGGTGAGCATCTTGTCCAGACAGGCCGGACCGCACTTCTCCCTGTCGAGGTAGGCTCTCTTCGAACGAGCGACGCACTCGTTCCACACCCATCGACAGCGGTCCCACTCGGCCGACAGTGCCTTCCTTGCAGTGTGCGACACACGCAGCCGGTACGTGAAGCGGGCATGTCCAATTCGGTCGCCCTCCTGCGCCGCGGCCATGTTGCCCTCGCCTTCACCGTTGCTCTTTCTCCATCCGGGTAGCCCGTTTCCTGTCACCAGACCGTACGCACGGCACTCGAACGTCTGGGCCCCGGTTTGTGGATGTCATCCCAAAGAGTCATTGGCATGCTGGTCGCGGCTGCCCGGTCCCATACCGTTCCGTCTTGGGCGCAGCGGTGATGTATGCCACGAGGGCCGTACGGTCGAGCGACCGTACGGCCCTTTGGCGTTCGCCTAGACTCGCCGCCATGTCAGGCAGTGATGACCCGTTCTGTCCGCCCCGTCGCTTCGGCCGTGGAGCCGCCCTGACGCTGGTGTTCGCGAGCGTGCTCGTCGCGGGCGCGGCCACCGGCTCGCTGCCGGGCGACGGCCGCGGGGCGGCGTCCGGCCGGACCCGCGCGGCGGCGCCGGTGAGCCACCCCGAGGCGGTGACCAGGGCCGCCGAGGAGGCGATGGCCGACGGGAAGTCGCCGCTGGAGGCCGCCGAGCGTGCCGTCAGCCGCAGCGGGGACCGCTGGGCCGCGGTGTACTCCGAGGGCGAGTACGAGGAGTTCGCGGAGTCCCTCGACGGCCGGTACACCGGCGTCGGCCTCCAGGCGCGGCGCGAGCGGGACGGCCGGATCGAGGTGACCGAGGTGCGGTCCGGGTCGCCGGCGGCCGCCGCCGGGATCCGCGCGGGCGATCGGCTGCGCAGCGTCGACGGGCGGGCGGTCGACGGACGGCCGGTCACCGAGGTCGTCTCCTTACTGCGCGGCGACGCCCTGGACGAGCCCGCCGGCACCACCGTCCGGCTCGGCGTCCAGCGCGGCACGCGCGCGTGGACCGAGACCCTGCGCCGGGCCCGTCTGTCCACCGACTCGGTCACCGCGCGCACCCTCCCCGGGGGCGTCACCGTCATCACCGTCGTCGCGTTCACCAAGGGCGTCGGCGACACCGTCCGCACCGTCGTCGAGAAGGCCCCGGCCGGCGCCGGGATCGTCCTGGACCTGCGGGGGAACTCCGGCGGTCTGGTCACCGAGGCCGTCTCCACCGCCTCCGCCTTCCTCGACGGCGGCCTGGTCGCCACCTACGACGTCGAGGGCGAGCAGCGCGCCCTGCACGCCGAGCCCGACGGCGACACCGCCAGGCCCCTGGTCGCGCTCGTCGACGGCGGCACCATGAGCGCGGCCGAGCTGCTCACCGGCGCCCTGCAGGACCGCGGCCGCGCGGTCGTCGTGGGCTCCCGCACCTTCGGCAAGGGTTCGGTCCAGATGCCGAGCCGGCTGCCCGACGGCTCCGTCGCCGAGCTGACCGTCGGCCACTACCGCACCCCCTCCGGCCGCACCGTCGACGGCACCGGCATCACGCCCGACCTGGAGGCGGACGACGACGCCCTGCAGCGCGCGGAGACCGTGCTGAGCGGGCTCGGCGACGACTCCTGAGCGACCTGCCGGCCACGGCGTAATCGGCTTTCCCTCCGACCCCCTCCAGGTGCGAAAATGGCGGCACTATGAGCAAGGGAATGTACGTACCGAAGGAGTCCCAGCCCAAGCAGGGCGGGGCGGCCGCCAAAGCCAGGGACGGCGAGAAGGGCGGCAAGCGCAAGATCGTCGCGCAGAACAAGAAGGCCCGGCACGACTACGCGATCATCGACACCTACGAGGCCGGGATCGTGCTCACCGGCACCGAGGTGAAGTCGCTGCGTCAGGGGCGGACCTCGCTGACCGACGGCTTCGTCCAGATCGACCGGGGCGAGGCGTGGCTGCACAACGCCCACATCCCCGAGTACAGCCAGGGCAGCTGGACCAACCACTCCGCGCGCCGCAAGCGCAAGCTGCTGCTGCACCGCGAGGAGATCGACAAGCTGGCGGTGAAGTCGGAGGAGACGGGTCACACGATCGTGCCCCTCGCCCTGTACTTCAAGGACGGCCGGGCGAAGGCCGAGATCGCGCTGGCGCGCGGCAAGAAGGAGTACGACAAGCGGCAGACCCTGCGCGAGAAGCAGGACCGGCGGGACGCGGACCGCGCGGTCGCGGCGGCCAAGCGGCGGCAGCGGGGCGCGTAGCCCGGATGGTCACCGTCCTGCCGGGGGCAGGTCGCCGGCCGGGGGGAATAGGCTGGCATCGGCGTGCGTTGGTCACGTACGATGGCACCTGCACTCCACAGCGGGTGCGGGCCCTCCTCGGAGGGATTGAAAAATCAACATGGGGATGATCGGTTTCGACAGCGGATGTCGAAGCAGGGGAAGCGTGTCGAGGAAGCGGCCATGATCTCGTAAACCACAGGCCGAAAAAAATAATCGCCACTGTTAAGAGCGATTCTCCCAAGGCGACGCAGTTCGCCCTCGCTGCCTGATCAGGTAGCTAGGCAACTGCCCCTTACTTAAGGGAGTGTCAGCCCGGGCTCGTTCCCGACCCGGATCCTGGCATCAGCTAGGGAACTAAACCTTGATCCCGGTCACGGGGTGAAGAGGGAAATCACACAGTGACTGGGCCCGTCGGCGACTTGTTCGCGTGATCGCCGGGGCCGAGAAAATCACAGCGGACTGCACACGGAGAAGCCCTGGTTCCGCACCGTTGGACGCGGGTTCGATTCCCGCCATCTCCACTCATCCCATGTACAGAAAGCCCCCCGTCCCCTCAGGGACGGGGGGCTTTCTGCTGCCGCAAGGCCCCTGCGGGGACGCGTCAACGGTCCGTGTGCGAGTGACTCGTCCGGGTGGGCGTGGTGAGGGTGAGCAGCAGGGCGGTCGCCGCCGCCGCGACGGGCACGCCGTAGCCGGCGGCGGGGGAGAGGTGCTCGACGACCCAGCCGCCGGTCGCGCTGCCGCAGGCGATGCCGCCGAGGAGGCCGGTGACGGCCAGGGTCATCCCCTCGTTGAGGCGGGCCTTCGGGGTGCGCTGCTGGACGAGCGCCATCGTGGTGACCATCGTGGGCGCGGTCGCCATGCCGGCGACGAGCAGGGCGGCCGCCAGCAGCGGGAGCGAGCCGACGGCGGTGGCGGCCAGCAGCGGCAGGGTGAGCAGGGCGGTCATCGCCGCCACGGTCCACGGGTGGCGCCGGGCCGCCGGGCCGGACGGCCGCATCGCCCCGTACACGAGCCCGGCCGCGCAGGAGCCGGCCGCCTGCAGGGCCAGGACGAGCCCGGCCGCGGCCGCGTGCCCGCGCGCGTCGGCGAACGCGATCGTGACGACCTCGCTCGCCCCGAACACGGCCCCCAGCGCGAGACAGACGGCGAGCAGGGCGGGGACGCCGGGACTGCGCAGCGGCGAGCCCGCCTTCGTGCGGGGGTGCGGGGGCGGCTCGGTCGAGCGCTGCGCCGCGAAGAGCAGGACGCCGGCCACCATCAGCACCACGCCGGCCAGCGTGCCGGCCTCCGGGAAGAACGTGCCGCACAGGAAGGCCGCGAGGACCGGGCCCAGCATGAAGCACAGCTCGTCGGCCGCCTGCTCGAACGCGTTGGCGGTGTGCAGCGCGTCCGGGTCGCCCTGGAGGAGGTGGGCCCAGCGGGCGCGGGACATGCCTCCCGTGTTCGGTGTCGTCGCGGTGGCCGCGTAGGCGGCGAACAGGGTCCAGTCCGGGGCGCCGTACCGCACGCACAGCACCAGGGCGAGGCTGCCGAGCGCCGCGAACAGGGTGGCCGGGACGGCGGTCCGGGCCTGCCCGTGGCGGTCGACGAGCCGCGCGATCCACGGCGCGACGAGCGCGGTCGCGGCGAGCCCGGTCGCGGTGACGGCGCCGGCGAGGGCGTACGAGCCGCGCGTGCCGGCGATCATCACGACCGCGCTCACGCTGAACATGCCCATCGGCAGGCGGGCGAGGAGGTTGCCGGCGGTGAAGGCGCGGGCGCCGGGCAGCGCGAGGAGACGGCGGTAGGGGCCGGGGGGCCGGGCGCGGACGCGGGCTCTCGGGGTGAAGTCGACGGTCACGAGGGTGTCGGCGGTGACCGTGGGGAAACGGGGGGCGGACCTGGATCGCGGCATGCGCCCACCGTCGCCCGTCGGTGATCACGCGGTCCAACACCTTCTCCGCGCTGATTCACGCACCCGCGTTGTAAGTTCTCCGGATGCCCGCTCATCTCGACCCCCGACTCCTGCGCGCCTTCCTCGCCGTCGCCGAGGACCTGCACTTCACCCGCGCCGCGGCCCGCCTCTACGTCGCCCAGCAGGCGCTCAGCCGGGACGTGCGGCGGCTCGAGCGCGAGCTGGGGGCCGAGCTGTTCGTGCGGACCACGCGGCAGGTGACGCTCACCCCGGACGGCGAGCGGCTGGTGCCGCACGCGCGCCGGGTGCTCCAGGCGCAGGACGACCTGCTCGCCGCGTTCCGGCAGGCCCGCCCGCTGCTGGTCGACCTGAACTCCCAGGGCCTCGAGACCGGGCGCCGCGTGCTGCACCGGGCCCGTGAACTCGCGCCCGAGCAGGAGCTGATGGCCCGCTACGAGAGCGGTCTGACCGGAGCCGCCGTCGAGATCGTCGCGGGGCGGCTGGACGCGTCGTTCGGCCGGTACGCGGGCCTGGACCCGGTGCTGCGGGCCCAGCTGGACCACCAGCTCGTGCGCTACGAGCCGATGGCGGTCCTGCTGCCCGAGGGGCACCGGCTGGCGGGCGCGGCGCGGGTGCCGGTGGCCGCGCTGGCGGGGGAGAGCGTGTACGCGGGCGCGGGCAACCCCCGGACGCCGGAGTGGACCGACCTCGCCCGGCTGCTGTTCGAGGGGCGCGGCATCGAGCTCGCGCCGCCCGCCCCGCTGGCCGTGGGGATCGAGGAGTTCCAGCGGATCATGTCCAAGGAGCCCCACCCCATCCTCGTGGTGGTGGGTTTTCCGGCCATGCCTGGGACGGTGCTGCGGCCACTGGTCGACCCGGTCCCGCTGTCCCCGGTTTCCCTCGTCTGGCGAAAGGGGCTGGTCCATCCCGCCCTCGACGCACTGCGCCGGGCGGCGGTCGAACTCGGGTTCGCCGAGTCCTGGCTGGAGCGTCCCGTCAAGGGATGGATTCCGGCCATAGACATGAACATGACGTCAAGGGAGGAATGAGACATCGCGTACGCGGACGGAGCGTCTGCGCTAGATTCGGCGCCCTGAGCAAGAAGGGGTGAACGGGGGCGTTCGGACCGGGTGGGGGCCCGGATCCGCCGACATGCACCGCGTCGTCGTGGCGCGCCCGGAAACCACCCCTGGTGTCCCGTGGGGGGAAACGCGCACGTGAAGAAATGGCGGGAAGAAGCCCAACCGGAGTGGCCGGAGTCGGCGTCGTCGACCCGGAACGCCCCGGTCCTGGAGGGCAGCGTCCAGGCGTTCTCCGAGGCCGTCGGTCGGTCCTCGGCGGGCGGCCCGGCGGGCGGCGGTCGTCGGCCGGCGCCGGACGGGCCGTCCGGAGGCGGCCGGACATCACTGGACGTTCCGGTGGAAATCGGCGAGCCGATGTCCTCGAACGTCCTTTCCGAAAACGAACGGTCGAACGGTGGCCTCCGGGACCCCTGGGGTGAGCCCGCCGGGGTCACCCCGGAAGGGCTGCCCGGCGTCGCGGCGGGCGGTGACGGGCAGGACAGCGACCCCGACGAGGTGACCGTCCAGCTCGACTCCCCGCAGCGGGTGCCGGGCGCGCGCGGCGACGGCCCGGAGGCCTCCGACGTACCGGTGTTCGTCGACGAGTCCGGCCGCCGCAGCCGTACCTTCCGCCGGATCGGCATCCTCGTCGGGCTGGCCTGCGCGGCCTACGCCGTCGTCATCGTGGCCACCCTGCTGTCGGGCAACGCCGGCGCGCCGTGGCTGCCGGTGCCGGGCCCGAAGGGCGACGAGCCGGCCGGCCAGGTCGAGGCCTCGGAGGCGCCCGGTTCCCCGGCGGCCCCGACGCCGCCGGGCTTCGCGGCGCCGGGCCGCCCGGGCGTCACCGCCTCCGGCCCCGCGCCGGCGAGACCCGGGGCGAGCGCGGCGCCTAGCGCGTCGGGGCCGGGCGGTGCCGCGGCGCCGAGCGCGTCCGGCGCGGCCGCTCCACGGACCTCGTCGAGCCCCTCCGCCCGGCCCGGCCGGCCCAGCCCGGTGGCGGCCGGCGAGTCCCCGCCCCCGGCGCCGAGCAGCCCGGCCGCCTCCCCGCCGCCGCCGGACCCGTCGCCGTCGGTCAGCGCGGACCCCTCGCCCGCCTCCTCGCCCTCACCGGCGGGAGGGGCCGCCGGGCCCGCCACCTGACCATGTCGGCGCCGGGGCGTGAACTCCGGCACCGGTGTGGGGGGACGGGGTCTGCGGAGCCTGTGGACTCCCCGCGGTCCATGGAGTTCGTGGAGCTTGCGGAGGTCGTGGAGTTCGTGGCGGAGCCCATGGAGTCCGTGGGATCCGTGGGGGCTTCGGTACCTGCCGGGGGAAGCCGGCGGGACGCGGGGAGCCCGGTGGGCTTCCGCAGGCCGCGGGCCGCTGGGACATCGTCCCCGGGATCCTGCGGCTCCCCGAGGTCCCGGAAGCCTCCGGGCTTCCCGCCGTCCGCGAGGACGGCGGGGCGGACCCGGAGGCTCCGCCCCGCAAGCGGGCGAGGTGAACCGCAGCCCCGGCAGGTGCGGCCGGCCGGAGCCCGGGGAGTCCCCGACTCCCTTGAGCCGACGGGTCCGTGAGACCGAAGGCCGGCGAAGTCCGCGGACGCTGTCGGCCGCAGAGCCCGCACGCGTGCCCCGGGCCTCGGACCCCCGCGGCCCGAGGTCCCCGGCTCTCCGCGCCGCGCACCCCCGCGGCTCCCGAACCGCGGCGGGGGCCGTAGCCGCAGGAGTCCCCGGCTCCCGGGCGCCGAAGTCCGAGGAGCACCGAGCCCCCGAGCCTGCCGAAGGCGCGAACCCCGAACTCCGAACTCCGAAACCCCGGGTCCCCGAGGTCCCCGGTCTGCGAAGTCCCACGAACCGACCCCGGGATCCGGGGTCTGCGAGGGCCCGCGAGCCGTGTCCCCGAGTCCCGCACACCAGATCCCCGAACCCGTAAGCCCAGGCCCCGAGCACCGCGAGCCGAGTCCCCTAGCCCGGCGAACCGAGGCCTCGAGTCCCCGAACCGCCGCAGTCCCGGGCCCCGCGAGCCGAGGCCCCGAGTCCCGCGAGCCGAGTCCCCCAGCCCGGCGAACCGAGGCCTCGAGTCCCCGAACCGCCGCAGTCCCGAGTCCCGCAAGCTCAGGCCCCGAGCACCGCGAGCCGAGTCCCCCAGCCCGGCGAACCGAGGCCTCGAGTCCCCGAACCGCCGCAGTCCCGGGCCCCGCGAGCCGAGGCCCCGAGTCCCGCGAGCCGAGACCCCGAGCTTCCCCGTCCCCGAGACCTCCCAAGTCCCCGAACCCCGCGAAAGAACCTCCTCTCATGGCAGCACGCACCAGCCGGCGTACGACCCGACGGTCCGCCGGGCAGTCCGTTCCCCCCGTGCACGGCGAGCACGGTGAACCGCGTCCGGGCGGGCACCGGTCCGGGCGTCCCGGCCGGCGCCGGCCGCGGGCCCGCCGGACGACCGGTGAGGCCTCCGGCGACAACCGCGCGAACGTCCGCCGACGGCTGCTCCAGCCCTTACGGCTGCGCCATCTGCTGCCCCTCCTCGTCCTCGGGGTGATGATGGCGATGCTGATGCTGCGCGGCTACGTCCACAGCGAGGTCCTCGCCGACTACCGCGTGCGCCCCGAGGCCGCCGCCGACCGGGTGCCGCGCGGCATCCTCGACGGCGGACCCGTCGTCGACACCCGCGGCGGGCAGGCCACCAGCATGGACGTGCCGGACGGCCGGATCGTCCTCACCTTCGACGACGGACCCGACCCGCGCTGGACCCCGAAGGTCCTCGACGTCCTGAAGAAGCACGACGCGCACGCCGTCTTCTTCATCACCGGCACCATGGCCTCCCGCTACCCCGGCCTCGTCCGGCGGATGGTCGACGAGGGCCACGAGATCGGCCTGCACACCTTCAACCACCCCGACCTCTCCTACCAGTCGAAGAAGCGCATCGACTGGGAGCTGACCCAGAACCAGCTCGCCCTCGCGGGCGCCGCCGGCATCCGCACCTCCCTCTTCCGGCCGCCGTACTCCTCCTCCGCCTCCGCGCTGGACGACAACTCCTGGCCGGTCACCCAGTACGTCGGCAGCCGCGGCTACCTCACGGTCCTCACCGGCGTCGACAGCGAGGACTGGCGCAGGCCGGGCGCCGCGCAGATCGTCCGCAACTCCACACCGGCCGACGGCAAGGGCGCGATCGTCCTCATGCACGACTCCGGCGGCGACCGCAGCCAGACGCTGCGGGCCCTGGACACGTACCTTCCGCAACTGAAGGAGCGCGGCTACGTGTTCGAGAACCTCACCGACGCCCTCGGCGCGCCCAGCGCGCACACCGAGGTCACCGGCCTCGACCTGTGGAAGGGCCGGGCCTGGACCGCGCTGGTCGAGGCCGCCGACGACATCACCGGCGTCCTCGTCGTCGGTCTCGCCGTCATCGGCTTCCTCGTCTTCGCCCGCTTCGGCCTGATGCTGCTGCTCTCCGGCGTCCACACCCGCCGCACCCGCCGCCGTGACTTCGTCTGGGGCCCCGACGCACCGGTCACCGAACCGGTGTCGGTGCTGGTCCCGGCGTACAACGAGGCCAAGTGCATCGAGAACACGGTGCGTTCGCTGGTGAAGAGCGACCACCCCGTCGAGATCCTCGTCGTCGACGACGGCTCCTCCGACGGCACCGCCCGGATCGTCGAGGACCTGGACCTGCCCGGCGTACGCGTCGTCCGCCAGGTCAACGCGGGCAAGCCGGCCGCCCTCAACCGCGGGATCGCCAACGCCCGGCACGACCTCATCGTGATGATGGACGGCGACACCGTCTTCGAGCCGTCCACCGTCCGCGAACTCGTCCAGCCCTTCGCCGACCCCGAGGTGGGCGCGGTCGCCGGCAACGCCAAGGTCGGCAACAAGGACACCCTCATCGGCGCCTGGCAGCACATCGAGTACGTGATGGGCTTCAACCTCGACCGCCGCATGTACGACGTCCTGCGCTGCATGCCCACCATCCCCGGCGCGGTCGGCGCCTTCCGCCGCTCCGCCCTGGAGCGGGTCGGCGGCATGAGCGACGACACCCTCGCCGAGGACACCGACATCACCATGGCCCTGCACCGCGACGGCTGGAAGGTGGTCTACGCGGAGAAGGCCCGCGCCTGGACCGAGGCCCCGGAGTCGGTCCAGCAGCTGTGGTCCCAGCGCTACCGCTGGTGCTACGGCACCATGCAGGCGATCTGGAAACACCGTCGCGCCCTCGTCGAACGCGGTCCCTCGGGCCGCTTCGGCCGCGTCGGCCTGCCCCTGGTCTCCCTGTTCATGGTGGTCGCCCCGCTGCTGGCCCCCCTCATCGACCTGTTCCTGGTGTACGGCCTGCTCTTCGGCCCCACCGGGAAGACGATCGCCGCCTGGTTCGGCGTCCTGGCCGTGCAGGCGGCCTGCGCGGCGTACGCCTTCGTCCTGGACCGCGAACGCCTCACGCCCCTCATCTCCCTCCCGCTCCAGCAGCTCCTCTACCGCCAGCTGATGTACGTCGTCCTGCTCCAGTCCTGGATCACCGCCCTCACCGGCGGCCGGCTGCGCTGGCAGAAGCTGCGCAGGAAGGGCCAGGTGGCGGCCCCGCCGGACGCCGCGTCCGCCGGCGCGACGGCCGTGGAAGGAGGGGTGGCCCGATGAGCGCACGGCCGACGGACACGACGTCCGAGTCACCGGTCCTGCCCACCCGGGGCCACGGCGTGGAGCGGGGCCCGGACGAGGGACGCGACGACGGTCCGGAGAAGACCGCGGGGACGGCTGCGGAGAGCGCCGCGGAGTCGGCCGCCGGGAGCACCGCGGCGAAGGCGAAAGGCGGCGGACGCGACCGGTACTTCGACCTGCTCCGTGCGATCGCCCTCTTCCGCGTCGTCTTCTACCACCTGATGGGCTGGGCCTGGCTGCCCGTCGTCTTCCCGTCCATGGGCGTGATGTTCGCGCTCGCCGGCAACCTCATGGCCCGCTCGCTGGACAGACGCCCCGCGCTGGAGGTGGTGCGGGGCCGGCTGCGCCGTCTGCTGCCCCCGTTGTGGCTGCTGGGCGCGGTGGGCCTGACCGGCATGCTGCTGGTCGGCTGGGGGCCCGGCGCCGACGGGCGCCCTGGCTGGTGGTGGCTCCACCTCGCCTTCTGGATCCTGCCGCTGAGCGACCCGCCGTACGGCGAAGGACTGCCCGGGGTGCACGGGCTGATCGGCGACGACTGGGCGGTCGACATGGCCGTACCCCTCTGGTACATCCGCGCCTACCTCTGGTTCGTGCTGCTCTCCCCCCTGCTGCTGCGCGCGCTGCGCCGGCTGCCCTGGCCGACGATCCTCGCGCCGATCGCGCTGTCGGCGGCGCTGGAGTTCCGCTGGCTGTCGGTGCCGGGCTGGCGGCTGGACTCGGTCCTCGTCGACTTCGGCACGTTCGGCGCCTGCTGGCTGGTGGGCATGGCCCACCAGCAGGGCGTCCTGCGCCGGCTGCCCCGCTACGTGGTCCCCTCGCTCGCGCCGGCGGTGGCCGGGACCGGCCTCTGGTACGCGCTGAGCCACGGCTTCGAGGAGGGCCACGACCTGGACGACATGCCGTTCGCCCAGTCGCTGTGGTCGTTCGCGGCGGTCGTGCTGCTCCTGCACATCAGCCCGTCGTGGTCGAAGTGGCCGGGTCCGCTGCGCCGTTGGGACCGGCTGGTCACCCTGCTCAACTCCCGCGCCGTGACGATCTACCTGTGGCACAACCTGTGCATCGTGGTCGTGGAGTCCCAGTGGGACCGGCTGTGGAACGTCCCGGGGCTGGAGGACGACGCCCCTTGGCTGTTGACGAGTCCCTGGGCCCAACTGCCGTTCGTCTGGCTCCTCACCGCGGGCTGCGTCGTCTGCTTCGGCTGGGTGGAGGACCTGGCGGCCCGACGCGGGCCACGTCTGTGGCCGGACGGGCGGGTCCGTGCGGGCGCCGGAGCCGGAACGCACCGGGCCTGACCGGCGCCGACGGCCCCTGCGCCCGCCCTGTACGCCGTTCGCCTCGTTCGCGGTGCGTCCATCGAGAGCCCTGGTGAGTATGCCCGGTATGACCATCGATCGGATGGGCCGGAGTCCAGGGTTCTCGAGATGGAGGAACGTGAACGGGATACGCCGGATGATCGTTCTCGTCGTGACGGGCGTGCTGGCCGCGGCGCTCTCGGCCGGGACGGCCCCCGCGGGGACCACCTCCGAGGGTGGAGGAACGAAGCCGCCGGGGCCGACCCCTCCGCCGGGGACCGCCCCCTACGGCGAGCCCCACGGCGGGGGGCCGAAGCCGCCGAGGCCGACCCCACCACCGGGGACCGGGCCCCCCACCACCGAGGCCTGGGCATGGACCCAGCTGACCAGCCGTGGTACCCAGATCCGCTACGTGACCACCGACACCGCCCTGGTGTGCCCCTCCGTGCGGTACACCCTGGGCCCGGCCAGGGCCGTCTTCCCGATGCACCGGGTGAGCACTCCCACGCCGTCGCAGTTCCCCACCACGGTGTGCGAGCTGGGCGTGCCCCTCGGAGCCTTCGACGCGGTGCTCGTGCAGTCGACGGTCCAGGCGGCCGTGGTGCACCCCGCGAACCGTCAGCTTCCCCTGCCGCACTGGACCGGGACCACACGTCCTCGCACCATCGGCGTCATCGGCGACACCGGCTGCCGCGTCACGACGGCGGGTCCCAACCAGGACTGCGCCGACCACCAGACCGGCTGGCCGTTCCCCCGGATCGCGAACAGCGCCGCCATGAGGCACCCGGATCTCGTGATCCACGTCGGCGACTACCTCTACCGTGACGACCCGGGCCAGGCCACCGACACGGCGGCGAATCCGGGCTGCACGACCCCGGCGGACCGGTTCAGCTGGGCCTGTGTCGTCGCCGACTTCTTCAGACCGGCGGAGAGCCTGCTGGCCGTGGCGCCGGTGGCGTTGACGCGGGGCAACCACGAAGACTGCCGCACCCCGCCCGCGACGGGCGGCGCGGGGGCCGCGTGGTTCCGCTACCTCGCCGACGATCTCCGGGCCGACGGTTCCTGCGACCAGTACACCGACCCCGTGGAGATCCGCGCGGGCGCCCTGCACCTCCTCTCCGTGGACTCCTCGTTCGCCGACCCGGCCGACAGCGGGAGCCTCGCGCAGCAGGCGATCTACACCCAGCAGTTCGAAGCCGTGAACCGGGCTGCGGGGCAGCATCCCGGCACCGACCACTTCCTCTTCACCCACAAGCCCCTGTGGATGGTGAGATCGGCCGGCCCCCCGCCCCGATGGGTCACCCCCGTCCTCGACCGGGCGGTCGCCGGTACGACCCTGGGGCGGCCGGCGAACAACATCCGCACGGTGCTGTCGGGTCATGTGCACCTCTACCAGATGATCGATTTCAACACCACGCGGCCGCCGCAGGTGACCGTGGGCTTCTCCGGCGGGGACCCGCTGGACCAAGGGCCGAACGACGCCGACGTCATCGGAAAGCCGGTCGGCACGCCGACGCAGCCCGTGAACCACTCGGTCACCCAGGGAAGGGTCTTCGGATACGCGATCCTGAACCGCAACAACGGAACCTGGGACCTCACCTCTCACGACCCGACCGGCACGGTCCGCGGTCAGACCTGCACGCTGAGCGTGAGCACCGCCCAGAAACAGTTCACCTGCCACTGAAGGGCACCCCGGCCTCGACGGAGGCGCACACCCGCCCCCGGCTCCACGCCCGGGGGCGGGGGCGCGACCCCCGCACAGTGACGGCCCTCGGCGAAGCAGCTCGCCCGGCGCGCCGGCCCGGCGCACCGGCCCGGACTCCGGGCCCGACGGCCGGCCGCGGCCCCGGCCCGGCCCGCCGCCCCGGCGCCGAGTCCTGTCCGCGACCTCTCACCCGGCGTCCGCCCGAGGTGAGAGCAACGTTCCCTTCCGGTCACTCACAGCCACAGTCCGGAAACGAGCCCTCCCTACCTTCGGGACTCATCACCGCTCATCACCCGGAACCACCCGAGCCCCGGAGCACCGTGGAGGCGCCATGACAGCCCTTGGCACAGCACCCCCGTCCCCCGTGAAGAAGGCGGGTCGCTGGATCGAGGAGTGGGACCCGGAGGACGAGGCCTTCTGGAACGAGAAGGGCGAGAGGATCGCCCGCCGCAACCTCCTCTTCTCCGTCCTGTCCGAGCACATCGGCTTCTCCATCTGGACCATGTGGTCGGTGCTGGTGCTCTTCATGGGCCCGGAGTACGGACTCACCCCGGCCGACAAGTTCCTGCTGACGTCGATGGTCACGCTGGTCGGAGCGGTCGTCCGGGTGCCCTACACCTTCGCCGTGGCGATCTTCGGCGGCCGGAACTGGACGATCATCTCCGCCGGGCTGCTGCTGATCCCGACGATCGCCGCGTTCACGGTGATGGAGCCGGGCACCTCCTTCGGGACCTTCCTCCTGGTCGGCCTGCTGGCGGGCATCGGCGGCGGCAACTTCGCCTCCTCGATGACCAACATCAACGCCTTCTTCCCGCTCCGCAAGAAGGGCTGGGCGCTCGGCCTGAACGCGGGCGGCGGCAACATCGGCGTCCCGGTCCTGCAGCTGACCGGTCTCGCCGTCATCGGCGCGAGCGGCGGACCGCGCGTGCTGCTCGGGATCTACATCCCGCTGATCGTGGTCGCCGCGACCCTCGCCGCCCTGTACATGGACAACCTGGCGTCCGTGAAGAACGACACCGGCGCCGCCGTCGACTCCGCGAAGGACGCCCACACCTGGATCATGTCCTTCCTCTACGTCGGCACCTTCGGCTCGTTCATCGGCTACAGCTTCGCCTTCGGCCAGGTGCTGACCACCCAGTTCGGCCGTACGCCGCTCCAGGCGGCCTACCTCACCTTCATCGGCCCGCTGCTCGGCTCCCTGATCCGCCCGGTCGGCGGCTGGCTGGCCGACCGCTACGGCGGCGCCCGCATCACCCTCTACAACTACGTCGGCATGGCCGCCGCCACCGCCGTGCTGATCTTCGCCAGCATGCAGAAGTCGCTGGGCCTCTTCGTCGCCGTCTTCGTGGTGCTGTTCGTGCTCAGCGGCCTCGGCAACGGCTCCACGTACAAGATGATCCCCGGCATCTTCCAGGCGAAGGCCGTCGCGAGGGGACTCCGCGGCGAGGAGGCCGCCGCCTACGGCCGGCGCCTGTCCGGCGCCTCCATGGGCCTGATCGGAGCGGTCGGCGCGCTCGGCGGCGTCGGCATCAACATGGCCTTCCGCCAGTCCTTCCTCTCCTACGGCTCCGGCACCGGCGCGTTCGTCGCCTTCCTCGCCTTCTACGCGGCCTGCTTCGCGGTCACCTGGGCCGTATACCTTCGCCGCCCGGCCGCCCGGACCACCGCCTCCGGCACCGCGTCCGAGGCCAAACCGCAGCTCAGTTACGCCGAGGTGTGACACTGTGCCCGTCCGGGGGATCACCCCCCGGACCGCCGGCGGGGAGAACCGCCGGTCGTGTCCGGCGTCACCGGGGCCCGGCCATCGGTAACACCGGCGACATGAAGCCGAACCGAGCCTGTCACGCGGCGTTGACAGGCTCGATCGGCATGCGGGTGGACACCACCTCATGCCGGTGCCACGACTCGAGTGCGGGACGAGAGTGATGCAAGAGCGACAACAGCGACCGGACCAGGGAGCCGTCTCCGTCGGGGACACCGAGGAGCACGGCCCCCTCGCCGGGTTCACCATCGGCGTGACCGCCGCGCGCCGGGCCGACGAGCTCGGGGCGCTGCTCCAGCGGCGCGGGGCGGCGGTGCTGCACGCGCCGGCCCTGCGGATCGTGCCGCTCGCCGACGACGGCGAACTGCTCGCCGCCACCAAGGACCTCCTCGACCGGACGCCGGACGTGGTCGTCGCCACCACCGCCATCGGGTTCCGGGGCTGGGTGGAGGCGGCCGACGGCTGGGGGCTCGGCGAGCAGCTGATCGCCCGGCTGCGGGAGGTGGAGCTCCTCGCGCGCGGCCCCAAGGTCAAGGGCGCCATCCGCGCCGCGGGCCTGACGGAGGAGTGGTCGCCGTCGAGCGAGTCGATGGCGGAGGTGCTCGACCGGCTGCTGGAGGAGGGGGTCGACGGCCGCCGGGTCGCCGTCCAGCTGCACGGGGAACCGCTGCCCGGCTTCGTGGAGGCGCTGCGCGCCGGGGGAGCGGAGGTCGTCGGCGTGCCCGTGTACCGGTGGATGCCGCCGGAGGACCTCTCGCCCCTCGACCGGCTCCTCGACGCCACCGTCTCGCGCGGACTGGACGCGGTCACCTTCACCAGCGCGCCGGCCGCGGCCTCGCTGCTGTCGCGGGCCGAGGAGCGCGGGCTGCTGTCCGACCTGCTCGCCGCCTTCCACCACGAGGTCCTGCCGGCCTGCGTCGGCCCGGTCACCGCGCTGCCGCTCCAGGCGCGCGGTGTGGTCACCGTCCAGCCGGAGCGGTTCCGGCTCGGCCCGCTGGTGCAGCTGCTGTGCCACGAGCTGCCCGGGCGGGCCCGTTCCCTGCCGGTCGCCGGGCACCGGCTGGAGATCCGGGGGCACGCGGCCCTGGTCGACGGCTGTCTGAAGCCCGTGCCGCCGGCCGGGATGTCCCTGCTGCGGGCGCTGGCCCGGCGGCCGGGGTGGGTCGTGCCGCGGGCCGACCTGCTGCGGGCGCTGCCGGGGGCGGGACGGGACGAGCACGCCGTCGAGACGGCGATGGCGCGGCTGCGGACGGCCCTGGGGGCGCCCAAGCTGATCCAGACGGTGGTGAAGCGCGGGTACCGGCTGGCCCTGGACCCGGCGGCGGAGGCCAAGTACGCGGACGCGTGAACGGAGGGCGCGCCGGGGTGCGGGCGGCGCGGGCGCCGGTGCCGTCGGTACGGCCGCCGGTGCCGGTGTCGTCGGTACGGCCGTCCGCGCCGGCGGACGCCCGCGGCGGTGCGAGGGGTTCCGCCTCCCGCCGCCACCCGGCACTGTGAGAGGAACGCTTCCCGAGGAGCCTTCCCTAGGCGGTGACCGGCACATGGCACTGGCTACGCCCCCGTCCCCCCACGACCCGCGGTTCGACGCCGGACGGGTCTGCCTGGACCTCCTCGCCACCGGTCATCCCCTCGAACGGCTGGACGCCGTCCCGGCGTTGTGCGCCTGGATCACCGGTTCGGGCCTGGTCCCGCCCGGTACCCCGCTGGCCCACGCGGCCCCCGCCTGGCCGGTCGCCTTCCGGGAACTGCGCGGTGACGTCGGCCGGTTGGTGCACGCCTGGCTGTCCGGCGACGGGCGCCCCCACGACCTCCCCCTCGCCCGGGTCAACGACGTCGCCCGCGCCGCGCCCCCGGCCCCTCGCGCCGTCCGCGGGGAAGACGGCGCGCTGGTCCGCGCGTTGCACGCGCCGCCGGACTGCGCCGCGCTGCTCGGCGCGGTCGCCCGCGACGCCGTGGACCTGCTCACCGATCCCGTCGCGCGGGCGGGGCTGCGCCAGTGCGAGGGCGACAACTGCCCCCTCGTCTACGTCGACACGTCCCGGGGCCGCCGCAGGCGCTGGTGTTCCAGCGAGGTCTGCGGCAACCGGGAACGGGTCGCCCGCCACCGCAGGAGGACGTCCCTCACCCGGGCCTGACCCCCTGTCCTCTTCCCTCCTCCTTCCCGCGCGGGGCTCGCGGCGGCCCCTCCGGGGGAGCCCGTCAGGCCCCCGTCACGCCTTCCGGCCGCGCCCGCCGGTCAACCACCCGTCCGGTATGCCGTGTTCGCGCCCGGACCGTCGAAGTGATTTCGATTACACGTCGTTTACCTTCGCCGTCCGGCGGGCACGGCGCGCCGGATCGGCCGTGTGGCGGAAATGTAAAGGAAGAGGGGCGGGAATGTGCGCTCATGTCCCCCTCGTCGGGTCGCCCCGAAGAAAACTGTCGGCGGGGTTTGAACACCCAACGGGCCCGCTGCGTACCCGTTGTGGAGCGACCGACTCGGGGGAACCCCCGGACACCGGAGGTGGGCGTGCGCAAGGATGCGGCCGTGGCCAATGAACGTGGATCGAGGGCCCGACATCGCATGTCCCAGCCCTCGGAACCCGATGAGGAGCTGATGCGCGCCCTGTATCGGGAGCATGCCGGACCCCTGCTCGCGTACGTCCTGCGCCTGGTCGCCGGCGACCGGCAACGCGCCGAGGACGTCGTGCAGGAGACACTCATCCGTGCCTGGAAGAACGCCGGACAGCTCAATCGAGCGACCGGATCTGTACGCCCCTGGCTGGTGACGGTCGCGCGCCGCATCGTCATCGACGGCCACCGCAGCCGGCAGGCCCGGCCGCAGGAGGTCGACCCGTCGCCGCTGGAGGTCATCCCCGCGGAGGACGAGATCGACAAGGCGCTGTGGCTGATGACGCTGTCGGACGCGCTCGACGACCTGACCCCGGCACACCGGGAGGTGCTCGTCGAGACGTACTTCAAGGGGCGTACCGTCAACGAGGCGGCCGAGACGCTGGGGATACCCAGCGGCACCGTGCGCTCAAGGGTTTTCTACGCCCTGCGGTCGATGAAGCTGGCTCTGGAGGAGCGGGGGGTGACGGCGTGATGAGCATGTACGGGGGATTCGGAGCAGGTGGGCCGGGTATGTCTGGCCCCATGCAGGGATCTGTGGGATCTCCGAGCCCGAGCGAACACGAGACCGTGGGCGCCTACGCCCTCGGGATCCTCGACGACGCCGAGGCAACCGCTTTCGAGGCGCACCTCGCGGGCTGCGAGTGGTGCGCGCAGCAACTCGACGAACTCGCGGGGATGGAGCCGATGCTGGCCGCCCTCGCGGACCTGCCGGGCGCCGGGACGCCCGCGATCGGCGAGTCCCTGTCCGCGAAGCCGGGCCCGCGGCTCGTGGAGAAGCTCGTCGACGAGGTCGCGGACCGCCGCGCCCAGAAGCGCCGGCGCAGCTTCTACATGATCGCGGCGGCGGCCGCGCTGATCGTCGGCGGCCCGCTCGTGGCGGCGGCCACCAGCGGCGGCGGCAGCGGCGACGCGCCCAGGGTCCTGGCGGACGGCAGCCCCGCCAAGACCGCCTTCGACACCTTCTCCGACAAGGCCACGGCCACCGACCCGACCACCAAGGTCACGGCGACCGTCGCCACGCAGGAGAAGGCCTGGGGCACCGAGGCCGTCGTCGAGCTGAAGAACGTGGCGGGCCCGAACAAGTGCTCGCTCATCGCCGTCGGCAAGAACGGCGAGCGGGAGACCGTCTCGTCCTGGTCCGTGCCGGAGTGGGGCTACGGCCTGCCCGGCGCCAAGACGGAGCAGAGCAAGAACCCGCTCTACGTCCAGGGCGGCGCGGCCCTCAGCCCGAACGAGATCGACCGCTTCGAGGTCATGACCTTCGACGGCAAGAAGCTCGTCGAGATCGACACGTAGAGTCCCGCCCGGTGGTTCCCGCCGGGCGGGCCCCTCGCCTCCCGCGCCCCCTTCGCGTACGGTTGACGGCTGCCCAGCACGTCAGAAGGGGGCCCGGTGGCCGCTCAGGCTCAGCAGGAAACCGCGGTCGGCCCGGTCGAGGACTCAGCTCAGGACTCAGTCCGCGACCGGGAGATCAGCGTCGAACAGGAACACCTGGACCGGGTGTACCGGCGTCTCGAGGAGAAGATCCACGAGGCGGAGTTCCTCATGCACGACGCGGCTCGCCGCGGCCAGGTGGGCACGCCCGGCGCCCTGGCAGAGCGGGACGCGCAGGTCTTCCGCGCCGGGATCCACCTCAACCGGCTCAACAACGAGTTCGAGGACTTCCTCTTCGGCCGGATCGACCTGCTGCTCGGCAAGGACGGCAAGAAGGGACCCGACGGCGCCTACACCGCCGTGGAGCCCGCGGACGGCGCGGTCCGTCCCGACAACACCGCCGACATCGCCGAGACGCTGCACATCGGCCGCATCGGCGTCCTCGACGAGGACTACGCCCCGCTGGTGATCGACTGGCGGGCCCCCGCGGCCGCCCCCTTCTACCGCTCCACGCCGGTCGACCCCGGCCGGGTCGTGCGCCGCCGGGTGATCCGCTCCAAGGGCCGCAAGGTGCTCGGCGTCGAGGACGACCTGATGCGCCCCGAGCTGAAGGCCCGTCTCGACGGCCACGAGCTGCCCGTCATCGGCGACGGCGCCCTCATGGCCGCCCTCGGCCAGGCCCGCAGCCACACCATGCGCGACATCGTCGCCTCCATCCAGGCCGAGCAGGACCTGGTCATCCGCGCCCCCGCCGCCTCCGTCACCTACGTCGAGGGCGGCCCCGGCACCGGCAAGACGGCCGTCGCCCTGCACCGGGCCGCGTACCTCCTCTACCAGGACCGGCGCCGGTACGCGGGCGGCATCCTGATCGTCTCCCCGACCCCGCTGCTCGTCGCCTACACCGAGGGCGTGCTGCCCTCCCTCGGCGAGGAGGGCCAGGTCGCGATCCGGGCCATCGGCTCCCTGGTCGACGGCGTGGAGGCCACCCTGTACGACTCCCCGGCCGTGGCCCGGGCGAAGGGGTCGTACCGCATGCTGAAGGTGCTGCGGAAGGCCGCGCGGGGCGCCCTGGAGCTGGGGCGCCCGGACGCCCCCGCGGCCGGACGGCTCACCTTCGACGCCGCCGCGGACGACGGCCCGGCGCCGGACGGGGAGGCGCCGCGGACCCCCTCCGGCCCGCCCTCCCGCCTGCGGGTGGTCGCCTTCGGCCGCCGGCTGGAGCTGGAGGCCGAGGACCTCGACCGCATCCGCCGCACGGCCCTCGGCGGCACCGCCCCCGTGAACCTGCTGCGCCCCCGCGCCCGCCGGCTCCTGCTGGACGCCCTCTGGGAGCGCTCCGGCGCCGCCGGCCGGCACACCGACCCCGAGCTGGCCGCCGAGCTGCGCTCCTCCTTCGACGAGGACGTGACCGGCGAGGACGGCTTCGTCGCGTTCCTCGACGCCTGGTGGCCGGAGCTCACCCCGAAGGGCGTCCTCGCGGCCATGGCCGACGAGCGGCGGCTCGGCCGCTGGGCCCGCCGGATCCTCAACCCCGGCGAGGTCCGCAAGGTGGCCCGTTCCCTGAGACGCGACGGCCACTCCGTGCACGACATCGCGATGCTCGACGAGCTCCAGGCGATCCTCGGCGCCCCGGCCCGCCCCAGGAAGCGGCGCGAGGTCGACCCGCTGGACCAGCTCACCGGCCTGGAGGAGCTGATGCCGGTGCGCGAGGAGTCGCAGCGCGAGCGGGCCGAGCGCCTCGCCCAGGAACGCACCGAGTACGCCCACGTCATCGTCGACGAGGCCCAGGACCTCACGCCCCTGCAGTGGCGCATGGTCGGCCGCCGCGGCCGGCACGCCACCTGGACGGTCGTCGGCGACCCCGCCCAGTCCTCCTGGTCCGACCCCGACGAGGCCGCCGAGGCCCGCGACGAGGCCCTCGGCACCCGCCCGCGCCGGCGCTTCGAGCTGACGGTGAACTACCGCAACCCGGCCGAGATCGCCGAGCTGGCCGCGAAGGTCCTCGCCCTGGCCATGCCCGGCGCCGAGGCCCCGTCCGCGGTCCGCTCCACCGGCGTCGTGCCGCGCTTCGCGACGGCGGAGGACTCCCTGGCGGCGACCGTGCGCGCGGAGGCCGGGCGCCTCCTGGACCACGTCGACGGCACCGTCGGCGTCGTCGTCGCCATGAACCGCCGCGAGGAGGCCCGGCGCTGGCTCGCCGGACTCGGCGACCGGGTCGTCGCCCTCGGCAGCCTGGAGGCCAAGGGCCTGGAGTACGACGCGACGGTGGTGGTGTCCCCGGCGGAGATCGCCGACGAGTCCCCGGCCGGCCTGCGGGTGCTGTACGTCGCCCTGACCCGGGCGACCCAGCAGCTCACGGTCGTCTCGACGGAGCGGGACGAGCCCGACGAGCGGGGCGTGCCCGACCTCCTGCGGGACTGAGCGGACCCGGACCGGGCAGCCGCGGAGGACCTCGGGAGGAAGCCTTTTCTGTGAACTCCGCGGACGGGAATGGCCTCGGTGGATCCGTTTGTTAGCCTGGGTGTGGCACCGGCCCGATCCAAGCCCCCGGGCCCAACCTTAGTCGCTACGAGCGACCACTTGCCGCGAGGCGAGCATGGCGGGTCGGTGTCATGAACGTCAGGGGAGAGGCCCACATCCGATGTGATGTGGGCCTCTTTCCGCTGTCGGCACCCCTGTGAACTCAACGTTCGCAATGCGACGCGGCTAACGCCTACTCGGCAGTAGGTGCGACGATCGGACGGCATACCCAGCGTCACAGGTGAAAGCAGAGGAAGTCGGCCATGGCAACGGCGCCCAGCGTCTCCTACTCGATGACGGTCCGGCTGGAGGTGCCCGCGAGCGGAACCGCGGTCTCCCAGCTCACCACGGCCGTCGAGTCCCACGGAGGCTCGGTCACCGGCCTCGACGTCACTGCCTCCGGCCACGAGAAGCTCCGGATAGACGTCACCATCGCGGCCACCTCGACCGCGCACGCGGACGAGATCGTCGAGCAGCTGCGCGGCATCGAGGGCGTCACGCTGGGCAAGGTCTCCGACCGTACGTTCCTGATGCACCTCGGCGGCAAGATCGAGATGGCGTCGAAGCACCCCATCCGCAACCGTGACGACCTGTCCATGGTCTACACGCCGGGCGTGGCCCGCGTCTGCATGGCGATCGCCGAGAACCCCGAGGACGCCCGCCGCCTCACCATCAAGCGCAACTCCGTTGCGGTCGTGACGGACGGCTCCGCCGTGCTGGGCCTGGGCAACATCGGCCCGAAGGCCGCGCTGCCGGTGATGGAGGGCAAGGCGGCCCTGTTCAAGCGGTTCGCCGGCATCGACGCCTGGCCGATCTGCCTGGACACCCAGGACACCGACGCGATCGTCGAGATCGTCAAGGCCATCGCCCCCGGGTTCGCCGGCATCAACCTGGAGGACATCTCCGCGCCCCGCTGCTTCGAGATCGAGGCCCGGCTGCGCGAGGCCCTCGACATCCCCGTCTTCCACGACGACCAGCACGGCACCGCGATCGTCGTCCTGGCCGCCCTGACCAACGCGCTGCGGGTGGCGGGCAAGGCCATCGAGAACATCCGCGTCGTCATGTCCGGCGCCGGCGCGGCCGGCACGGCCATCCTCAAGCTGCTGCTCGCCGCGGGCGTGAAGAACGCCGTCGTCGCCGACATCCACGGGGTCGTCCACGCCGGCCGCGAGGACCTGGTGGACGCCGCCCCGGACTCGGCGCTGCGCTGGATCGCCGACAACACCAACCCCGAGGGCCTCACCGGCACCCTGAAGCAGGCCGTGCACGGCGCCGACGTCTTCATCGGCGTCTCCGCCCCGAACGTCCTCGACGGCGACGACGTGGCCGCCATGGCCGACGACGCGATCGTGTTCGCGCTCGCGAACCCCGACCCCGAGGTCGACCCGGCGATCGCCCGCCAGACGGCGGCGGTCGTGGCCACCGGCCGCTCCGACTTCCCCAACCAGATCAACAACGTGCTGGTCTTCCCGGGCGTCTTCCGCGGCCTGCTGGACGCGCAGTCCCGCACGGTCAACACCGAGATGATGCTCGCGGCTGCGAAGGCGCTGGCCGACGTGGTGACCGAGGACGAGCTGAACCCGAACTACATCATCCCCAGCGTCTTCAACGACAAGGTCGCCGGCGCCGTGGCCGGCGCGGTGCGCGAGGCCGCGAAGGCGGCGGGCGCGACGGTCTGACACCCGCACCGGCGCCGGCCCCGGCGCCGGGCCCGCGTACGGGGCTCTGTGCGGGCTCTGTGAGGATCGCCACGGCGAGCCGGAATCACGGCGCGTCGCGGAACCCCGAGGCCCTGGCCACCCTCTATGGTGGGCGGCCAGTCAGTGGCGCTTTCGTGTGACTCCCAAGGGTGTTCTCACGACTCCTGCGGGTGCCGGATTGGCGTTCCCGCCGCAGGTAGGGGCAGGATGCGTCCCTGGGCGCGAGCGCATGGCATTGGCTGCAGCGCGCCCGACATGCGGCTCCGCCGCGTGGCACGCCTCAATGGCAAGAAGAACACGGGAGTAACAACATGAACCGCAGTGAGCTGGTGGCCGCGCTGGCCGACCGCGCCGAGGTGACCCGCAAGGACGCCGACGCCGTGCTGGCCGCGTTCGCCGAGGTCGTCGGCGACATCGTCTCCAAGGGCGACGAGAAGGTCACCATCCCCGGCTTCCTGACCTTCGAGCGCACCCACCGTGCCGCTCGCACCGCGCGCAACCCGCAGACCGGCGACCCCATCCAGATCCCGGCCGGCTACAGCGTGAAGGTCTCCGCGGGCAGCAAGCTCAAGGAAGCGGCCAAGGGCCAGTGAACGCTCCGCTCTGAGCGCCGGGGACTGTGAGCGCCGGGGACCGGCCGCCGGGGGCGCCTGAGCGCCGTCGGTGACCGCGGGCCGCCGGTGGCCGGCCGCCGCCCACGCGGCGGCGGAACGCCGGACACGGCCCCGCGCCCCAGGGCCCGCGCCCGTCGCCCAGGGACGGAAAACACGACGAAGGGGCGGCCACCCGGTTCGGGTGGCCGCCCCTTCGCATGCCTCACGGCTGCCGCACGACGCGCCCCTCAGGGACCGCCGGCCCGGCCGGGCGCCTTCCCCGGCGGTGCGGCGTGGGTCAGCCGAGGGCCTTGCCGGGGAGTTCGACCTTCGCGCCCGGCTCCACGAGCTTCTCCGTGCTGTGTCTTCCCGGGGGACGACCCCCGGACCCCCGGCCGCGGGGTGTTGCTTCCGGCCGGGGCGGTGTGGCGTGGGTCAGCCGAGGGCCTTGCCGGGGAGTTCGACCTTCGCGCCCGGCTCCACGAGCTTCTCCGTGCTGTGTCTTCCCGGGGGACGACCCCC
>NZ_JBIRHK010000027.1:0-11875 GCF_044328485.1 Streptomyces sp. NPDC017936 | reverse complement strand
GGACCCCCGGCCGCGGGGTGTTGCTTCCGGCCGGGGCGGTGTGGCGTGGGTCAGCCGAGGGCCTTGCCGGGGAGCTCGACCTTCGCGCCCAGCTCCACGAGCTTCTCCATGAAGTTCTCGTAGCCGCGGTTGATGAGCTCGATGCCGTGGACGCGGGACGTGCCCTGGGCCGCGAGGGCGGCGATCAGGTACGAGAAGCCGCCGCGCAGGTCGGGGATGACCAGGTCGGCGCCCTGGAGCTTGGTGGGGCCCGACACGACCGCGGAGTGCAGGAAGTTGCGCTGGCCGAAGCGGCAGTCGGAGCCGCCGAGGCACTCGCGGTAGAGCTGGATGTGGGCGCCCATCTGGTTCAGCGCCGAGGTGAAGCCGAGGCGGGACTCGTAGACCGTCTCGTGGATGATGGACAGGCCCGTGGCCTGCGTCAGGGCCACGACCAGCGGCTGCTGCCAGTCCGTCTGGAAACCGGGGTGGACGTCCGTCTCGAGGGCGATGGACTTCAGCTGGCCGCCGGGGTGCCAGAAGCGGATGCCCTCGTCGTCGATGCGGAAGGCGCCGCCCACCTTCCGGTAGGTGTTCAGGAACGTCATCATCGAGCGCTGCTGGGCGCCGCGGACGTAGATGTTGCCCTCGGTCGCCAGCGCGGCGGACGCCCAGGACGCGGCCTCCAGGCGGTCCGGCAGGGCGCGGTGGTCGTAGCCGCCGAGCCGGTCCACACCCGTGATGCGGATGGTGCGGTCGGTGTCCATCGCGATGATGGCGCCCATCTTCTGCAGGACGCAGATCAGGTCCTCGATCTCGGGCTCGACGGCCGCGTTCGACAGCTCCGTGACGCCCTCGGCGAGGACGGCCGTCAGCAGCACCTGCTCGGTCGCGCCGACGGACGGGTACGGCAGCCGGATCTTCGTGCCGCGCAGCCGCTGCGGCGCCTCCAGGTACTGGCCGTCCGCCCGCTTCTCGATCTTCGCGCCGAACTGGCGCAGCACGTCGAAGTGGAAGTCGATGGGCCGGCCGCCGATGTCGCAGCCGCCCAGGCCGGGGATGAAGGCGTGCCCGAGGCGGTGCAGCAGCGGACCGCAGAACAGGATGGGGATGCGGCTGGAGCCCGCGTGCGCGTCGATGTCGGCGACGTTCGCGCTCTCGACGTATGTCGGGTCCATCACCAGCTCGCCCGGCTCCTCGCCCGGACGGACCGTCACCCCGTGCAGTTGCAGCAGGCCGCGTACGACCCGCACGTCACGGATGTCCGGGACGTTGCGCAGCCGGCTCGGCTCACTGCCCAGCAGGGCGGCGACCATGGCCTTGGGCACGAGGTTCTTCGCACCGCGGACACGGATCTCGCCCTCCAGCGGGGTGCCGCCGTGGACAAGCAGTACGTCGTCAGAGCCGTTGACGGTCATGTATCTCGCGTTCCATGGAGTGGATGGGGGAGTACCGGAGAGGACAGAGTAAACGCCGCGCGGCCCCCTCCAGTAAGCCCGAGTACCACCCAGCGAGGTCATAGCTGTGTCACAACACGAACGGTTCCGCGGCGGCCACACGGGGTCACCGCCGGGTCCGTCCGCGGCCCCCGTGCGCCCGGGAACCGCCCCCGTGCGCCCGGCCGTCGCCCGCCACCGCCTTCCGTGAGCCCCGCCGGGCGCCCCCTGACTCCGCCGCCCTCACCCGCCTCGCCGCATTGCCTCCCCACACGGCGGGAAGATGGGGGATCATGTCTGGCATGACCGAGGTGTCCTCGCTCACAGGGCGGCTGCTCGTGGCAACCCCCGCCCTGGCGGACCCGAACTTCGACCGCGCGGTGGTGCTCCTCCTCGACCACGACGAGGAGGGCTCGCTCGGTGTCGTCCTCAACCGTCCGACCCCGGTGGGCGTGAGCGACATCCTGGAGGGCTGGGCGGACCTCACCGGAGAGCCGGGCGTCGTCTTCCAGGGCGGCCCGGTGTCCCTGGACTCGGCGCTGGGCGTCGCCGTGATCCCCGGCGGCCCGGCCACCGAGGGCGCCCCCCTCGGCTGGCGCCGGGTGCACGGCGCGATCGGCCTCGTCGACCTGGAGGCCCCGCCGGAGCTGCTCGCCTCGGCTCTCGGCTCCCTGCGGATCTTCGCCGGGTACGCCGGCTGGGGACCCGGCCAGCTGGAGGACGAACTCGTGGGCGGAGCCTGGTACGTCGTGGAGTCCGAGCCGGGCGACGTGTCCTCGCCGTCCCCCGAGACGCTCTGGCGGGAAGTGCTGCGCCGCCAGCGCAACGAGCTGGCGATGGTGGCGACGTACCCGGACGACCCTTCGCTCAACTGATCCGTGCGGGCTTCAGTACCCTTGGGCGCATGAGCACTCTCGAGCCCGAGCGCGGCACCGGTACGGGGACCCTCGTAGAACCGACGCCGCAGGTGTCGCACGGCGACGGTGACCACGAGCGCTTCGCGCACTACGTCCAGAAGGACAAGATCATGGCGAGCGCCCTGGACGGGACGCCCGTCGTGGCGCTCTGCGGCAAGGTGTGGGTGCCCGGCCGCGACCCGAAGAAGTACCCCGTGTGCCCGATGTGCAAGGAGATCTACGAATCCATGGGCTCGGGAGGGGACGACCAGGGCAAGGGCGACAAGTGACCGCCTGAGTCCGGCGACGACGCGAAGGCCTCCCCGGCGCGCTGCGGTGCGCGGTGGAGGCCTTCGCGTCGTTCCGTCACGGTGCCCGCGTCGCGAGGGGCGCGTCCGCCGGTCACGAAGTGGTCGAGACCTCTTGTGGCCGGGACGCCCCGCCGTCACCCTGGTGCACCTGTGGCCGCCGCGCCGGCGGGGGGAGGAACGGTGAATCTTCCACGTCCGCTTCCGGGCGGAGCCGTGCCGATCCGGTGGCGGACCGCCGCCGGCGTCCGCGCCGCCGGTCGCGGACGTCCTCGCCCTCCCGCGGTACGGGAGGGCGTCCGGCGCCTTCCGGCCGGCCGGGGAGGCCGCGCCGAGCGGGCCGCGGCCCCGGACGTTCCCGCCCTCCGCGGATTCCTTCCGGCGTATGTCCGGACGGCGGGAAATGGGCCGCCGTCGCCTCGGCGTCCTTGTCGTGGCGGACGCGGTGGCGGGCGTTTCGGCGGTGATCGCGTTTCTCGCCGCGACCGCCGTCACGGGATTCCGTTTCCGTTTCCGCACCACTCCGCCGGGCACGTTTCCGACGGCCCGGACGGTGCCCGGGGAAGCGCCGGCGAACCCCCTCTTCTTCGTCGTGCGGGACGTCGGCCGGCCGAACACGCCGGAGTCCCTCGTCCCGTCCCGCGGCGCCTTCTCGCCGTCGTTCCCGGCCCGGATGCCGGGGGTTTCGAGAAGGCGGTCCCGCAAAGCCCCGGGGAGGCCGCGCACATCGGCGGGGCGAACCGGTCGCGATTCCCGCGATGGTTCCTTTTCCGGGGTGACGACGGCGCCGGCGGCGACGGCGATGACGGTGATGACGGCGATTTCCGTGCCGATCTTCTTCTTCGTGCTCGAGCGGCGAGGGCCGGCGCCGATGCCGGCCGGAGCGGAAAAGGACCGACGTGACCGAACTGATTCCCGTGCCCCGCAGCGTCGTCGCCGATTCCGGCGAGGTGCGGCTGACGGCGCGTTCCCGGATCCACGCCGACAGCGCCACGGAGGACGTCGGCCACTGGCTGCTCGCCGTCCTCCGGCAGGCCACCGGCCTGCCGCTGCGCGAGGGGCGGCACCCCGGCGACACCGAAGGCGACGCCGACGGCATCCGGCTCCGGGCCGACCCCGCGCTCGGCCCCGAGGAATACCGCCTCGTCAGCGGCCCCGACGGCGTCCTGATCGAGGGCGGCGGCGCGGCCGGCGCCTTCTGGGGCGCCCAGACGCTGCGTCAGCTGCTCGGCCCCGACGCGTACCGCAGGGCCCCGCTCCGCCGCGACCGCACCTGGGCGGTGCCGTACGTCACGGTCGAGGACGGTCCTCGGTTCCGCTGGCGCGGCCTCCTGCTCGACGTCGCCCGGCACTTCATGCCCAAGGACGGTGTCCTGCGCTACCTGGACCTGATGGCCGCCCACAAACTCAACGTCCTCCACTTCCATCTGACGGACGACCAGGGCTGGCGCATCGAGATCGGGAAGTACCCCCGGCTGACCGAGACCGCTTCCTGGCGGGCGCGCACGAAATTCGGCCACCGCGCCTCACCGCTGTGGGACGAGAAGCCGCACGGCGGCTTCTACACGCAGGACGACATCCGGGAGATCGTCGCCTACGCCGCCGAGCGGCATATCACCGTCGTCCCCGAAATCGACGTACCCGGCCACTCGCAGGCCGCGATCGCCGCCTACCCGGAACTCGGCAACACCGACGTCGTCGACACCGGCGCCCTCTCCGTCTGGGACGACTGGGGGATCTCTCCCCACGTACTCGCCCCCACCGACGACACCCTGCGGTTCTACGAGGGGGTGTTCGAGGAAGTCCTGGCGCTGTTCCCCTCGGAGTTCGTCCACGTCGGCGGCGACGAATGCCCCAAGGACCAGTGGCGGCGCTCGGCCGCCGCGCGGAAACGCATGGGGGAACTCGGACTGAAGGACGAGGACGAACTCCAGTCGTGGTTCATCGGCCACTTCGACCGGTGGCTCTCCGCGCGCGGGCGCCGGCTCATCGGCTGGGACGAAATCCTCCAGGGCGGTCTCGCCGAGGGCGCGGCCGTGTCGTCCTGGCGGGGCTACGCGGGCGGGATCGCCGCCGCGCGCGCGGGGCACGACGTCGTCATGTGCCCCGAGCAGCAGGTGTACCTGGACCACCGGCAGGACGGCGGCCCGGACGAACCGGTGCCGATCGGCTACGTGCGCACCCTGGAGGACGTCCACCGTTTCGAACCGGTTCCGCCCGAACTGACTCCCGAGGAGGCGGCCCAGGTGCTGGGCACGCAGGCCAACCTGTGGACCGAGGTGCTGGAGGACCCCGCACGCGTGGACTACCAGGCCTTTCCCCGGCTCGCCGCCTTCGCCGAGGTCGCCTGGAGCCGGCTGCCCGCCCCGGCGGAACGGGACTTCGCGGACTTCGAGCGGCGGATGGGCGCCCACTACGCGCGGCTCGACGCCCTGGGCGTCGCCTACCGGCCGCCGGGCGGGCCGAAGCCGTGGCAGAGGCGCCCCGGGGTGCCCGGCCGGCCGATCGAGGGCGCGCCCCCGGGCCGGTAGTGCCCGCACCGCGGGGGAAAATCACCGCAGGATCACCGGAGAGTGGCAATCCGAGCACACCGGCGACTCCCGGACAGACCGGGCCATCCCCCCGGTGAGGTGGGCGAATGCCTCCTAGCGGACCCCCGCGTTCGGGCCTTGCGAAGATGTGCCAGAGTTGCCACGTCCGCCCTGTCAGCACGTACCGTACGGCAACACAGGTGGGACCAGGTGGGGCAGCGGGAAGGGGCAGCCGGTTTGACCACGCACGCACCGCAGGCGGCGCAGGCCGTCACGCTGCCCACGACACTGGAGGAGGCGGTGGCGGCCCTCGCGGCCATGCCCGCCGCCGTGCCGGTGGCGGGCGGCACCGACCTCATGGCCGCCGTCAACTCCGGTCAGCTGAGGCCCGCCGCCCTGGTCGGCCTCGGCCGGATCAGCGAGATCCGCGGCTGGCAGTACCAGGACGGACACGCCCTGCTCGGCGCCGGGCTCACGCACGCGCGCATGGGCCGGCCCGACTTCGCCGCGCTCATCCCGGCGCTCGCGGCCGCCGCGCGCGCCGCGGGGCCGCCGCACATCCGCAACGCGGGCACCCTGGGCGGCAACATCGCCGGCGCGTCCCCCACGGGCGACGCGCTGCCCGTCCTGGCGGCCCTGGAGGCGACGCTGATCGTCGCGGGCCCGGGCGGGGCCCGCCGGGAGGTCCCGGTGTCGCACCTGCTGGCCGGCATGGAGATGCTGCGCGGCGGCGAACTCATCGGGTACGTGCGCGTGCCGCTGCTGCACGCCCCCCAGGTGTTCCTGAAGGCGACCGGCCGCACCGGCCCCGGGCGCGCCGTGGCGTCCGTCGCCCTCGTCCTCGACCCCGCCCGGCGCGGAGTCCGGTGCGCCGTCGGCGCCATAGCGCCGATGCCGCTGCGGCCCCTGGAGGCCGAGCAGTGGGTCGCCCGGCTCATCGACTGGGACAACAACCGCGCGATCGTCCCCGAGGCCCTCCAGGCCTTCGGCGAGTACGTCGCCGCCGCCTGCATCCCCGACCCGGTCCCGGCCGAGGACGGCTCCGTGCAGCCGCTTCCGCCCGCCGTACTGCACCTGCGGCGCACCGTCGCCGCGCTGGCCCGACGAGCACTGGGGAGGGCGCTGACGTGACCGACGACCAGCAGGGACAGGGCACGCCTCCGGGCGGCGGCCGCTGGGACCCGCTGCCCCAGGGGGACTACGACGACGGCGCCACCGCCTTCGTGAAGCTTCCCGAGGGCGGCATCGACGCCCTCCTGGCCGGGCGCGGCGACAGCCCGCTCGCGGCCCCCGGGCACGGTTACGTCCCGCCGCGGATAGCGACGGGACACGAGGACGCCGACCCGTCGGCGACCGGCACGGGCGCGTGGGCGGCCCCGGCCGGCGGCGCCGAGTGGCCGGCCCCGGCGGCGGACGGGACCGCCGGCGGCGACCGGTTCACGTACCACCCGGGCGCGACCGGGCAGTGGGCCTTCGACGACTCCGGGGCGGGCGCCGCGCCGGAGTCCGCGCCCGCCCCCGGGCACGACGTGACCGGACAGTGGTCGATCCCCGTCGCCGGGGGCGACCTGCCCGACGAGTCGGGCGAGTTCACCGCCTCCTCCCTGGTCGAGCAGTGGGGCGGCACCCCGCCGGCCACCCTGCCGGGCGGCGCGCCCGCGCCCTGGGCGACCGGCCCGGGCCCGGACACGGGGGGCGCGCAGGGACAGCCGTGGGGCCGGGAGACGGACACCGGGCAGCCGTCCGGGGGCTTCGCCCCCGCCGGCGGGCCGGTGCCCGACGGCGCGCCGGAACCGGCGCGGCACCCGGCGACGGACGCGCCCGAGTACGGCGAGGCGCCCGAGTACGGCGAGGCGCCCGAGTACGACGAGGCGCCCGAGTACGGCGAGGCGCCGGAGCACGGGACATCCGAGCACGGGGCGCCGCCGGCCGCCGGGCAGCCGTACGGCTCCCTGCCGCCCGAGCAGGACGCCGGGGACGCCGCACAGCCGGCTCCCGAGGCCGGTGAGGCACCCGAGGGCGCCCCGGACTCCTACGGGGCCGCCGAGGCCGTCCAGGAGCCCGCCCGGGGCGCGCAGCCGCCCGCCGCGCCGGACTCCGCCGGGACGCCGGAGGGCGCCGAGCCCGCCGCCCCGCGCGACGCGCGGGAGGACACGTCCGCGGCCGAGGCCACGGCCGCCTCCACGCGCGTGGACGACGCCGCCCCCCAGGACCGGGCCGCCGAGCCCGCCCCCGACGCCCCGCCGCTCCACGACGACCACCCCCTCGCCTCCTACACGCTGCGCGTCAACGGCTCCGAGCGCCCGGTCACCGAGGCCTGGATCGGCGAGTCGCTGCTCTACGTCCTGCGCGAGCGGCTCGGGCTCGCCGGCGCCAAGGACGGCTGCTCGCAGGGCGAGTGCGGCGCCTGCAACGTCCAGGTGGACGGGCGGCTCGTCGCCTCCTGCCTGGTGCCGGCCGTCACCACCGCCGGCAGCGAGATCCGCACCGTCGAGGGCCTCGCCGTCGACGGGCAGCCCTCGGACGTGCAGCGGGCCCTCGCCCGCTGCGGCGCCGTGCAGTGCGGCTTCTGCGTGCCCGGCATGGCGATGACCGTGCACGACCTGCTGGAGGGCAACCCCGCGCCCACCGAACTGGAGACCCGCCAGGCGCTGTGCGGCAACCTCTGCCGCTGCTCCGGCTACCGGGGCGTCCTCCAGGCCGTCAAGGACGTCGTCGCCGAACGCGAGGCGCACGCCGCCGCGGAGGCCGGGACGGACGGCGACGAGGCCCGCATCCCCCACCAGGCGGGTCCGGGCGCCGGCGGCGTCCACGCGTCGGCGTTCGAGAACCCCCACCAGCCGCACCCCCACGACCCGGCGTACGGCCAGGACGGAGGCCAGCCGTGAGCAACGAAGCAGCCACCGCGACGAGCCCCGCCGAGGCCGCCCCGGCCCCCGAGCCGATCCCGCACGGCATCGGCGCCTCCCTGCCGCCCGCCGACGCCCGTGCCAAGACCGAGGGCACCTTCCCGTACGCGGCCGACCTGTGGGCCGAGGGCCTGCTGTGGGCGGCCGTGCTGCGCTCCCCGCACGCGCACGCGCGCATCGTCTCCATCGACACCTCCCACGCGCGCGAGATGCCCGGCGTGCGGGCCGTCGTCACCCACGAGGACGTCCCCGGCAGCCCGCTGCACGGGCGCGGCAGGGCCGACCGGCCGGTGTTCGCCGCCGACGTCGTGCGCCACCACGGCGAACCCATCGCGGCCGTCGCCGCCGACCACCCCGACACCGCGCGGATGGCCGCGGCGGCCGTCATCGTCGAGTACGAGGTGCTCGACCCGGTGATCGACCCCGAGCTGGCCTTCGAGGCGGAACCGCTCCACCCCGACGGCAACCTGATCCGGCACATCCCGCTCCACCACGGCGACCCGGCCGCCGCCGGCGAGGTCGTCGTCGAGGGCCAGTACCGCATCGGCCGCGCCGACCCGGCCCCCATCGGCGCCGAGGCCGGCCTCGCCGTGCCCCGCCCGGACGGCGGCGTGGAGCTCTACCTGGCCTCCACCGACCCGCACGCCGACCGCGACACCGCCGCGGCCTGCTACGGCCTGCCGCCGGATCAGGTGAAGATCGTCGTCACCGGCGTCCCCGGCGCCACCGCCGACCGCGAGGACCAGGGCTTCCAGCTCCCGCTCGGCCTGCTGGCGCTGAGGACCGGCTGCCCGGTGAAGCTGACGGCGACCCGCGAGGAGTCCTTCCTCGGCCACGCCCACCGCCACCCCACCCTGCTCAGGTACCGCCACCACGCGGACGCCGAGGGCAGGCTGGTGAAGGTCGAGGCCCAGATCCTGCTGGACGCGGGCGCGTACGCCGACACCTCCGCCGAGGCCCTGGCCGCCGCCGTCTCCTTCGCCTGCGGCCCCTACGTCGTCCCGAACGCCTTCATCGAGGGCTGGGCCGTGCGCACCAACAACCCGCCCTCCGGCCACGTCCGGGGCGAGGGCGCGATGCAGGTCTGCGCCGCCTACGAGGCGCAGATGGACAAGCTGGCGAAGAAGCTGGGCGTCGACCCGGCGGAGCTGCGCCTGCGCAACGTCCTGGCCACCGGCGACGTGCTCCCGACCGGCCAGACCGTGACCTGCCCGGCGCCCGTCGCCGAACTCCTCCAGGCCGTCCAGGAGTTCCCGCTGCCGCCGCTGCCCAAGGACACCCCGGAGGAGGACTGGCTGCTGCCGGGCGGTCCCGAGGGCGCGGGCGAGCCGGGTGCGGTGCGCCGGGGCGTGGGCTACGGCCTGGGCATGGTGCACATGCTGGGCGCGGAGGGCGCCGACGAGGTCTCCACGGCCACCGTCAAGGTCCAGGACGGCGTCGCCACCGTGCTGTGCGCGGCGGTGGAGACGGGCCAGGGCTTCACGACGCTGGCCCGCCAGATCGTCCAGGAGACCCTCGGCGTCGACGAGGTGCACGTCGCGCCCGTGGACACCGACCAGCCCCCGGCCGGCGCGGGCTGCCGCGGCCGCCACACCTGGGTCTCGGGCGGCGCGGTGGAACGCGCGGCGAAGATGGTCCGCACCCAGCTCCTGCAGCCCCTGGCCCACAAGTTCGGCATGTCCACCGAGCTGCTCCAGATCACCGACGGCAAGATCACCTCGTACGACGGCGTCCTGTCGACCACCGTCACCGAGGAGCTGCAGGGCAAGGAGCTGTGGGCGACGGCCCAGTGCCGCCCGCACCCGACCGAGCCGCTGGACGCCTCGGGGCAGGGCGACGCCTTCGTCGGCCTCGCCTTCTGCGCGATCCGCGCGGTCGTCGACGTCGACATCGAGCTGGGCTCGGTGCGGGTCGTGGAGCTCGCGGTCGCCCAGGACGTGGGCCGCGTCCTCAACCCCGCCCAGCTCGCCGCCCGGATCGAGGCGGGCGTCACCCAGGGCGTCGGCGTCGCCCTCACCGAGAACCTCCGCACCCCGCGCGGCCTGGTCCGCCACCCCGACCTGACCGGCTACGCCCTCCCGACGGCCCTGGACGCGCCCGACATCCGGATCGTCCGGCTGGTCGAGGAACGCGACGTGGTCGCCCCCTTCGGCGCCAAGGCGGTCAGCGCGGTCCCGGTCGTCACCTCACCGGCGGCCATCGCCTCCGCCGTGCGGGCCGCGACGGGCCGCCCGGTGAACCGGCTGCCCATAAGGCCGCAGGCGGCGGTGGTCACCGCCCAGTGAGCCCGCCGGTCCCGGGGCCCCGGCCACCGGTGTGAACGGCGTCGGGCCGGCCGCGGGAGACGGCCGGAGCGGTCCCGGCGGGACGGGAACGGACTCGCGCGGTCCGACGTCTTCCCGGCCGAGGGCCGTTGTCAGTGGTGCCGCGTAGGGTGCGCAGCAGTGGGACGGCGAACTTCACGCACGGGGGAACCAATGGGCACGACCGGGACCGCCACCGGCACAGCGGTGATCACCTTCACCGACGCCGAGCTGGATCCGTACGTCACGCACGCGCCGACGCGCCGCTGGCTGGCGGGCCCCGGACTGCCGGGCGTCGGCGGGCTGCTGACGTTCGACGCGCTGCGCACCGACGGTCTGCGCACGGTGGAGGACTCGACGGGCGACCCGCGGGGCCGGCTGGCGCCGGACCTGCGCACCCAGCTCGTCATCGGCGGGCTCGCCGGCCTGGAGGGGCCCTGGACGGAGTCGGTGCTGCTCGACGGCGCCACCGGCGAGATCACGACGACCTGCTTCCTCCACGACCGCCCGGACCTGATGGACCGCCGCCCGCTGGCGCCCTCCCTGGAGACGCTCGTGCGGTTCGCCACGGCGGCGGACGAACTGGCCGCGCTGCGGGGGCAGTTCGCGGCCTACGCCGGACGGTACGGCCCCGAGGCGGTGGCGGAGGCGTCGGCGCAACTGCTCGCGCTGTACGAAGCCGGCGCCGACGGCGCGGTGGCGCCGTTCTGGCGCCTGGCCGCGGTGATCCGCCCCCTCGCCCTGATCGCCGGCCCCGGCACCCGCTCCGGGCTGGCCCTCGACCTCCCGCCCCGCCTCCTCGACGAGGAGTTCGGCGCCCGCGCCGTCGTCCGCTTCGAGGACGTCGACTTCCCGTCCGCCCTCACCCACGAGCCGACCCGCCGCTTCCTGCGCGAGGTGGGCCTGCCGGAGGAGTGCGTCTGGTTCTCCCTCGACACCGACACCCCGCTGCCCACCCTCGCCGAACACCGCGCGGACGACCCGGACGCCCGGCTGCCCGACGGCGCGGCCCGCTTGGTCCGCCTCGGTCACCTCCTGGAGGACACCGGCCTCGTCGTCGACGGCACGACCGGCGCGGTCCTCGCCTGGAGCGAGGCGGAGGCGACCCTGCGCCCGCTCAACGCCGACGTCTCGACGCTGGGCTTCACCCTGTGGCTGGTCCACCGCGCGAGGTCCCTCGACGCCGACCACGACCTGACCGAGGCCTACGACCAGCTGGCCGCCGCCCTGACCCGCACCCTGTCCGTCCTCGACCCCCTCTCCTGCGACCCGACGCCGACGGCCCCGGGGGACGACGGCCGGCGCTACTGGCCCGAGGTCTTCGAGGACGAGGCGGGCGGAGGCCTGTACGCGTAGTCCGGTCATGACGGACAACCAGAAGGGGCGGCCCCCCCCCGGGGGGCCCCCCCCCCCCGCCCCGGCGGGGGGGGGGGGGCCCGGGGGGGCAAAGAAACCCCCGAACAACCGTTTCACGCGCGCCCCCAAAACACACCGGGCCACCGCCCCTCACCCC
>NZ_JBIRHK010000026.1:0-103415 GCF_044328485.1 Streptomyces sp. NPDC017936 | reverse complement strand
CCACCCCCGCAACTACCTAGCCTTTCTCGGGCTGGCATCCGCCCTCTGCTGCTACAAGCGGTTCCTCAAACTGACCATGTAGGACACGGTCTAAGACGTCGTTTCTGATGGTGTGATCGCTCGTTGAGCCGTGCATGACGGATCTGATCGAGCGGTTGGTGCCGGACGAGTTGTGGACGCTGTTCCGGCGGGTGGTCCCGCCGACGGAGGTCATACGCCCGCAGGGCGGCGGCCGCCGACGAGCCGGGGACCGCGAATGTTTGGCGGCGATCATCTTCGTGGCCACGTCGGGCTGCACTTGGCGGCAGTTGCCGCCGGTGTTCGGACCAGCCTGGCCCACCGTCTACCGGCGCTTCGCCCAGTGGAGCCGAGAGCGGGTGTGGGCCAGGCTGCACCGGGTGCTCCTCGACGAACTCGGCGCTCGGGGCGAGCTGGACTGGTCGCGATGCGCCATCGACTCTGTCAGCGTCCGGGCGGCAAAAGGGGGCCACTCACCGGACCGAATCCGACCGACCGCGGCAAGCCGGGATCGAAAATCCACCTGATCACCGACCGCAACGGACTGCCCCTGTCGCTGGGCATCTCCGGCGCCAACACGCACGACAGCCTCGGCCTGCAGCCGCTCGTGCGCGGGATCCCGCCCATCCGCTCCCGCCACGGACCGCGCCGCCGGCGCCCGGCCAAGCTCCACGCCGACAAGGGCTACGACTACGACCACCTGCGGAAATGGCTTCGCGAGCGTCGCATCCGCCACCGCATTGCACGCAAGGGAATCGAGTCCTCCACGCGGCTGGGCCGACACCGCTGGGTCGTCGAGAGAACGGTCGCCTGGCTGGCCGGATGCCGAAGGCTGCACCGCCGCTACGAGCGAAAGGCCGAACACTTCCTGGCCTTCGTCGGCATAGCCGCAGCCCTCATCGGCTACCGCCGACTCACCAAGTGAAACGACGTCTCAATGCGGTGCGAGGAGATCATGCGGGCCGTATACGAGGACTTCGAGGCCGAGCTGGTCGAGTTCAACGGCGAGGCCAACCACGTCCACCTGCTGGTGAACTTCCCGCCGAAGGTCGCCGTGTCCAGGCTGGTGAACTCCCTCAAGGGCGTGTCCTCGCGCAGGCTCCGCCAAGAGTTCCCCGACCTCGTCCGCCATTACTGGCGGGCACAACGCCTGTGGTCCGGCTCGTACTTCGCCGGGTCGGTCGGCGGCGCACCGCTCAGCATCGTGAAGCAGTACATCGAGCAACAGAACCGGCCGCTCTGACCTGAACCGAGGCGAACAGCGCGGATCCGTGCACACAGCCCAGGTCAGAACGGGCCAAAGATTCGCTTCACCACCGGGCTGAAGCCCGGTGCACTGCAAATAGACCCGGTAGCGCACTCGAGGGGCGTGCCACACTCCCCCGCGCTCACGCAGGTAGTGGTCGAAGAAGTCGAGAGGGTCGGCCATCATGACGTCGAGGTAGCGGCGGAGCGCGCCGTCGTTGGTCTCGTGGTCGTGGTGGGGCTCGTCGTCCTCGTGGAGACGTAAGTCCTCATGATCGGTGGCACCCATGCGGAGGAACTGGTGCGCCGCTGCCGGGGAGGCGTTCACCGCGCGCCAGTCCGCGAGCTGGGACCGCTGGAGGTTGTCCCACCATCCGCCCATGTGCAGCGCCGGGAGGGCGAGACGCGCGGCGGGCGTGCCGGAGGGGAAGGCCCGGCCGGGCAGTGACAGATCGGCGTTCGCGGTCACCAGGTCTCTCAGCAGCCCCGCCACATGTGGCGCCTCCTCCGGGACGTGGTAACGGGCGCCGCCGCTGTCCGAGGCATCCGCGAAGGGCCGCTCGAGCATCCCGGGCACCGAGAAGGTGTGGACGATCCACTCGTACAGCGGGAGCTTGGGCACCTGGTCCGGGGAGAACATCCGGAAGAACTCCGATCCCGTCACCCTCGGGACGATGGCGCGCAGCGCGGGGTGTCCCGTGGAGGCCGCGGCCCACTGGGTGAAGCCGTAGTAGGAGTCGCCCATCATGCCGACAACCCCGTTGGACCAGGGCTGCCCGGTGATCCAGTCAAGAGTTGCCGCTCCGTCGGCGGCCTCGTTGACGAACGGGACCTAGTTGCCCCTGGAGCGGAATTTGCCGCGTACGTCCTGCACCACGGTGGCGAAGCTGTGGGCGGTCAGCCTGGCGGCGATCTTCGGTAGGAGGGTGTAGCGGCCGGATTTGTCGTATGGCAGTCGGACGAGAACCGCCGGCCGGGGCGCGCTCGCCTCCTCGGGCAGATAGACGTCGGTGGCCAGCTGGACACCGTCCGGCAGGGTCACCATGACCGAATCGGCGCGCGGATCGACCGGCGCGGGTCCAGTGACTTGCGTCCCGGCGGCACCTGTAGATGTCCCGAAGGTGAGTTCCATAGGGGTTGACTCCGATCTTCGCGGTCCGGAGCGCGTGGAGGCGAGCGGCGGGTCCGGCCAGGGCGGGCGGTCGGTGTGTCTGGGCCATCAGCTAAACAGAAGCAGTGTTGTATAACGCCTGCGACGGGATCTTGACTCGGAGATGAGGCACCGTCAAGGTCACACCAAGGGGGTGTCGTATCCGGCTGCCCTGGTGAACCGGACACATGCGGAGGGTCTTGACCTCCTGGACCTCCGCGCCGCCGAAGCCGTCCGCAAGTGGGCCGCAGGGATCAGCCGCATCGCGCACTCGCCCTTCCTTCGCCCTTGACGTAACCGGCCCCGAGGCGTTGATATAGCAACTGCTTCATAAAAGACTGAAGGAGAGCAGCCGTGACCGACGATCTGACGTGGCTCAGCGCCCATGAACTCGGCCGTCAGTACCGCAGCCGGGAGCTGTCGCCCGTCGAGGTGGTCGAGGCCGCGCTGGAGCGCACGGAGCAGGTGAACGACCGCCTCAATGTCATGGTCACCATCACGGCCGACACCGCTCGCGAGCAGGCCCGAGAAGCGGAACGGCGCTTCGCCGCCGGTGGCGACCTGCCCCCGCTGTACGGCGTCCCGATCACAGTGAAGGACCTCACTGAGACTGCCGGTGTGCGCACCACCTACGGCTGTGTCGCTTACGCCGAGTATGTGCCCGCTGAAGACGCCATCTCGTGGTCCCGGCTTAAGGAGGCCGGGGTGATCCTGCTCGGCAAGACCACCACCCCGGAGTTCGGCCTCCTGGGCGTCACTGAGAGCAAGCTGACCGGCACCACGGGGACCCCCTGGGACACCTCCCGCGCGGCCGGCGGCTCCAGTGGCGGTGCCGCCTCCTCCACAGTCGCCGGTATCGCCCCGATCGCCTGGGGCTCCGACGGTGGCGGCTCGATCCGCGTCCCCGCGTCGCTATGTGGGGCGGTTGGCATCAAGCCGTCGACCGGCCGCATCCCTCTGAAGGACAACACCGAGCCGGACAGCACCGAGGGCCCGCTGGCCCGACGTGTCGTGGACGCCGCGCTCCTGCTCGACGTCACCGTCGGTCCGCACCCGCTCGACCGCTTCTCCCTCCCGGCCACCGGCGAGCGCTACGCCGAGGCCGCCCTCGCCGAGGGCGACCTCAGCGGCCTGCGTATCGCGGCCGACCACGGGCGCCAGCACGGCCCGGTGGACAAGGAGACCGAGCGTGTCTTCAGCGCCGCCCTGAATGAGCTGAGGGCCGCCGGGGCCGTTGTGGAAGAGCTCCAGGTCGACCTCCCCGACCCGCTGGAGTTCTTCGTCGCCTACTGGGGCCCCGAATACATCAACTACGTCAGTGAGATGGTCGAGAACGGCCTCGACGTGTGGCCACTGACCGCCGGTATCGCCGAGCGCGCGGCGACCCTCACCCCCGCGCAGGTCAGCCGTGCCTCGCGCGACACGAAGACCGAGATCTACCTCGCCTACGCGAACGTGTTCAGCCGGTTCGACCTGCTGGTCACCCCGACCACCCCCTTCCCGGCCTTCCCGCATGCGGGCGACATCGGTGGCCCCGCGAGCGTCAACGGCGAGTCGCTGGAGCTGCCCGGTGGCCATCTGCACCGGCTGACCGAGAGCCCCAGCCACGCGGGCCTGCCGGCCATCTCCGTGCCATGCGGCTTCACGTCCGAGGGACTGCCCGTGGGCCTGCAGTTCATCGGCCCCCGGCACGCGGACGCGGCCGTCGTCTCGGCCGCCGCCCGCTACGAGCGCTCCACCGACTGGTGGACCCGGCACCCCTCGCTCTGAGCCTCCCGGCGGTCCGGCCGGCCGCCCCCTCACGGGGGTCCGGCGGTCGTCCGTCATCAGCCCTCGCCCGCACCGGGTGGGCCACTGATCTCCCTCGGGCACCGCAAAGGACGAGAACATGACGGACACTGCTCACTCCGCCCTCTCCGCGCACGACGTCTCCCCCTGCGGCCGTGCCGACGAGGCCGCGGTGCCGGTCACAGCCGCGAGCCCCTCCGCCCACCCCGTCATGTACCCGCCGGCGCCGGTCGGCGGCGTCGGCGGGCGGGACGGCGGACTTCGCGACGTCCGGCGCCCGGACGACCTGTCCCGCATTCCGTACTGGACCGCCGCAGAGTTGTCCCTCGCCATCCGTCGCCGCGTTGTCTCCTGCGAGGAGGTGATGCGGGCCCATCTGGATCACATAGCGGCCGTCAATCCGCGGGTCAACGCCATCGTCTCGCTGCGCCCCCGCGCCGAACTCCTCGGGGAGGCACGGGAGAAGGACCGTCTGCTGTCGCTGGGTGTTCACCAGGGCTGGATGCATGGCTTCCCGCACGCGGTGAAGGACCTCGCCGATGTCGCGGGGCTACCCACCACGCACGGCCTGCTCCCCCTCGGCCGGGCCCCGCGCCCGGACGCCGACTCGCTCTTCGTGGCGCGGCTGCGGGCCGCGGGCGCCATCTTCATCGGCAAGACCAACACCCCGGAACTCGGCCTGGGCTCCCACACATACAACAACGTCCACGGGGTCACCGGCAACGCCTACGATCCCACCAGGACTGCCGGAGGCAGCAGCGGGGGCGCCGCCGTCGCGGTCGCCCTGCGCATGGTGCCCGTCGCCGACGGTAGCGACTTCATGGGGTCACTGCGCAACCCGCCCGGCTGGAACAACGTTTTGGGCCTGCGCCCCTCCTACGGCCGTGTCCCGTCGCCCGGCGGCGACGTGTTCCTTGCCCAGGGCGGAGTCGAGGGCCCTATCGCCCGTACCGCCCTCGACCTGGCCCTGCTGCTGCGCACCATGTCCGGATACGACAGCCAGGCACCGCTGTCCCTCACCGAGGACCCCACGCGGCTGACCGACCTTACCGCCGACCAGAACGGCAAGCGGGTCGCCTGGCTCGGGGACCTGGGCGGCTACCTCCCCATGGAGAAGGCCGTCCTGGACGCCACTGGCGCCGCCCTCAAACACTTCCTCCACCTGGGTATCCGCGTCACGCTGGTCGAGGGGCTGCCTGCCGCGGGCACGTTCCGCGGCAACGAGGACTTGTGGCCGACCTGGCTGACCTACCGTCACCTCCAAGCGGGAATGGGCGTCAAGACGGTCATCGACGCCGGCCTGCGCGATCTGCTGAAGCCCGAGGCGCTGTACGAGTACGAGGGCCTCGTCGGCACCGGCAGCAGCCCCGACGGCACCGGCACCGGCCCCATCAGCGGCATCGACGTCGCCACGAACTCCGTGAGGCGCAGCGACCTGTACCGGGCCTTCCACGCCCTGTTTGAGGAGTACGACTATGTCGTCCTCCCCACGGCGCAGGTCATGCCGTTCGATGCGGCCCTTGACTGGCCCAGGAGCATCAACGGGGTGCAGATGTCCTCTTACCACCGGTGGATGGAGGTCGCCACGATCGGCACCCTGCTGGGCGCGCCGACTTTGGCCATGCCTGCCGGGTTCGACGAGGCGGGCCTGCCCATCGGGCTCCAGGTCATCGCCCGTAACCACGACGACTTCTCCCTCATGGGCCTCGCGCGCGCCTGGGAACAGCAGACCGGCTTCATTGAGAATGTGCTGCCCGGCCTGCTCACCGCCTGATCCACGCCGGCTGTGGCCGCCGTGACCGGTGCGGTGCGCTCAGCTGACGCCCGTGACGCGCGCCACCTGCCGCTGGTGCATCAACAGCGTGACGAACTCATCCAGGGTGGCGAGCTGCCGCTGCGGGGTCCACATCTCGGGGTGCTCCACGGCCGACAGGGCCATCCCCGAGACCCAGGACCGGGCGAGATCGATGGATGCGTCCAGCCGCTCGGCAGGCACGAATCCCCCCAGCCCGTGCCTGAGCACCGAGCGCATCGCCGGCTCCAGCTCGTCGCTGCGGGCGCGCAGGAGCGGTTCGGCGTGCCGGTAGGCCACCAGGGCGACGCGGGTCTTCTCCAGCGCGAGGGTCTCCTCGGTGAGCGGGAGGAACCACCGGAGGGAGGTCCTGAGCCGTTCGAGCGGGTCCTCGATGGAGGCCAGCTCAAGCAGGAAGGCATCGGCGTCGGACAGGGTGTAGTCCAGAATGGCCTGGAGCAGAGCCTCGCGGTCTTGGAAGTAGTGCGTGATAAGGGTAATCGAACCGCCCATGCGCTTGGCTATCTTCCGCAGCGTCAGCTCCGGGAGGCCCCCCTCGTTGAGGGCGGCCACCGAGGCCATGACGATCTCATGCACCCGCTGCTCGGCATCGACCTGCCGCGGCACGTGGCACCTCCGGTGGGTTTGGCCAGCGTTGTAGAACAAACACTACACATCCCGTGTGCCGGCCCGGAGGCGGATCGGACACCCGGCCCCGCCCAAGGATTTCAGGTGGCCTGAGGGCCCTCAGGGAGCCGGTGGGCGTTCCGACGTGCCGGAGGCACGCCCGGTCGGCAGCGACCCGACACGCGCCCCCACAGGGGGCTACAGCAGGGCGGGCAGGCAGTCCTCCGTCTGACGGCTGGCAGCGGCCCGACAGACACGCAGCAGGGGCACCGCGGCCACGCCCGTGGCCAGGGCGAGGAAGATCCCGAAGCCCGTGGGACCCATCGTGTCGAGGACCCATCCGGACGGTGCAGGACCTAGGGCCGTACCAATGGCCAGTGCCCCGGTGGCGGCCGCTACCCAACGTCCGGAGCCGTCGGCGGAGGCGGCGACGGCGAGGACCAGGACGAGCAACGCCATGAAGCAGACCTGCCAGACCACGGCCGACACGACGAAGGCGACCGACCAGGGAATGGCGGCGATGACGAGTTTGGCCAGACCTTCGACGACAATGAAAAACGTGATCAGCGCGTTGCGGCCCCACCTGGGGACGGCGAACCCGCACACCAGAACACCGGCAAGGGACGCGAACGACGCCACGGCCAGCACCACCGAGACGGTGTCGGCGGACAGGCCCTCGTACCGCTCCCCCAACGTGGCGCTGTAGGACCAGGCGCCCTGGTCGGAGGCGCTGAGCAGGGCCACCGCGAGCAGAAACACCACCGGGATCGGTGTGGCCGACGCCGGTTTGAGGTCTCGCGTGGGGGCGTCCGGGAGTGGTCGCATCAGCCAAAGCGCCGGGATGCAGCACACGGCCAGCACACCGAACTCCGCGGCGGCGCCCCAGGCATTCTGGGCCTCCGGGAGCGCGACGATGAGTGCGGCGATCACCAAGGTGGCCCCGAGCACGGCCACGTACGAGGCTCTGTCCGTGTCCTCGGCAGCGGCGATCGCGGCCATTCCCGCGGCGTTCACCACGCCGAGACCGGCACCGGCGATGATGTTGCCCACGATCAGCACCGTGATGTCGGGGGCGACAGCCGCGATGCCGAATCCCACCACGGTGATCACCAGCCCGAGCCGGGCGATGCGCACCCGTCCCGGACGCGCGACCCGGGCGGTGAGGGCGAGCGTCATCACGGCCGTGCTCAGCAGTTGCAGGGTGGCGACCAAGCCGGTGCTCGTGCTCGACAGGTGGTACCGCTCGGCCATGCCCGGCAGCAGCACGGGCATGAGCGTCGAACCGAGATTGCCGAGCGTGGCACCTGTGATGAGTGCAGCCCCTACGCTCAGACCGACCGCGCCGGCCGATGACCGGGCCGCAGCGCCGCTCATCGACCTGCTCGGGACGGCGGGGCAGTCAGGACTACCAGGGACGAGCGCTGGCCGGACATTAGACCTCGATTCCTCGCAGGCGCCGAAATCTGGTTCGGCAGCACAAGATCAGAAAGCGATGTTCCCGGGAGGAGGCGGCCCGCGTCGGATAATGCGGCGGACCGGTCGGGAAGCTTGGTTGGGGTTCGCATGGCAGAGGCCGCCCTCCACGGTGGGGCACATGCCCTTTTCGGTAGGTCGGGCATACGGCAATGCGGTCGTGCGTCACATCGTGTTCCGATCAGTTTTGCAGCACCTGTCACACAAAAGCAAGTGACCGCTATCGCATCCACCCGTCACTCAAAGCGCCTACGTGACTACGGATGGCGGTTATATAGCGTGTGATATATTTCCTGACGGGTACCCAGATCAGGTCAGGGCCGCCGGGCCCGGGTGGCCGATCCGCACGCCGCGGGCAGCCCAATCGAACTGCCCCTTCGGCTCCGAGCGGCCGTCCTCGTCTCGTTCGATCGGCGATCGCACCAGCCGGCAGGGTGACCGCCACGGCGACCGAGGTGATCGGCGCCGGATGCACAGCGAAAGCACAGTCGTTCCACAGAAGAAGGAGTCTCGGCATGTCCGCGAACGCATCTGACCCCACGGCCGATGAGCGTCACGACACCTCCGTGCCCGACAGCGAAGAGATCTTCTCCTGGGTCCAGGACCTCACGGCATACGCCGCCCGCGGCACGCAGACGCTCGACGACCGACGCTCCGCCGACTATCTCTGCGACAAGTTCCGCGAGTTCGGCCTCACCGACATCCAGGTGCAGGAGGCCGAGTCGTTCAACTGGCACGCCTCCTATTCCCAACTGGAGGTCGGCGGAACGACCTTCCCGCACGAGCCCGTGATGTTCTCCTTCGACACCGGCAACGCACCCTTCACGACAGGCCCCGACGGCATCGTGGCGCCGATCGTCGACGTGGGCGACGGCACGCAGGACGACTTCGCGCAGGTAGACGTCCACGGCAAGATCGTGCTGTTCGACCTCCGTTTCATCATGCCCCGCAGCGCGCTGCTGGAGGTCGGCGAGTTCATCTACGACCCCCACGGCACCCTCGACCCCGCCGACCTCGACACGGCCAACCCGTACGTCAGCACGTACGAGGACGTCGTCGGGCGGGCGATCAAGAGGGGGGCAGCCGGATTCGTCGCCGTCCTCGCCGACTACTTCGACTCGGACGACATCCGTACCGAGTACTTGGAGGACATCACCATCCCCGGCCTGTGGGTGACGAAGGCCGTCGGGGCGGACTTGCGGGCCGCCACTGCGCATGGCACCTCCAAGGCCGTCCTCCGCCTCGACGGTGAGCGCCGCGCGACCCCGGCCCGCACGGTCATCGGCTACCTGGAGGGCGCCGACACCGACACCATCATGATCCAGTCGCACCATGACTCCGCCTGGGACGGCGGCGTCGAGGACGCGTCGGGCACCGCCGAAGTCCTCGCCCTCGCACGCCATTACAGCCGGATTCCGCAGGCGGAGCGACCCAAGACGCTGATGTTCGTCCTGATGGACAGCCACTGGACCGGTTACTCGGCGCACGAGAAGTTCGTCGAAACCTTCATCACCGCCGCGGACCTCCCCCGCCGGATCGTCGCCAACATCACGCTGGAGCACATCGCCAAGCAGGCCGAGGTCGGCGCCGACGGTCAGCTGAAGGTGTTCGACCGCCCCGAGTACCGCGGCATCTTCGAGAACGTCAGCCCGGCGCTGAAGACGGTCATCGACGAGGCCGTCACGGCCCAGGACCTGCAGCGCACGATCCGCCTGTCGGCCGACAAGCTGGTCCCGCTCATCGGTGAACTCCCCACGGATGCCGACCTGATCTACGACGCCGGCGTCCCGACCATCAGCCTCATCAGCGGCCCGCTGTACCTCTACGACAAGGCCGACACAATCGACCTGGTCCACAAGCCGGACCTCGGTCCCGTCGCGCGGGCCTTCATCGACATCGTCAACCGGGTGGCGCAGACGCCGAGCGAACTCATCGGCAGCGGGGAGCAGTCCGCCCGTTAGGTGTATTGATTCGCACCGTTGTTGACACGGCTGGTGGGTGGGTGGCTGTTCCGTTGACCGCAGGTCCGGCGGGCGACGCCCCGGCCTTCGAGACCGTCATAGCCAGCATCCTTGTTCTGCGAGGCGGACCCGGTCGGCCCAGAACCCGACCCGATGCCGTCCTGGCGGACCGTGCGTATTCATCCCGCGCAATCCGCAGTCATCTCCGGCGACGCGGAATCCGCGCTGTCATACCCCAGCTGTCCGACCAGGTCGGCCGTCGGCTGCGGCAAGGCGTACAAGCAGCGCAATGCGGCGCCCGCGCGGGCGATCTCGTTGGCGTCGATGCCGTAGTGGGCGGCGGACTCGGCCAGGACCGGGACCACGCCGAACCAGTAGCCGTCATTGGACATGAAGAACCCGAGCGGCAGGGCGAGGACCGCGGTGAACAGCGGGATGGCGCTGCCCCAGCCGTCGGGGACGATCGAGAGGGCGGCGTCCGCCATGGCCTTGATCATTCCGGAGTCGGTCATGATGCCCGTGAAGACGCCGGCGGCCAGGACGAGGATCATCACGGGGACGGCGTTGGCGGCCTGGCGCTTGATCAGCTCCTGCTGGTCGCCGATGGCGCGGATGTTGACCAGCAGCGCGAGGACGAAGGCGACCATGAACAGCACCAGGAGGTCGGCGACCTCGAGGACGAGCAGCACCATCAGCAGCAGGGTGAGGGCGGCGTTGAACCACATCCGCCAGTCCGCCTCGACCGGCTCGAAGGCTTCGCCGGAGGCGCAGTCGCGGGGACCGTCGCCCTCGTGCCAGCTCAGCTTCGTGACCGACACGAAGCTGTCCGTCGCTCCCCCGGACGCACCCCGAGCACTCGTACGTCCTTCCGTCCGCCGCGACGCCGTACTCCAGATCCCCAGCGCGGCCGGTGTGGTTGTCGAACATGGCACCGAGAGGCACCGGGGACACGTCCGGACCATTTCCCATCGGTCGCCAGGGCGGGGGCTTCCTCGGGGGTGGGATAACCTCGCACGGACCAGACGCGGAAATCGCCTCATGGGCAGTTGTCGGGCACGGCCGCCGACGCGCGGGGGACTGCGGCCATCACCCCGGTGAGGGCGGTGGACGGCACGCCGGATTCAGCAGGCGCTGTCGCGGAACGTCACTTTGGTGACCTCCACCGGCAGGTAGAAGATGTTCCCCTGGTGGGCCGGCACGCAGAACGTGTTCGGCTGCTGCGAGCCGTCCGGGAGGGTGTAGAGGTACCCCAGGTCGGCGTTGCGGGACGTGTAGTTGTAGTAGGTGAGGGCCGGTGCCTTCCCGGTCCAGTCCTGGTTGGTGACCACCGACGGCTCCGTGGGAGCGGGGTCGGGGATGGTGGCCCAGTTGGGCCAGACGCAGAAGTTGCCCTGGGGACAGTTACCGGGGGGCCAGGGCTCGTCCGAGGCGGCGGAGCCGGCGGCCGAGGCGCCCGGGGCGGAGGCCATCGCGGCCACGAAAGCGGCGGAGGCGAGACCGAGGGCAAGGGGGCGTAACGTCATGGCTATTCCCATCTGCACGGAGGCGGGTGAACCGGAATAGAGGTTATCGCTTCAATATTGAAAGGTCAAGCAATCAATTTCGGACCTCCTGGTAATTGCTCCGGAATGTCCTGCTTGTGAGCGTGGCGAGAAATACCGAAAACGGTGGACCGCAAATGAGGATCCGAAGGGCGGGGCATCCGGTATTTCGGACAGTCGGCCGGGTGAGGCGGGATGCCGGGTGGGGGTGGCTCCGATGGTGGCCGGTCACCAAACGAGACACGCCCCCACCGCGGCCGCCACTCCAAGCCCCAACGCCCGCACGCCGACAAATCCTACGACGTGCCCTACCTGCGGCGATGGCTGCGTGGCAAGCGGATCGGCGTGCGCATCGCCCGCAAAGGCATCGAGTCCAGCGAGTGCCTCGGTCGGCGCAGGTGGGCGATCTAGCGGACAATGTCCCGGCTGACCGGCTACCGCCGCCTCAACCACCGCTACGGCGCGATTCCCGCAACTACCTGGCCTTTCTTGGTCTGGCCGCCGCCCTGTGTTGCTACAAGCGCCTCGTCCGCCTCACCGCATAGAACACGGTCTAATTGATGAAGTTCGAACCGTCGTTCATCGTCACCACCTCGTTCTTCTTCTCCGGCTTGTCCTTCTCCGCCCCTGCCGTCTTCGCCGTTTCCCGCGAGGGCTGGTCGGTGCCTGCGATCTTGTCATTGCCGCTGGGCTTGTCCTCCCCGGCGCCGCATGCCGTCAGCAGCAGGGCCGCAGTTGCGGTGAGCGCGACAGCGAGGGGCAAAGAGTGACGCTTCACAGTGAACCTCCGTGAGATCGATGTGTTAAAGAGCTACGGCAGTGCCTTCCAGCGCTGCCTCGACTTACGAGATCTGACCTGGGAATGCTGGTGGCGGCAAGGCAAATGAACCAGGCCCTCAAGATCCCTGACAGAGTCGCTCAGTGAGCGGGGTGCCTGCCGGTCCGTGGTGTGACGATCAGCCCGGGGGGTCGTTGCCGCGGACCGGAGACAATTGAGGCGACCGGCATGAGCGGATCCGCCGCACGTGAGTCGGCGTGTGTCATGCTCTCAAGCTCAGCCAATGTGCTCTCATCCAGCCATGTGGATCCCTCCCCGCCGGCAGGGTGGGATGGGTGCCCGGCCGCCTCCTGCGGGAATAATTCCCGCATCAGCACGAGGGGCTGTCGTCCGTCAATCACTCGCAGCACTTTGAATCGTGTACCGGGTAGAAAGATCACCTGTTCCGGGGCGTGCGGGGTTACCGCCGCAGTTCGTCGTGCGGTCAGCGACCACACGACGAAGGCGGGTCCCCCGCCCGTAGCGTGGCTGACGACGCCGAGGCCGTCCAGAAACTATGCTCCGTCACGAACTGGTTCTCGCGGTACCACTCGGTCACCGGTCCGACCGCGTTGGTGCGTACGATCGCCGGACCTCGGTAGGAGGCCAGCCGACGCAGTCCCGAAGCGAGACACCGGGCGAGGGACAGGTGCTCCCCCACCGTTCCCTCCGACAACGCCTCGTCGAGTTTCTCCCACTCTTCCGTCAGGTAAAGGTGGACGGCCGCCAGATCGGCGAGCGCCTCGACACGGTTGTGACGGACGTTACCCGGAGGGCCCAGAGACCGGGTCAATGCCTGTGCCGCGCCAGTCATTGCCTCGCGATACCGATCACCGTATGTACGCCATAGCCGCAGCCGATCCCACGCGATGCCCCGTCCACCCGTCGGGATGATCCGCGCGGCGGCGTTCGGCACGGACTGCACCTGGTATTCCACACTGCCAGACGTCTGGACCGGTACGGGCACGGAGCGTACGTCGCGTTTGAAGCCAGGGGACGAGTCAGTGACGCTCATCGCGTTCTCCTCGGGAGTTCGGAGGTACAGGTGCGCACCGCGCTGACATGGCTATCAGCACCTGCCGTATGGGCTGTGCTGATAGCACCGTCGGTGACTTTAGGCATGGGCTAGCGGTTCCTTGCGGGCCGCTGAACGAAAACGGCACGGAAGACCAACAGGTTTTCCCGTTTGTACCGACGGTGGGTGAACCGGACCGGGGCACGTACGATGCCCACGGCCACCGTCGTGGGAGATCGGCGGGTGCGCCCCGGGCTGCGGTGACGATGTCGGCGACCGTAATGAGGAAGTGGTTGCTGGTGAAGAACAGTTTCCAGGCGGCGTCATCGATCCCTGCCGGGCTGCCGCGGCGTGTTTGGCTCGGCCGTCGCAGCTGGTGGTCCTTGAACGCGTCCAGCGTCTGCTCTGAGGGTGTTGCACAAGGCCGTGATCAGGCGGCTGGAAGCGGGCGTCGAGCCGGCATGATCAGGCCGTTACGAACGCAAGGAGGCTCCGGTAGACGGGGTGACCGACCAAAGTCGCGCTGCATCAGGGTGTCGTCGTCGCTGGGCAGGCCGACCGCGTCCAGGAGGGGGAGCAGGTCCTCCTTGCTGGTGGCGCCCCGGGCCAGGGTCCGGGCCGCGGCGGTTTCCTGCTCGGTGTTGGCAGGGTTCAGGGGCAGGCCGTCGAAGGCTTCAAGGGCCTCATGCCAGTCGGTGAACATCCCGGCCCCCCCTACGCGGCCTTGGGGCCGGCCATGAGCCGTCATATTGCGCTGCTGCTGGGCGGGGGTGAGCGGTGTGGGCATCGGCCCGTTGACCTCGCGGTCCAGGCGGACGATGCGAACGGGCCGCCGCCCTCCGACACACGTCGCTGGTAAAGCAGGCCCATGACCGGGACGAGGCCGTGGCGGTGGACGTCTGCCTGGGGCCGCCCGGCTGCTCGTCCTGCTGCTCCCGGTCCTTGTGGGCCTGGTTCTCGTCATCCGGCTCGGGCTGCGTGGTCCACCGTCGCCCTGTGCTCGCAGTGCCGTTGACGGTCGCCCTGGCCGGGCCGACGTCGCCTGGCCGCCTCGTGCCGGGGATCGTCCAGGCCGCAAGCCGGTGAGTGCCGGGCACAGAGGCGGCCCCGGGTGTTCTCGGACGATGACGTCCCGGGGCCGCTGTTCATCGGCCGGTTCAGGCGGGGCGGATCTCGGCGATCTGCTGCCGGGACTTCTCCAGGATTGTGGGTGAGAAGTAGGGGTCGTGCGCGTACTTGTCCGTGTAGGCGGCGTCGATCCGGTTCTTGAGTTCTTCGTCGGTGACGAGGGTGAACGTGGCCGGGCCTTCGTAGTCGGCGGCGCGGACGATGCCGGCGCGTTCACGCATGGCCGCGGCGAACCAGCGGGAGCGGGGGTTGGCGGAGCGGACGAAGACGCTGTTGCCGACGACGACGGACCAGACCCAGATCAGGGTTCCTGGTGTCACGCCGTCTTCGCGGTAGGGAGCGACGTGCAGGTCGTCGGTGGAGGCGACTGTCTTGAGGGTCTGTGCCGGCCAGGGGGACATGGCGGTAGGTGACTCGCTTTCGGAGATCATCGGATGGTGGATCAGGGTGAGGTGATACGCCGCCACGAACCGGCTGACGCGATACCTGCCGCGCCGGCCGCGCCCCGGGCCGCGGTCGGACACTGGTGGCGGTGACTTCCCGCCCGCGCCCCCGCCTTGCCGTACGAGGGTCTTTCTGGCTGGGTGTGCGCAGCGGCCGGGTGCGAGGTGCGGTGTGCGGGTTGTGGTGTCCGGGTGTCCGGGCGGTGCCTGTCAGGTGAGGGGGCCGAGGGTGAAGCCGCCGTCGGCGACGATTTCGGAGCCGGTCGCGAAGCGTGCCTGGTCGGAGGCGGTGAACAGGATGAAGTCGGTGATCTCCTCCGGGGCGGCTCGGCGGGGTATGGGCAGGTTGTCGACGGGGACGAGTTCGGTGCCGTCGGGGCCGTAGGCGAGGGGGGTTTCGATGATGCCGGGGTGGACGGCGTTGACGCGGATGTTGTCGGGGGCCAGTTCCTTGGCGGCCGCGCGCAGGAGGCCGCGCAGCGCCCACTTGCTGCTGCTGTAGGCGACGAGGCCGGGGGCGGCCGAGAGTCCGGCGATGGAGTTGACGTTGACGATCGCGCCGCCGCCGGCTTTGCGCATGGAGGGGGCGGCTGCGCGGATGCCGAGCAGGGCGCCGATGAGGTTGGTGTCGAGCACGCGCCGGAACTCGTCGAGCGGGATGCTTTCTGTGGTGCCGACGCTCAGGTGGGCGGCGTTGTTGATCAGGATGTCCAGTGGTCCGAAGCGGGCCTCGGTCCGGTCGATCGCTTCGGACCAGTCGGATTCGTTCGTGACGTCGAGCCGGACGCCGAGGGCGGGGCCGCCGAGTCCGGCGGCCAGCTGGTCGGCGCCGGTCAGGGCGGTGACGACGGTGTTGGCGCCGGCCTGGGCGAGGCGGATGGACAGTGCGGTGCCGAGTGCGCCGGTGGCTCCGGTGATCAGGGCGGTCTTGCCGGTGAAGTCGAACATGGGAACTGCTGGTCCTCTCAATTGTCGGCGAGGCCGGTGGTGGGTGGGTTGTCGTGAGGCCGGGGTGGGTCAGTTGCCGACGGGGCGGGTGGGGCTGCTGGCAGGGATGGTGTCGTCGGCGTCGGTGGAGTGAGCGAGGTCCCGCCCGGCTTCCAGGGCCTGGAGACGGTCGCGCAGGGCGGTGGTCGCCATGGCGTAGGCATCGGAGCCCAGCGTCAGGCGGAACGGGGCCTCGGGCTGGTCGGCGGCGGCGATGATGGCGCGCGCGATCTTCACGGGGTCGCCGGGTGCGGGCAGCGGGGGCAGGTCGCCGGACAGGCTGGCGCGCAGTTGTCCCGAGGGCCCGTCGGCGTACACGGGCAGGGGTGCGCCGAGTTCCGCGCTGGTGCCGCCGAAGTTGGTGCGGGAGACGCCGGGCTCGACCACCGTGACGCCGATGCCGAAGGGCGCGAGTTCGGCGGCGGCCGACTCCCAGAATCCCTCGATGCCCCACTTGGTGGCGTGGTACAGGCTCATGGCGGGAAAGGCGACCTGGCCGCCGATGCTCGCGATCTGGATGTAACGTCCGCCGCCCTGTCCGCGCAGGTGCGGGACGGTGGCGCGGGCCAGCTGGATCGAGGCCGTGAGGTTGGTCGCGATCTGCCGGTCGATCTGCTCGTCGGAGAGTTCCTCGGCCGCTCCGAAGAGCCCGTAGCCGGCATTGGACACCACGACGTCGATCCGGCCGAGCTCCGCGAACGCGCGGTCCACGACCTCGCGCAGCGCGGTGGTGTCGGTGACGTCCAGGCTGGCGCGCCAGAGCCGGTCGCCGTGGCGGGCCGCCAGATCGTCGAGGGTCTCCGGCCGCCGCGCGGTGGCGGCGATCCGCTCCCCCCGTGCGAGCAGCTGTTCGGTGAGGTGGCGGCCGAAGCCGGAGGACGTGCCGGTGATGAACCAGGTGCGAGTCATGGGTGCTCCTCGGTGGGTAACTAACCGGATACATTCATAGCCCACGACAGCGGCCGTGTAAATACCCGGATGGTTATGTACGATGGAGGCATGCCACCTGATGCGACGGAGACCAAGCGGCGACTGAAGAAGGCGGCGGTCGAGGAGTTCGCCGGGTACGGCCTGGCCGGTGCCCGGGTCGACCGCATCGCCGAGAAGGCCAAAGCCAACAAACGGTCGATCTACATGCACTTCGGGACCAAGGAAGAGCTGTTCGACATGGTCGTCGCCGACAGCATGGTCGAGTTGGCGAAGGCGGTCTCGATCGACGCGAGCAGCCTGCCCGAGTACGCCGGCGAGCTCTTCGACCGGCTGGAGCAGCGGCCCCACGTACGGCGGCTGTACCTGTGGGCAGGACTGGAACGCCAGCGGCCCATCGACGCCGAGGTCGCGGAATACCGGCGCAACGTCGCCGCGATCGAGGCGGCGCAGGCCGCGGGCCGGGTCCGCACCGACATTCCGGCGACGGAGCTGCTGGCCATGACGGTCGCGCTGGTGATGAGCTGGGAGACCGCCTCCTGGTCGCTGAAGGCACTGCAGGCGCGGACCGGCCCCGCCTCCTTCTCGCCGCGGCGCCGGGACGCGGTGGCAGCCGCCGTCGCCGGACTCGTCCAGCCGCCCCGACCCCACTCCTAGGCGCTTGCGTCCGCACCGGACAGCCCATGGCGAAGCCGAGGCGGCGGCCGGCGCACGGCGGGCCGCACAGCTTCCTTCCCGAAGCCGTCCCCCGCCTTCCGTGGCCTCGGTACCCGGCTCGCTCACCCGCCGCGCGGACGTCCCCTGGTGCGGCAGGTGGCCGGTGGGGGCCGGCTCGGTCGTGCCGGGCACCGTGCCCTTGCCGTGCCGGCCGGGCAGGTCGTCGAACTCCCGGGCATCGGGCGCGGCCGGGCAGCCGGCATCGGAATGTCGTGGCACAGGAGGCTTCTCCCAAGGTCGGGGGACGTGGCTGTTCGACGGCTCCTGGTCCGCGGAGGTCCGCTGCGGACGCCTGCGCCCGGCACCTGCCAGGAAGACGGGGCCGTGCCCGGCAGGGCTTCGACGCGGTCGAGCCTCGCCCTGCCGGTCTGCCGGTCTGCCGGTCACGGGAAGCGCGGGGAGGGCGGATGCGCCAGCCGGATGGTGACGGTGGCCCCGCTGCCGGTGGCGTCGTCGGCCGTGAGGCGGACGGTGCGGACGGCGGGCTGTGGGGGCCGGAGAGCGAGTACGGCGGCCCGGACTCGCAAGGGGCGGGGAACCGGTGCCCGATCCTCGGACGGAGGCCGGGCTGCGGAACCTGCGTGCCGGTCGACACAAGCGGATGCTCATCGAGGACGAGCGCGAGGGCCCCCTCCCCCGGAAACGTTCAGCAGTGCCTCGCCGACGGACGTGCCCACGCCACCGCAGGCCCTGCATCGGCCCTGCTGTGCACAGGTCGATCGGTGTGCGGCGCTGGCCGAGTGCCCGCACACCTGCCGTCAGCCCGTGGACACACCGCGCGGGCTGACCATCCGCCGGCCGCGTCACCGGCCTCAGGGGCCCGTACGTTCGTGGCTCGCCGACCGTCCGTGCCCCAGCCGACAGGTCGAGACCAGAGGGCTCAGCGGGCCAGCAGGTGCTGGATCGCCGCCGCGATCTCGTCGGGCGCCTCCTCGGCCATGAAGTGTCCCGCTCGGGTCAGCCGGTGGTCCAGGTCCGGCGCCCACGCCTTCCACACCCCGGCGGCGTCGTAGCCCAGTTGCGCGCCCCAGTCCTGCTGGACGACCGTCACGGGCATGGCCAACTGCGATCCGGCGTCCAGGTCAGCCTGGTCGTGCAGGACGTCGATGCCCGCCGAGGCCCGGTAGTCCGCGACGATCGACGTCACCGCCGCGCCGCTCGCCCGCAGGTATTCGGCACGCACCTCCTCGGGCATGGCGGTCGGGTCGTCGGCCCAGGCGTCGAGGAACGAGCCGAAGAACGCGTCCGCACTGCCCGCGATCATCGCCTCCGGCAGGCCCGACGGCTGCGCCATCAGGAAGAGGTGGTAGCCGACCGCCGCCGAAGCACCGTGCAGGACGTTCCACATGTCGAGCGTCGGCACGATGTCGAGGATGCCCAGGTGCGTGACGGTCTCCGGGTGGTCCAACCCCGCCCGGAAAGCGACCAGGGCGCCCCGATCATGGCCGACGAGGGCAAAGCGCTCGTGGCCGAGCGCCGCCGCCAGGGCCACGACGTCAGCGGCCATGGTGCGCTTGGCGTACACATCGGGGCCGGTGGCCGCCGGCTTGTCGCTGGCACCGTAACCCCGCAGGTCAGGACAGATCACCGTGTGCTCGCCGGCGAGCCGCTCGGCGACGTGCCGCCACATCAGATGGGTCTGGGGAAAACCGTGCAACAGCACGACCGGGCTGCCGCTGCCGCCGACGGCGGCGGCCAGCTCCACACCGCCCGCACCGGGCAGGCGGACGTGCTCGAAGCCGGGAATGGTGAGCATCACGAGGGACCATCGCTTCGGGTCGGGGACACGACCGGATCAGCTTGGACGACGGCGATCAGCAGTGGATCAGTACGGTCGGGCGCGGCCGGCGACCACGACGCCGCGACCGCGCACGCCGATGCGGCCGACCAGCTCGTCGCCGCCACCGAGGCATCCCTCGTCCTCGTCCTCACCAGGTGGTTCCGGGCCCGGGCCGCGGCAGCCCGCAGCACCGAACCCGGCGGACCGACCGCCGTCACGGCCGCAGCGCACCACCGCGCTGCCGAGGACACCCTCCGGACGGCCGGAATACCGGGGCTGCACCGCGGCCTGTTCCCGCTCGCCCTCCTGGGACTGCGCCTGCTGCACGACCGGCCCGCGCCCACCGACCCGCACCTCGACCGGGGTCCGTACCGGCCCTGGGCGCGACCCCTCGTGCTGCTCGCCCAGGACCGGGGCGAGCAGGCCCGTACCGCCCTCGCCGCGGTGCCCGAACCACCGCATGACCACATGCGGGAGGCCATGTGGTGCCTGACCGCCCGCGCCGCCGTACGCCTCGGCGAACGCGGAATCGCCGCGCACGCCGCGGCCGCCCTGCGCGGTGCCCGCGCGGAACACGCCGGCGCCGCCGGCGGAATGCTGACCCTGGGCCCGGTGGCCCGCTACCTGGCAGCGACCCAGGCATGCGCCCAAGCGGGGTGAGCGGCCCAGATTCCGCGCATCACGGACCCGTTGGCGCTCACCTGCCCCCCCACGGCCCCGGCGGAATCAGGTCGCCATGACGTTCCAGTGGCATTCGCCGTCGGCGCCGGGCGGCTGGTGTGCCGGCGACGGTCTCGATGCCACGCGGGGCAGGACCACGGCAGTTGTATGGCTGCCGCGCTCGCCCTCTGCGCCGGCTCCGCATTTTTCGGAGGCTGCCTGAGCCCGAGTCATCGTGTGGACGGAGACGACTTCCGGTAGCCGGGTCGCCGACTGTTCGAAGGCGGCCACGACGTCCCGGCGCAGCGACCGGACCTGAGTGGCCACCATTGCCTGTACCGGGTGGTTGAGTGCGTGCAGGGAGACCTGGGCTCTGTACCCCTGGATGATGCCGCGTCTGTGCAGCAGCCTGGTGCGTTCCGGACAGGTGGACGGCGCGATGCCGAGTCTCTCGGCGAGCGAGGGCCAGCGGAACAGGGGGAGTTTCCCGACGGGTTTGTCGACGTGGTCGCGGGGGCCGAGGAGGCCGACTGCGCAGCAGGTGAGGTCCGCCGCCTCGGGGCGTGCCGGCGAGTTGCTCCGGATCCTTCCTGGTCGTGGACCCTTGCTGCCTGCGCGTGTCCGGACCTGTCGGCGATGACGACGTCTTCCTCCTCGGCTGCCCTGTTGCGCAGGGCGTTCAGTGTCGTGGTGCGGGCGGCCGGAGCCCGACATCCGGCCTGGGGAGGCCCCGGATGGAGGAGCCTGGCGTCGTCCTCGCGCTCGGCGCCCGGGGGTTGCGGATAGTTGCCGGCCGATGCCCACGGCGATGCAGGCATCGGCGTCGGCCTGCCGTCCGGCGGGCAGGGCGGCGCCGATGAGGACGGACCCGTTTGAGCTTCGCCTGCCGGGTGGACAGGCCAGTACGGACATCGTCGGTGGTCAGTTCGTTCGGGGGACACGGCTGGTGCTTCTGGACGGGGACGTGGCAGCGGCGTGTCCTGCCGCCGGTTGAGGTTGGTCGGACGGAGTGACGGACGGCTCGCTCGGCGGCGTGGTGGGTCGTGTACGGGGCGCGGGCAGGCAGGCCGCGGCCAGTCCGCCGAGCATCAGCAGGCTGCCGAGGGCGGCGGTCGCGGTGAGGCGCTCGTGCAGGACGAAGACGCCGAGAAAGGATGCCGTGAGGGGTTCGGCGAGGCTGAGGGTGCCCACGCTCGCCGCGCTGGTGGAGGTGATGCCCGCGGAGAACAGGCCGTACGGCAGGGCGGTGGTGGCCAACCCCAGCCAGGCGATGAGACTCAGCGTGGCGGGTTGCCCGAGCGCGGCGGTGTCTGCGGCCATCCATGGCACCAGCGGAACGGCGCCGAGCAGCAACGAGAGGGCGGACACCATCGGCAGGTGGACGTCCGGGTGGTCGGTGGCCAGCCGCTTGGCGTACACGGTGTAGAGGCCGTAGCAGACGCCCGAGACCGTGGCGGCCAGCAGTCCGAGGGCGTCGACGCCGGTTCCGGTGGGTGCCATCAGCAGGACGCAGCCGATCACGGCGGAGGCGGTGGAGACCAGCCAGGTTCGGGTGAGGCGTTCGCCGCATACGGCCCGGGCGATCAGGCCGGTGGCGACGGGGGCGGTGCCCAGGGCGACGACGGTGGCCAGCGCGGCGCCGGTGCGGGCGGTCGAGTAGAGGAACACCGCCTGGTAGATGCCCGTGGCGGTGGCGCAGATCAGCAGCGGGCGGGCCAGACCGTGCCGCAGCGCGGGGAGCAGGGCGGGCAGGCGGCGGCAGGCGGGTGCGGCCAGCACCGCGCCGCCGACCAGCAGCCGCCAGCCGCCTAGGGCGGCCGGGCCCATGGAGGCGCCGGCCAGGGCCTGCGCGGGTCCGACGGTGCCCCACAGCAGTGCGGCCCCGAGGATCAGTCCGGCACCGCTGGAGAAACCTTGCTTCTGTCGCCTCATGCCGCTATAGGCTAGGCAAGTATGCGCCACGATTGAGCAGGCAGCGAACGTCATAAGGGAAAATGGAAGAATTGTGGAACTTGATGCGGTGGACAGGGCTCTTCTGCGGGAGCTGCAGAACGATGCACGGCAGACCAACCGGGACCTCGCCGCGAAGACAGGCGTCTCGCCGTCGACGTCGCTGGAACGGGTGCGACTGCTGCGGGAGCGCGGCCTGATCACCGGCTATCACGCCGCACTGGACCTGGAGGCGGCCGGGCGGCCCGTGCAGGCGCTGATCTCGGTACGGATCCGTCCTCCGGCCCGGCCGGTCATCGAGGGATTCCGGGAGTGGGCGCAGCGGCTGCCGGAAGTCATCGCCATGTTCGTCACCTCCGGCGCCTACGACTTTCTCCTGCACATCGCAGTGCCGGACGTGAACGGGGTCTACGCCTTCGTCATCGACCGGCTCACCGAACGGCGGGAGGTGGCCGACGTACAGACGACCATGGCGTACGAACACGTCCAGTCGCGCATCATCGAACCGGCTACCGCCCCCGAACAGCCCCGTCCCACCCGGCGACACCGGTGAACAACAGCAACGGGCCGCAGGCAGACACCCGGGCGCGCACGCTCGCCCCCCGAACCCGCCCAACCCTCGGATTGAACCGGCAGCCAACCGGGCGAGGAGCAGACCCGGGGATTACCAAGGTTCTGTCTGCGGTTTCGTGACGGTCAAGGCTGGGGGAGGGGACGGGTTCGGAGGAGTTCGGGCGAGGTTCGGCCGTGTATGGCCCACTTGAGTGTTCTCACCCGGTTCCCATGTCCTTCGACGACCTCGGAGCTTCGGGGCGGGGTGAGGCCGGCGGTGGCGGTGTCGAGGTCGGTGATGTCCTGCCCGACTGCGAGCTGGTCCTCGCGGGCGCCGCCCCACTACCGGACTGGCTTGAGCCACTCACCACCGCTCGCATCCCTGCCTGGTCACCCAGTGAGCAATGCGCGGATCGACGTCCCGCAGGACTCCGCGAGGACCGCGAGACGGTGTCACCCCTCAGCCGGCACCCGGATCACGGCATCGGACATGTCCCGCATGCGTACGCCGATGTTCACGCTTCGGGCGGATCCCGGCGGACGGTCGGGCCGGTGGTCGTCGGCCGATGTCGGAGCGCACGCCTAGACTCCCGGCTCATGTCGTCCATGAAATCCCCCGCTTCCGGGGCCACTTCTGGTTCCGCCGCCCCAGGGGACGCGCTCGACGCCGAGGCGCGCGTGCGCGAGTTGATCGCCGTCCTCGACTCGGGGGAGGCACTCACGCAGGCTGCCGAACTGGTCACGGCAGCCTGTCTACCGCACGAACTGCTGCTGCAGCTGTGGCTGTCGGCTGCAGACCCGGACGGGTTCTGCGCCGCACTGCTGGCCCCGGCGATGACCCGCGAGGGTGTCACCAGCCTGTTCCTGACTTCGGTGACGTCGCTGCGCGGCCTGCGCCACCTCACGATGCTGCGCAGCCTCACCGTCCTGCGCTGCAAGGAGATCACCGACATCACCGATCTGGCCGCGCTGACCGGCCTGGTCGAACTCGACCTCAACGGCTGCGCCGGCATCCACGACCTCACCCCGCTCAGCGGCCTGACCTCGCTGACCAGCCTCACCCTGCACCGCTGCCGCGCGATCGAGGACACCCGGCCGCTGCTGACCCTGAAGAACCTGCGCCACCTGGACCTGAGCATGACCAAGGTGCGCAGTGCCGCCGGGTTCGGCGCGGCCTTCCCCCGGCTGGAGAAGCTCAACCTCCAGGGCTGCCGCTCCTTCCGGAACGCGGGCCAGCTCGCCGGTCTTGGGGCACTCACCGAGCTGAACCTCGGCTGGACCGGCATACGCGACCTTGACGGCCTCACCGGCGTCAGCGGGATCCACACCCTCGACCTCGTCAGCTGCAAACGACTGACCAGCCTCAAGGGCATCGACGCACTACCCCGGCTGACCGAACTGCGGCTGGAGAAGTGCAGCCGGCTGGCAAGCCTCGACGGTCTCGGCGCCCACCCCGACCTGGACCGCGTCCGCGTGGAGGAGTGCCCCGTCCTGCGGGACCTGCGTGGCCTCGCCGCCCTGACCGGCCTGAGGTCCCTGCACCTGACCTCCTGTGAACGGCTGACGTCCCTCGCCGGACTGGAGGCACTGACCTCGCTGGTCGTCCTGGACATCGAGGCGTGCCCCGCGGTGAGCGACCTCGCCCCGCTCGACGGGCTGCCCGAGCTGAACCTGCTCTACCTGCAGGAGATCGACGGGCTCCGTGACCTGGCCTCGCTGGGTTCCCTGCCCGCTCTGGAGACCCTGTCGGTCAGGTGGTGCCCCGCGCTGCGCAGTCTCGGCGGTATCGGCGAGCTGCCCCGGCTGGCCGAGCTCCGCATCGACAGCTGCCAGAACCTGTCGGAGCTCGGGCCGGTCGGCCATCTGAGGGCCCTGCGCGAGCTGTGCGTGGAGGACTGCCCCTCCTTCACCGCGGTCGGCTCCCTCGGCACGCTGTCCGCCCTGGAGGACATAAGGATCAGCGGCTGTGCGGTCCTGGCCGACCTGTCCGGACTGGCCGGTTGCGGAGCCAGGAAGCTGAGCCTGTCGGGCCTGCCGATCCTGACGGACCTCGACGCTGTCGCACAACTGCCGCGGCTGCGCACGCTGGAGGTGTACCGCTGCCCCCGGATCCGGACGCTTCCCGCCCAGCAGTGCCGGCACGTCCTGCTCTTCGAGCTGCCGTGGACAGACCTGTCCGGCCTGCGGGCGGGTCCCGCCCTGCGGAGGATCCGGCTCTTCTCGGAGAAGTTGACGGACATCGGTGCGTTGACGGCTCTCCCGGGCCTGACCGATGTCGACATCGACTTCTGCACCGCGCTGAAGGACTGGAGCCCGCTGCTGGACATCCCGGCCCTTGACCGGTTCAAGCCACCGCGCTACCAGATGTACGAAAGAGAGAAGGACGGCGGCACCGATCCGGTGCTGGAGGCACTCGCCGCCCGGGGAGTCACACGGTACGAGTAGGCCCTCACGGCGGATTCGCCTGATCGTCGCAACGTTGCAGGTTCATGGTGCGAGAGCGGCGGCGAATGCCTGGGCGGAGGGCTGTCGACTGAGGTTCCTGCGGAACCGGTTGCATCCCGACCCTGTGACGCCCCCGGATCACGGTCGCAGAACCACGGTTCAAAGGGGCGGTGCCGGCGCACTATGGCTGTGAGTGCGCTTCCGCTGCTTTCCGCCATTCGTCGACAGAGCCCTGCTTACTGACTTCGGCTCGTCAGGGTGAATCTTTGCGAAGCCTCTGATGGGTGTGGGTGGGCGGCTGTATCCGTGTGGTGTGAGATATGCGGATGGGGGCGGGTTGCCCCCTGCGGGACGTCGGCGCCGTGAGTCAGTACGGATGCAGGCGGCCGAGTGGTTCGAGCAGGAGATCAAGCCGTCGGAGGTCGCACGGCGGCTGCGGGTGAGCGTGAAGTCGGCTTACCACTGGCACCAGTTGTGGCGGGATGGCGGTCGTGAAGCTCTCGCTTCCCGCGGCCCGCGCGGATCCCGTTGCCGGCTGTCCCCGCGCTGCCTGGAGAAACTGGCCGCGTACCTCGATGAGGGCCCGGCTGCCCACGGCTGGGTGGAGGACCAGGTGTGGACCGCCTCGAGGGTGGCCACGCTGATCGGCAGGAAGTTCCACGTCTCCTACAGCGTCTCCGGCGCCACGAGGCTGATGCACCGGCTCGGCTTCAGCCCGCAGGTCCCCGCACGCAGGGTCGCCGAGCGCGACGAGCAGGCCGTGACCGCGTGGAAGGAGGGGACCTGGGCGGAGGTAAAAGGGCCCGGGCGGCCTGCGGGGGCTACCTCTGCTTCGAGGACGAAGCAGGGTTCACCCGGAAGCCGCCCCGGGGACGAACCTGGGGCCGGCGAGGGCGCACCCCGGTCGTGACCGTCAGCGGGCGCCGCTCGGGGCGTCTGTCGGTGGCCGGGCTGATCGCGATGCGGCCGGGCTCGCGCACCCGGCTGTGCCACCGTCTGCGCACCCACCGAGCGGGCAAAAGCACACGCCGCAGCATAAGCGAGCGGGACTTCATCGCGCTTGTCGACGGCGTCCACCAGCTCGTCAAGGCACCGGTCGTGCTGGTCCGGGACCGGCTGAACACCCACGTCTCCCACGCCATGCGCGAGCTGATCGCCGAGCGCGAGTGGCTGACGGTGTTCCTGCTGCCCGCCTACTCACCCGACCTCAACCCCGTCGAAGGGGTATGGGCACACGTCAAACGCACTCTGGCCCACCTTGCCGTCGTTGCCCTGGACCGGCTCGAAGCCCTCGTCCGCAACCGGCTCAAGCGCCTTCAGTACCGGCCCGGCACCCTCGACAGCTTCATAGCCGGCACCGGCCTGACCCCCGACGAACCCACGTCACCTTGACCAGCCGAAGTCAGTAAGGGACAAGGAATCAACACCGTCTACAGCGCCCTCAACGTGAAGTTCGAGATCCCCGCGCTGGCCGGCGGAGCCGGCGCCCTCGCCGGTCACTCGCTGCTCGGCGGCGCGGTGGGAGCAGCCTTGACCTTCGCAAACCTTCGCCACACGCACCTCCAGCAGACCAAAGCCTTGAAGGCACAGAACCCGGCCGCGTACCTCCTGGCCGTCCAGCGCGGCCTCACACCGCCGTCACTCCTCCGCCGGATCACCCGCTTCACGTGACGCGCGACGAGGCGAGGCGCCGCCAGGGACATTTCCACTCCGGAAGGTGAAAGGAAAGTTCGTCCAAGTGCCGCTTGACGCATAGCGTCAGGCACTTCAGACGGCTACAGCACAGTCCCTGCACCGGTGAACAGGCAGCAGGTGGCGGCGGGCTGCGCGACGGGTTTCGGCGCGCCGCCGTTCTCAGTCGGTGGAGGCGCTCCAGATCTGGGCTTGGTCGACGACCGGGAGCGGTTCGGTGCGCTGGTCGGTCCTGTGGTGGGAGGCGTTGACGGAGGTGAGGTCTCCGGAGCGTTGGTCGAGCAGGAGTACGTGGGGGCCTGCCCAGGCGATCGCGAAGGTCTGGTCGAGGTCGCTCGAGCCGGCTGCGGGAGGTGTGTCGAGTTCGTGGCAGGTGTTGTCGTTCAGGTCGAGGACCGCCAGGCGGTTGGTACGCAGAGCACTGACGTACCAGTGGCCGCTGGGGTCGAGTGTGCCCGTGCCCACGGTGTCGCCGCTCTTGCAGGAGGGAGCGGGCGCGTTCTTGCGTTGGTCGAGGTCGTAGACGTGCGTGCAGGTGGCTTTGGTGCACGTGTCGTCGTGCCAGATCACGTGGTCGCCGGTGGCGGCGAGCAGGCTGGCGTCGGTGGCGACGGTTGCGGTGGCTGTGGCCGCCCGGGCGTCGAGGAGCACGATGTCGGTCACCGCTCGTACGCCGGTGCCGCCTCCTTGCGCGTCGCCGGTGGTGCGCACGGCGAGCAGGCCCTGGGCGGTGTCGGCGACCGGTTGCAGGCCGCAGGCCGCTTTCAGGGTGGTGCGGGAGGGGCGGCCGGACGTCTCGTACAGGGTCGCGGTGTAGCGAGCCGTAACTGTTTGTGGCAGTTCTTGTCCGGGGCAGGCGGTGTCGGCCGGTTCTTCGGTGACGGCCCACAGCCGCTCGCCGTCCGCGGCGGGGAACCAGGCGCCGGCCCGGCCGAGGAGTACCGCTCTGTCGGGGTTGCGCGGTTCGATGGCCACGACGCCGCCGTCGCGGATGCCTATGATCTGGCCGGAGGCCAGCTGTCGCGGACCGGCCAGGCGGTAGGAGTCGGCGTTCTCGGCTCCGGCCGGCCGGGGGCCGACCACCCGGGGCGATGCGTTCAGATCGTCCAGGACGGCTACCTCGCCCCCCAGATCGACCACGATGTCATGCGGTGCGGACCGGCTGTCATCGTCGTCCTCGCCCGGTCCGCACGCGCCGGCCATGGCGGTGAGCATGCCCAGGGCCAGCAGGGCACCCCATCGCCGTCGGCGCATCGTGATGGGAGTCGTCTTGTGGACCATCGGGCTTTCCCCCCAGTGTCGTCAGAGGTCGTACCTGGTGCCGGGAGCGGGTGGTCGGCCCGCTCCCGGCGAGGTGGCCTTACGGCTTGGGCGTGCAGGCACTCCTGGCCGTGCACTCCGAGAAGAAGGGGTAGGCGGTGATCCCGCTCAGCGTTCCCATGCTGCCCAGGAAACGCGCACTGCAGCCGGCGGTGTCCTGCCACTTCTCCACGGTGAACCTGCGCCGCTCGATCTTCGGCGTGGTGTAGCCGTAGCTCTTGCCCGGAACGTTGATGGTGTTCGACACCGTCTTGCCACTGGTGGTGGAGTTGGTGATGTCGAAGCTCGTCTTGGTTTCCACCTGCACGATCCCCCAGCTCACGCTCCCCCGAGCTCGGCGCCCCAGCTCGTCTGCTTCGACTTGGTGGCCGTCAGGTCGTAGCGCAGGGTCGACGCCGTGGAGCTCGCGTTGTACCTGCCGGCCGTGCTGCCGATCGCCTCGTAGGAGGCGCCCGATGACACCACCTTGTACCAGACGTCCGGCGGGCAGGCCTGCGCACCGGTCTCGTCCGCGACCGCGGTCTTCGGCTGCTGCCCGCGTGCCGCCTTCTGTGCCGGACTCGCGCAGATCATAGAGCCGAACTCCTGGTGGCCTTCCCCCGCCGGAGACGGGACTGCTCGTCGGAGGATCAGTGGTCGGCATTGATGTATGCCGCCCCCGCTATCCGCAGTGCCGTATGCGCGCTCCGGGACCGTTCCCGGGCGGCCTCCAGGGCGGTCTCGACGTCGGGTTGAAATCGCCCGTCGACTACCGGGCCCAAGGCGATGTCGGGAAGCTCTATCGCCGTCCTCCAGGCTGTCTCAGCGGCACCGAGGAGCGCGGGATCCGTGAGCACCAAAAGCCCGAGCCGGTCCCGCGCGACGGTGGCCGCACTGCGGGTTGAAGCCCGCGCGGAGCGCTCCTCCACCGTCTCGGAATCGCCCGCTCGCCGGGCAGCCACGGCCAGCCAGTGCACCTCCCGGTGCCGGACCACGGCCTCCAGCAGATCCGCGACAGCGCGCGTCACCTCCTGACGGTGCGCGGCGTCCCGCGCTCGCTGGTCTGTCGCGCGCTGCGCGTAGCCCGCGAGAGCAGCACCGGCGAGGGTGCCGAGCACGGCGACGATGCTGGGCCACATGGTCTACTCCTCGAAGGCGGTGCGCCGGTACCCACGGCGCCCCGTAAAGGCGGCCGTGGCCGTAGCGCCGTGCCAGCGTTTCACGCCGTCGCCGAGGTAATTGTCGGACGGTTCCAGCGGTTTGTGCAGGTCGATCAAGGGTTTCTCCCATGTCGGACGCCAACTTCCCGATTCTCGATCCGCCCCGAGACCCTGACAGGGCAAAGACTCAGATCAGCCATACGCTGGCCGGTTGGCCTCCCCTTCAGCAGTCACGGCCTCCCCTGTTCTGACGGGGCTGGGATGTGTGGCGCTGCTGGCCGACGGGGCCGATCGCGTCGGCCCACCCCGACCCGGGCCGAGTACGCCGAGCGGGCCCGCGCCGAGCTCGCCGCCGCCCTCGGCAGCGCACCCAGTCCGGAGGCGGAGGCGACAGCCCGGGCCCTTGGAAGGCACCTGGCGAGACTACCGGCCCGTGCCCTCTGACCTCGGGTTCTTCGGGCGGTGGCCACGAGTGTGCGGCGTCTTCGACACCCATTCGGCAGAGGGGCGGGCGACGCATGCCGGCTGGAGCCACCTGCCCCGGGTATCCGCCTGTACATGCTCGCTCTGGTGGCCTACCGCTCGTACCACACCGCAACGACGGTGTGGGCCTTCGTGATCGCCATGTTCATCGTGCTGGTGGCGGGCTGGTACGTCCGGCGCCGAAGGTGAAGGAGGCACCCGCAGACCTGCTTCTCGCGATCCGGCGGGCCGCTACGGACGGTCGACGGGGATCTCGTAGACGATCTCGCAGTGAGCGGCGGGCACCACGATGTCCGCCGTCTCCACGGGGCGCTCCTGGTCGCTGTAGTACGTCCGGCGGACGTGCGTGACGAGGGCGGACTTCTGGATGCCCAGGAGCGGGGCCTCCTCGGCGGTCGCCTGCCTCGGCTCCGGCTGCTCCACGGCGTGGCTGGCGGTGACGCCGATCGCGGCCATGCGGTTCACGACGCCCGCCCCGGCGTGCGGCCCTCCCTCGGGGAGGACGACGAGTGTGCCGGCGGTGAGGTCGTAGGGCTCCCAGCTCGTCGACAGTTGCACCGGCCTGCCGTCGGCCAGGAACTCGTACGTCGTGCGGACGCACAGGTCGCCCTCGGCGATGCCGAGCCGCGCCGCATGTCCGCGGGCGCCGGCACCTTGGCGTCGGTCCGGCTCTCCCAGTCCCCTTGCCTGCCCAAGGCCTTCATGTCCGCACGGAACGGCGACCCGTCGGGCCGCTCGCGCGCGGACGACCGGACCATGCGCACGCGCTGCCGGGGCTCGGCGACGTACGTGCCCGAACCGGCACGGCCCTCCAGGACACCCTGGGAGATCAGCAGCTCCTGAGCCCGACGGACCACGTTCTCCCCGACCCCGCACTCCTGGCAGATCTGGGCGCGGGACGGCAGACGATCCCCCGGCTCCCACACGTGCTCCGCGATCCGCCGCCGGAGTTCGTCGGCGACGCGGAGATAGGGCGGCTGCCCAGGCATATGGAAAATCTAGTCCACTAGCTCTACTGACGTTGGCGCCGTGGTGTCGTCAAGGTGAGGCTGGTTTCGGCGAGGCATCCGTCGATGAGGTTGCTGCGGTACTGGATCTGGCGGAGACCACGACGGAGGGTGCTGATGAGGTGGTCGGGGTCGGTGAAGGCGGTGTTGGTCTGGCTGCTGCGCCGCAGCAGGGACCAGATGCCCTCGACGGGGTTGAGGTCGGGCGCGTAGGCCGGCAGGAAGTAGCAGGTGATCCAGTCGTGGGTGTCGATGAACTCCCGCAAACGGCGGTCTCTGTGGACGTTGAGGTTGTCCCACACCAGCACGATCGGTGCGCCGAGTTGCCGGTGGGCGGCGATGAGCAGGTCGCGGTAGTCGGTCCAGGTGAAACTGCGTCTGCCGCCGCGCTTGTGATCGAGATGCCGCTTGGGCCGGTAGATCAGCCGTGAGCGTTCACCGTGCTTGTAGCAGGCCAGAGCGGCGATGGAGAAGCGGCGCTGGGAGCGTCCCCTCACCCGGATGAGGGGTGTGTGTCCGCGTCGGGCCCAGGTCCGTGCGGTGGGCGGCGTCATCGAGAACCCGGCCTCGTCTTCGAAGCACAGCCAGGCGTCGAGCGCCGCCACGGACCTTCCACCTGGGGCCAGGTCTCCTTCACCCAGCCGGTGACGGCATCCTCGTCGCGCTCGACCGCTCGGCGGGCCGGGACCTGGTGACTGAAGCCGTGCCGGTGCAGCATCCGCGCGATCGCCGACAGCGTCATGCTCTTGTGGAACCGGCGCCCGATCAGCGTCTTGATCCGCGCCAGCGTCCACGTCTGGTCCGACCAGCCATGGGCGACCGGCCCCTTGGCCAGCTCCTGCTCGAGCACGGCGAACAGCTTCTCGCTCAGCTTGGGCAGCGATACCGGTCCGGCAGACCGCAGCCCCTCCGCGCCGGCGTCGTGCCAGGCCCGGCGCCACCGCTGCACCGAGCGCACACTCACCCGTAATTCCTTGGCGACCTCGGCGTTGGAGGCACCGACTGCGAATCGCTCCGCGGCCTCCAGCCGGATCCGCTCGCGAAACGCCTGCCGTTCAGGCGTCAGCCCACCACCCTGCGGATATCTCACACAACCGGCATACCGCGACGATCACACATCGTCATCCCCCAACGACATCACGCCACAAAGGTCAGTAATCCAGTTAGCCAGCTTCACTGAAAGTGATCACCGGTGCCGGAGGCTGCCCTGTGCCCGCTTCGGGAGTTAGCGCAGCGGCCATCGCCGCCCGGTTGTCCGCCGTCGGGCTTTTCACCCGCGTGGAGGAGCACGACCGGCACACGACGGTCGAGGCGGAGGTACCGGAATCGCTCTCGGCCGACTTGTGGCGGGAGGTCCTCGAAGCGGTGGCCGAGGCCGATCGGTTCGGGCTCCTCGCCACCAGCCTGAACGGCCGCACCCTCTGGGCGGCCGTACGCAAAGCGGCCCTCACGACGGGCGATGTCCGGGGACCGAGCCATCAGCGATAGGAGCTGAGCAGCGTGTTCAACCGTATCCGCCGTGCCGCCTCGCTCACCGGAGCGCGGTACTTCCCCAAGGGCAGGCACCGCCGCCCCTTAACGCCCCACCGACCGCCGGCCGTTCCCGCTTCCCTCGTGCCCGCCGACGAACCGACGGCCACCCCGGGCCAGGCCATCGACGGCGCGATCCGCAGGCACCCCCTCCCAGGCGAGGACGTCGCGCTTGTCCGCCCGTACGTGCCGGCTCGGGAGAGGCGCGTACGGATGCGTTCCGTGGTCGTCGCTCCCCGTCTGCCGGCCGAGGCATGGTCAGCTCTCGTGGGGGTCCACGGATGACACCTCGCCAACGGCCTCACCTCGCCGACACCGCGGCCGTCCCCTACGGATCGACCGCATGCCGGATCGGCACGCATCCCGCCTGCGCGGAATCCTCCCCGGCATCGGCGCCGGTCGACCTCCCGGTGGTCTACGAGGCGTGCGACTGCACGTGCCACTCGATGGTCGACCGGTCCACGCGTGCGGAGGTGGGACGGTGATCGACCGGACCCCCAGGAGCGCGCTGGCCTCCCACATCGAGGTGACCGCGGCCACGGTGCAGCGCGGCGACGTCATCCAGCTCGGCGGCCGGGCCCGCCGGGTGCAGGACCTCTTCCAACTTCCCCAGGGCACCAAGCAACTGCTCTTCGAGTCGGGCGAGCTGCTGACCATACACACGCGTACCCGGCTCGTCGCCGTGCGGATGACGAGAAGGCGGTGACCGGTCCGTGTCCTCGCGCCACCACGACATCGCCGACGACCCCCGGCACCGCATCAGGACCGGCCGCATCAAACCCGGCGAACGCCTGCCGTCCGAGGCCGGCCTGGCCGACCGGTACAAGGTCAGCACGGTGACCCTGCGAAGGGCCCTCGCGGTCCTCCAGGGCGAAGGTCTCGTCGAGAAGATCCACGGCAAGGGCAACTTCCGTCCGCCGCTCGCTCCGCAAGCTCGTGCACGTCGGGGGATGGGGGACGCTGGACCCGTGGACGGCCGCTGAAGCCGCCCTGCGCGTCACCGTACGCAGCACCATGACGCAGGCACACGGGCATCTGACGGCCTTGCTGAAGGTGCCGCCGGGCAGCCCCCTCGCGGAGTTCGTCTGCGTCAGTCACGAGGGGGAGGCACCGCACGGACTGGCACGCGTCTACCTCCCGCGAGACCTGGCATCGGCCGGGGTGCTCGACGACGAACCGGCGTGCCATGAGGCGATCACGAGATTCGCCGTCCTCGGCGTGCCGCCGGCCGCTGTCCGGGAGACGGTCTGTGCCCGTCCACCGGCACCGGACGAGGCATCGACCCTCCGGACCAACTCCACCGCGCCGGTCCTCGCGATCACACGCGTCGCGAGCGACCCCACCGGGCGAGTCGTCGAGGCCGCGCTCCTGGTGTTCCCAGGGGACCGCGTCGACGCGGTCTTCACCACCCACCACACGACCGACGAGAGGCAGACGCAAGCATGACGGCACCGAACGAGCTGCGGCTCCTCCCGTGGTCGGGACCGGAGGGCAAGCCCTGCTACCTGAGCACCGACGACAGGGGCGGCTACATGTCCCGCCTGGCGGACAACATCGAGGCGGTACAACTGGGAACGGCAGCCGAGCTGCTGGACCAGGCCTCGGAAACCCTCGACGACAAGAACGCCGCACCGGAAGACCTGCGCCGGCTGGCACAGGAACTGACCGAGGCCCTGCGAGACGTGCTCCGCGTCACGACCAGCCGGAACGCCTCCTGGCGGTGAGCGCGCCGCACCGCCCCTGACTGGACGGCCCCGCGCAGCGACGGCTGACGGCACACTCCGCTTCATCTCGACGGGGAGAGGAACCCGGGCCGCGGCCCTGGGCTTCTCTCCCCGTTCTGTCATGTGGGCTCACATGCTTTTGGAAGACCCGGCACCGCTTCGCCGGGAGCAGCACCGCTCGCACAAGGACGGTTGCTTTGTCTGTTCTGAGGTGCCCGCCGGGTCCGGAAGGGCCGCGAGAGCGGCGTCGGCCTCCGTCGCGGTCGGGTGCGGGGGTGGCCGGTGTCCGTCCCGTGCTGCTGCCGGTTGCGCATGTCCTCGTCCCACAGCGACAGGGCGCGGTGTCGGCGCTCGCTGCACCCGGCGCCGCAGCAGAGCCACAGGCCGGTGGCGAAGTTCTCCAGGGCGCCGCGCAGCAGCGTCCAGGGGCGGGTCGGATCGACCTCGCCGGCCGCCGTCGGGCGGCGCAGCGCGTCGGCGTGGGCCAGGCCGACGGAGCAGGAGCTGCGGATCAGGTGCGCGGCGGAGTACGAAGTGGATCGCATATGCGAAGTTCGGACGTTCATCGGCCTGTCCAGGCGGCAAGGGCCGCCTGGCCCTGCGTGTAAATCCTGGAGCGATGCCGTGAGTGGTACGCAGCATCGGCGTCGACAACGGGTGTGATTCCGTCAGATTTTCGCGCCTCTCCGTGTTTGAACATAAGCGGAGCGCAATCGATGTGACGCGAAGTCCTCTTGAGTCGGCCCGGAGCCCGCAAAAGACTGCTGCGGTAGCAAGGCCGCGCTCCGGACTCGGAGCCTGCGATACAGCAGTCACGATCGCAATGCGAGGAGAACATCGATGCCCGACGCCGACCGTCGAGAGGACGCACACTCGATCACGCTGATCGATGGAACCGCCACCCGAACCCGGGAGGCGTCCCCCGTCGACCTGGTGCCAGTGCAGGAACTGCACCGCCGCTGCTCGCTGGGCAGTCGAGCCCTGCGGTACCACGTGGGCAAGAGCGGGATCTCCCCTGCCGAATGGCGTCAGTTGTCTAATCCGGAGCGCGGCACCACGCTGGTGACCGCTCCAGCCGAGCGTACGGAGTACATCATCGCCATGACGAACGTCATGCGCACCGATCAGCAAGGGGTGGGGGAACTCGCAATCCTGGTCGAGGACGCATGGCAGGCCAGGGGGCTTGGCACCGCGCTGGTGGAACATGCGGCTACCCTTGCCCGCCGCGAGGGGCACCACGCACTGGCCGCCACGGTGGCGGCGAGCAACAAGCCGATGCTCCACCTTCTCGGGAAGCTGGACGCGACCCCGGTCGAAACCACCGGTCCCGTGCTCGACCTCCGCATCCTGCTCTAGACCTCCATCGGACCGGGCATTGCAGGCGCACCCCGACGGCCAGAGCCGGGAACCGAGGTCTACGGCGGTTACTCAGCGTCACGCGCTACCTGGCGGTAGCTATATGCAGCAGTGCAACCGCCGTGCGTGGCTGCCGGCAGAATCACCCTCCCGGATAGCGGTTCCACCAGTTCGGGTCCCAGCCCCCAACGTACTCGCCGCCGCTCGGCGAGTCGGTGGCTTCGCTCAGCAGGTCGCGAGCCAAGGTATCGAGAACCCAGGCCAGTTCGTGACGGCTCACCAGACCACCCGGAAGTGCCTCGACACCGTGCGCCGCCCCGAGCAGGGCACCGGTCACACAGGCGACCGAGGCACCGCTCGGTGCGCCGGCCGCGAAGCGCAGCGCGGTCTCGACGTCGGTACGGTCAGGGAAGGAGGCAGCGGCATAGAGCCCGCCGAGGAGTGCTGACGGTGCCGTGGCGTCCGGTGCGAGCTGGGCGAGCCGTCCGGCGTCGGCGGGCTGAGCAACGGCCTGCCGGAGGGCTGCAGCGAGCCGCCCGTGCTCGTCGTCGGTGAGGCCCCGGTCAAGGGAGGGGAGAGCGGAGAACCCGGCCTGAAGTGAATCCCGTACCCCGTTGCCGGTCAGGCAGTGATGGACCAGCACGGTCGCGCGGGCCGTGGCGGAGTGCGCCGCCCCGTCACCATGCGTCAAAGCGGCGAACTCTCGCGCCTGCTCGGTCCAGTACCCCAGATCCGAGACGGCGACCGCGGCAACCGGAAGGGTGCGGGTCAGAGCGTGGTCGCCACGGCTGTCCGTCGCCGGTCGTTCCAGGGTGCCCTGCTCGACCTTCGACAACGCCGCCACCGTGGCCGGCGCGGAGCCGCGCCGTTCCGTCAGCACTGGTATCTGGGCCAGCCAGCCGTCCGGCCACGTCGTCTCGGTGTCGTAAGGGGCCCAGCGGCGCCGCATCCGCTCGGCCTCGATGCCCTGCAGGGCTGCCCACCGACAGTACGCGTGCCAGACCACCGACGGCGGATGGCAGATGCCCTTGTGGTTACCGCGGACGATCGCACGGATGGTGCCCTCCGCAGTGAAGCAGGCCAACTGGGTACTCACACCGGCCCGCAACGGGCCACCGGCCGGCAGCTTGCCCCCAGCGGCCCCCAGCGTCTCCCCCACCGCCAGACCCAGCAGCATCCCACGTACTCGAGACTCCGCCCTGTTCCTGAGGAACTTCCTCCGGTGCTCCTGCTCCTTCTCCTGCTTGGCACGCTCCTGCTCGGGGGTGAGCACGAGAGGCGGGTCCCACACAATGCCACCCTGGTGGTAGGGCTGGTACCGCTCGTCATCCACCTCTACCCTGTTCTGGCCCTGCTCACCATGAGCCATACGCTCCCCCTCCAACAATGCGCAATGCCGCACTCTCCCCGAACAGCAGTGATACCACCTCGTCCGCAGCTCAGGACCGGCAGGAGCAAGACCGTCAGCGTTCGGCGTCCCTTTCCTGGTCTGCGGCGCAGGAACTCTCCACGGCCCTGGACTCCGGGCATGAGCGTCAAAACCGCCCACGTCGTCAACGCGTCGGCCGAGGAGGCCGCGTCGCTGCCGGCCTGGTCGTTGATCTTTCCCACTCGCCTGAACGTCGCCCCCCGGCTGTGCGTATGCGGGGCGCTGGGCGCCCGCCCGGTGCGGGTCTGCACCGGGCGGAGCTGAGCGGTGGGCGCCCCATGCCAGGTCGAGCCAGTCCTCGGCGGTCGCCCGGTCGGTGGTGGCCGGGCACAAGACGAACGGCGCGACCCGTACCCCCTCGGCGAACAGTGCTTCCAGTCGTGCCCGCCGTGCTCGGTACGGCTCGTCCAGGAGCCCAGGTCTTCGGCGACGAGGTCCTCGCCACCGCGATCCTCGACCGACTCCTCCACCGCTGCGAAGTGATCTCCATCAACGGCCCCAGCTACCGGCCCAAGAACCGCCTCAAGACCATCGAGCGAGAGAACGACGTGACCTGACCAACTGCGATCAGGACACCGGGTCCTCGCCCGGCGGGATGAAGGCGTCGGCGCCATCAGCATCCTCGACATGCCCCCGAGCATCGACCGTGATGGCCGTCGCCCGCCCCTGCGACGTGATGAGCCAGGCCAGTACTTGCTCCGTCAGCGGCGTTCCCCCTGGGCCCTCGTCCTTCCAGTGCACCCGCCACCCTCCACCAGGCACCGCGGCCACGACCTGATCGGCTCGCTCCAGGTGGGAGAAGTCCTCGTAGTCCGTCACCGCACGCAGGGCGCCACGCTTCGGATCGACGACCAGGGCCGTCCCGGTCGCCTGGTCCCAGCCCTCTACACGCACCATGCGGCCGATCTCGGTGTCGGTGCCATTGAAGATCGCGGTCCAGCCGGTCTGATTGAAATAGCGAAGAGACATCGCTCCATCATCTCGAACCACGACGCTCGCACTTCACAGGTCTCCTCGCTCTGCACGTTCATCCGTACGCAGCTCTGCACATAGGCGAGCACGCCGACAGGGCGGGAGCGACTTGATGTGTTCTGCGGCTTCTTGCGGGAGATCGGGCGGCGGTTGGGCACGCCGGTACTGATGCATCCGGAGGGTGCCCATGGTCATCCGGTGCTCGGATTCGATGTCGAAGCCGTTCGAGTCGTCCTCCTTGCAGAGCCACTGGTCAGGTGACTGCTGCTGAGGGCTGGAGTTCGTGGAGAGTGCCGTCGCGGAGCAGCACCCGGTTCAGCCTCCGAGGCGGTGTGCAAGGTGGAGCAGATCTGCCAGGTGCAGTACCCGTCCGTCGAAGCCTGGAAGAGGGACATGGAGTGGCTGGGTCCAGCGGGCGGGGATTGCGTCCAGCCCGTAGTACGCCCCCGCCAGGCCCCCGGTGACCGCGGCGACGGTGTCCGTGTCGCCACCGAGGTCGATTGCCGTGCGTATCGCGTCTTCGAAGCTGGTGGTGGTGCGCAGGGCCCAGACGGCGGAGCCCAGGCATGGCCAGACGGCACCGTTGAACTCGGTGGCCTGATCGGGGTGCCAGTCGGGCGCGAGGACCGTGGTGTAGCGGCCGCGGTGGTCGGGGTGGACGAGGGCCAGGATGTCCGGGAGCGCGGTGAGGGGGTCAGCGCCCTCGAGGGTGACGCGGATGAGTTCGTGGAAGATCGCGGTGCCTTCCCAGGCCGCGCGGTCGCCGTGGGTGAGGGCGGCGATGCGGCGGGCCGCGTTCATGGTGGCTTCCTGGCCGGCGGCCGCGAAGTGGACCGCGGAGGTCGATGCCCGCATCAGGGAGCCGTTTCCGGCTGCTCGTTGGTTGACCTGGAAATGGATCGCGGCGGCGAGATCCCAGGGCATGCCGTTGGTCAGGACGTCTTCGGTCTGCAGGCCGATGTCCTTCGGCTCTGATGCCGCCCACCGCTGGAAGCGGGCGAAGATGTCCGGCAGATCCAGTCCGCCCCGCTCCAGCAGCGACTCCGCGACCAGGACGGCCATCTGCGTGTCGTCGGTGGCCTCGCCGGGGTCCCAGCCACCCCCTCCGCACATCTCGCCACCGGCACCGGGCGCGGGAAACCGCGCGGAGAAAGCTCCCTGCGGACCGAACTCGAAGGGGCCGCCCAGCGCGTCACCCACCGCCGAACCGACGACCGCGCCGGCGGCCCGCTGAATCCGCTCCATCCGCGCAGGTTATCCGTGCCGCGCCGGCGGCCGCACGGCCCTGCTCCTTCTTCGGCTCCCCGAACCATCGGCGGCGAACGCCTCTCGTTGGTCACCGTCACCTCGTGGCCGGCGCCGCCGCGCACGACCGTCCCGGATTCCTTCATGCGGTACAGGTCCAGCTCGATCTTCGACAGGGCGTCCAGCGTGGCGTACTTCTCCAGCTCCGTCCCCCTCGCGGACGCCTTCCGGTACGCCTTCGTCTGCTCCGCGGTCATGCGCTCGTAGGCGGCCAGCACCGCTGCCTTGACGGCCGCGTCGGGATCCACCGGCGCAGACGTCGGTGCCGGACTCGTCGGCTGCGCAGACGGCGATGCGTCAGCGCCGGCGTGGTCGGCGTCCTGGCCGTCGCTGCCGCCAAAGCCGTATCCCGCGAGGATCGTCATGAGCATCACTGCGCAGGCGCAGACCACGTCCGTCCTCGGCGTGCTGGCCCTGCGCAACTCTTCCCTCTGTGCGATGACGTCACGGTGATCGTCACCGTAGCCGCTCACACCCGCCCTCACAGGCGATTCAACGCCAATCACCAGCCCCGACCACGGCCCTCCCCCGCCCCCACCACGACCACCCGGACCCTGCCCACGGACGCGACCACAGCAGGTCACAACGTTGCGCAGACCACACACCGCCCCGACGACCGCACACTGCGGGCACCTCGGACAGAACGACGCTGCGCAATGATCACAGGCCTGGCCATCGCAGGTCACCGCATTGCGCAGTTGTGCGGTAGGCATGTTGTAGCTGCGTGGGAGACTCGGAGGGTCCGGACCGCCGGGACGCTCAGCCACCGGCCCTGGAACACGGCCGGCCGGCGCGTCACGCAGAATCCCCTGGGACGCGCGTCGCCCTGCGCAGCAGTTCACGCTGCTGCCGATGAGAATCCCCACCGCCGGTATCAATCAGAAGACGACGGCTCCTCAGCCGAAGCGGGGTTCGGAAGCCGGCCCTGCCAGGTCACTCGTGCCTTTGGTGCTGAACGGAGGCCGCTGGCATCCGGTGCTCCGGGGCGCTTTTGCAGGTACCCGCCCGCTTCCCCTGGGTGTTCGGCCCACCGGTAACAGCGCACCGGATGGCACGAGTGTCACACCCGTCGCTGGTAGTTCTGCCATTGCCCCACCTGGGGTTGCTTCATACGAGACCGGGTGGACGAAGCCACGACCATTTACGCCGATACGGCCTCCGGTGCGGCACCCCGGTCGGTCACGTCCGCTGGAGTGGTGTATCGACGGTCACTCGGTGATCTCGTCATCTTCCACAACGCCCTGGACATCGCCCAGATCGTGCGCCAGCTCCAGGAGGACAGTCACGTCGTCGACCCCGAGGACCTGGCCCGCATCTCGCCGTACCTGACCGAGCACATCCGTCGCTTCGGCGAGTACCCCGCCAACGAACTCGGCCTTGAGCCCGAGGCGTACGACCCGCACCTGGACGTCGGCTTCAGCCCGCTGCGCGGCGACGGCCCCGGCGCAGACGGCTACGGCCAGGCAGCCTGGCCATCGATGCCAGGTCACTGCTTCAGCGGCAGCGTGATGTCGTCCGGCGCCAGCACCATGCACACGCACGCGTGCTTGGATCGGCGAGTGTGAAGTCGGTGCCGGCGGCCACCGCGGGTATCGGCGACCAGCTCCGCAAGCGCGTCCGCCGTGAGCTGGGCCGATTCCCCGGTGCGAGGCCGACGGCCCCAAGAAGGGTGGCCACAGGTCGCTGTCCGGCGCTGAATCGCCGGCCCCGGCTGCGCTGTCGTTCCGTTCTGGATACGGGCCCGCCGCGGGTGGTGCACTGTCTGCGGATCAGCGGGCGATCGAGATCGCGAAGGGCGCGAATCCGCTGGACCGGATCACGTGCGGTACGAACAGTATCGCGGCCTCCGTGGCGCGGGCGGTCTGGATCCCGCCGAGATCAGTGATCCACTCCTTGCGCCAGCCGAGGTCGATGAGCAGTTCGCGGACGGTCTGCTTGGCCTGCGGGTCCTCGCCGGAGAGGAAGGCGTCGGGCGTCTGGGCGAGTATGGTCGGCGCGGTCATCACCGGGAAGAGCATGGTGTTGAGCGTCTTGACGACGCGCGTTTCGGGGAGTGCTTCCTGGAGTTGCTCGGCGAGGCTCGAGCCGGGGTGGATCAGGTCGGCGGGCAGTCCGTCCGGTCCGTCGACGGTGGCGTTGGAAACGTCGACGAGGATCTTGTCGCGCAGTTCCTCGCGCAGGGCGACGAGCCGGTCCAGTGAGCCGGCGCCCGGGGTGGCGTTGATGACGATCCGGGCTGTCCGGGCAGCATCGGCGGCGGCGCCCGGCGTGCGGTCCGCCACGGTCACCTCATGCCCTGCCCGGATGAGGGCTGTGGCCAGGTTGCCGCCGACGCGGCCGTTTCCGAGAACTGCGATCGTGGTCATGATGATCTGGTCCTTTCGTGCGTGCAGGTGGTGGTGCGCGCTCAGCGTGAGAGCGTGGCGACGGCCTCGGCGTGGACGCCGGGCGCGGCGGCCAGGAAGCTCTCGCTCTGCGGGGTCCAGGGGCGGCCCTCGGCGTCGGAGATCTGTCCGCCGGCCTCGGTGACGAGCAGTGCCCCGGGCAGCAGGTCCGCGCGGGCGCCGGCGAACTGCCAGAAGGCGTCGATCCGGCCGGCGGCCACGTTCAGCAGGTGCAGGGTCGCGGGCACGGCGGTGCGGACGACGAGTGCGTCGAAAAGCATCGCGGTGATCGAGGAGCCGACGCGCCTCACGACCTTCTCGTCCTCGTCCGGCCGGGCCTGGCTGGTGGCCACGAGGCTCAGGCCGAGGTCCGCGGTCTGGGACACGTGCAGCGGCCCGCCGTCGAGGTGGGCACCCGCGCCGGTGAGCGCGGTGTAGGTCTCGCCGGTCAACGGCAGGTGGACCGCGGTGAGCACCGGTTGGTTCTCCCGCACGAGGGTGGCGGTCACCGCCCACTCCGGCAGGGCGTGCAGGTGGTTGACGTTGCCTTCGGCCGGATCCACGACCCACCATTCACCGGGCGGCAGCGCGCCGCCGTCCAGCTCGTCCTCCGCCCAGCCGGCGTCCGGGCGCAGGCGCGTGAGACGGGGGCGCAGGATGTCGAGGGCCGTGTCGTCGTTGGCGGCGAGCGCGCGCATCAGCTCTTCGCGGGTCTGATGGCGAACCACCTCGCCGAAGCGCTCGCGCAGCGCCGAACCGGCCGCGCGCACGGCGATCGCGGTCTGGCCGAGCAGGTCGGCGTCGGAGGTGGCGGCGTCAGCGGCCTGAAGCGTTTCGGACATGGTGGTACTCCCGTGTGAGGAAGGGGGGTTGAGGCTGATCGGGCCAAGGTGTGCGTTCCGTCTTGCGCCCTCGTCTCGAAGGTATACAGCCCCTTTATTAACTTCAAATGCATGTCAAGCACGCCTAGGATTACTCACATGCAATTGGATTTGAACCTGCTCACCGCGCTCGACGCGCTGCTGGAGGAGGGAAGTGTGGCCGGGGCTGCCGCGCGCCTGCACGTCACCGCCCCCGCGATGAGCCGGAGTCTGGGCCGAATCCGGCGCACGACCGGGGATCAGATCCTGGTGCGCACCGGCCGCACGATGACCCCGACGCCGTATGCGATCGCCGTCCGGGAACAGGTGCACGAGCTGCTGCACCAGGTCCAGGGGGTGCTGGCACCGAGCCGTGAACTCGATCTGGCAACGCTGGAGCGCACTTTCACACTCCGCTGGCACGATTCCCTGGTCGCCTTGAGCGGCCCCGCGCTGCTCGCGGCCGTGCGCGGACAGGCGCCGGGCGTGCGATTGCGCTTCGTCGCGGAATCGAGCATCGACACACCCGAGTTGCGGCGCGGCGAGGTCGACCTGGAGGCGAACGCCAACCGCCCGAGCGCACCGGACATCCGTGCCGAGAAGGTGGGCGAGACTCGCCTCGTCATCGTCGTGAGGCAGGGGCACCCCCTCACCCGCCTCAGGACCGTCACCGCAGAGCAGTACGCCGCCGCTGAGCACGTGACCGTCTCGCGACGTGGAAACCTCAGCAATGCCCTCGACGACGCCCTCGCGCGGCTCGGCCTCACCCGCCGCGTGGTGGCGACCGCGCCCACGGAAGCGGCCGCGTTGGAGTTCGCGCGAGGATCCGATCTCCTGATCAGCGTCCCTGAAGCCACCACGCGGCCCGCGGTCGCCGACCTCGGCCTGGTCGTGCTCCCCCTCCCGCTCGAACTGCCTTCGGCGCCGATATACCTGTCGTGGCATCAGCGCTACGACACCGACCACGCCCACGCCTGGCTGCGCGGGTTGGCGCGGACCGTGCTGGCCAGGTGCGGGTCTGTCCCATGAACGGTGTAACTGGTTTGGTTTCTGGGCTCAGATGCGGTTGTCGGTGAGGCGGCCGTCGAAGACGATGTCGAAGGCCTGCAGGGTCTGCTTCCAGCGGTTGGTCCAGCGTTTGCGGCCGGTGCCGGTCGGGTCGAGGGACGTCACCGCGAGGTAGACGCACTTCAAAGCTGCGTTCTCTGAGGGGAAGTGGCCGCGGGCCCTCACGGCCCGACGGATGCGGGCGTTCACCGACTCGATGGCGTTGGTGGTGCAGACGATCCGGCGGATCTCGGCGTCGAACTGCAAGAACGGCACGAACTCGGCCCAGGCGTTCTCCCAGAGCCGGACGATCGCCGGATACTTCCCGCCCCATTCCTCGCAGCACTCAAGGAACCGGCTGGTCGCGGCGTCCTCGGTCGGCGCCGTGTGGACCGGTTTCAATGTTTTCGCGACCTTGTCCCCGTTCTGGCGGGCGGCATAGCGGAACGAGGCCCGCAGGAGGTGGACGACGCACGTCTGCACGACTGTCCGCGGCCAGACCTCGCCGACCGCTTCGGGCAGACCCCTCAGCCCATCGCAGACGAGCACGAGGACGTCCTCGAGGCCGCGGTTCTTCAGCTCGGTCAGCACCCGGAGCCAGTGCTTGGCGCCTTCACCGCCCTCGCCGCCGGCCCACAACCCCAGGATGTCGCGGTGGCCTTCAGCCGTGACTGCCCAGGCCATACAGATCGGGCGGTTGGCGACCTGACCCTCGCGGATCTTCACGTTGATGCAGTCGATGAACACCACCGGACAGACGCGGTCGAGCGGCCGGGCCTGCCATTCGGCCGTGCCCTCCATGACCGAGTCGGTGATCGTGGAGATGGTCTGCTCGGAGACCTCGGCGCCATAGACCTCGGCCAGACGGGACGAGATCTCACCGTGGGTCAGACCCTTTGCGGACAGCGAAAGCACCATCTCGTCGACGCCGGTCAGCCGACGCTGACGCTTCTTGACGATCTGCGGCTCGAAGGAACCTTCCCGGTCCCGCGGCACCTCGACCTGGACCGGGCCGAACCTCCGTGACGACGGTCTTGGACTGCTTGCCGTTGCGGGAGTTCTCACCGTTCTTCCCGGCCGGATCGTGCCGGTCATAGCCGAGGTGATCGGTCATCTCACCCTCGAGAGCGGACTCCAGCAGCCGCTTCGTCAACTGCTGGAGCAGCCCGCCTTCGCCCGTCAGCTGCAGGCTTTCCGACCGGGCCCGGACCACGAGCTCCTCGATGAACCGGTCATCCACGGTCGTCGACGGAGCCTTCGAAACGGCCGTCTTGGCTATGTTCTCGCTGGTCACAGGTGCACTCTTCCATGATCGGAGTTACACCGTTCTTCTTACAGTCCCCGCTCCCGGTCCTCTGGATTACGTCGAACCTGGGTCCTGGCCTGTGAAGCTCACGTCGTCGGTGGTGGCGGCATGTTCGGCGGGTGCGATGAGGTGCCTGGTGGTGTCCAGGGTTTCCCGAATGCGCTGGGTCAGGGGGTGTCGGTCGGGGTCGTTGACCCAGCGTTCGTAGGCGACCTTGAACGCGGCGATCCCGATTTCCGCGGCGAGTGCTGCGGTGGTGGTCTCCAGACCGCGTTCGCGCAGCGCGTGGGCGAGCGTGGAGGCGTATGCGGCAAGTTTGGCCAGTTCGCGTTCCTGGAGTTCAGGGTTGGCGGCGATGACGGCCTGACGTTGCCGTACCAGGTCTTCGCGTTCTTCGAAGACGGGAGCGGCTTCGGTCAGGGCGCGGGTGATCACCTCCAGCGGTGGGAGCGGGGCGGGGGCGCCGGCCGAGGCGTTGGCGAGGGCGACGGTGAGGGGGTTGTCGGCCGGGAAGAGGACTTCCCGTTTGTCGGCGAAGTGCCGGTAGAAGGTCCGTTCGGTGACCCCGGCGCGGGTGGCGATCTCCGCGACGGTGGTGGCGTCGAAGCCCTGCTGGTTGTAGAGGTCCAGCGCCGCTTTCTCCAGTCGGCCTCGTGCGTCGGGTTTCCATCGGCTCATGCTCCGACGCTACCCCGATGACAGATTCTGACATCAGGGTGATGACAGAGCCTGACATCAGCGCTACGGTGATGTCAGGAACTGACATCCGGGCCCCGCCTTCCGGTGGGGAGCCCGCAGCAGGAAGGTGCGCACCATGCGCGTATTCGTTACCGGAGCCTCCGGACACGTCGGCTCCGCCGTCGTTCCCGAACTTCTCGAAGCGGGACACCAGGTCGTCGGGCTGGCCCGTTCGGACAAGTCCGCCGCCGCGTTGACGGCTGCCGGAGCCGAGGTGCATCGAGGTGACCTCGACGATCTCGACGGCCTCGCCGCGGCCGCCGCGGCGGCCGACGGCGTGATCCACCTGGCCTTCAAGCACGAGGCCATGTTCGCCGGCGACTTCGCCAGCGCGGTCACGGCGGATCTGCGCGCCATCGAGACGCTCGCAAACGCGCTCGCTGGCACCGGCAAGCCTCTGGTGACCACGTCGGGAACCATGCTGCTCGCCTTCTCGGGGCTCAAGGACGCCGCCACCGAAGCCGACGTGATCGACGCAGGGCCGCGGATCGACGCCGAGAACGCGGTGGTCGCACTCGCGGAACGGGGCATCCGGTCGTCCGTCGTCCGGCTTTCTCCGACCGTGCACAGCTCGCTGGACCACAACGGCTTCATCCCGACCCTGATCTCCCTCGCCCGGGCCCAGGGCGTCGCTGCCTACGCCGGCGACGGGGCCAACCGCTGGCCCGCCGTGCACACGCTCGACGCGGCACGCCTGTACCGGCTGGCGCTGGAATCCGCGCCGGCCGGGTCACGGCTGCACGGCGTCGACGACCAGGGCATCCCCTTTCGGGAGATCGCCGAGGCCATCGGCCGCGGACTGGACCTGCCTGTGGTCAGCATCCCGGCGACCGAGGCCGACGCCCACTTCGGCTTCCTCAGTGGCCACGTCACGGCCGACAACCCGTCCTCGAACACGCTGACCCAGGACCTCCTTGGCTGGAAGCCCGTCCAACCCGGCCTCATCGAGGACCTTCGTCAAGGCCACTACTTCGACGTCCCGGCGGCCCCCACAAGCTGAGCCCGTTCCCCACTCCATCCCCCTCCCGTTCCGCGCGCCGCATCCAGGCCCTGCTCGGCTGGTCGCCCAGCCACCTGGGCCTGCTCGAAGACCGTCGGTGCGGCGGCCACCTCGCCGCACCGACGGTCTGACCACCCTCCCGTGTCTTGACGCAGACTCCACCCCGGTAAGGAAGACCATGCCCTGCTCCCGTCCCGCGATCGACAGCGAACTGGCCGCAGCCCTTGAGGCTATGCCGATCGGCCCGAACGGCGTCTTCGACCTGACCGACGTCCCCGCCACACGCCAGGCCGTCCGCGCGCTCGCCGAAACCATCGCCGACACCTTCCCCGACGAGCCCACCGTCACCGCCCACGAGATCCAGGTGCCGCGCGCCGACGCCCCCGACGTCCCGATCCTCCTGCTGCGTCCGCAGAACGTGCCCGGACCGCTGCCGGTCATCGTGTGGTTCCACGGCGGTGGGCAGGTGCTCGGCTTCGCCGCCCAGGACACACCCTGGCTCAAGCCGTTGTCCGCGGCACTGGGCTGCGCCGTCGTCGCCGTCGACTACCGCCTGGCCCCGGAAACCCCCGCACCCGGCGCCGCCGAGGACGGATACACCGCCTACCGGTGGATCAGCGACAACGCCGCCGATCTCGGCCTCGACCCCACCCGCATCGGCCTAGCCGGCCAGAGCGGAGGCGGAGGCATCGCCGCCGCCACCGCGCTTCTGATCCGCGACCGCGGCGCAGCGACGCCCCTGTTCCAGCTGCTGCAGTACCCGATGCTCGACGACCGCAACACGACCGACTCGAGCCGGGAGATCACCGACATCGGCATCTGGGACCGCGCGACCAACCTCCTTGCCTGGCAGGCGATCCTCGGCGACCGCGTCGGCACCGAGGACGTCACGCCCTACGCCGCCGCCTCCCGGGCGAGCGACCTCACCGGCCTGCCCCCGACCTTCATCGGCGTCGGTGAACTCGACGTCTTCCGTGACGAGAGCCTCGACTACGCCGCGCGCCTGCGCGCCCACGGCGTCCCCGTCGAGCTGCACCTCTACCCCGGCGCCTACCACGCCTTCGACCTGTTCGCCCCGCAGTCCCAGCTCGCGGAGAGCTTCCGCCACACCTGGAACGACTACCTCGCCCGACACCTCACGAAGGCCCCGGCAACGCCGACCGCTGCGTAACCCGCAGGTCTGACAGCATGCCGCCGGTCCGAAATCCCACCGGCGCCTCCGAGCCGATTGCCACCCCCTCGGCTCGGAGGCGCATCCTACGAGCTGGTGCGTGATGGTGCTGGGGGTGCACGGTCCTGAGGTGGTGGTTTTGTCAGTCGGTGGTGTGGCGGTCGGAGACGAGGCTTGCGTTGGCCCGGTAGGTGTCGGACAGGACATCTCGTCGGTGCGTCCAGCGGGTCAGCTGCGTCCAGCGGGTCAGCTGCTTCCAGCGTTTGTGGTCGGCGAGCGCGTGCTCGACGGTGATGCGCTTCGATGAGTGTCTGTGCCGGGCCTCTTCTCTGGCGGCGTGTACGTGCGGCAGAGCGATCTTGTTCGGTTTTCCGGGCGGTGTGATCGCCTTGCCGGGGTGGTCGCGCCGGAGCCCGAGGTAGCCGTCGTCCAGCAGCACTTGCGCGTCGGGGAAGTGCTGGAAGCAGATCCTGATGCCTTCGTTGCGTGCGGCGGTCGCATCGTGCATGCGTCCCGGCCGCAGGGCGTCGGTCCACGGCGTGCGGCCCTGGTGGTCGGCGATGACGGTGGCCTTCATGGTGTTCTGCTTCTTCTTGCCCGAGACGAACGCCCTCGTCCGCCGCGGCCGGCTGCGGGCCGGCGTACCTGAACCTCGGTGGCATCCAGCCGCAGTTCGATGCCCTCGGCCTGGGCATGAGCAAAGACATCCGCCAGGGTCCGCAGCCGCAGGCCGGGCCGGCCGGGGACCGCGCGTCCTCGTTCGGCCAGGAGCCCGCGTATCTCTCCGATCGCGCGGGTGACGGTGGAGCGGTCGACACCAGACAACAGGGCGAGCACAGAGTGCGGGAGATCGTGCCGCAGGTGGATCGGCGTGACGACCAGCCGGTCGACGAACGCCAGTCGATGCCGGGCACCAGCCCCCGCCTCACGTTTCCCGGGCCCGCCACATGCCTCACGACGGCGTCCCTCGACCACGGCCTCCCAAGGACCGGCCAACTCCTCGACCAAGCAGGCCAGACGCCACCGGGAGACCCCGGTGAACAGCTGATGCGCGAGGATGTCCCGGTTGACCGTGACCGCCACGGACTGGATCATCCCACCCTCGCGCGATCACACCTCAACCACCATCACACACCAGCTCGTAAGAGCTACCGGTACTCCACCAACCACCAGGTCGTCATCGACGCCGACACCCGGCTCGTCGTCGCCGTCGGCCGGCCCGTGCCCGGCAACCGCAACGACTGCAAGGCATGGGAGCTGTCCGGTGCGAAGGGCGCCGTCGGCTGCACCACGGTCATCGCCGACGGCGGCTACCGGGGCACCGGCCTGCTCATCCCGCACCGCCGCGAACCCGGCAGACCGAACTCCCAGCCTGGAAAGAAGAACACAACCGCTCGCACCGCAAGGTCCGAGCCCGCGTCGAACACGTCTTCGCCCGCATGAAGACCTGGAAGGTTCTCCGCGACTGCCGCCTGAAAGGCGACGGCGTCCACCACGCCATGCTCGGCATCGCCCGGATGCACAACCTCGTCCTCGCCCAGTAGCTCGACAGGTGGCACGGTGGCCCGCCATGCCCGAGGCCACTCAAAAATTTTTACGGGACAACCTCCAGCGCGTAGGCCAGGCGGCCGTCAGGACCGGTTGGGCGGCCACCAATTTTCGTTTAGAGGCGATCACCTCGGTGGCGCGACCACCCCGAGGTTCAGAGCGAGGGTCATGATTACTGCGGTAAGAGCGGGCTGGCCGGCCTCGGCGAGGAATGAGGCGAAGCGTGCGAATGCGGCCCGCAGGCGTCCGGGCTCTACCGGCTCGACCGAGGCGACTTCTTCGATTTCGACCAGTGCCGCCTGTGTTCCGGCCCGGTGCTCCTCCGCCATGGTGATGGCAGCGAGTTCGCGGGACATCATGGTGACGAAGGCGCTCAAGACCTCACGGTCCGGTGCCTGTCGGCTCGTGAGTACGTTGTTGTCGCCGGTGTTGAGCTGGCCGACGGCGTTGCCGCCGATACTGATGCTGCGGGCGCCGGGGGATTCTGTCACGGCTTCCTTCCTTCAGATGCGCGAGAGAATGATCTTCACGAGTGCTTCGGCTGCCGCCATGTCGTTAATCCAGTCCCATTCCGGGACCTTTCCGACGCGCACTCCAAGGCTGGTTTCATTATCGATTTGCACGCGGACTTCTTTGACGCCGTTCGGGCCGACGGGGCAATTCCAGGAATTTTCAGTGATGTTGATCTGACGACATCCTTCGGGATCCTGATAAGTGGATGTGGGATGGTACCAAACCTCGACAGACGCATAGTTTCCCTTAATGTTCTCGGCGTACGGCGTGTAATACCCGCAAATACCAAAGAACGCGGCACTGTTCGATGGAGAGTTCGAGTCCTTCTTCACGCTCGACTCCGTGGCAAGCGCCAGATACTCTGCGGTGCGCTCCAGGTCGGACGGTTTCAGGATTGAGCAGGGATCGAACGCGGGCTGCGGGTCCGTGTTCGCGCCGTCTGGCGGTAGCGAGATCGATGGTTGTGAGGTGTCAGTGACGGGCGGCGCTTCACTGCGGTAGGTGCCGCTCAGAGTCGAATCTCCCGTGATGGTGAGCGTGCGATCTCGGTCACCGATATCGCCTGCGGCGGAGAGGCTGATCGTTGCCTTCCGGCTGCTGTCCAGGTCCTGGCACGTCATCGTGATGGTGGTGCTGCTTGACGGGTCGTCCACGGTGTAGCGGCACACTGTGAGGTCCTCGCGGCTCGCGGGGAGCCATCGCGCGTTGGCCCCGTCGAAGTCGAACTTTGCGCCGTCCTGCCGGGTCCACACCCCGAGAATCCGCGCCCATGGAGGTACCGATGTCTCCTTGCCAGTGCCTCCGAGCGCGGCGCACCTGCTGCGGGCCGCTGTGTCCTTGGGGCTGGTGGTTGTGACGCATACCGAGTGCTCGGCGTCCGCTGTGACGGTACAGGTTGCCGACGCCGCGCCCTCGTCGCAGCCCCAGTAGACGATCTTGACGCCGGTGGGCAGGGGGCCGTCGGGCACGACCGTGACCGGTCCCTGCTCTCCTTTGGCCACCCGGACGACCTTCGTGCAGTCGGTCCGGCCGGCCTCGACACGGCAGGTTCCCTCGGTTGTGCCAGGCATCGCGCCGACCTCGAAGACGTCGGTCGCCACCTGAACGTGCAGCGGCACCGAGGGCTTGGGATGCGCTTCGCCGCCTTGCCCTAGGACCCACACGCCGCCGCCTCCGATCGCCAGCAGGGCGCCGCCGATGACGAGCTTGGCGGTCAGCGTCAGGCCTCCTTGGGGGAGCCCTCCGCCTGGCGGCGTGTGGCCGTCGATCCTGTGGTGGGGAGGCGGCTGGGGCGTGTCGCCAACGCTGTGATTGACGGACCCTGGCTCCTTCGCATGTTCCGCGCCGCTGGAATGGCCGTCCGTGGGACCAGTCTGACTGTCTGCGCCGCTGTGGTGTCCGTCTCCGCCATGGGACGGGTCACTCGCCTCGTTACCGTCCGCCGAGGAAGGGGATCCGCCCTGGCCTGCTTGCGCGCCTGGGTCCGGTTGCGGCGGCCCGGTCGTTGTGCCGTGGGGGTCCGCGAGTGTCCGTCCGTGCTCAGCGATGTCCGCACTGCCGTTGTCGCCCAGTGAGCGCCAGGCGGCTGCGGCCGCCGTAAGGGCTGCCGCGGCGGCGATCCGCTTGCCGGTGAGCAGGGAGCGGACGCCGGTCTCGTGGGTGAAGTAGGCACGGGCACGCTCGTCACCGGCTTGCTCCGCCGCTGTCAGGCCCCGGGTGAGGATGCGTCCCCAGGCTCCCCACCGCAGGGAGCAGGCTGTGGCAGGAGCGGCAGCCCGGGCCAGCTTGACTCCGAGGTCCGGCTGGCCCGAACGGCCTGCAGCCTCGATCCAGGCGGCTATGAGCGGGCCGTGCTCGGCGACCGCTGCGGCTGACGTGTCACGTGCCGTGGCCCACGCTGCCATCCGGTCGGTGATCTCGGCGAGACGGGCCGTGTCCTGGCCAGGATCGGCGAAAAAGGCTTCACCGACGTCCCGGAAGAGCCTGACCTTCTCGTCGGCATGGGTGAGGAGCCCGAATGTGGCGAGCCGCTCGGCGGTCGTACGTACCGCTTCGGCAGTTTCGGAGGGCGCCAGCAGAACCGTCAGCAGATTGATCGTCACCTCGGCGGCCGGGGCCACCGAGAGCAGTCCGAGGATCTCCCGTTCCACGCCGGTCGCGGACGTGATGAGGTCCTGGAGGAGCTCAGGAACCTCGACCGGAGTGGGTAACCGCGCAAGTCCTGTGCTGGCGTCGCGCCGGGCCAGCGCGGCGGCGCGCAGCAGCTTGAAGGGGTGCCCCAAGCACGCTTCCCAGAGCAGGGACGCGCCGGCTTCGTCCGCCGGGCACAGTTCACGCCGCAGTTCTCTGGCGAGCAGCTGCTGCGCCGCCGACTTCGGGAGACCGGCGAGTTCGAGCGCCTTGCCGTGTCCCCAGAGCGTGCGCTCCTCGGAGGCGACCAGGACGGTGCCGGCAGGTATCGCGTCCTGAAGCTGCACCAGGTGCCGGCTCGGCTCGTCGAAGTCATCGACAACCAGGCAGAGCCGGATGTCGGCCAGCAGGGCGTGCAACTCCCCTTCGCTCGGACGGTAGCCAGGACTGTCGTAGCACGCTTCAAAGACGCTCTGAAGCAGGTCGTCGAGGTCCTTCCCGTACCCGTCGAGGAACACCACCCCATCGCGGCCGTCGAGTTCGAGGGCGGCGTGCCGGATCAATGTGCTCTTGCCGATTCCGTCCGCGCCGTACACCTGTACGGGTTCGTTGTCTGCGATGGATCGCAGCACCAGCGCTGCTTCGTCTTCGCGTCCCAACGGGGTGGCGGCGCCGTTGGGGAGGCGCTCGATGTGCGCCCGCCGTTGCGGCTTCACACGCGGGGCAGCCTGGTGCACCTGTACCAGCGAAGCGTTGGCGGTCACGAGGACGTTGTGGTCTCCAGTGGAGAACTGGCCGATGGCGTCACCGCCCACCGACAGTGCCCTGTCCCCAGCCGTCATTGGCGCCCCCCGGCCACGACACGTGCAGTAACACGGCCCAGCATCCCGGAACTCCGGCAAGTCCGACAGCGGAATAGGGAATTCACCACTGAACTATCGGATTTGTCTTGCAATCATTCAAAGTCAGTCAAAATCGAGCAGGTGGCCTGCGTGAAGGCGGGGCGGGTGCTGGCACCGCATGACCAGGCGCCGGACCTGCACTTCCCTTCTCGCCATCGTCATCAAGTAGCCGACGCAGGCGCGCCAGGGGAGATGGCGTTGCTGTTACTCAGCGCTGTCGTCGACGCTGTCGAGCCCGGCCGTGTCCGAGTTGCGCAGCGGGCGCATGGCACCGGCAGGCAAAGCCAGGCAGGGATGCACTCCGCCATTGTCCGCGCCGTCAAGCCCGACCGGCCCAAGCACTGTCCCGGCAATATCCACAGAAGCGACTTCTTGCTGCAGCTAACCCGGCAGTCCGGGGTGCCGACGGCGCTTCACCTGAATCGGCGATATCGCCGCACCTGTTGCACCTGCTTAGACCGTGTCCTACATGGTCAGTTTGAGGAACCGCTTGTAGCAGCAGAGGGCGGATGCCAGCCCGAGAAAGGCTAGGTAGTTGCGGGGGTGGCGTTCGTAGCGGTGGTTGAGTCGGCGGTAGCCGGTCAGCCAGGACATGGTGCGTTCGATGACCCACCTGCGGCGTCCCAGGCGTTCGCTGGACTCGATGCCTTTGCGGGCGATGCGGACTCCGATGTGCTTGCCCCACAACCATCGCCGCAGGTGAGGGATGCCGTATGCCTTGTCCGCGTGAAGGCGCCCAGGCTTGGAATCGTTCGCGTGGGATTCGTGTCCCATGTGGAAGTGGGACAGCATCGGCTTCAGGGCGAGGCTGTCGTGGGTGTTGGCCGCGGAGAGTCCGACGCGTAGGGGCAGTCCGTTCGCGTCGGACAGGACGTGCATCTTGGAACCGGCCTTACCCCGGCCCACGGGGCTCGGACCTGCAAGTTCGCCCCCTTTTTAGCGCGGACGTGAGCGGAGTCGAGGACAGCGCGCGACAGGTCGACGAGGTTCTGGCCGTCCAAGAGCTCGAGCACCTTCTGGTGCAGTCGTCCCCACACCCCGGCCCGGGACCAGATGAGAAACCGGCGGTGCACGGTCGACTTCGACGCCCCAAAGCACGGCGGCAACGCCCGCCAGGCGCAGCCGCTGACCAGCACATAGATGATCGCGGCGAACACCGCCTCGTCGTCGATGTTCGCGACCCCGCCACCCTGCGGCCGCACCCGCACCGGCGGCAACAGTGACCTGGCGATCTCCCACAGGCCATCCGGCACGATCCATCCCCACCGCCCACTCCCCATAACCAGTCGAACGACCAACTGACCATGTAGGACACGGTCTAAGTTCAGTAGTGTTGGCGGAAATATAGGGGATTCTACGTTGCGGAGTAATGAAGTGGAAAGTGTGCTGGCACTGCTTGGAGCAATTCTCGGTGGAACTCTGGTTCTCTTGGGTGATTTCATTCGGCGCAGAGTCGAAAGGCGCAAGGAGGAAGTGAATCGACTCGTAGAAGTAAGTGCGCGACTTTCCTCCATGTACAACCGGATGTGTGGGCAGATACTTGACGCTTCTGTAGCTGGTGTAGCGGTGTCAGATCTGGCCGCTGCAGACCCTCTCCGCTATGAAGTAACGACCCAGTTCTTCATGACTCCTGGTAGTGAGCAGCTTCGCTCTCAGGCTTCCCGTCTGATGGATGCGTACTATCGGCTTCGGGGTTCATACGGGCAGGATTCGGCCTGGGTTGCGGCTCGCGATGAACACGGTTTGGCGGTGCGTGAGTTCGAAGCTGCTGTTCGTGCCATCCTTCACCGCAATCACATCTGACGCTCCGCTGGGTCTTCGTCGTTGTCGAGATGGGGGAGGTGAGGGGGTCTGTGATTCAGCTCAGGGAGCACCAGGTGGACCAGAAGTTGAGTTTCCGGAAGTGGGTCGGGTTTCCTGCAAGGTCATCTGTGCCGCCTCAGGGTGCCCGTGGGACGATCGTGTCAGCGACTGGGTCCGGTAAAACGATCATGGCTGCTGCGTGCGCGCTGGAGTGCTTCCCCGAGGGCCGGATCCTGGTGACCGTGCCGACCCTGGACCTGCTCGTGCAGACCGCTCAACCATGGGCGGGCGGTGGGTCACCGCCCGCCCATGGTTGCGGTGTGCTCGTTGGAGAACGACCCGGTTCTCAACGAGCTGTGGGTGCGCACCACCACCAACCCGATCCAGCTCGCCCTGTGGGCCGGGCCCGGGCCGGTGGTCGTGTTCGCCACGTACGCCTCTCTCGTGGACCGCGAGGACATCGACGCCCCCGAGGGTCAGCGGAAGGTTCGCGGGCCGCTGGAGGCCGCTTTGGCGGGCGGAGAGCGCCTGTACGGCCAGTGCATGGCGGGCTTCGACCTCACGATCGTGGACGAGGCGCACGGCACCGCCGGTGATCTTGGTCGTCCGTGGGCGGCGATCCACGACAACGCCCGCATCCCGGCGGACTTCCGGCTCTACCTGACCGCCACCCCGCGCATCCTCGCCGCGGCCCGCCCGCAGAAGGGCGCGGGTGGCCAGGAGGCGGAGATCGCGACCATGGCCGACGACCCGGACGGAACGTACGGCGCGTGGCTCGCCGAGCTCGGACTCTCGGAGGCGATCGAACGCGAGATCCTCGCCGGGTTCGAGATCGACGTCCTGGAGATCCGCGACCCCTCCCCCGTCCTCGGGGAGTCCGAAGAGGCGCGGCGCGGCCGGCGCCTGGCCCTGTTGCAGACCGCGCTCCTGGAGCACGCGGCGAAGTGGAACCTCAAGACCGTCATGACGTTCCACCAGAAGGTCGAGGAGGCCGCCGCGTTCGCGGACAAGCTGCCGCAGACCTCTGCCGAGCTGTACGTCAACGACGCCACCGACGACGACCTGGCCGCCGCCGACAAGCTGCCGAAGTCCTCCATCGACGCGGCCTTCTACGAACTCGAGGCCGGCCGCCACGTACCGCCGGACCGGGTGTGGTCGGCGTGGCTGTGCGGCGACCACCTCGTCACCGAACGGCACGAGGTGCTCCAGCAGTTCGCGAACGGCATCGACGCGGCCGGGCGCCGAGTCCACCGCGCGTTCCTCGCCAGCTGCCGCGTGCTCGGGGAAGGTGTGGACATCACCGGCGACCGCGGAGTGGAAGCCGTCTGCTTCGCGGACACCCGCGGCTCCCAGGTCGAGATCGTCCAGGACATCGGCCGCGCACTCAGGCCCAACCGCGACGGCTCCACCAAGGTCGCGCGGATCATCGTGCCGGTGTTCCTGGAGCCCGGTGAGGACCCCACCGACATGGTCGCCTCCGCGAGCTTCAAGCCGCTCGTGGCGGTGCTCCAGGGCCTGCGCAGCCACGATGAGCGCCTGGTCGAGCAACTCGCCTCCCGCGCCCTCACCAGCGGCAAGCGCAAGGTCCACCTCCAGCGCGATGAGGACGGACGGATCGTCGGGGCCGGCGAAGAGGGCGACGGCGAGGACCAGGACCAGCACGGCACCGACGCCGCTGCCGAGTCCGCCCTGCTGCACTTCTCCTCTCCCCGCGACGCGGCCACGATCGCGGCGTTCCTGCGCACCCGGGTCTACCGGCCCGAGTCCCTGGTCTGGCTCGAGGGCTACCAAGCCCTGCTCCGCTGGCGGAAGGAAAACGAGATCACCGGCGTCTACGCCGTTCCCTACGACGTCGAGACCGAGGTCGGGGCAACCAAGGCTTTTCCGCTCGGGCGATGGCTCCACCAGCAGCGCAAGTCGGCCACCTGGAAACTACTGTCCCCCGAACAGCAGGACCGGCTGTCCAGACTCGGCATCAAGCCGGCTGAGGCCTCGTCTCCCGCTCCGGCGGCGGCCAGCGCGGCGAAGGGGGCCCGGGGAAGGCCGGGGGCAAGGCGCAGGCGGCGTTCCAGCGGGGCTTGGCAGCCCTGGCGCGGTGGGTGGAGCAGGAGGGGCAGCGGCCCGTACCGCGCGGCGCTGTCATGGAAATCGCGGTCGACGGCGAGGCGGAGCCGGTGCCCGTCAGGCTGGGCGTATGGGTCTCGAACACCAAATCGAGGCGGGACGAGCTCACGGTGGAGCAGCTGGAGTCGCTGCGGGAGCTGGGCATCGAATGGGCCTAGACCTGCAAGTACCCGGCTGTCCAAAAAGTCGCGTGCGCATGCCGTACGGGAAGCGCACTCGGCTCATGCAGCGGGGCTCATGTCGGCTCGGGGGATCAGCGTGGGGCCCCCGCCCCACCCATCATCCGCCGTCCGCGGGGACGACCTGGACCGGCACCACCGTCCACTGCCTGGCTAGGGGGCGGCTTCAGCACAGTTCTCCGGGCTTGGGCATGATGCATCCAGTGTCGCGTAGCCCAGGCCAGAGCGGGGTGGGGGGCGGTCACCCGTGGGTGCCGACTGTCGGCGTTGGCCGGCCTCGGACGGCCCAGCGCTGACCAAGAGCGGCATGTTCACCACCCACGTAAGCCGTGGTATCGAGGCGCCCGGAGCTGGAGCGGTTCTTCTTCCTCGACGCATGCCGGGTCGCTTCGCTTCGCCCTACACCGGGATCAGCTCCCACTGACGGTACTTGTCACCGCTGCCCGATGCGGATTGTTTGATCACCGCTGCGGCGTTAGTGTCGACGCGCAGGAACAGGCCGCTGTTCCAGTTCATGATCTCGTACACGAGCCCGGTGGTGGCGGTGGGGTTCACCGGAATCAGCTTCCACTGTTGGTGGCGTGCGCCGGCTCCGGCGTAGGTGCGCTGTACGACTTTCGCCCCGTCAGTGGTTTGCGCTCCGAGTACTTCCAGGACTTTTCCGCTCTTGACGTTCTCGATCGTGTATAGGTTGTCGCCATTGTCCTGGCCCACGACGAGCAGTCGCCACCGTTGATGGTTTCTGGCTACGGCGAGGGCCTGGCGGACCTCGGCGCCCTCGCTGACGGATTCGTTGATGACGGACATTCTCAGCGTGCTGCGGACGTTGCGCCAGGAAACCACCGTGCCGGAGGCCGGGAGCGCGGCGCTGGTCGGCGCCGCGATCTTCCGCACCTGGGGGTGGAAGGTGTCGGCGAGGTAGATGCTGCCGGCGCTGTCCAGGGCGATTCCGTGCACGTAGCTGCCCATATCGCCGGTGCCGGCCTGCGGGCCGCCGCCGGAGCCGGGGATGTGGACCTCGGTGGTGATCGTCCCGTCCGGGGCGACCTTGCGGACGCAGTCGTTTCCGGAGTCGGCGATGTAGAGGTTTCCGGCGCGGTCCACGGCCAGGCCCTGCGGGGCACAGAGCTGGGCCGACTTGGCGGGTCCTCCGTCGCCGCTGTATCCGCGGGTCCCGGTCCCGGCGACCGTGGTGATCGTCCCGTTGGCGTCGACCTTGCGGACCCGCTCGTTCCTGGAGTCGGCGATGTAGAGATTCCCGGCACCGTCCACCGCCACCGCTCGTGGGGCGTAGAACTGGGCGGAGATGGCCGGTCCTCCGTCGCCGCTGGAGCCACGGGTCCCGGTCCCGGCGACCGTGGTGATCGTCCCGTTGGCGTCGACCTTGCGGACCCGCTCGGCCCAGGGCTCGGCGATGTACAGGTTTCCGGCGCCGTCCACCGTCAGTCCCCAGGGGCCCATCACCTGGGCGGAGGTGGCGGGTCCGCCGTCGCCGCTGGACGCGCGGGTCCCGGTCCCGGCGACTGTGGTGACTGTCCCGTCAGTGGCGATCTTTCGAACGTAATTGCCGCCGGTATCGGCGATGTAGAGGTTTCCGGAACCGTCGACGGCGACTCCCCGCGGAGCGGATGCCGAGACGGATGTGCCGGGGCCGGCGACCGTGGTGATCGTCCGGTCCGCAGCGACCTTGCTGATCCGGCCGTTGAATTCGGCGATGTAGAGGTTTCCGGCGCCGTCCACCGCGATCTGCTGCGGGTGTGACAGTGACGTGGAGGTTGCGGGACCACCATCACTGCGGGGCCCGCTCGCGCCGGTGCCGGCCACCGTGGTGATCACAGGGCCGGGGCTCGGGCTGTTCGTGGCCGTAGCCTGGGCAGTGCTCATCGTGATTCCTTCATGGTTTCCCAACCGTGTCACTGGCGCATGCGCGGCCTGCACGGGCAGCGGTGCCGACCGTGCGGCTCGCCAGGTGCGCGTGGTCGAAGCTGTGGTCGGGCGCGGGGGATGGGCGTGGTGGCGTTCGGCCGGGGCGGCGAGGGTGAGGACGGCCGGGGGCCCGGACGCCGGTGTGATCCGTGTGTCTGCGGGGGTCACCGGGTCCTGAACTGGCGGTGGAGGTTTCGGGCCACGTACACGCCCGGGCCGCCGAAGCCGATGATGTCGAGGCGGCCGTCGCCGGTGATGTCGGCGAGGAAGCGGGGGTGGCGGTCGACGCGCCAGGCGCCTGCGTCGTCGTTGTGGCCGAAGCCGCGGCACACCAGCTGGGCCTGCTCGAACGTGCCGTCGCCGCGGTTGTGCGATACCCAGACGCCCTCGTCGCCGAAGCCGACGATGTCGGGGTTGCCGTCGCCGGTGACGTCGGCGAGCAAACGCAGGTGCTTGGTGCCGGTCCAGCCCTGGGCGAGGCCGAAGTCGTTCAGGACGAGTTGGGGGGAGGCGAACGTCCCGTCTCCGTTCCCGCGGGAGACGACGGTGCCCTGCGGGCCGAACCCGACGATGTCCACCGCTCCGTCCCCGGTGGTTCGGAGCAGGAACCGGGGGTGTTCGTCGACAGAGGTCCAGCCCTGGTTGGTCCCGAACTCCGGGAGAAGCCAGTGCTGTTCGGCGAACCCGTCGTCGTCCTGGAGGGAGACCCACAGGCCGTCGTCGTGGAAGCCGACGATACTCAGCCGGCCGTCGCCGGTGAGGTCGGCGAGGAACCGCGGGTGCTTGTCGATGAGCCATGCGCCGGCCTCCTCGCCGTGGCCGAAGGCGCGGAGGGCGGGTTCGTCGGCGAGTGGCGCGAACGTGCCGTCCTCGTCCTGAAGGGAGATCCACACGCCGTCGTCGTGGAAGCCGACGATGTCGAGGCGGCCGCTGCCGGTCGTGTCGGCGAGGAGGCGCGGGTGCTTGTCGGCCTGCCACCCGCCGGCCTGCTGGCCGTGTCCGAACGCCTTGAGGACCAGCTTGCCGCCCTTGGGCGTGAACGTGCCGTTGTCGTCGAGCGTGGAGACCCGGACACCACCGGCGGACAGCACGACCAGGTCGGGCTTGCCGTCGCCCGTGGTGTCCGCGAACGTCCACAGGTCCGCCGGGTTCGGTGCCGGGGGGCCCTGGTGCAGGGCCTGCTCGTCCTCGAACGTCCCGTCGCCCCTGCTGGACGCCCGTACGGCACCCTTCGTGGGCTTGAGGCCGACGATGTCCGCCCTGCCCGCTCCCGTCGTGTCCGCGAGGAACCGCGCTCCGACGCCGGACCACCAGCCCGGCTGCCCGACCGGAGAGGGGCCGCTGCCGTCGCTCTCCCACCCGCCGGCGTCCTGGTCGGCACCGAACACGTCGAGGACCAGCAGCATGTCGCTGAACGAGGGCGCGGCACCGGGTGCCGGGCGCAGTGCGGCCGAGCGCACCAGCCGCCAGGACTGACGGCCGTTCCAGTGGCTCAGCGGTGCGAAGCGCAGCACGGGGTCGCTGGTGCGCTCGGGTTCGGCCGGCACGAATCGCCACCGCTGGCCGGCGGCGCTGTCGTCCAACTCGCGCAAGATGATCCGTGTGCCGTCCGGGTCGGGGTGGGCGAGGTCGAGAACGGCGCCGTCGGCCGCGCCCTCGATGAAGTACAGGCCCGCTTCGTCCTCGACCGGGATGAGGCGCCACTGCTGGCCCGTCGCGCCGGCCGCGGCATCCGCCTGACGGATGCCGCGGTCCGTGGCGGCGGGGTCGTCGAGCACCTTGTCGTTGACGGCGTTGCGGATCACATAGACCTGGCCGTCCTCTTCCTGTGGGCCGCCCTGTCCGGCGGGCGCGGGGGTGAGCTGCCACTGGTCCGGGCGCGGGCCGCCGTCCGGGAAGTCACGGACGACGAGCGCCCCGTCCGCGCCCGGCGTGGCCCGGGTGGCGAGGGTCTTCCCCGTGGCGACGTTGACGATCTCCAGTTTCATTTCGTGCGTGGGCACGGGCATCGGGCTGCCTCTTCCAGGCGGTACGGGCGGGGGCTCGGGACGGCTGTGGTGCGGCGGCGGTGCGGATCACGTGAACACGTGGTGGTAGGGGACGTTCCACTCGCTGGGCAGCCGCGGGTAGAACGTGTTGATGATCGTGCCGGTGAAGTCACCGCCCCAGTTGTAGGTGAGGGACACCTCGCTGTCGGCTGTCACCATGTGGTCCTTGAAGCCGAGGATGGCGTCGGGGTGGGTGATCGGCACGAAGGTGATCCCGCCCCAGGGCGTCACGGTGATGACCCACAGCTGGGTGTCCTCGGGGGCGCCGTTCTTCCCGCGCCACTTGTCGCTGACCTTGTCGGGCAGCCCCACCTGGACGGTGTCGGCCGTGGCCTTGGGGGCGTCCTGGTGGACGGTGACGCGCCTGCGCTGCGGCTTGGGTACGCCGTCGTCACCGCGTCCCGCGTCGGCCTGACCCGCACCGGCGGACGGGGGCGAGACCTGGCCGGCGGACGGGGGCGAGACCTGACCGGCGGCGCTCTCCAGGAAGTACAGGGGGCGCTGGCCGAAGAAGCCGGCCGGGGTGACGTACCACAGGTGGCCCTGGGCCTCCTTGGTGGCCGGGTCGAGCGCGGTGGCGAGCTTCACCCCCTTGTCGTGGCTGGACTGGTCGAGTTCAACGGGTCGCAAGTAGCCGCCGTTGAAGGCGTGGACGAGCATGACCGGGCGGTTCTCGACCAGCGCCGCGACGATCGCGTTGTCGTAGCTGTTCACCGCCACCGGACCGCCGACCACCAGGTTCGACATCGTCGTGCGCTCTTGGGTGTACATCGCGGAGACCTCACTCTTCTCGATGGGCAGAACAACACCAGAAATCAACGCAGGGTTTCGGTCCTGGGTTTGCGAATGCCCCCCATAATCCCGCGGGACCCACAAGAAAGCCCGAGGCGCCTTTTCCCCGTACGTGGCGACGACCGCGACATAAGCTCAGAACGCTTTCGAGTCGCGGGTCGAGTAGTTGGCGGCTGCCCAATCTACCTGCCCTGCAGCGAGGTCAGGATGGCCCCTGACCCCTCTTCACTCGATTAGGTGCATACGCGGCGGGCGACTTTCAGGGTCACCGGACGCATGTTAAATTCGTCTCCCAAAAAGCTGCGGAGATCCTTTTCGATTTTCCGCCGAACGCAATCGGCCATTTCTATCGAACGCAATCCGGCCAGCTCAGTCGAGGACGGGGAATGCCTTCCACCGCGTACAACCTGGAACAAGCCAAGCGCCAGCCGCTGACGAAAAAGAACCTGCGGGAACTGGGCATCGCGCAGACCTGGCAGTCCCTCCTGAATCATCCAAAGCTGGTCTACGTCGACGACTACGGCGTCAAGCACAAGCCGGTCGGGTTCTCCGTCAACAAGTCGAGCTTCGGGGCCTTCCCGGGCACCGCGCACCATCTCGGCTGGATCGCGTACATGAACCTCGGAGAACCGCTGATCGAAGAACGCTCCAACCTCGCCCAGCCCCCGCCCGACACGTTCTCCTCACGCGCCTACGTCAACCGCAGCCAGACCGAAATGACCTTCAGCGACTCGGTCGACTTCACCGTGTCGAACGGCGTCACGTGGTCACTCAGCGGGGACGCCAAGCTCACCTTTGGCGGCAGCGTCAGTGCGCAGCTCCAGCTGCAACTGCAGAACCAGCTGCGCCTGGACCTTCAGTCGCAGTTGCAGACGCAGGTGCGCAACGACATGACGAACAAGACGACAAACACCGACACCAGCAAGAACAGCAAGGACAACGTCGGAGCCGACCACGCCACGGCCACCGACGTCGGAACGACGAACTCGGCGGGGAACACCGCGGCGAACACAGTGACGAACTCGGTGGGGTTCACCACGCAGGGCAGCGCCACAGGCACCGCCACGCTCAACGCCCAGCTGGCCCTGGGCATCGCCGCTTCCGTCGGCGGCTCGCTGACCACCAGCTGGGCATCGAAGTCACAGATTTCCGGCAAGGTCCCGCCGGGCTCCCGCGTGGAGGTCATCGTCACCCAGCGGCGCTCGCACAAGCTGTACAGCTACGAGATCCCCGTGACCTTCTCCGGGTTGATCGCGGTGAAGTACGACGTGCCGGCAGCGGTCCTGTCTCCCCCGCAGCCCGGCAACTACCCCCACCTCGACCATGTGGTCGCCCGCCCCATCGCGGATCTCGACTTCGGGGGCGGCGTCTTCCTGATGCACGGGGCCGCCGAAGTCGTCTCCGCCCTGGACGTCCACCACACGATGTTCGACCACGAGGCCATCACCGACAGCGACCGGGCCTTGTACAAGCAGCCTTGACCCGGCGGCACCGCCACGACAACGACAGGGGCGACAACCATGGTGTTCGACAACATCTTCAACTCCGCGAGCCAGGGCGCGGGCCTGTTCTCGGTGATCGCCAGCGGTGTCAAACCGCAACCGGGCGCGGACATCGACTTCGAAGACGCCGAAGAAGGCACCTACGACGACACGACCACGAGCCTGTTCGCCACCGGTATCCACGGCGCGTCCTCCCGCGCGAGGGTCGTACAGGAGCAGTCACCCGAAGCACGCGTCGTCCTGGGCTTCCTCGGCTCCTTCATCCGCACCACGCAGGCAGCCGCCGGCGAGCAGGCCCAGTACGCCAACGACCCCGGCAAGGTGTCCGAGGCCGCATCAGCCCGCATGCAGCAGTCCAGCGCGGCGGTCACGGAGCACAGCGGCCTGCAGATGGACGCGGACCTGCAGAACAGGCCGAAGAAGAGCGACTTCACCAAGCCCCCCAAGACCCCGGAGACCCCCAAGGCCCCCAACCCGGGAGCTGACGGCCAGTCCGGACCTCAGTAGGCGACCGGGACGACGCCCACCGCCGGCCGGGCCCGCTGCGATGACCAGCTCCCGGACCCGATCGGCCGCAACAGGACGTGGCCCGTGGGCCGGTTTTCACCCGACAGGACCCAACAGGCCGGAGCTGCGGTAAATGTCGCGCGCTGCATCGGAGTGGCGCCGTGCAATTGCGGTGCGTCGCTCTGTGGAGGGAGCGGGCGTCTGGCTTCGGTGCGAAAGCAGACGCCCGTTCCTGCCTGCTCGGACAGTCCGGCGCCGCGGCTGTGTGGGCCCGCGGTCGGCATGCAGGAGTTCCGCAGGTGCTCAGAGACCGCCCGTCGCGGCGGGAACCTCTCGGTGACGGCCACCACTTGGGTCGGGCCGTCCGGGAAGACGAACCGGCGGAATGACCAGATGGTGCCAAGGCGGTGTTACTCGACGGTGCCGAAGAGGTACGCGGTCGGGCCGTTCTCGTCCCCCGCGTGCTTGCGGCCGACGAGGATGTGGTGGGGCGGGGCCCGCACGTTGTGGCTGCTCTCCGGCTCGCTGGCCGTCCACTGACCTGCGGTGACCTTGAGCGTCTTGCCGTAGAGGTCGCACAGGACGCCGTAGCAGCAGCGGGTGTTGCCGTCCTCCCCGCCCTGGTGTTCCCGACCGACGATCACCGTGTTGGCCGGGGCCTGGAACTTGCCGCTCGATTCCCGGTGCCAGTCGCTGGTCTAGATGTCCACGGCCGTGATGCCGGCGGTGGTCTCAACGGGCGTTGTCACGTTGGTGGGGTGTTGATCGGTTGAGGGCGTGTCAGGGCGTAGAGGGGGGCGTGGCCTGGATTACGCTGCGGTGGGCGGGGCGGTGGCGCCAGTGATCTGGTCCCAGATGGCGAAGCGGATGGTCATCTCGACGCGGTAGTGGACGGCGGTCATCAGATGGCGGCGGGGCCGGAAATGGGGTGAGATGCCGCTGAACGCGGACAGGAACCGCTGGGTTCCGCCGACGCTGCGGAAGCCCTTCATGGCACGCTCGCGCTGCCGGGTGGGCTGGTGGGAGTTCTCGGCCCGGTTGTTCGGGCCCTTGTGTGAGCGGTGTTCCACGGAGGGCATCACCTCGCGGTGGGCCGCACTGTAGGAGCGCAGCTTGTCGGTGACCACCACCCGCGGCACCGAGCAGGCCTTCTTGAGCAACCTGCGGAAGAACCGCCGGGCCGCAGCGGTGTCCCGCTGGTTCTGGACCAGGATGTCGAGCACGGTGCCGTCGGCGTCGACGGCCCGCCACAGGTACTTCCGCTCGCCGTTGACCCTGATGAAGACCTCGTCCAGGTGCCACTTGTCCCCGGGCCGGGACCGCCTGCGGTGCAGGTCGTTGGCGTAGGACTGCCCGCACTTCGCGCACCGGCGGCGGATCGTCTCGTGGGAGACCATCACGCCGCGCTCGAGCATCAGCTCCTCGACCTCGCGGAAGCTGAGCGGGAAGCGGAAGTGCAGCCACACGCAGTGCGCGATCACCTCGACCGGGTACCGGTGCCCCTTGTACGACGGCGGTGCGTTGTCCACGGACGCCCCCTCCCAGCACGACCAATCAGAAAATAATTCCACCCGATCAGCCAACGTGACAGCGCCTCCTGGTGTACTGCATGGTCAGCATGGTGACCGCGCTCTTCGACGAGCCGTAGGCGGCGAGCGGATACTGCGACTCGACCCGCTCCGGGTCGTGGGTCAGCGTGAACGACCCCAGACCGCTGGTGACGTTGACGACGGAGGGGGCGGCCGCCTTCCGCAGCGGGGGCAGGAACGCGTGCGTGACGCGCACCAGGCCGAAGACGTTGGTTTCGTGGACGTGGCGGATCTGGTCGGCCGTCATGTCCTCGGGTGCGGTCACTTCGCCGAGGATCCCGGCGTTGTTGACGAGAACGTCCAGGTGGCCCGCGCGCGCCGCGCCGACCGCCGAGCCGGTCGGCGGCCTTGCGTCCGTTCCCGGCGTCCCGGGCTCCGCTCCAGACCGTCTGGCCCGCCTGGACGAGTCGGCGCGCGATCTCGTGGCCGAGGCCCCTGTTGCCGCCGGTGGTCAATGTGGTGGTCACGTCGTGTCTCTCCTGTGCGTGTCGTCGGAGCGGGTGCTCCCGGAAAGCGGTCACCGGGAGCACCCAAGGGATTGGTTCGCGGCGGTGCGCTCCGTCGGCGTCGACGCCGACGTCGGCGGGCGTCCTGCTCTAGTGGGCGGGACGGAACGGACGCAGCAGGCGGATGCCGTCCTCGATGGATCCGTCGATCAGTTCGAGCATCTGCGGGACGAGTTCCCGCATCCGGGGCGCGGCGAGGTGTGCGTCGAGGTGGGCGCGTGTCTCCCAGCGTTCGTAGATGACGAACTCGCCGGGTCGGCCCTCGACTTCGTGGGACTCGTAGTCGATGTTGCCGGGGTCGTTGCGCGAGGGGGTGACGGCGGCGGTGATGAACGCCTTGAGGTCGTCCTCCCTGCCCGCCTTCGCCTTCGCGTCCCAGACGACGGTCACGTAGCCGGTGGGTGTTGCGGTCATGGTGATTCCTTTTCTGTTCCGTGTCGTGTTCCGTGCTGACGGACTGTGTGCCGGTACCGAGCCGGGTCAGCTCTTGATGAAGTCCAGGAGGTCTGCGTTGACGGTGTCGGCATTGACGGTGCACATGCCGTGCGACAGGCCCGGGTAGACCTTCAGGTCCGCGTGCTCGACCAACGTGACCGCCGACCGGGCGGAGTTGGCGATCGGGACGATCTGGTCGTCGTCGCCGTGCAGGAGGAGCGTGGGCACGTCGATCGCCCGGAGGTCGTCGGTGAAGTCCGTCTCCGAGAACGCTCTGATCCCCTCGTGGTGCGCCTGCGCGCTGCCGGCCATCCCCTGGCGCCACCAGTTCTGGATGATGCCCTGGGAGACGTCCGCGCCCGGACGGTTGAACCCGTAGAACGGCCCGGAGGCGATGTCGAGGTAGAACTGGGAGCGGTCGGTGGTCACGCCCTCGCGGAAGCCGTCGAAGACCTCCACCGGCAGCCCTGCGGGGTTGGATTCCGTTTGGACCATGAGCGGCGGGACCGCTGCGATGAGGACGGCCTTAGCGACCCGGCCGGCACCGTGCCTGGCGACGTACCGGGCGACCTCTCCGCCACCGGCGCAGTGGCCGACGTGGACGACGTCGCGCAGGCCGAGGTGCGCCACCACGGCGGCGGCGTCCGCCGCGTAGCGGTCCATGTCGTGCCCGTGGCCGACCTGGGCGGAGCGCCCGTGCCCGCGGCGGTCGTGGGCGACGACGCGGTAGCCCCGCCGGACGAGGAACAGCAACTGGGCGTCCCAGTCGTCCGAGCTCAGCGGCCAGCCGTGGTGGAACATGACCGGCCGGCCCGAGCCCCAGTCCTTGTAGAAGATCTCGACTCCGTCGCCGGTGGTGACGAACGGCATGGTCCGCTCCTCGTGGTCTCGCCCGGGTACCGGGCGGATTCGATGTCTCCACGAGAATGGCTCGGCCACCGTGCCGACAGCCTCCGTCAGCTGACTGACATCCGGCCGACGGCTCGCTTACGTCAGTACCGGGGCAGTGCTGAGACCCGACCGGTAGCTCTCACAGCCGGGGGGCCGGAGGCTCGGGAGGCAGCGCCTCCAGAGCGTCGCGGAGCCCGGCCCGCGACGTGATCCCCAGCTTCGGGAACACGCGGTAGAGATGCGACGACACGGTCCGCGGCGAAAGGAACAGACGCGACGCGATCTGCGGGTTCGACAGCCCCGTCGCCGCCAGCCTGGCGACCTCCAGCTCCTGCGGGGTGAGGGCATCGCCGGCCTTGCCCCGGCCGGTCCGCGTCATCCCGGTGGCGCGGAGCTCCGCCGCGGCCCGGGCCTCCCACGAACGGGCCCCGAGCTCCTCGAAGCGGCCGCGGGCGGCGGCCAGCTGCACCCGGGCCTCGCGGTTGAGCCCCTGACGGCGCAGCCTCTCGCCGTACGCCAGATGAGCACGGCCGACCTCGAAGGGCCACTGCTCGACGCCCGGCAGCCCAAGGGCCTCCTCGAAGCACCGGACCATGTCCTCGGCAGCCGATGTCATCGCCGTGACCGTGGCCGCGCTCAGCGCGAACCGCGACGAGAGGTGACCGACACCGGCGTCGCGCAGCGCGTCCGCGTGCCGTCGCGCCTCCGCGTGCCGCCCGGAGCGCACGGCGGCCTCGACGAGGTCCGGCGCGGACCACACGGCCTCGGGGTTGAACGCCGGCAGCACACCCGGGGCGCAGATCGCCGTGGCGTGCCGGAACGCCGTCTCGAAGTCGGCGGCGCCGAGGGCCGCCCGGGCCGCCGCCTGGTGGGCGCAGTTCTCCAGCCGCCGCAGGCCCCTGGGACCCGACCACCCCCAGATGTCCTCGCAGTGCTCCCGGCACGCGTCGAGGGCGCCGCGCTGGGCCGCGGCCATCGCAGCGACGTAGTGCCCCACCTGGGCGAACAGGTGGTACCCCGTCTCCTCGGACAGTGCGATGAGCTCGTCCGCGGCGCCGGCCGACGCCTGCCACCGGCCGGCGTACAGGTCGTCCATGGCGACGAACATCAGGGCCGGCATGCTCGACCCCACCGCGCCGCCGTCGCGTATGACCCGGGACACGGCCTCGCGACAGCCCGGAAGCCGGTCGAGGTACGAGGCGGTCAGGGCGGTGCGGATGACCACGTCGGCGTCACTCTGGTCCCTCAGCCGCGCGATCTCCTCGTCCAGACGGCGCAGCATGCCGTCGGTGACGGAGCCGAGGTCGTGGTGGACGCGCCCCAGCGACGCCGCGGCGGCGGGCGCCGCCTCGGGGAACCGGACGAGCACGTCGACCAGAGGCTGCCAGTGCTCGGGCCGGCCCGAGTACTGGCTGGCGAGGGTGAGGGTGAACAGCGCGGTCTCCAGCTCCTCATGCGACGGTCCGGGCATCACCGGGGCCTGCTCGACCGCCTCCATCAGGAGTGCATGGGCCGTATCGGCGTCGCCTTCCGTGACGAGCACCAGGAAGCCGGCCGTCGCGGCCGCCGAGAGCGACCGGGCCGCCGGATTGCCCTCGACCTCACGCATGATCTCGTGGCTGACCTCCAGATGGCCTGCGACCCATGCGGCGGCATAGGCGGCCTGCGACAGGCGGCGCCTGCGGTCCGTTCGGTCGGGGCTCAACTCGGCCGCGCGCCGCAATCTCGCTATCGCGCCGTCGGCGTCACCGCGCCGCAGGCTGCTCCGGGCCGCCGACTCCACGACGGCGGCGACCGCCTCGTCGGGCGCCGTCGTGGCTCTCGCGAGGTGATCACCGCGCCGCTCGGGCTGGTCGGCCAGCGCGTCGGCCAGCCGGCGGTGGGCGCCGCGCCGCTGTTCACCGGTGGAACCGTCGACTACCGCGGACCTGACCAGCGGATGCCTGAAGCGCACCGCGCGGCCGTTCTCCGTGACCATGACCAGGTGGTCACGCTCCGCGGGAGCGAGTTCCTCAAGGCTGCCCGGCCCGCCGGCCGCCTCGAGGACGCCGATGTCGCCGGAGCCCTCGAGAGCCGCGAGCAGCAGTACCTCACGCGTTCCCCGCGGCAGTCGTCCGACGCGGGCGCCGTACAGAGCGCGGACATCCCGTCCCGGGCCGCTCGCCCACCCCGCCCCGTGGCCGTGCTGGTCGCCGGACACCCCGGTGGACCCGGCGAACTCGAGCAGCGCCAGGGGATTTCCCTGCGCCTCGTGGGCCACGGTCGAAAGAACCCGGCGGGGAAGGTGAGCAAAGCGTCGGGACAGCAGCCGCAGGGCGTCCGCGTCACCCAGCGGCGCGACCTCGAGCTCCGGCAGACCGGCGGACCGGAAGGATTCGCCGGACTCCGCCCGCTGCGCTCCGAGCAGCCCGATGCGGCGGCCCCCCAGTCTTCTGGCGACGAAGCCCACCGCGGCCCGGCTCGCCTGGTCGACGACATGAAGGTCATCGACCACGAGGAGCAACGGCCGCTCCTTCGCGGCCTCGTCGAACAGGGACAGTGCCGCGTTCAGGACGGCGATCCGGCTCGGCGCGGGACCGGCGCCGAGACCGAGGGCGACCTCGAGGGCCTCCCGCAGGGAACGCGGCAGACGGCCGAGCTCGTCCGGCAGCGAGCCGACGAGCTGATGGAGCCCCGCGAAGCTGATGTCCGTCTCGTACTCGGCACCGCTCCCGCGGACGACCCGCACTCCCTTCGCCACCGCCAGCTCGGCGGTCGCGTCCAGGAGTGCCGTCTTCCCCACGCCCGGATCACCGGTGAGCAGCAGGACGGCTCCGTCCGTCCCGGCCGCGTCCAGGAACGCCGCGAGCTCGGCGAGCTCGCCCTCCCGGCCGACCAGCCCGGTCGGGCCGACGCCCATGCCTGTCCCTGACTTCGCCCACATCCGCCGCGTCCCTCGTCCTGCCTCGCGAAGCAGTCGAAACACCAGCCACGCACCTGACCAGGAAGTATTGCACCCACCGGCAAACGGAGCCTGAAACCGTCTGCTTCGCCGACACCCGCAGCTCCCCAACGAAGATCATGCAGAACACCCGTCGGGCGCTGCGGCCCCACCGCAACGGCAGCACCAAGGGCGCGCGGACCATCGTGCCGGTCTTCCTCCCGCCCGGCAAAGACCGGCCGACACGGTCGCCTCCGCCGGCTACCGCCCCCTCGTCGCCGTCCTCCAGAGGCCTGCGCAGTCATGATGAACGGCTCGTCGAGCAGCTCGCCTCCCGCGCCCACACCAGCGGACAGCGCAAGATCCACGTCCGACGCGACGAAGACGGACGGATCATCGGCGCCGGCACCGGCGGCGAGGGCGACGGCGAAGACCAGGAACACTACGACGCCGACGCCAACCAGCATCCCGATCAAGAGTTTTGAGCCCGTGAACTGCACGAACGCCTCGGCATGCCCACCGACGAGGCATCCGTCGACATCACCCGCAGCCGCCTCGGGCGCCTCACCCGCCAAGGCTTCCTCACTCAACCCGGACGAGGCCGCTACCAGAAGCGGACTTGACGTCCACTCAGGTCTGCCTCGTTGATGGTGACGTGGCCCTGTTGTGGAGCCAGAGGTAGTCCTTGGCGGAGAACAGGTCCTCGATGTCAGCCTTCCCGGGGAGCCCTTCGAGTTGGCTGATGACGGTGATGTGGGTGGCGTCGACGTCGGCGGCCTGAGCGGCGTTGAGGACCTTGGTGGTCTCGGCTCCGTCGACGAGGGCGCGACCTACTCGGCGGTGCCCACAGCGCGTACGGTCGCGTGGGTCACCGCGTCCGCGCCCCGCCGTGAGGACGTTGTCCAGGGCCGGCGGGTTCGCGGTGCCGAGCGGGTGCGTCCCCGTCGTCGGCGTGAACAACGTGTCGCCGCCGTTGAGCAGGTGCACCGGGCGCACGGCACGGGCGCCGTCGTACGCCGTGCCGGCCAGGTTCCCGCGGCGGCGAGGGCTCCCTCACAGAACTGGCACCGCGACGCCTTCCTCGCCCCTCCCGCGCTCCGGGCTCGCCCCGAGCGCCGTCAGCGTCACCCCGGCTGCCACCGCCAGCGCCGCCACCAGCCCTGCCGCGAGCACCGCCCAGTGACCCAGGAACGTACAGACGACCACCAGCAGCGCCGTGGCCGGCAGCACCGACTGCTGGGCGATCCCCACCTTGTAGAAGCGTGAGTGCAGCGCCCACACCGTGAGCAGGAACAGCGCTGTCGGCAGCGTCACCGCCGCCGACGCCGACAGCGCCGAAAGGTGCGTCTTGCCCACCGCCTGCTCCACCGCCACCTCCAGGCCGGCCCCGATCGCGGCACCCGAGACGAAGATCAGGTAATGGCCGTAGCCCCAGAGGAAGGACTGCCGGTTGGAGCGGAGGTGCCCGTGGATGGGGACCGCGAAGTACACCCACCAGGCGGCGAAGATGATCAGCAGGCCGCCGGCGGCGATGGGCAGCAACTCGCCCAGGGCCTCGTGCTCGTCGATCCCCGACTTCACGGCGACGGTGGCCGCCGCGATGGTCTCGCCGAGCACGATGAGCGTGAGCAGCCCGTACCGTTCGGCGATGTGGTGGGGGTGCCACGGCGTGGGGTGGGCCCGCTCCGCGTACAGCGGTACGGCCATCTCCAGCAGCGCCATCACCAGGAAGACCCACGGGCGGCCGGCCTCCGGCAGGGCCAGTAGCCCCAGCCAGCCGATCTGGCACAGCCCGATGGCGTACCGCAGCGCCATCGTCCGCTCGGGGCCCTGGCTCGACCGCGCCACGCGCAGCCACTGCGCCGTCATGGCGAGCCGCATGATCACATAGCCCAGGACGACGACCAGGTACGCGTGTTCCTCGAACGCCTGGGAGACGCCTGCCGTCAGGACGAGCACGCCGGCTGTCTGGATCAGCGTGACGATCCGGTACAGCACGTCGTCGTTGTCGTAAGCCGAGGCGAACCACGTGAAGTTCATCCACGCCCACCAGATGGCGAAGAAGATCATCAAGTAGTCGAGGATCCCCTCGCCCGTGTGTCCCTCGACTACGGCGTGCACCAACTGGGCGCCTGCCTGGGCCATGGCCACGATGAAGCACAGGTCGAAGAAGAGCTCCAGCGAGGAGACGCCGCGGTGGGTCTCGTCGCGGCCTCGCGCCGTGAGCCTGCGCAGTGGTCTGTGGTGTGCGGGCGCCGCGGAGCACACCGGCGGCGGAGCCGGGCTGCTTGTCATCTGGTGAGCCAAGCTCCGAAGTACCGCTGCAGTCGGGGATTGATCTGCCAGACCATCGCTGCTGCCGCTGCCGGGACGAGTACAGCGAGTCGCACCGGCAGGTACAGATCCTCCAGAACCGGGTTCGTGGCCAGGCCCAGCAGGACGATGGTGGGGTAGATACCGCACACGGTGAGGAGCCACAGCTTCCAACGCCGGACGGCGGCCGGAACGGTGGGGCCGAGCCGGGGTTCGGCGTTCGCGAACGCGTTCCGGCTCTGCTCCTGGAGCGTGTGCCGGATGTCTGTCACTGCCGGTGGGCTTGGCAGTCCAGGATCGTCGGCACCGTAGGCATGGGAAACAGTTCTCTCGTTCATGGACCACTCCCAATCGACATGCTGCGTATCGTTTTGATTCCATCGGTTCCTGCGTGACCGAGGCGATGTCGGCGCTGCGTGAGGGGCTGCCCGCGCGCAACAGCGGCAGCAGTTGCCGGGTGAGCAGCACAGGGCTCAGATGGTTCACCGCCAGCCGCTGCTGGTATCCGTCTGCTGACATGCTTCGGATGGCGCCGTTCCAGGTGAAGCCCACACCCGCGTTGTTGACCAGCACGTCGAGGCGATCGTGCCGTGCCGCCACTTCGGCCGCGAGTCGCTGGGTCTCGGCCAGAGCGGGCAGGTCGGCGATGTATTGCTCGGCCCCGAAACGCTGCGCGATCGGCACCAGTCGCTGCGGGGCACGACCGTGCAGAAGCAACTGGTGCACGGCTTCCGCAAGCTCCTCAGTCAGAGCGAGACCAAGACCGTTCGTCGCTCCGGTGATCAGAATCGACGCCTGGTGCGACCTTCCCGTGCAGGGGGACGGCCCGGCGCCCAGGTGGGCGCCGGGCCAGGTCATGATCTGATCAGTGAGCGGACTGGGTGTGGTCCTGCTCCACGTACACCTTGAGGGCCTGGAACTCCTCGATCGCGCGCGGGCCGCACAGGTAGCCGTAACCGCTTCCCTTGACGCCGCCCTCCTCGAAGTCCTCGCTGATGGCTCCCCAGGTGTTGATCCATACCGTGCCGGTGCGGATGCGCCGGGCGATCCGGCGGGCCTTCATCGAGTCCGAGCTGAACACCGAGGCGGCCAGGCCGTAGACGGTGGCGTTCGCCTTGGTCACGGCGTCGTCCTCGTCGTCGAAGACCTCGAACGTCTGGACCGGACCGAAGACCTCTTCCTGCACGATCCGGACGTCGGTGCGGTCCACCTCGATCAGGCTCGGCCGGTAGAACGCGCCGGCGGCCAGCGGGCCTTCGGTGACCACACCGCCGCGCAGCAGCACCGTGCCGTACGAGGTGGCTTCCTCGACGATCGCGTCCACCCGCTGGGCGGACGCCCGGTCGATCACCGGGCCGAGCTGGGCCTTCTCGTCGTCGCCCGACCCGAGCCACACCTGCGCGAGCGCGGCGGTAAGCCGAGTGCGCACCTGGTCGGCGATGTCCCGGTGAACCAGTACACGGGAGCCGGTGCAGCAGAACTGCCCGTTCATCAGCACCAGCGACTGCACCACGGTGGGGATCACCATGTCCAGATCGGCGTCGGGAAAGATCACCATGGGCGCCTTGCCGCCCAGTTCCAGACCGAGCCGCTTGAGCGTGGTGGAGGCCGCGGCCGCGATACGGCGCCCGACCGGCGTACTGCCGGTGTAGTTGATCACGTCGACCTTGTCCGAGGAGACCAGGAACGGGGCCCCGGTGTTGCCGGACTCGGTGAACACGCTGACCACACCTGCCGGGATCTCCGGGACCGAGGCCAGGACCTGCGCGAAAAGCTCATTGGTCAGCGCCGTCTGAGCCGGAAGCTTGACCACGACGGTGCAGCCGGCGGCCAGCGCCGGGCCCAGTGCCCGCACGGTCAGCATGACGGGGGAGTTCCAGGGAGAAATGATCCCGGCGACACCGAGCGGCTCGGGCACCGAGTGGGTGTACTGGCCGGGTGCCGTCTCGGCGGCGCGCCCGGCGGTCTGGGTGCGCGCAGAGGCCGCCGCGTACCGCAGCCACCCGACCGCACCGCTGACCTCCCACGTGGTCTCACCCAGAAGCTTGCCGTTCTCCCGGGACAACATGGCCGCAACCTCGGGCACCCGGGCCTCGAGGGCGTCGGCCAGCCGGCTGAGCGCGGTCGACCGGAGCGAGGGAGTGCGCGCCCATGCGGTGGTCTCGAACGCGGCGGCGGCGGCGTCCACGGCGGCCGAGGCCTCTGCCTCGCCACCGTCGTAGAACGAGCCGACGACGGTGCCGTCGGCCGGGTTGATCGATTCCAGGACCGAGCCGGAGCCGGTCCACTGTCCGTTGATCCAGTGCTGCGCGACGGTGTTCATGGTCCGCTCCTCGTGGTCTCGCCCGGGTACCGGGCGGTTTCGATGTCTCCACGAGAATGGCTCGGCCGCCGTGCCGACAGCCTCCGTCAGCTGACTGACATCCGGCCGACGGCTCGCTTACGTCAGTACCGGGGCAGTGCTGGGACCCGACCGGTATCTCTCAGTGGACGTTAAGTCCGCTTCTGGTAGCGGCCTCGTCCGGGTTGAGTTGGGCTCAAGGTCATCAAGCAGCTCCAGCGTGCCGACTGGCAGCTCACCAAGCGCGGGCTGGGTCCGTGGGCGCGGATCTACCGCCCCGCCCAGGGCGGCTGCCGACGTCGCGTGCAGCTGTTCATCCCCTCCTGGCACGCCCTCGGTGACCGCTCCTGGGGCCATGCCGCCCGGCTGGAGCCTGCGGAGCTGGCCCGGGTGCTGGGGGTGTACACACAGTGGGTGATGACACCGGTCGGCTCCACCGCTGTGACGGGTCTGCAGTTGATGAGCGCACTCAACCCGCCCACGCGGACGGGCAAGCCGGACGGGGACGGCCATCGGCATTCCGAGCACCGGCCCGGGTCGCTGGACGCCGAGCCGATCGATCCGGCGCCGTGCGAGGCACCCGACGGGCACCCGGTCCTGGCCCACCTGCCCCGTTTCCATGTGCGCGGGCCCGAGGAGAGGCTGTTCGAGGAGGCCTACGACTGGGCGCGGGATCTGACCGACGCCGAGTGCATGCAGCGCTACCTGGTCGGCATCGACGTCAATCTCGCCTTCGGTGCGGCCGCCAACGGCGCGGTCGTCGGTCCGGCCTGCCCGCCCGTGCACGTCACCAACCCCGCCTTCGACCCGGCCGTCCCCGGTTCCTGGCTGGTGGATCTGTCCCACGTCGACCTGTCCCGGGTGAAGGTCGGCAAGCAGTGGCGTGACCTCGAAGGGGATCTGCTGCCCAGCCCGTTCACGCCGACCGGCGAACGCCCGACGGGTCCGGCCTGGTACGCCACGCCGACCGTCGCCCACGCCGTCGAGCTCGGGTACGACGTGGCCCCCGTCGAGGCGTGGGTGCGCCGCGAGAGCGGCCGGTTCCTGGACGGCTGGTACCAGCGACTGCGCGACGCCTACGTCGCCACCATGGCCGACCTCGGCGTCGCGGACAAACTCGGCCCGGCGCAGTTCCTTCAGGCGATGGACGGCTACAAGAGCCGCGATCCGGAGCTGGGAATCGTCGTGGACGCGGTCAAGATGACCCTCAAGGGCGGCATCGGCAAGCTGCAGGAGAAGGCGCGCGGCGGCGGCTGGGAGCCGGGACAGGCCTGGCCCGCGCTCGCGCGGCCGACCTGGCGCCCCGACATCCGCGCCACCGTGATCTCCCGGGCCCGGATCAACATGCACCGCAAGATGGTCGCCCTGGCCGCGGCCACCGGCCGCTACCCGGTCGCGGTCCTGTCCGACTGCGCCGTCTACGCCGCCGACGGGCCCAGCCCGCTGGACGTTGCCACGCACTGGTCGACGCGGGCCATGGCGAAGGAGATGGGCCTGTCGCAGTCGACCGTGTCGCGGATCTGGCGGGCCTTCGGCCTGCAGCCGCACCGCACCGAGACGTCTCTGCTGTCCACGGACCCGTACTTCGTCGACAAGGTCCACGACGTCGTCGGCCTGTATCTGGACCCGCCCGAACGCGCTCTGGTGTTCTGCGTCGACGAGAAGTCGCAGATCCAGGCGCTGGACCGCTCGCAGCCGGTGATGCCCGGTGTCCCGCAGCGTCTCACTCACGACTACGTGCGGTCGGGCACCACCACGTTGTTCGCCGCACTGGAGGTGGCCACGGGGAAGGTGGTCGGCTCCCTGCACCGCCGGCACCGGGCCGAGGAGTTCAAGAAGTTCCTGATCAAACTCGACCAGGAGATTCCGGAGGGCCTGGACGTGCACCTGGTGCTGGACAACTACGCCACCCACAAGAGCTCGGCGATCAAGACCTGGCTGGTCGCCCACCCCCGCTTCCACCTGCACTTCACGCCCACCGGCTCGTCCTGGCTCAACCTGGTCGAGCGGTGGTTCGCCGAGCTGACGGACAAGCGGATAAAGCGAGGCGTCCGCAGAAGCGTCCAGGCCCTGGAGAAGGACATCCGCACCTGGATCGCCGCATGGAACACCGATCCCAAGCCCTATGTGTGGACAAAGACCGCAGACGAGATCCTCGAACGCCTCGCCAGCTATCTGAACAGAATTCCTGACTCAGAAGATTAGTGACCTGAGTCGGAGATTCGTCGGCAGTAGGCGGCCACTTCGTCGAGGATCTCGTCGGCGCTCTTGGTCCAGATGAACGGCCTGGGGTGTTCGTTCCAGTCGGCGAGCCAGGTGCGGATGTCCCGTTCCAGGGCTTGGGCGGAGCGGTGGACGCCTCGCTTGAGCTTCTTCTGCATGAGCTCGGCGAGCCACCGCTCCACCAGGTTCAGCCAGGACGAACTCGTCGGTGTGAAGTGGAGAGGGAAGCGTGGGTGCGCCGGCAGCCACTGCTTGACCGCAGGCGTCTCGTGGGTGACGTAGTTGTCCAGGATCAGATGGACATCGAGGTCAGCGGGAACTTCCTTGTCGAGCTTGGCCAGGAACTTCTTGAACTCGACGGCCCGGTGGCGTCGGCGGAGGGAGCCGATCACCTTGCCGGTGGCGACTTCGAGTGCGGCGAACAGGGTGGTGGTGCCGGTGCGGACGTAGTCGTGACTGCGGCGTTCGGGAACGCCGGGAACCATCGGCAGTACGGTCTGGGACCGGTCGAGGGCCTGGATCTGGGACTTCTCGTCCACGCACAGGACCAGAGCCTTCTCCGGTGGGTCGAGATACAGGCCCACAACATCGCGGACCTTGTCGATGAACAGCGGATCGGTGGACAGTTTGAACGTCTGCGACCGGTGCGGCGCGAGGGCGAACGCCCGCCAGATCCGCGAGATCGCCGACTGTGACATGCCCGTGGCCGCCGCCATTGACCTGGTCGACCGATGGGTCGCGTTCTTCGGTTCCTCCTCGAGTGTCTTGACGATGACCCGCTCGACGTCTGCGTCGGTGATCTTCCGGGGGACACCGGGCCGTGGCTCGTCGGACAGGCCGTCGAGGCCGCGTTCGAGGAATCACCTCCGCCAGGTGCGGACCGTGTCCGGAGAGACCCGCAGCCGACGTGACACCTCCATGATCGAGTGCCCGTCGGCGCACTCCAGCACGATCCGCGACCGCTGGGCCAGCGCCTGGGCCGTCGTGCGGCGACGCACCCAGCCCTCCAGCACAGCTCGCTGGGCATCAGTCAGCGACAACGGCGGAATCTTCGGACCCGGACGACTCATGCCCGACCAACGATGAATCTCCGACTCAGGTCACCAGCGGACCGGCTCCGGCAATCACGCTCCGGGACGGGCAGCCGCCGCAGAGCCGGGAGTGATGAGGCAGGGACGACCTCACCTCGCGCTGGGCCACGGCAGTAGAACCACGAAAATCCATCCCATAGAACTGTCAGACGATCATCACGCTCAGCAACCACCGCGCCTCACGGGCTCAGTCCGCCAGGTCGGCCTTGCCGAACAGGACCGCGTAACTGGAGGGGAGCTGGCTGATGACCTGATTCAGCTCTCCGCCAGTAACAGCGTCGGCGACGGTGGTCAGGACCGCGCTGGCGTCCCACTGCGCCGTACGCGGCCGGGCATGGGTGCGCTCGGCGACCCGACGGTAGAACTCTTCGATCCCAAAGCTTCGCGCCTGCTGCGGCGCGGCATGGTCCAGGACTTGTCCCAGCGGGCCGGGCAGCTGGGACGCGAGGTCCTTGACCTCTCCCGGGCTGATCCGTTGGGCCAGCACTTCCAGCACGGCGTTGGTGACGTCCGCGGCTTCGTCCTGGTCGTTGTATTCGCCTCGCTCGCGCACACGGGCGAGGAATCCGTCGTATTTCATAGCGGACTTCCTTCTACCTTGGTCACCGCTGGTCATGGGGGCCGCCCGGTGCGCCGGCGGACCGACCGGGTCCGTCCGCCGGCGCGTAGCTGCCGGACTGGCATGGCCATCGCCATCGCCTCCTTCTCTCTTCTCGTGATCTCATCGTCCGCCATTCGTCATGCGAGCCATGCGGACTCCTTGTGACGTATGCGTGGGGAGACGTCCGAGTGGCCCGCAACAGCTGACGTGCCCGTGGTGCCGGGTACGGCCGAGTGCCCCAGGTGCCGGTGCACGAAGTGAATGGCCATCGCGCCCTCACCGGCCGCGGAGGCCACCCGCTTCACCGAGCCGCTGCGGACGTCCCCGACCGCGAAGATACCGGGCAGGCCGGCCTCCAGGGTCATGCACGAGCGCCCGCGGCCGTGCCACACCTCGGGGGAGGCGCAGGCTTCCTGGGCCTCCGGCCCGGTGAGGACGAAGCCGCGGGAGTCGAGGGCGATGATGCCGGCGAGCCACTCGGTGTGAGGGTCGGCGCCGGTGAAGACGAACAGGCTCCGTACCGCGAGCCGGCGGTGCCCGCCCGTGCGGTTGTCGACCACGTCGAGCTCCTCCAGCACTTCCTGGCCGATGACCTCGGTGACCTCGGTGTGCAGCATGACCTCCACCCGCGGATGGCGCTCGACCTGGTCGACCAGGTAGCGGGACATGTTGGCCTCAAGGCTGGCTCCTCGGACCAGCAGGTGCACCTTCGGCGCGTACCGGGCGAGGAACAGCACCGCCTGGCCCGCCGAGTTGCCTCCGCCGACGACGGCCACCGGGTCGGTGCGGCACTGCTGGGCCTCGTAGACGGTCGCCGAGTAGTGCACGCTCGTTCCCTCCAGGCGTTCGATGCCGGGCACCCGGAGCCGGCGGTAGCGGGCACCCATGGCCAGGACGACGGCGCGGGCGGCGATTTCGCTGCCGTCGGCGAACGCCACGACGTAGTGGTCGTCGTCCTCGGGATGGAGACTGGTCGCCTCCAGCGGAAGGCTGATCCTGGCGCCGAACTTGTCGGCCTGGAGTACGGCGCGTTCGGTGAGTTCGGCGCCGGAGATGCCGGATGGGAAGCCGAGCAGGTTCTCGATGCGGGACGACGTGCCGGCCTGGCCGCCGGTGGCCATCGCCTCCACCACCGTGGTGCTCAGGCCCTCGGAGGCGGCGTAGACCGCGGCAGCGAGGCCGGCGGGTCCGGAGCCTACGATGAGGACGTCGCCGTGACGGTTTCCGGTTGGTAGGGACGGCAGGCCGATGAGCCGGGCCAGTTCCGCGTTGCTGGGGTTGCGCAACAGGGTGGTGTCCCGCCAGATGACGAGTGGTGTCTCCGCCGGGCCGACGCCGAAGCGGCGCAGCAGCTCCTCGGCCTCCTCGTCGGTCTCCAGGTCGATCCAGCGGTGCGGCAGCCGGTTGCGGAGGGCGAACTCGCGCAGCCGTCTGGTGTCGGGCGAGTAGCGCGAGCCGATGATGCGGAAGCCGGCGCCCTGTCCGACGAGCAGCGCGCGACGGCACAGACAGGCGCGCAGCACGATGTCCCCGATGGTGGAGTCCTGGGACACCAGGTGGCGCAACTGGTCCAAGGAGACGACAAGGGCCTCGCCCGGCTCCCTGGCGACAGCGGTGTAGAAGGCCACTTGTCCGTACAGCAGGCCGAGTTCGCCGATGAAGCGACCTGGGCCGTGCACGCGCAGCACGTGCTCCTCAGGAGTGCCGTAGTCCTCGACGACGGCGACGGTACCGCTGAGGACGACGAAGAACGTCTCGCAGCGCTCGCCCTCCCGGATCAGCACGTCGTTCGGATCCATGTTCCGGCGTTGCCCGTGCTCCGCCAGACGTGCTATCTGGTCCTCCGTGAGGCGCGGATACGCGCCGTAGATGTCCGGGGTCTCCCAGAAGGCGGCCTCGTCCGCTTTCTCCGGCACCGGTTCTTCGCCCGGCAGCGACTGGTCGCCGGACATCAGACGAACGCCTCGTGAACGTAGCACCAGCGCCATTCCTCGCCGGGCTGGAACGACTGCACGATCGGATGGGTGACGGCAGCTGCGTGTTTGCGCGCGTGCTTGTTCGGCGAGGAGTCGCAGCAGCCGACGTGCCCGCAGGTCAGGCAGAGCCTCAGGTGGACCCACGGGGAGCCGAGCATCAGACACTCCTGACACCCTTCTGGGGTCAGCGGCTGGACCGGCCGGACAAGCGCGAGGTGGGAGTCTGCATGCAGGGTCATCCGGATCAACCTTTCCTGGCGGTGATCGACTGTTCCACCCACTGGCGCAGAGCGGGGGCGGGCGCCGCCCCCGCCTGCCGGGCGACCGTCTCGCCCCGGTCGAGGACCAGCAGTGTCGGTACGGCCTGGACCTCGAAACGCTGCGACAGTCGCGGGTTCTTGTCGACGTCGACCTTGACGAGTTTGATTCGGCCGGCGAGATCGGTGGCGACCTTCTCCAGTGCGGGGCTGACCATGCGGCAGGGGCCGCACCAGGTGGCCCACAGGTCGACCACGACGGGGACGTCGGCCCGCTCGGCGACCTCGGTGAAGTCGTCGTCGCCCGCGTCCACCATCCACGGTAGGGGCTGCTTGCAGTGGCCACACTTGGGGCGGCCCTCCGCGGCCACGGGTACCCGGTTGGTGCGCCCGCAGTGGGGACATCTGACGGTCGTCGCCTGCATCGTGCTCATGCCGCCCGCGCTCCCTTCACGTCCTCGTGCTGGTCGTAGGTGACCACCAGTTCCCCCGCCTCGGCGTCGACGCGGACCGTCGCGCCGTCCTGGACGTCACCGCGCAGCAGGGCGCGCCCGACCATCGTCTCGACCTCATGGGAGATGTAACGCCGCAGCGGCCGGGCCCCGTACACCGGGTCGTAACCCTGGTGGGCGATCAACTCCCGTGCCACGTCGGTGAGTTCGACGGTGATGCGGCGTTCGGCGAGGCGACGGCGCAGCTCGTCGAACTGCAGCTCCACGATCCGCTCGATCTGCCGCTCGCCGAGCGGCTTGAACAGCACAATGTCGTCGACGCGGTTGAGGAACTCCGGGCGGAAGTGCCCGCGCAGCTCGCCCATCACCAGGGCGCGGGCGTCCGGCTTGATCTCACCCTCGGCGGTGGCGCCGTCGAGGAGGTGCTCGGAGCCGATGTTCGACGTCATGATGATCACGGTGTTGCGGAAGTCGACGGTGCGGCCCTGGGAGTCGGTGATGCGGCCGTCGTCGAGGACCTGCAGCAGGGTGTTGAAGACATCGGTGTGCGCCTTCTCGATCTCGTCGAACAGCACGACCGAGTACGGCTTGCGGCGTACGGCCTCGGTGAGCTGGCCGCCTTCCTCGTAGCCGACGTATCCGGGTGGTGCGCCCATGAGCCGGCTGACGGTGTGCCGCTCCTGGTACTCGCTCATGTCGAGGCGGACCATGTTCTCCTCGGAGTCGAACAGGGCCGCCGCGAGGGTCTTGGCCAGCTCGGTCTTCCCGACGCCGGTGGGGCCGAGGAAGATGAACGAACCTATGGGGCGGCGCGGGTCGCGGATGCCGGAGCGGGCGCGGATGATGGCGTCGGCGACGAGTTTCACGGCCTCGTCCTGGCCGATGACGCGCTCGCGCAGGATCTCGTCGAGGCGCAGCAGCTTCTCGCGTTCGCCCTCCTGGAGGCGGGCGACGGGGATGCCGGTCCAGGCTGCGACGATCTCGGCGATCTCCTCCTCGGTGACGACCTCGCGCAGCAGCCGGTTCTGCCCTTGTTTGGCTGCCAGCTGCTCCTCCTCGGCCTTCAGCCGGCGCTCCAGGTCCTGGAGGCGGCCGTAGCGGAGTTCGGCGGCGCGGTTGAGGTCGTAGGCGCGTTCGGCCTCCTCCGCCTCGTGGCGGACCTGCTCCAGTTCCTGGCGCAGTTCCTGCACGCGGCGGATGGCCTGCCGCTCGGCCTCCCACTGGGCGCGTTTGGCGTCGGCCTCGGCGCGCAGGTCGGCCAGTTCTCTGCGCAGCTCCTCCAGGCGGGCCTTGCTGGCGGGGTCGGTCTCCTTGGACAGGGCGGCTTCCTCGATCTCCAGGCGGGTGACGCGGCGGGTGATCTCGTCGAGTTCGGCGGGCATCGAGTCGATCTCGGTGCGCAGCCGGGCGCACGCCTCGTCGACGAGGTCGATGGCCTTGTCGGGCAGGAACCGGTCGGTGATGTAACGGTGGGAGAGCGTCGCCGCCGCGACCAGCGAGGTGTCCTGGATCTTCACGCCGTGGAAGACCTCCAGGCGTTCGCGCAGTCCGCGCAGGATGGAGATGGTGTCCTCCACGCTGGGTTCGTCGACCAGGACCTGCTGGAAGCGGCGTTCGAGGGCGGCGTCCTTCTCGATGTGCTTGCGGTACTCGTCGAGGGTGGTGGCGCCGATCATGTGGAGTTCACCGCGGGCGAGCATCGGCTTGAGCATGTTGCCCGCGTCCATGGCCCCTTCGGCGGCGCCCGCTCCCACGACGGTGTGGAGTTCGTCGACGAAGAGCAGGATGCGCCCCTGGGCTGCCTTCACCTCGCTCAGCACGGCCTTGAGGCGTTCCTCGAACTCGCCGCGGTACTTGGCGCCCGCCACGAGCGAGCCCATGTCGAGGGCGAACACCGTCTTGTCCCGCAGTCCTTCGGGCACGTCACCGCGCACGATGCGCTGGGCCAGGCCCTCCACGATGGCGGTCTTGCCGACGCCGGGGTCGCCGATCAGGACGGGGTTGTTCTTGGTCTTGCGGCTGAGGATCTGGGTGACGCGGCGGATCTCCGCGTCACGGCCGATGACGGGGTCCAGCCGCCCGGAGCGGGCCTCGAGAACCAGGTCGCGGCCGTACTTCTCCAGAGCCTCGTAGGCCACCTCGGGGTTGGCGGAGGTGACCCGCTGGTTGCCGCGGACCTGGGTGAGCGCGCCGAGGAACGACTCCCGGGTCACGCCGTGCTCCTTGAGCAGGCGCCCGGCGGCGGTCGCCGAGCCCTCCTCGGCCAGGGCCAGCAGCAGGTGTTCCACGGACACGTACTCGTCCTTGAGGCGTTTGGCCTCCCGCTCGGCCGCGTCGAGCAGGCGGGACAGGCGCTGGGTGACGAAGACCTGGCCCGGCGCCGCGCCCGGGCCGGTCACCCTCGGGCGGCGGGAGAGCTCCTCGCGCACGGCAGCGCGCAGCTCCTTCGGCTCGGTGCCGGCCTGCCGCAGCAACCGTGTGATCAGACCGTCCTCCTGATCGAGAAGCGCGAGCAGCAGGTGTTCCCCGTCGACCTCGGTCTGCCCCATGCCGACGGCCGTGCTCTGGGCCTCCTGGAGGGCTTCCTGGGACTTCTGGGTGAGACGGTTCATGTCCATGGGGGTGTTTCACTCCTCGTACCGGCGCGGCGCAGTGCGGCTTCGAGCAGGCTGATGCGGTCCAGCAGGTCGAGCACCAGACCGAGGGATGCGTAGTTGAGGCACAGCCCGGTGCGCAACCGCTGGACGCGGGCCAGGGCGGCCGGGGCCGTGGGGGCGAACACCAGCCCTCCGGAGGCGTCGCGCTCGGCCTCGACCAGGCCCAGAGCGACGAACCGGCGGATGAGGTCGGGATGGACGCCGGAGCGGCGGGCCACGGCCTGCAGAGAGAGCCTGGGCACCGGCACGATCGCGTACCGGACGCGTGCCGGCGCGGGAGCTGTCAACCGAGACGCCTGGCGTGCCCCGGCGCGTGGGTCACTCATCGTGTCCTCCTGGGGTCGTACGAGGAGACGGCGGCGAGCTCCTCGAAGAGCGCGCGCTCCCGGTCGCTGAGCCTGGAGGGCACCATGATCCGGAGCTCGGCGTAGAGGTTGCCGTTCGTGCCGCGCGGGTTCGGCATGCCCTCACCGCGCAGCCGCAGCCGTCGGCCGCTGGACGAGCCCGCGGGCACGCTCACCTTCGCCGTCGCCCCGCTCGGCGTGGGCACCGGAACTGTCGCGCCCAGCGCGGCCTCCCATGGTGTGACCGGAAGCTGCACGTACACGTCCCGGCCGTCGAGGCGGAACTGGGGGTGCGACTGGATCCGCACCCGCAGGTACAGGTCCCCCGCGGGGGCGTCACCGTTGCCCCGGCCGCCCTCGCCCGCCAGCCGGATACGCTGCCCGTCGGTGACACCCGGTGGCACGTCGACCTCGTACCGCCGCGGCTGCCCTGTGGGACCGGCGAGCGTGACGGTGCGACGGCCTCCCCGGTAGGCCTCCTCGACGGTGAGCGGCAGTTCGGCCTCCTGGTCGGCTCCGGGGACACGCATCCGTCCGGCGCCGCCGAAGAACGAGCCGAACAGGTCGTCGACGTCGACGCCCTCCGCGCCGAAGCCGCTGGTGGCGTACCGGACCCGGGGGCCGTCCCCGGTGGACCAGCGGAAGCCGCCGCCGGGTCCCGCGCCGGCACCGACCCGCTCCTCCCAGTCCTCGGGAACCTTCCGGAAGTCCTCGCCGAAGCGGTCGTAACGGGCCCGCTGGTCGGGGTCGGACAGGACGCTGAAGGCCTCATTGATCTCCTTGAACCGCTCCTCCGCCGCGGGGTCCTTGTTGACGTCTGGGTGGTACCTGCGGGCCAGCTTGCGATACGCCCGCTGGATCTCGTCCTTGTCGGCGTCTCGCGGGACCCCGAGAACCTCGTAGAAGTCGCGTGCCATGGCCGCTCACTCCCGCTTGGCGACGGTCACGGCGGCCGGCCTCAGCTGCCGCTCGGCCTCGCCGTAACCGGGGCGCAGCACCTGCGCCACGGTGTTCGGTTCGGCGTCGGGGTCCTGGACCACGCCGACGACCTCGTGCCGGGAGGGGTCGAACGGGACGCCTGTCTCGGCGTGACGCTCGTAACCAAGGCGTTCAAGGATGGACACGGCCTGGTCGCGCACGGCGCGAACCCCCTCGACGATCGCCCCGGGGTCGGAGCCCGCGTGGTTCAGGGCCAGTTCGAGGTTGTCGACGACGGGAAGGAAGGCCGCGGCCGTGCGGGCGCGTTCGATCGCGCGCTCCCGGTCCAGTTCCCTGGCGTGTCGCTTGCGCAGGTTGTCCAGATCGGCGAGAGCACGCCGCCAGCGGTCCTCGACCTCTTTCAGCGCGGCCGTGTACTCGTCCTCGACCCCGGCCGGACCGGTGGCCGCGTCGGGCCCCGGTTCGGCCTGTGTGGTCGGCGGCGCGGGCTCGGGCAGGTGGCCCTGCGGCGGTTGTGCGGCGCCTTCGGGCGGCAGGTCGGACGATCGGTCCTGGGGAGGTATCGGCATGGCGGGTACCTCAGCCCTTGTCGAACTCGGCGTCGATCACGTCTTCGTCGGCGCCGGCACCGCCCTGCCCGGAGCCGTCCGGCCCGGTGGTGTCCGACGGACCACTCGCCGCCGCGGCTTCGGCCTGGTGGGCGGCGAGCCCGGCGTGGACCTGCTGGAGTTCGGAGATCAACGGCCTGGCCTTGTCCACTCCGGCCTCGTTCTTGACCGCGTCGCGGGCCTCTGCCACCAGCATCTCGGCTCGCGCCTTTTCGTGCGCGGGCGCGGCGTCGGCCAGTTCGTTCAGACGCTTTTCGACCTGGTAGGCGATCGCGTCGAGTTCGTTGCGGGCGTCGACGGCCTCGCGGAGTGCCTGGTCCTGGCCCCGGTTGCTTTCAGCCTCCTGGACCATGCGTTCGACCTCGCTGCGGTCGAGGTTGGAGCTCTCGCTGATGGTGATGCCCTGTTCCTTGCCTGTGTCCTTGTCGCGCGCGCTGACGTTGAGGATGCCGTTGGCGTCGATGTCGAAGGTGACCTCGATCTGCGGTTCGCCCCGCGGCGCCGGTCGGATGTCGGTGAGCTGGAAGCGGCCGAGGACCCGGTTGTCGGCGGCCAGTTCGCGCTCGCCCTGGAGGACGACGATGTCGACGGCGGGCTGGTTGTCCTCGGCGGTGGAGAAGGTCTCGCTGCGGCGCACCGGGATGGTGGTGTTCCGCTCGATGATCTTCGTCATCACTCCGCCGCGCGTCTCCACGCCCAGCGACAGGGGGGTGACGTCGAGCAGCAGGACGTCCTTGACCTCGCCCTTGAGCACCCCGGCCTGGATCGCGGCGCCCAGGGCCACGACCTCATCGGGGTTCACGCTCATGTTGGGTTCCTTGCCGCCGGTCAGCCGGCGTACCAGGGCCTGGACGGCGGGGATGCGGGTGGAACCGCCGACGAGGATGACCTCGTCGATGTCGCTCTCGCCGACCTTGGCGTCGGCCATGGCCTGCTGGACCGGACCGAGGCAACGCTCCACCAGGTCGCCGGTGATCTGCTCGAACGTGGACCGCATGATCGAGTCGGTGAGATGCTTGGGCCCGGAGGCGTCGGCGGTGATGAACGGCAGGCTGACCTGGGTCTGGGTGACGGAGCTGAGCTCGGTCTTGGCCTTCTCCGCCGCCTCGAACAGGCGTTGCAGCGCCTGCGGGTCCTTGCGCAGGTCGATGCCGTTCTCCTTCTGGAAGTCGTCCGCGAGGTAGTCGACCAGACGCCGGTCGAAGTCGTCGCCGCCCAGATGGCTGTCACCCGCCGTGGAACGCACCTCGACCACGCCGTCGCCGACATCGAGGATGCTCACGTCGAAGGTGCCGCCGCCCAGGTCGAAAACGAGGACGGTCTCGTGCTGCTTCTTGTCCATGCCGTACGCGAGGGCGGCCGCCGTCGGCTCGTTGATGATCCGCAGCACTTCCAGTCCCGCGATCCGTCCGGCATCACGGGTCGCGGTGCGCTGGGCGTCGTTGAAGTAGGCGGGCACCGTGATGACCGCCTCCGTGACCCGTTCCCCCAGCTGCTTGGAGGCGTCGTCGGCGAGTTTGCGCAGCACCAGGGCGCTGATCTCCTCAGGCGCGTACAGCTTGTCACGCACCTTGAAGCGGGCCTCGCCGTTGTCTCCCGGGACGACGTCGTAGGCGACGGCCTTGGCCTCGTCGGGGATCTCGTCGAAGTGCCGGCCGATGAACCGCTTGGCCGAGTAGATGGTGCCCTTGGGGTTGAGGATCGCCTGGCGCCGGGCCAGCTGACCCACCAGACGTTCCCCGGTGTCGGTGAAGGCCACCACGGACGGTGTCGTGCGGTTGCCCTCGCTGTTGGGCACGACGGACGGCTCGCCGCCCTCCCACACGGCGATCACCGAGTTGGTGGTGCCCAGGTCGATGCCCACTGCCTTGGCCATGAGGAACTCCTTCCGCGGCGGTCGACGTCCGTCGGCGACCGTTCATCCTCCGGGCCCTGTCCGCCCGGCTTCGAAACTCGTTCAGCTGGGGGCGAGGTCGTTGCGCGGGCGCCGGCCCCTGGAGGAGGCGCTCTCCGTGTTCGTGCCGGCCCTGCTGTCCAGCCCGGTGACCAGCCGGACGGCCTCATCGGCGACGTCCTCGTCCACCACGACGTCGTACCGGCTGGGCTCCATCGAGCGGACCGAGGCGAAGTCCCGGCGGCCGCCCTGGGCCGCGTGCAACAGCACGCCGAGCAGCGCACCGACGACCGCTCCGAAGATCAGCCCGTACAGCGCGAGGAGCAGACCGGAGACGACCGGATTCAGCCAGTTCAGCAGCCCGAAGATCCAGCCGATGAGCACGCCGGGCAGCGCTCCGGTGGCTGCGCCGTGGAGGGCGGCCGCGCCATACCCCACTCGACCGATCACCTGTTCGACCAGGCGCACGTCCTGACCGATGATCGCCACCTTTTGAACGGGAAAGTCCTGGTCGGCGAGGTGATCGACGGCGCGTTCGGCTTCCTGGTACGTCGCGTACGAGGCAATGGTCCTGCGGGCCTGCTCGGTCATGGCCACTCCTTCCGCCGTCGGACCGCCGAGCGGTCCCTGCAGGCCCCAGAGTGGCTGCTCTCCCGGTCACCCCGCCTGCGCCCAGCGGGTCGAAAAGTGACACCGGCGCTCGGTCTGCGAGGGCAGGGAGCGGGACGACGATTCCGGTGGGCGGCTCGTGGCGGGGTCCTCAGGGTCCGGCCCGGCACGAGGTGCGGGGCCGACGGATGTACTTCTTCCAAGCCCAGGGAAAACGGATCGATCCCGGGGCCGACCGTCCGGCACAAGGAACTGTCTCCACCGACGCTCAGCAGGCGGACGGCTGTCCTGGGTTCCCACCCGGGACGCAGGACCTCTTCCTCCCCTCCACGCCGGCACGGCGCACCGGGGCGCTCCCGTCCCGGGCGTGGCGGTCGACGCGGCTGCAAGAGGCTACGGACCGGCGGCCGTACGGAGCAACGCCACGGCCGACCGGCCCGTGGGATGGAAGGCGGGCCCAGCAGGCCCACCTCGCCGTGCACCGCCTGCTCTCGCCGCGGCGACCAGACCCCTGGTTCAGCCGGGCATGGGGTGGTGCGCCTGGGCGAACTGCTCCACGACGGCGGCGCAGAAGGCGGGCAGGTCGGCCGGGCCGCGGCTGGTGACCAGCTGCCCGTCGATGACCACCTCCTGGTCGACGACGACCTCCGCGCCGGCGTTGCGCAGGTCGGTGCGGATGCTGGGCCAGGACGTCAGGCGGCGGCCGCGCACGGCGTCGGCTTCCGCCAGGGTCCACGGGCCGTGGCAGATCGATGCGACCGGTTTCCCACTGGCCATGAAGTCCCTGACGAACTGCACCGCGTCGCGGTCCATGCGCAGCTGGTCAGGGTTCATGGTGCCGCCGGGCAGGAGCAGGGCGTGGTAGTCGTCGACGGAGGCGTCGGCGACCAGGCGGTCCACGGGGAAGGTTCCCGCCGGGTTCAGGTCGAACTGGCGGGCCTGGATTTCGCCGTGATGGAGCGAGAGGATCTCGGTCTTCGCCCCCGCGCCCTGCAACGCACCGCGCGGCTGGTCGAGTTCCACGCGTTCGACGCCGTCGGTGGCCAGGATTCCCACCCGCATCCCCCGGAGTTCCTGTGTCATGATACGGCTCCCTTCACGAGTCGCCGGTTGTACGAGGCGAGCGGCAGGAACACCCGGCAGAGCCCGTCCGCATCCCTTTTTCCGGACCGGGGACCGCAAGGCCCGGTCGAGGGGGCCCCGAGCGCGTATGTGCGCGCGACCAGCCGGAACTGCCGTCCCGGTGGAGGACAACTTGCTCCAGCCGTCGTCGCGAGCGGCGGCATGCACCGGGGCGCGACTGCTACAGCAGCCGGTCGAACACCGCGGTCACGCCCTCCCAGTGGCCGGTCTGGGGGTTCTTAACATCCGGGTACATGATCTTGAACGTCTCGGCGAGGGCGACGCTGAGACCGCCGATGATCTCGGGGTAGCGCTCTTCGGTCTCCCGGGTGGGTGTCCTGTCGAGGGGAGGGTGCGCGGCGAGCTGTTCCACGATCGGCTTCAGCTCGACCTCCTCGTCGAGCCGCCGGAACCGGTGGATGCTTTCCTGGAGGCCCTTGGTGATCGGCAGGTCCCACGGTTCGACGGTGTCCCGGCCGTTGGCCTTGGCCGACGCCTGGCCGACGACCAGGAGGTCGTAGAGCTTGGCGTCGACGAAGTCGCCGTACCGCTTCAGGTCGTTCTTGTCCACATCGAGGCCTGCAGCGGCGCGGAAGAACCTCTCGAACTTCGACACACCCATCACGGTCATGCCTCTCGCCTCCTCGCCAGGAACCGGACGGCGTCGTTCGCTCACGCCCACGCCGCCATCGGCTGTTACCCGGTCGAGATTCGCAGAGCCCCCTGCTGAGCACCTCCGCACCCGAGGCCTAAAAAGAACGCTGCCTCCTACCCTGGCAGAGCAGCATGAAATGCGCAGGCATCCTCCGGCCAGCCGTACGGCCGTCCGAGGTCATTCCCATCTCTTGGGTGCGGGTGAGAGCCGTCCCAGCCACGCCCTCACGGTCTCCATCGAACTGGAAGTGTGGCTGACGGACATCGCCCGGCAGCTCGCCCGCATCAGGCTCTCGACGGCGAACGGGCCGGCCGGAACGCGACGGGGGGGAAAGCCGACCGCGCCCACAGGCACAGCGCCCCGACGCACATCTGGCAGACCGGCGCCGGGCGTCCCCGAGAACCGCGGCCTTGCCGTGGTGGAGGCCGTCTGCACTTGTGCTCGGAGGTGTACCGAGCCCACTGCTTTTCCTCCCGCAGGGAGCAGGCAGAGTGCGGCCCGCATCTCGAGCATAGAGATGCCCAATGTCACTCGGCCTCTGCCGAAGCGCACGCACCCTGACACGCATCAGCCCACCACCCCACACGCACGCTGCACCCTTCGGTGGCTGTCTCAGGACCCACCCCAGACAGCTGCAAGGCTTCAGAAAAAGGACCACTCATGGACTACGACACCTTCATCGACACCATCACCCGGCGCGCCCCTGTCCCCCCGGAAAAGACGGAGCCCCTCACCCGCGCCACCCTGGAAACACTGGCCGAGCGGCTCACCAGGGGTGAGGCGGAGGACCTCGCGTCCGAACTGCCCAAGCCGCTGAAGGAACCGCTGGTCTCTCCCACTCCGGAGGCCGAGCCCTTCGGACTCGACGAGTTCGTCAATCGGGTGAGCAGGCGAGCAGGGGTGAGCCCGGACGAGGCCCGCGAGGGCGTACGGGCCGAGCTGAGCACCCTGAGGGACGCAGTCAGTGACGGCGAGTTCCGCCAGGTCATGTCCCAGCTGCCCCGGGACTTCGAAGCTCTCGTCGGCGCCCCGGGCTAGGAGGAGCCATGGCCGACGAGGTCGGCGCCGTCATCGAGGAGACGGAACCGGCCGTGCTCACGGAGGCCACTGTCACCCTGGTCGAAGGGCCGACGTTCTGCGTCTCGGGCGCCTCGGGCGACATGGAGGCCGAGGTGCCGCAGGGGTTGTTCTTCCGCGACATGCGGGTGACCACGACTACCCACAGCTTGACGCCTCCGTGCACCGTGGTGTGCAGGGCCTCACCGGCCAGGTTGAGCTCCTCGTATTGCACACAGGCAAAGAGCCACACCATGACCGCGCCGACGTAGCCGAACTCGGGCGGCGACTCTGCGCATTCGACGTGAACCACACAGGACCCGGGTGCCACAGCTTGCCGTGGCATGGGACGAATCAGCACGTGTGAGCGACTCCGGGCGTGGAAACCCGAGGAGCCCGACTCCAGGGAGGCGTCATGGACGCCCATGTCACTGCCCAGGGAAGCCCCATCGCCACGGTCAACCCGTACACCGGTGAAAGGGTTCGTGAGTTCCCGGCGCTGAGCGCGGAGGAAGTAGGGCGCGCGATCGACGCGGCGCACTGTGGCTTTCCAGACTGGCGTGCCCGGTCGACGGCCGACCGGGGGGCCCTCGTGCAACGCGCCGGCCGCCTCATGAGGAAGCGCAAGGAGGAATTGGCGCACCTCCTGACCCTTGAAGTCGGCAAGCTGATCAACTCGAGCCGTGCAGAGGTCGACCTCGCGTCCGACATCCTCACCTACTACGGCGAGCACGGCCCTGAGCTGCTGGAAGAACGACCCCTGCCGGTGCCCGAGGGCACGGCCGTGCTGGTGAACGAGCCGCTCGGCGTCATTCTCGGTGTGATGCCCTGGAACTTCCCGCTGTATCAGGTCGTCCGATTCGCGGGTCCGAACCTCGTCCTCGGCAACACCGTCCTGCTCAAGCACGCGAGTAACTGTCCCCAGTCCGCACTGGCACTCGAGCAGTTGTTCACGGAAGCGGGCATGCCGACCGGGATCTACACCAATCTTTTCGTGCGGGGCAGAGACGTCGGGAAGATCATCGATGACTCTCGAGTGCAGGGAGCGTCACTGACCGGAAGCGAGCGGGCGGGCGTGAGCTTGGGCGAGATCGCCGGCCGCAATGTCAAAAAGTCCGTCCTCGAGCTGGGTGGCAGTGATCCCTTCGTCGTGCTGGACGGTCACCACCTCGAGCGCACCGTGTACGCCGCGTTCCTCGGCCGGATGGGCAACACCGGGCAGTGCTGCGTGGCGGCCAAGCGCTTCATCGTCCTTGCCGACGTCTACGACGCCTTCGTCACCGGGCTGGGTGACCGGATGAGCGAGATGCAACCGGGAGATCCGGTCGACCCCGCCACTACGCTCGGCCCGCTGTCCTCCGAGGCCGCGGCCGAACTCCTGATGGAGCAGGTCCGTGACGCGGTGGACAAGGGAGCCACGGTGGTGCTGGGCGGCGGGCGGCCCGACCTGCCGGGCGCCTTTGTCGAGCCGACCCTTCTCACCGACGTCACACCGGACATGCGGGCCTACCGGGAAGAGCTCTTCGGCCCCGTCGCCACGGTCTACCGGGTCGCCGACGAGGACGAGGCCGTGGCACTGGCCAACACTTCCCCCTACGGCTTGGGAGGCGCGGTCTTCGCCGCCGACCCGGAACGTGCTCGGGGGGTCGCGGACCGGCTGGAGGCGGGCATGGTGTGGATCAACCACCCGACCGCGTCCCGACCGGAGCTGCCCTTCGGCGGCATCAAGCGTTCCGGCTACGGGCGCGAGCTCGGTGACGTGGGCATCGTGGAATTCGCGAACCGCAAGCTCGTGCGCTACGTGGACGCCGACGCCCCGATCGAAGAAGTGCTGGGCTGACCTACGAGCCGGTCGACCGCGCTCTCCACGGCGAGCTGGTGTGGGAGCGGGACAGGCCGGCGCTCGAGCGGTTACAGCAGTAGCTCGCCGGACGCGGTGGTGCCGTGCACGTTGGCGGCAGTGATGAGGACGGCCAGGCCCATGGCCCCTGCCTGCATTCCCGCGCGCTGACGAGGAAGTCACCCGGCGGACCGGGTCAGGTTTCGTCGCGCACGCCGTCCGAGCTGAGTCCGGCTTCCTCCATCGCTTCCCCGATGGTGCGCCCGCTGGCACCGTTGTCCTGCCCGGCGGATCTCCTTTCGTCAGATGTGCCGATGACGTCGTCGGTGGAGGTCGTCTTCGGGCGGTTCTCCTCGGGAACGGTCATGACTACTCCATTGCTTGTCCACGGGGCGGACGGTTCACGCCGTGGGCTCTGCTCGACGCCCCTCTCCCCGTAGGCGGCGGCGAGTGCCGCGAGTGTGCTCGCCACAGTCTCGTGGGTACACATGGCCTCCCCCCCCCACGATCAGCCAGCGCTTCCCGCGCCTGCTGGCTTGCGGTGCTGCCAACGGATCCAGCTCCCTGCGCCGACGCCGCCTCGCCGTGCCAGCGCAGACATTCATTCGCACGGCCGCCCAGCCCGTCGTCGTACCTGCCAGCTGGGTGATTCCATCCGTCAGCGCCTTCCGCCACCCCTGCGGCCGAACCGTCGCGGGGCTACACAGCTACGGCGGGCGGATGCCCCCGCCCGGGCCCGCGACGGTGTCGGCCCTGTCCGGATCGCGGGCGGGCAGTGGGGGCACGCAGGGTGTACGACGCCGAGAAGGTCGCCGCCCGCGTCGTGGACGGCCTGGAGCGGCTCCGCACCGCCGTGTGCGCGCCCGCCTGGCTGCGGCTGGTCCAGTCCGTGCGGGCCATGCTGCCACCACTGGTGTGCGCGTGGCTCGCCGGCAGGCTGCCCCGCCTGGAGGTCGAGGAGAACCTCGCTCCGGCCGGGCCGCTCGGCGCCGACGGCGACGCCGACCGGGCGGCGAGGCGGCACGCCCGCTGAGGGGCGCGGCCGGCACCGAGCGGCCCGGCCGTCAGCTGTCCAGCTCCTCCTCGATTGGCGGTTTCGGCACATCGCGCAGATGCTGGGACTGCCCCGGCCTGCCGCCCTTGCGGGCCTGCTCGGCACGCTGCGCCGGGCTCAGCCCAAGGTCGGAGTCGGGATCCACGCGCACCGACCGGGCCACCTCCTCACGGTTGGCATACTGCTCGGCCGGGATGCCGCGCAGCGCCTTCACGACATCCGGCGCGGCGCCCGACCGGCTCGCCGCTTCGATCAGCCTGTCCTTGCCTGCGGGGAAGTCGACATCCTTGATGGCCTCCACCACGTCCCGGGCGCTCGTACTGTGGGTCATGGCCTCTTCTCCCTCATCGGAATCCGGAATCCTGGGCCACCCGGGTAACCGGCAGGGGCCGCTCGCTCACCTCCTTCATCCGCCGGATTTCCACTGGTTTGCCCGGTCTGGGCCGGGGGCCCGGCCCGGCAGGAGGTGATCGTCGTGCCCGAACCCGGGAGCAAGAAGTACGACACCGAGCGCGCGAGGGCTCGCAAGGAGGCGGAGCGGTCGGGGCCGGGCTGGTGCGGTTGGCTCGGCGTCCTGGTCGTCCCGCTGTCCGCTGGGAGCGGCGCACCGAACTCCACGACGCCTTCATCACCGTCGCCTGCATCCTTGTCTGCTGGAGACGCATCGAGAAGGCCAACACATGAGCCCGGTTCTTGCAGCCCGGGGCTTCGAGCACCGCGGCCACGCCTGGACCTCCGCCTGCCGCCCGAGCACGGGCTTGAAGACCTCCATCAGCGTTCCCTCCGCCGGCCAGAGCGCGGATGCGGGTAAGAAGATCGTGGGCCGCAAGCGACGCGTCGTGACCGACCTATCGGCCTCCTCCTGACGGTGCTGGTCACCGCGGCCGGTATGCAGGACTCCGCAGCCGGCACCCGGCTGCTCGACCAGGTCGCCGCCGGCCGTCCCGGCATCCGCAGGGCGGCCCGGATGCCGCCGCCCGGCCCACCCACTGCAGCGCTGCTGACACCACTCCCACAGGAGTTCCAGCGAGGCGTCAGCCGGGCCCGCCCAGCACGATCTTCCACACTCGGGTCGCCACCTGGAGGTTCAGCCGGTCCTCGACGTTCGCGAGGTCGTGGCCGCTGATGTCGCGGATGCGCTGGAGCCGATAGCGCAGCGTGCTGCGGTGTATCGCGAGGGATTCTGCGGTCTCGTCGTAGTTGCCGCCCCAGTCGAAGTACCGGGACAGGGTCTCCACCAAGGTCGCGTGATGCCGGGAGTCGTAGTCGATGAGCTTCCCGAGCCACTCCTGGACGAACGTCTCCAGTTCCCGGTAATCGTTGCCGGGTCCCAGGATGCGATAGAGGCCGAGCTGGTCGAAGAACGACGTGCCGTAGCGCTCGCGGGAGTGGCGGCGCACGTCCAGGGCGCGTTGCGCCTCCTGGTAGTGGTGGGGGATGTCGTTCAGGGAGTCGGAAGGGGCGCTCACCCCGATCGTCCCGGACCGTGTTCCGGTCTCCCGGGTGAGCGCGTCGTACAGCGCACGGGGGTGCGGCCTGTCGTCGGCGACCAGGACGACGTGGTCGGAGCGTCGGGTCAGCAGCGAGCGCATGCCCACGGCAGAGGCCGCCCGCCCCACGGTCTGTGCGAAGGAATCGTCGGCGGTCCGGTTCGACCACTGCACCACGACGACGTAGTGGCTGCGGCGCAGGTCGTGTCCGGCTGCCTCGGACCGGGCGTAGGCGCTCACCTCGTCCGTCCCTGCCAGGAGGTCGTCCACCAGCTCGCGGTGCAGCCTCAGCTCCACTTCGGCCAGATTACGCACGTGTGTCAGCTCCGGGGCGAGTGACGCGGCAGCGTGTTCCAGCGCGAGCACGGTGTACTCGTCGGCCTCGTCCCGGGCATCGACCAGGGCCAGCACGCCCAGGATCTCGCCGTGCGGGCGGATCAGGGTGATCAGCCGGTCCCTTATCCGCACCGGCCCGGCCTGACGGGCGACGGCGTGCAGCATTTCGTCCTGGCGCACGGGGTCCGGTTCGGGATAGGGGACGGGGCGGCTGGGGCCGGTCCAGGACCTCAGCCGACCGAAGCGGTCCTCGACCAGTGCAGGAAGTCCAGTGAGCCCGTGCAGCGCGCGGGTGACAGCTTCCTCGCCGCCACCCGAGGCAGCGATGCCGACCATGAGCGCGTGAACGGCTCGCTCGTAGCCCAGCTCGGCCACCACAGAGATCAGCTGCCGCTGGAGGGCTGTGCGTTCGTCCCTCAGTCGGTGCAGCTCCAGCGCGTCCTCGTGTTGGCGGCGGTGTGCGGAGGCGACTGACAGTGCAGCAGCGGTGTGCCGGACGAGCGTGGCGAGCAGGGATCGCTCGGCCTTGGTGGGTGGGGAGCGGGACGTGACCACGAGGTAGCCGTGGAGTCCCTCGAGTCCGCGTAGCCCCAGGGCCCGGCCCCAGGACCTGCCAGGTACCGTCACGTTGCCGTCCTGCCCGGCCAGCTCCCGCACCCTCCGGCTCACGGCCAAGGCAGGCATCTGCCCGTCCCTTGGACTGGGGACCAGGTCGCCGCCCACATTGAGGTATCCGGCCTCGGCAGTGTATGGCCCCGCGGCGGCTATGTGGTCCATGGCCAGGCGCACGATCTCGACTTCGTCCAGAGTGCCGAACAGGGCGCGGGAGAGCGCGACCAGTTCGTGGAGGGCATGGTCGGCTGAGGTGCGAGCGGGCGGGCGCGGTCCTCCGCGCGCGGCCGTGGGGCGCCGCCCGGCGCTGCCCCGCAGAAGGCCGCCCTTCCGGTGGGAGTAGCGGTGGTACAGGCTGCGCGCCCGACTGCCGGCCATGGGACCACTCCGTCCCTCGACGCCTTCAGAGAACCGAGCGGCATGTCGCCTACCCGCTCACGGGCGACTTACCCGAGATGTGTGGATCCTTTCTCTCGTACTCGTGGGGCGACCGGACCTGTGCATTCCTGACTCGCCAGACGCAGGCGTGGAGCCACCCGGTTCGTCACCCTGGGGAGTGCTCGAGACTCGCCGTGTGCACCGGTAGGAACCCGGCGTGGGCCACTTGGTGCGGCCCTTGTCGCATGGTCGGCCCCGCGCCCTCGGACAGGTCACCCGCGACCTGTCCGGACGGATCAAGCCCGTCAAGGTCGACATCAACAAAATCCACGGGTCAGTCGGCGGCTTCGAGGTGCAGGCGGTGCCGGCCCTCCTCGTCGTTTGGACCAGGGCGAGACGCTCGCCGGCAGGGTCGGCGCGGCACCTGCGCACGTCCTGTGCTCGTGGGTCGAGCAAGCGATGGCGGGCCGGGAACCGGTGACAGTGCCGGAAAAAGTGCACCCTCGCCCGGCCCCCGGCGACGGGTCGTCCAGTGGCGCTAGGCGTCGTCGCCCCGCTCGCCCTCCGCCTGGGACGGCTCGTTCCGGGGGACGTCCAGGTGCTGTTCCGTTGCGGTACGCTCGCCCGTCTCGTCCCGCTCGCCCTCGGCCTGCGAAGGTGTGCGCGAGTACCAGGCGTCGTCATCACGGGCTCCGGATTTCATGACGGGCATCCTTCGTCGCTCACATGCATCCTCCCCCGCTTGTCCCAGGCCTCCTCGACGTGCCCCTTCTCCCACATCGCCTCGACATACCCGAAGGCGTAGCCGATCGACTGGTGCTCGAAGGGTGTACCGCTCGGCGCGGCGATGTCCCTCAGTTTGCGGAACACCGTGTCGGCCTCGCTGGGCAGCGCCTTTGAAGGCGCCCGGGTGTGAGTCGTTGCCCGCACCCGGGCGAGGGCGTAGTGCGGCGTCAGCCGCCGGCCACGGCGCGCACCGCCTCCTCGACCGGGGTGGACCCGCTGATCAGCTCGAGGATGCGCCCGGCAGTCCTGGGCTCGTGGAGCAGGGCGGCGAGCACCGCAGCCACGTCTTCGCGCGGCACTTGGCCGCGGTCGGTGTGCTCGGCGAGCGTGACGCGGCCGCTACCGGGGTCGTCGGTCAGCGTCCCCGGGCGCAGAATCGTCCAGTCCAGTCCCGGACGGGAGGCGATGTCGGCGTCCGCCTCGCCCTTGGCTTTCAGGTAGGCGGCAAAGACCGGGTCGGTGCCGGGCGGCGGCGGGCTGTCCACGCCCATCGCGGAGATCACCAGGAAGCGGCGCATCCCGGCGCGCTCGGCCGCGTCGGCGAGGAGGATGGCCGCGTTCCGGTCCACCGTCTGCTTGCGGGCCGCGCCGCTGCCCGGTCCGGCGCCCGCGGCGAACAGTGCCGCGTCGGCGCCGCCGAGGTGGCCGGCCACCTCGTCCACCGAGGCGTGCTCCAGATCGCACACCACCGGTTCCGCACCGTCCGCGCGCAGGTCGTCGGCGTGGTCTGGGTTGCGGATCAGCCCTGTGACGTTGTCGCCGCGCGCCGAGAGCAGCCGGGTCAGCCGGCGCGCGATCTTTCCGTGTCCACCCGCGATCACCATGTGCATGGGGTCATTCTTGCCACACGCGACCGCTCCCGCCGGGCTGCGGGACTGCCGCGGCAGGTCGGGTCCCGCGGTTGCCGCAAAGTCGGCGTACTCGCGCACCGCGCTGGTGCGCGAGACCACCCGGCCACCGGGTCGCGCCGCAGGTGCTCGGTGGTTCGCGATCGCGATTCTGTCGTCAGGAGCGCGCGAGCCGGGCCGCGAGATAGGGTGCGGTGGCGCTGCGACGGGCCCTCGCCACCTTGGCCGGCGGACCCGTCGCGACCACCCGCCCGCCCGCGTCGCCGCCGCCCGGACCGAGGTCGATGACCCAGTCGGCGGTGGCGATCGTGGCCAGGTCGTGCTCGACGAGGACGACCGTGTTGCCGGCGTCGACGAGCCGGTGCACCTGTCGCAGCAGCAGTGCGATGTCCGAGGGGTGCAGTCCCGCCGTCGGCTCGTCGAGCAGGTAGAGCGCGTGCCCGCGGCGGGCTCGCTGCAGTTCGGCCGCCAGTTTGATGCGTTGCGCCTCCCCGCCGCTGAGTTCCGTCGCGGGCTGGCCCAGCCGCAGGTACCCCAGTCCCACCTCGCGCAAGGTCTCCAGACTGCGGGAGGCGGCCGGGACGGCGGACAGGAACTTGGCGGCGGCGTCGACGGACAGCGCCAGTACTTCCGCGATGTTCTTGCCGCGGTAGGTGACTTCCAGCGTTTCGGCGTTGTACCGGGCGCCTTCGCAGGTCGGGCACGGCGCGTAGGTGCCGGGCAGGAACAGCAGTTCCACCGCGACGAATCCTTCGCCCTGGCAGGTCTCGCACCGCCCTTCGGGCACGTTGAAGGAGAACCGCCCGGCCGAGTAGCCGCGCGCCCTGGCTTCGTCCGTCGCCGCGTACAGCTTGCGCACCGCGTCGAACATCCCGGTGTACGTGGCCAGGTTGGACCGGGGGGTTCGGCCGATGGGCCGTTGGTCGACCGAGACCAGCCGGTCGAACGACTCGACCCCCGACGCGTCCTGGACATCGACCTCCAACTGCGCCTCGTCAGGCTCCTCGGGCACGAGTCCGAGGTGGCTGCGGACGACCTCGGCGAGCACCTGCGTCACCAGCGTCGACTTTCCGGAACCGGACACGCCTGTCACCGCCGTCAGCACGCAGAGCGGTACGTCGACGGACACGTCGTGCAGATTGTGGCGGGAGACGCCGCGCAGGTGCAGCCAGCCGTGCGGTGCGCGCGGGCGGTGATCGAGCGGCTGGGCGCGCCCGAACAGGTACTGGCTCGTGGCCGACTCCCCGACCCGCGCAAGACCGGCGACCGGGCCGCTGTACAGCACGCGTCCGCCGCCCTCGCCCGCACCGGGGCCGATGTCGACCACCCAGTCCGCCCGCCGGACGACGTCCATGTCGTGCTCCACGACGAACAGCGAGTTGCCCGCCGCCTTGAGGCGGTCCAGCACGTCCAGCAGCGGTTCCGCGTCAGCCGGGTGCAGGCCCGCGGAGGGTTCGTCGAGGACGTAGACGACGCCGAACAGCCCCGAGCGCAGCTGGGTGGCGATCCGCAGGCGCTGCGCCTCGCCTGGCGACAGGGTCGTCGAGCGGCGCCCGAGGCTGAGATATCCGAGGCCCAGGTCGAGCAGTACGTCGACCCGTGCGACCAGATCGCCGCAGATCCGGACCGCGACCTCGGTCGTCTCCCCGGATCGGGCGGTCGACGTGGTGGCGTCGGCCTCGGACCGCCCCGCGACGGGCCGCAGCAGCGCCACGACCTCTGTGAGCGGCATCGCGTTGATCTCGGCGATGGAACGTCCGGCGAAGGTCACGGCGAGCGCCTCAGGCCGCAGTCCGCTGCCGTGACACGCGGGGCAGGCCACGCTCCTGACGAACCGGAGCGCCCGTTCGCGCATCTTCTCGCTCTTGGAGTCGGCAAGAACGTGCATGACGTGTTTGCGAGCGCTCCAGAACTTGCCCTGGTAGCCGTAGTCGACGCGGTCCTCCTCCGGCTCGATGTACACGGAGGGCTGCTCGTCCGTGTACAGCAGCCAGTCCCGGTCCTTCTTCCTGAGCCTGCGCCACGGTCGGTCGATGTCGATCCCCAGGCCGCTCACGACACTGCGCAGGTTGGCGCCCTGCCAGGCGCCCGGCCATGCGGCGATCGCCCCCTCGCGGATGCTCAGCGAGGGGTCCGGGACGAGCAGGTCCTCGGCGACGTCGTGCACGACGCCCAGTCCGTGGCACTCCGGGCAGGCGCCGGCCGCGGTGTTGGGGGAGAACGACTCGGCTTCCAGCCGTGCGGCGCCGGGTGGACAGGTGCCGGCGCGGGAGTACAGCATGCGCAGCAGATTGGACAGGGTGGTGAGGGTGCCGACCGTCGAGCGCGAGCTGGGTGACCCGCGTCGCTGCTGCAGGGCCACGGCCGGTGGCAGTCCGGTGATCTCCTGCACGTGCGGTGCGCCGACCTGTTGCAGCAGTCTTCGGGCGTACGGTGCTACGGACTCGAAGTAGCGCCGCTGGGCCTCCGCGTAGAGCGTGCCGAACGCGAGCGAGGACTTACCCGAACCGGAGACGCCGGTGAAGGCGACCATCGCGTCCCGCGGAATGTCGACATCGATGTTCCGCAGGTTGTTCTCGCCGGCGCCCCGGACATGCACGAAGGGGTCGGTCGCGTCCTTGTTCACCGTTTCTGATTACCTGATCGCGCCGGGAACCGCGCGACAGGCGCCGTCACCGGGCCCCGCTCACACGAGCGCTCGGGGAAATCCCGGTATGAGACACTCCGGGGAACATTCGAGAGTGTGTCACCGTTGATTCGCATGTGGCGTGAGGGGAAGTGCGTCCCCGGGCCTCACCCTTTGCCCCTGAGGACGATCGTTCGGCTTAAGCCTCATGGAGCTCCCGCCGCGAGGCGACCGCTCTTCGCGCCCACTCTCGATCGGCCCCGACTGGGGATCCCCCGAACCAGTCGGGGCCTTCGCCTGCCCCCTGCCGGCGCGCTTCGGCGAACGCGGTGGTTCGCCTCCCGGTGGCGTACTCGCCTGGCGGCTCAGCCCCAAGTCGCGAGCGTGCGCCCATGGCGGCCATGACCGAGGGGGCAAGGACGGCCAGCACGACACCACCGCACCGGAAACCTGGGCTCCAGCAGCGGCAGCGCCTTGATGGGCGAGACCTGCCTATGTTGACACATGTCGAACCAGTGCGGCCCGCCCGTGCTGGAGCCCCCCTTCCCGGGGTCTTCGCCGCCGGCGACGTCGGGAGCGGCTCGGTCAAACGGATGGCCTCGGCGGTCGGTGAGGGTGCCATGGCGATCCGCCTCGTGCACGAGCACCGGGAAAACGCGGTGATCGACAACAGGGTGAACGCCGTGTCGCAGAGCGGCCCCACGGAGAGGTGGCCAGGAGGTAGCTGCTCACGAGGTCGAACGTCGCGGGTGTGAACACGCCGGCGAGCGCTCGGAAGAGACTCGTGAACAGCAGCCTGGGCCGGTTGGCGCGGGCCATCCCGCCCAGGTCAGCCGTTTTGTTCGGATCATCGGATCGCTAGTCGGGGCGCGCCGTTGACCGACGCGCCGTGGGCGCGGATCGAGCCGCTGCTCCCAGGCCGGACATCGAAGCGGGGTGGCCGGTGGCACGGCGTGCGGTGCGGACCGGGGTGGCGCGGAGCCGGTGTTCGTGGTGGCGCACGCAGCCGTGTGGCCCGGTGGTGGGGCAGGTCCTGCACGGCGGAGGACGAGGAGATGTGACCGTACCCCCTGCACCTGCTGGCAGGGGCCAGCGTGTCACGCGGCGTCGGCGTTACCTCGAGGGCATCCTGTGGGCATTCGCGATCGCGGGGGCAGCCGACGAGAGGGAGTCATGCGGGTGTCGTCTCAGGGCGTTACGGTGGTGGCTCTTCTGGCGGATCCGGATACGCCGACGGAGATCGCACGGCGCATGGCCCGGATGCTTCCTGATCGGCTCGCCGACAGGTCAGGCCAAGGGCGACGGTTCGACGTCGAGGTGGTCAGTGAGCCGTTCACCGCGAGGACCGAGGACCTCTCCACGTTGACGCGCCGGATCATGGACCGCGGAAGTGAGGGGAACTGGGACATCGTCGTGGCACTCACCGATCTTCCGCTGCACTCGCACGGGCGCAAGCTCGTGGTGGATCTGAGTCACGAACACGGCTTGGCGCTGCTGTCCCTTCCCACGCTGGGGGGCTTCCGGCTGCAGACCAAGGCCCGGCAGGCCGTGGAAGAAGCCGTGCTCAGTTTGGCGGGCCCGCAGGCCACAGGGACTGAGGGGCCTCCGGGAAGTCAGCCGCTGCGCGGGCCCTTCATCGGTCGTCTCGCGCCCATCCATCCGGGCCAGGTCGGTGAGGAGGAGATCGCCGATCTGCGGTACGTCATCACTGGGCCGCGCGGTTACCTGAGGGTGCTCGCCGGTATGGTCCGCGCCAACCGGCCGTGGCGCTTGGTGCCGGGTCTGTCGAAAGCCCTGGCGGCCGCCCTCGCCACGGGAGCAGCTGCCACCGTGAACTCCACCATCTGGAACCTGGCCACCTCCCTGAGCACGCCACGCCTAGTGATCGCCACAGTCGGGTCCGTCGCGCTCATGATCGGCTGGCTGATCGTGGACGCGAACCTGTGGCATCGAACGGATGAGGTTTCGCCGGAAGCGAGGAAGAAGGCGGCTCTCTACAACGCCTCGACGGTCGTGACCGTGGGTATCGGGGTGATCGTCTGCTACGTGGGTTTGGTGGTCATCAACCTGGTGTGGGCGCTGTTCATCCTCAACGACCGGGTGTTCGCTTCCACGACACGAACCCCGCTGCATGCCGCGGAGTACTGGACCTTGTCCTGGTTCGTCGCTTCGGTCGCCACGGTGGGCGGCGCGCTGGGATCGGGCTTGGAGAGCGACGAGGCGATCCGGGCAGCCGCCTATTCCAAGCGCGAACAGGAGCGTCGCAGCGTGCTGCAGGACGACCACGGTGACTAGCGGATGACCTCAGTCGGAGATGTGCCGCCGGTTGGTGGTCGTCCGGGTCCGGAGATTCCGCTGATTGGTCGGTGCGTGGCTGTTTCGCGTCGGCGGTCGACGGGGACCCGGGCGGCACGCCGCCGGAGCGCCGAGCTCCGCCTGGCGGGCCGACGGCCCAAACCACCGTTCCACCTGATCCGGGTGAGCGGCCCGCAGAGGCGTGCCGGAGCCACGGA